>NZ_QGTF01000006.1:0-410677 GCF_003182025.1 Nocardiopsis sp. L17-MgMaSL7 | reverse complement strand
GTCAGAAGGGCGTCAAGGTCGGTCGTCACACACTGATCCTCGACGCCCTTCGTCATGCCCGCAGCTGGTTCAGAGATTTCCCATCAACGATCTAGCCGGTCCGGTTCCGACACCGGCCGGGCCGCGTGAGACGAGCGGCGCGGACGGTTCGATCCGACCGACGCCGGGGCGGGCCCCGGGGAGAGATCCCCGGGGCCCGCCCTGTTCGTGCCCGGGGTCGCGCCTACTCGCGCAGGAGGTAGGTGGCCAGCCCGCGGGCGATGGAGTCGGCGGCGCGCTCACGCCACTCCGGGTCCTCCAGGAGTTCGGCGTCCTCCGCGTTGCGCATGTTCCCGGCCTCCAGGAACACCTTCGGAACCGTGGACATGTTCAGCCCGCCCAGGTCCGTGCGCTCGTCCAGGCCCTCCTCCGCCAGGTAGTCGGCGTAGGGGACCTCGCTGCCCTCAAGGTACTCACGGCGGATGTCCTCTGCGAGGAGCGCGGACGGTTCGACGATCTCCTCGGTGAAGCCGCTCACCTCACCGGGGGTGATGACGTGGAAGCCCCGCCCCGAACCGGGGCCGCCGTCCGCGTGGATGGACAGGGCGACGTCCGCGCCGTTCTCGTTGGCGATCTCGGCCCGCTCGTTGACGCACGGCCCCACGCCCTCGTTGTCCTCGCGGGTGAGGATCACCGTGGCGCCGTCCGCCTCCAGCCGTTCCTGGACGAGCAGTGACAGGTCCCAGTTGAACTCGTGTTCCGCGTAGCCGTTGACGCTCTCGGCGCCGACGGTGTCGCAGGCCTTCTCACCGGGTCCGGCGGGCACAAGTGTGTTGATCTCGCTCGGGGCGTCGGCGTTGCCCCCGTTGTGACCCGGGTCGATGACCACGACGCGGTCGCCGAGCGGGCCGTCGCCGGGCGGAACCGCCTCGTCGTCAGCGGGTGATCCGCTCTCTCCCGCGGCGCCGGATCCGTCCTCCGGACCGGGCAGCGGAGGTGCCGCCGTCGGGTCGGTACCGGGTGCGCCGCCCGCCGGGGACGAGCAGCCCGCGGTCCAGACGACGGCGAGCGAGAGCAGGGCCAGAGCGCGGGTGGCGCGGCTCCGGCGCCCTGTTGGTACGCAGACGAGCATGCCCCAAACGTAGCCGCAGTCCGTGACCCCGTCGTACCCCAACAAATCAGGACGTACGGGGTGCTTCGTATTCTCGCGCCCGGCCGGGTGTCGGAGAACGCGTGCCCCCCACGCCCCCCACCTGCCACGCCCTCCTGGTGCGCCATTCCTTTCGGTTCCGCGTTCCGCCAGCTCAGAAGGGTGTGCCACCGGCGCTCCGGAACTCGCGCACCACCGTCCCCGCGTCGACCGAACGGTTTCCGTTTTGTGATCAAGCGACTAGGCTCGCCGTGTGGACCGCCCCGCACACGGCACTCCACACCGAATCCGTACCTCGACCGGACGAGGGGCACACACCCCGTCCCGGAACACCGCTCCCGGCCGCCAGGCCGGTCGGAACACCCCGCTCCGCCGCGACAGCGCCGGGGCGGGACCGGCCCCAGGGCCGGTCATCCCCCAGAAACAACAGGAGTGTTGTGGTGACTCCCGCCAGAATGTCCGCTCGCCGCCTCCTGGCGGGTGGCGCCCTCTTCGCCGCCCTCGGCGCGCTCGGGGTCGTGTCCGCGCTCCCCGCCTCGGCCGACCAGCTGGTCTGGGCCAACGCACAGGCCTGGGTCGGCGACGGTGACCTCGTCTCGGGGTACTCCACCGCGATCAGCTTCGGCGGTGAGACCGAGGACGAGGCCGGGGCCGACCCCGTCGCGGGAGCACTGGCCGAGTTCACGCGGGTCGAGGGGGAGAGCCGCACCCTGGTCAACGACAGGGGGGCCCTGGCCCAGTCGGTGGTGGAGAGCGCGACGGTCCGGATCGGTGTCGACGACCTGATCGGCCTCGGCATGATCGACCCGGTCGACCCCCCGGACACCGAGGCGGAGGAGACCCCCTCGGAGGTGCCGGAGGCGGAGACCGAGCCGCCGGCTGGGGAAGCTGACGGGGACGGTCCGGCCGAGGAAGGGGAGCCCGGCGCTCCGGGACCCCGCTCACCGGACCGGCCCACTCCGGACACGCCCTTTCAGGACCCCTCGGAGGAGCCCGGCGCCACGCCCACCGAGGAGGACGTGGTGGCCTTGGGCGAAGGGGATTCCGAGACCGTCTCCTCCGACGCCAACGCGGTCGAGTTCACGCTCAGGGACGTGCGGACCAGCGCTGCGGCGGCCTACGACGGTGCGACGGAGACGTCCTTCGAGTACGGGGAACTGACGGCCTTCGGCGAACCGGTGGTGGACTTCGACGGCGACCACCTGGTGGAGGAGACCCTGGAGATCCTCGACGAGAAGGGCGGGACGCTGGCCGAGGTGCCCGTCAGCGTCCGCTTCGTGGCCAGCTCCGACGCCTTCGACGACGAGGACGAGGACTGGGAGGGCGAGGGTGTGCGCTCCTCGCTCTCGGTGTTGGTCCAGGTGGGCGACCCCGAACAGGCACGGGCGTTCGCGGTGGACTTCGCGGACGCCTGGGCGATCGGTTCCACCCACATCGCGCCGGACGCGCCCGGTGAGGGGGAGCGTGGCGAGGGGGAACGGGAGACGGCGGCGGCGAGCCAGCGGCTGGCCACCACCGGGAGTTCCCTCGCGGCGCTGGTCACCGCCGCGGTGGTGGCGGTCGGCGGCGGGGCCACGGCGACGTTCCTCGCGCGCAAGCGGACCACCGCCATGGACGACCAGATCGAGGACTGACAGTGACCGGGACCCCCGGCCGGTGGCCGTGGGTGACCGGGTCCGCCGAGTCGTGTGGGGCGGGTGGTGAGTGAGGGAGGGCGGGCCACCCCGTCTGGGTGGCCCGCCCTGAGAAATCTGTCAGCAGCCGGAGCGCGTCCAGCCGTTCCCCCCGGAATCGGCACAGACCGGGGAGATCACTCCGTGCGCTGGCTGGGGATTCCGGCCAGCAGGGCGCGGACCTCGGTCTCGCGGTAGCGGCGGTGGCCACCCAAGGTGCGGATAGAGGTCAGCTTGCCCGCCTTGGCCCAGCGTGTCACGGTCTTGGGGTCAACGCGGAACATGGTGGCAACCTCGGCGGGGGTCAACAGGGGCTCCGCCTCGGGCGTGCGAGTCGACATGTGTACGGCCTCTCCTCCTGGATCTGTGTGCCGATCCTTGAGCCTGATTCCTGGCACTTGGCCCGGATGTCCAATAGTCCCACTTGAGTCCTATTGATATCACCCGAGGTGTTTGCGCGACCACTCCAAGCAACTTTGCACGTGGGAGGCCGTTGAAAGCCGCCCGTGGCCGCGTCACGCTAAGTGATTCTAGCGACACGTTTAGTGGCATGTGGCGTATTCGGTCAAAACTTCGTTCTCGGGCCTCGTTTTTCTCGATCCGGAGAATCCGAAGTGCTAGGGCGGGGCTGACCGAAACTCGGGGGTCGGGCCTGGGGGAGGAGGGCGTGGGCCCCTGGTCGGTCGCGTTCGGGACGGGATGGTGCGGGGAGGTGCGTGTGGCGCCGGTCCGCTGCGCCCGAGGGGTCGGGGCACGCGGATCCCCGGCGTGGTAAGGCTTTCCTGGTTACTCTGAGTGCTCTCTGTGTTCGTCTCGCTACAGTCTACGCCGATCCCTATCGGGCGTTATGCCCAGTTTCACGGCGCTTGGTGGAGTGTTCTCGTCAGGCGGTCCCGCCCGCCGTCGTCACGTGCGAAAAGACGGATTCGTGCGACTGAGAAACCTGGTGTACCAGGTTGGGGCACGGCGTGGCGGCTCCCCCTCAAGGTCCGGACCCCGGTAGGGATGGCGACAGGGTGCGTGAAGTGTCCATGAAAGTTCGACGGAGTCATGACCGTCAGTTGGCGTGCTCCAGGGCGCGCACCGACCTCCAGCGCCGGGTGAGTCGTCCGCGCAGTTCCTTCACCCGCGACCCCTCGCCCTTGGCGAGCGCCTCCACGGCCTGGGACACCTCGGCCACGGAGTGGTCCTCGCTCAGGTGCTCGTCGCTCAGCAGGTGCGGTAGTCCCCCGTAGTCCAGTTCGAGCAGGGAATCGGGGTGGGCGGTCGTGGCCAGCCACTCCGTGAGCTGCTCGGCCGAGGTGGAGACCGCGTGCTCCCCGACACGCTCACGCAGGACGGCGGCGGTGTGGTCCAGTCGACGCCTGGCCTGCGCGGTCCTGGTCAGGTAGAGCAGGGTCCTGGTGGGTCCGGCGGAGAGGACCAGGCAGCGCTCCTGCGGTTCGAAGGCGACGAACCACGGGATCGGGATCGTCCAGTTGCTCGACAGGATCCCCGGTTGTGCCAGCGCCCCGGAGTCGCGCCACTGCCGGTACCCCGTCTCGGCGCGGTCGGCCTCCCGCGCGGGGACGAACGCCTCGACCAGCGGCCGCGGCATGGACTCCGCGAACTCGCCGAACGCGCGCCAGGAACGCAGGCGGGTCTGCCAGGGGCAGACGTACAACCGCTCGCTGACCCGTCGCAGGTAGGCGTTCCCGCTTTCCTCGGCGGGGGCGACCACCGGCGGGGTCGTGATGACCCTGCCCAGACTCTCCGCGTGCTCCGCGGCCAGAGCGTTCACGCGTTTGGGCCGATCCGCGGACTCCGCGTACCCCTCCCAGTACCTTCGGTCACGAGGGGAGAAGGCCGTGATCGGCTGGTAGACGCGCAGATAGGCGGTGTAGGGCAGCACGATCGCATCGTGGCACAGATCGTTCCGTCTGGCACTCACCGTGAGAACGGCCAGGCTGGAAGGGGTTCCGTGCGCACACCACATCCGTCACACCCGGGTGGCGTAGGCACGGTGGGGTCCGACCAGGTACGGTTGTATGTGTACGTAAGCTGGCGCCAGACGTCAGTCGCGTTTGACGGCCGTCAGCCTGGTAGTGCGGGTTAGTAAGTGATCTGGGGTTCGTCGGAACCCAATCGTTGAGGGGGTCGAGCCAATGGGGCGCGGCCGAGCCAAGGCCAAGCAGCAGAAGGTCGCCCGGAAGCTCAAGTACAGCTCCGGTGGGACCGACCTTGAGCGGCTGCGGTCGGAGCTGGGTGTCGCTGAGGACGAGGGGTCTCCCTCCGGGCCGTCGGGTCCGGACGATTCCTACACGGAACCTCAGGACGACCTGGTCGACCGCTACGCGGATCTTGCCGACAAGTACTCGGACTCCGACAAGTAGACGTCGGAACCGGTCGAGACTTTCGGGTCGCTCGGACAACAACCGCTGACCTGTAGCGGTCACGGCTCTCCGTCGGGGGGTCGTCGCGGACAGGTGGATATAGCCGGTGCGAACCACTGCGGTGGTTCGCACCGGCTATGTTCGCGTCCTTCGGGCGCGAACCGGTCCGCCTAGCCGTTCCGATACTCGCCGTTCAGCACGGCCCGTCCGGAACCGCCCTTCACCACGCCCAGGCGCCAGGCCTCCACGCCGCGCCCGGCCAGCACGCTCAGCGCACGATCGGCGTCGTCCTCGGCGACGATCGCCACCATGCCCACACCCATGTTGAACGTGGCCTCCATGTCCTCGCGGCTGACCGAGCCCTTCTCCGCCAGGTAGCCGAAGACCGGCGACGGCGCCCACGTGGAGCGGTCCAGCTCGGCGTCCAGGTCCTCCGGCAGCGACCGGGACAGGTTCGCGGCCAGTCCGCCACCGGTGATGTGCGAGTACGCGTGCACCTCGACCTCGGAGGTCAGCGCCACGCAGTCCTTCGCGTAGACACGGGTCGGGGTGAGCAGCACCTCGCCCAGGACACCGCCCAGCTCGGGGGCCTCCGAGTACAGGTCCAGGTCGGCCTGGTCCACGATGTGGCGGATGAGCGAGTAGCCGTTGGAGTGCGGGCCCGAGGAGGCCATCGCGATCACGGCGTCGCCCTCGCGTACCCGGTCCGGGCCCAGGATGGCGTCGCCCTCGACCACACCCGTGCCGGCACCGGCCAGGTCGTACTCCTCCGGGTCCATCGCTCCCGGGTGCTCGGCGGTCTCGCCGCCGATGAGCGCGCACCCCGCCTGGTGGCAGCCCTCGGCGATGCCTCCCACGATCTCCGCCACCCGCTCGGGCACCACGGCGCCGGTCGCGATGTAGTCGGTCATGAAGAGGGGCTCGGCCCCGCTGACGACCAGGTCGTCGACGACCATCCCCACCAGGTCGATACCGATGGTGTCGTGCTTGTCCATCTGCTGGGCGAGCATGACCTTGGTACCGACGCCGTCGGTGGAGGTGGCCAGGACCGGGTCCCTGTACCTGGCCGTGTCCAGACGGAACAGGCCGGCGAAACCACTGGCGTCGGTGACCTGCTCGGGTCGGCGGGTGCGCGCGACGTGACGCTTCATCAGGTCGACGGCGCGCTCACCGGCGGCGATGTCGACGCCCGCGGCCGCGTACGCGCCCGTCGCCCCTGTGCTGTCGGCTGCCACGCGAGTTCTCCTCGTGTTCGGTGTGTGCGGTGTTCGCTGCTGTGCGAGCCTCCGGGCCCCGTCCCAGGGCACGCCGGAGGATCCGGAAGGGTGGTCCCGCCGGACGCGGCGAGCCGTGGCCCGCCGCGCGCGTTACTTGTGGCTGGTGGCCAGAGTGGAGCCCTCGGGGGTGCCGCAGGCCTTCTCCAACAGGTACTTGCCCTGGGCGTCGGAGTCGACCTCCAACGGGTAGACCCCGTCGAAACAGGCCCGGCAGAGCTGGTCCTTGGGCTGCTCGGAGGCGGCGATGAGCTCCTCCAGGTCCACGTAGGCCAGCGAGTCCGCGTTGACCGACTCGGCGATCTCCTCCACCGACAGGTTCGCGGCGATGAGCTCGGCGCGGGTGGCGAAGTCGATGCCGTAGTAGCAGGGCCAGAGCACGGGCGGGCTGGAGATGCGCACGTGCACCTCGGCGGCGCCCGCGTCGCGCAGCATCCGGACCAGAGCCCGCTGGGTGTTGCCGCGCACGATCGAGTCGTCCACGACCACCAGGCGGCGGCCCTCGATGACCTCCCGCAGCGGGTTCAGCTTGAGCCGGATGCCCAGCTGGCGCAGGGTCTGGCTGGGCTGGATGAACGTGCGCCCCACGTAGGAGTTCTTCACCAGGCCCTGGGCGAACGGGATGCCGCTCGCCTCCGCGTAACCCACCGCGGCGGGCGTGCCGGACTCCGGGACCGGGATCACGAGGTCGGCCTCGACCGGGTGCTCCTTCGCCAGGCGGCGGCCCACCTCCACCCGGGTGGAGTTCACGTTGCGCCCGTTGATGGTGGTGTCCGGGCGGGCGAGGTAGACGTACTCGAACAGGCAGCCCTTGCGCTTGGCCGGGGCGAAGCGGCTGGAACGGACCCCGTCGCCGTCGATCACCAGGAGTTCGCCGGGTTCGATCTCGCGGACCACCTTGGCGCCCACGATGTCCAGGGCGGCGGTCTCACTGGCCACCACCCACCCGCCGGAGCCGGAGTTCTCGCCGAGGCGGCCCAGCACGAACGGGCGGATGCCCTGTGGGTCACGCGCGGCGAAGAGGGTGTTCTCGTCCATGAAGACGAGGGAGAAGGCGCCCCGCACCTGGGGAAGCAGCTCCAGCGCCGCGTCCTCAAGGGAGAGCCCCTCCCTGGCGCGCGCCGCGAGGAGGTTGGTGAGCACCTCGGTGTCGGTGGTCGCGTCCCGGCGCTGGTCGGGAAGCATCGCGGCCAGTGCCGGGGTGTTGATCAGGTTGCCGTTGTGGCCGAGCGCCAGACCCCCCTCACGCGCGGTGTAGAAGGTCGGCTGGGCGTTCTCCCACACCGGTGAACCGGTGGTGGAGTAACGGCAGTGGCCGATCGCGAGGTGGCCCTTCAGGGAATCGAGCGTCGCCTCGTTGAAGACCTGGGAGACCAGTCCCATGTCCTTGTAGACGACGATCCGTTCCCCGTCGCTCGTGGCGATGCCCGCGGATTCCTGCCCGCGGTGCTGGAGCGCGTAGAGGCCGAAGTAGGTGAGCTTGCTGACTTCTTCGCCGGGTGCCCAGACCCCGAAGACGCCGCAAGCGTCCTGCGGGCCGCGTTCGAGCGGATCGAGGTCCATGGAGAGCCGGCCGTCGGAGTACGACACACGCACAGCTTAGCCGCTGGCCGATGCGGGGTGGTCCCTCGGGGTCAGACAGACCCCTGGCCCGCCCCCTCTTCCGGCCACAGCGGCAGGTGGGAGGACAGGTCGGAGCGCACACCGCTGGCGCGGACGCCGTGGTCGTGCAGGGCCCCGCCCCACTCGGCCGCGCCCACGGCCAGCCTCAGCCACGTCAGGGGGTCGGTCTCGACGACCCCCGGCGGGGTCCCCCTTGTGTGCGTGGGCCCCTCGATCACCTGGACCGCGCCGTACGGAGGGACGCGTACCTCCAGGCTGCGGCCCGGGGCCCGGTCCGCCAGGACCGCCAGAGTGCACCTGACGGCGGCCTTCAGTGCGGGACGGTGCGGCTCCTCGGCGCGCAGGACCGCCCACGCGGCCGCGGCGACGGCCTCCTCGTCGGTGCCGGTGAAGGCGGGTTCGCCCAGGGCGGAGAGCTGGTCGTCCAGGGCGGTGCGCAACCGGCGCGCGGCGCTCGGCGTCAGGGCTGAAGGCATGCACGAGATCCTAGGCGGGGCCGCCGACGGAAGCGGGTTCGCCGAGGTCACGGCCCTGGCGCCCGGAGCGTGAGGAAGGTGGACGCGAGGGGTGCTTGTTATTACGGGTCAATGGACCGATGGTGGATATCGGGGGTTTCAGCAGGAACTGTCCGCCGGTCTTCGGACGATCGAGTGATTCGTGTCTCAACGCCCCGCTGGCCAGGGGGGAGCGGGACACGGTAGCGTCCCGAACCGTCCCGGTGTCGTCCGAGATTGGGAGGATTGCGAGGGGACCCGCGCAGATGGCGATCCACGCGTCGACACAGACAGACGAACAAGGGGTGACCATACCCGGACCCGCCTCCCCCGACCGGGGTCCGGACGTGCGGTATCCCGCACTGTCGCGCTGAAGCAGCTGGTCAGCGCCCTTAACATCCACCAAGGAAGACCACCGCACCATCGGGAGAACGACGTGCGCCTGCGCTTGCGCCCGCGTGATGACAGTTACTACGAGCTGTTCACCGACTCGGCGAACAACCTGGTCATCGGAGCCCGCCTGCTGGTGGAGCTGATGAGCGACGGGGCCGACAGGGAGGCCATCACCGAGAAGATGCGTGCTTGTGAGCACGCCGGTGACGACGCCACCCACGCGATCATGCGCCGACTCAACAAGAGCTCGGCGCCTCCCCTGCACCGTGAGGACATCTACCGCCTGGCCTCCAACCTCGACGACGTCATCGACTCCATGGAGGCGGCCGTCGACCTCATCAACCTGTACGGGCTGGAACAGCTGCCCAAGGGCATCATCGACCAGATCGAGGTGCTGGAGCGGGCCGCCGAGCTCACCGCCGAGGCCATGCCCCGTCTGCGGAGTATGCGGGACCTCACCCGCTACTGGATCGAGATCAACCAGCTGGAGAACCAGGCAGACCGCATCTACCGCAAGCTGCTGGCGAAGCTCTTCAGCGGCGAGTACGACGCCCTGACGGTGCTCAAGCTCAAGGACGTCATCGAGGAGCTGGAGACCGCCGCCGACGCCTTCGAACACGTCGCCAACACGGTGGAGACCATCGTGGTGAAGAACGGGTAGGCGCGTCTGGGCGGGCCCCGCGCCTCAACCCCCGGGCGCGTAGGCCTCCAGCGCGATGGCCAGGGCCAGCCGCATGCCGGGCTGGTCCAGGCCGAGCGGCGTCACCTCGGCCATCCTCCGCATCCGGTGCCGGACGGTGTTGGGATGCACCCCCAGCTCTTCGGCCGCCGCCGCGGGGTCGCCCTGGGCCCGCAGCCATGCGCGCAGGGTGCGGGCGTGGTCCGTGCCGTGCTCGGCGTCGTGCCGGGTCAGGACGGCCACCGGGCCGTCTGCGGGGCGGCGGCCCGACGCCGAGGCCATGCGCAGGCGGTGGATGAGCACGTCGCCCCACGACTCGTCGTAGGCCACCGCCGCTCCCTCGGGCCGGGCCGCGTGCAGGGTGAGGCTCTCGTCCGCCTCCCTGCGGCTCGCGGCCAGACCGGCGAGGTCCGCGGGGGCGCCGATCCCCGCGTTCACCACCACGTGCGCCGGGAGACCGCGGGTGGTCTCCGAGACCCACGCGCGGGCCGGTGCGGGATCGTCCCCGCAGGGCAGGACCGTGTAGACGGTGCTCCCGAACACCGTGCTCCGCCCCTGGCGTGACCAGCCGAAACCGGTGGTGGCCCGCTCGAAGGTCATGAGGGTCGCGGAGTGGCGTTCGTCGGGCGTGTGCGCCTGGAGGGCGACCACCCGGTGCGGGGCGGCGGCCAGCCCCAGGCGCCCGGCGGCCTCGGTGGGGTCCATCGCGCCCTCCATCAGGCGGCTCACCAGATCCGACTCCACCTGGCGTTCCAGGTCCGCGCTGACCCTCGTGCGCAGCAGGTGCAGCGCCACCGTGCGGGCTCCCTCGGCCAGCAGGGCCGAGCGCTCGGCGTCCAGCGGGTCCGCGCAGGCAGCCCAGAGCGACCCCAGGAACTCCCGACCCACGCGGACCGCCACCGCCGTGCGGCCGCCCAGCCCGAGACCCGGCTCCGGCGGGAGGTACACGGGGTCGGCGGACGAGGCCAGGTGTGCGACGACCCCGGTGGCCTCCAGATGGCGCTGGAGCGCCTCGGGGACCCCGCGCCCCAGGATGGTGTCCCAGCGGGCCTGGTCGGCCTCTGACTGGCGGTTCGAGTACGCGAGGACGCGCAGACGGGGGTCCTCGATGGTCACGGGTCCGCCGACCCGCGCGGCGATCGTGTCCGCGAGCGCGGGGAGGTCTGCGGGGCCCCGTCCCGCCTCGGTCTCCCCGCCCTCCAGCACCAGCCCGTAGACCACCCCGGCGACCTGGCCCCAGGACACCGAGGGATCCACCGTGAGCAGGGCGATCCCCTGGTCCCCGGCCCGGGCGGCAGCCTCGCCGTGCGGGTCCACCCCGCCCTCTCGCACGATCCGCACCACCACGGCCAGGGACCGGGAGCGCTCGGCCAGCTCGACCGCGTGGAGCGGGTCCTGGACGCCCACAGCGAGCAGGACGTCGGCCTCCTCAGGGCCGGGGTCGGCCGGGTCGTGCACCGCGACCCCGCGCAGCACCGTGTCCGCGGCGGGACGTGGGCCGACCAGCCGGGTTCCGTACGTGCCGAGGATGGTGACCAGCCGGTCCAGCAACACCATCGAAGCCACTCCCTTGGACGTGGAACGCTCACGTTGTGTGATCTCCACATGAGCGTACGCCGAGATTGTCCGGCGCGGACAAAGGATGCCGTGCGCTTACGGGAGAGACTCTGGTCGGGTGCGGCACCGCACCCGCCGTCCAGCACGCACAGGAGAACTCGCCATGTCCGGGAAGGGCGCGGGCGCACCGCGTACCGTCATCGTCGTCGGGGCCGGGATCGTCGGTCTCTCGACCGCCTGGTTCCTCCAGAAGTACGGGGTCGGCGTCACCGTGGTCGAACGCGACACGGTGGCCTCGGGTTCGTCCTGGGGCAACGCGGGCTGGATCTCGCCCGGTCTGGCCATCCCGCTCAACGAGCCGGGTGTGCTCGGCAACGGCCTGAAGGCCCTGTTCGACCCGCGGGCCCCGCTGTCCGTCCCGCCCACCACGGACACCGGACTCCTGCACTTCCTGGCCTCGTTCGCCCTGAACAGCGGTCAGCGGACCTGGGAGCGGGCGCTGCGCGGCAACGTGCCGCTCAGCTCCGCCTGCCTGGACGCCTTCGAGGAGCTCGCCGAGGGAGGCGTGTCCGCGAAGGTCGAGTCATCCCCGATCACCGCGCTGTTCACCTCCAGGAAGCACGCCGCCCGGCTGCTCATGGAACTGGACACCGCCCGCGACGCCGGTCTGCCGCTGACCTACTCGGCGCTCGAGGGCGAGGCCGCCCGCGCGGGTGTCCCGCTCGCCTCCAAACAGGTGCGGGCGGGCGTGCGCATCGACGGACAGCGGTACGTCAACCCCGGGGTGTACACCCACGCGCTCGCGGACTCCGTGCGCGAACGCGGCGGGAGCGTGGTCGAGGAGTTCCGCGTCACCAAGGTGGAGGCCGCCCGCGACGGCGGGTTCCGGCTGCACTCCGCGCACGGCGAGACCGAGACCGGCGACGCGGTCGTGGTGGCCACGGGGGCGTGGCTGGGCCGACAGTCCCGGCCGTGGGGCGTCAACGTGCCGCTGCGCGCCGGACGCGGCTACAGCTTCATGGTCCCCACGGAGCGCATCGTCCCCGGCCCGGTCTACCTGCCCGAGGTCCGGGTGGCCTGCACACCGCACGGTGAGGGGCTGCGCGTGGCCGGAACCATGGAGTTCCGCGCCATCGACGCACCCTTCCGCGCGGAGCGGGTCCGGGCGATCACCGAGTCGGCCGCGCCCTACCTGGACGGGGTCGACCTGAACAAGCGCACCGACGAGTGGGTGGGCTCCAGACCGGTCACCTCGGACGGCCTGCCCCTGATCGGGCGGACCGACGTGCCGGGGCTCTACGTGGCGGGCGGGCACGGCATGTGGGGGCTCACCCACGGGCCCGTCACCGGGCGCCTCCTGGCGCGCACGGTCGCCACCGGCGCACCGTCCCCGGCACTGCGCCCCTTCGACCCCACCCGCTGAGGTTCGTTCGACGAAACCCAGCAGGTCCCGTCCGCGCCCCGCCGAACCCCGGCGGGGCGCCTTCGTACAAGGAGACCCCATGACGAACCGCACCTGGCTGACCCCGGGCACCCACCAACGCCTCACCGCCGAACTGGCGGTCCTCACCGGCACGTCCGCTCCCGGAACCGGGGGCTTCCCCCTCATCGAGGACAAGGACGCCCGTGAGACCCGCGTCAACCGCATCCAGGAGATCCTCAGGGACGCGGTCATCGGCGAGGCCCCTCCGGACGACGGCATCGCCGAGCCCGGCATGGTCGTCACCGTCCGCTACGGCGACGACCCCGACCCGGAGACCTTCCTGCTGGGGGTGCGCGACCGCGCGGACTCCGACGGCATGCCGGTGTGCTCGACGGAGTCGCCCCTGGGACAGGCCATCCTCGGCGCCGAGCAGGGGGAGGAGCGCACCTACACGGCACCCAACGGGCGGACACTCAGGGTGAGTCTGGTGCGCGCCGTTCCCTACGGCTCGGAGGCCGTCGAGGTTCCCTGAGTCCGGGGCGGGGTCGCTCACATCGGGATCGGCCCCGCCCCCGGACGTGGCCCTAGGGTGGCGGTACCCGCCTCAGGAAGGAAGCCCATGGCCGAGGAGATCACCCCGGAGCTCGCCAACCGCGTCCTGGCCGCCCAGCCCTTCAGCCAGCTGGTCGGGGCCCGGATCGCCGTCTTCGAGCCCGGCAGGGCCGTCCTGGAGGTCGACGTCCGCGACGAGCTCCGCCAGCAGAACGGTTTCCTGCACGGCGGGGTGCTCGCCTACGCGGCGGACAACGCGCTGACCTTCGCGGGCGGCACCGTGCTCGGCGCCTCGGTGCTCACGAGCGGGTTCTCCGTCGAGTACCTGCGGCCCGCCCGGGGACGCCTGCTCAGCGCCCGCGCCCACGTGGTGGAGTCCACCCGCCGCCGTGCGGTGTGCCGCTGCGACCTCGTGATGGTCGACGACGAGGGTTCCGAGAGGACCGTGGCGGCCGCGCAGGGCACCATCGCCCTCACCGACCGGTGATCACCCTCGGCGGCAGGGTCTCGCGGGACAGCAGGGACAGGAGGTACTCGAAGAAGCCGTCCGCGTCGATCTCCTCGATGACCCGCGCGTTGGGCTCCAGCCCGTGGACGCCCCAGGACATCGCCGAGTAGCCGCGGGTGAGCTCTCCGGCGGTCTCCACGTCCACGTGGTACGGAGAGGCCGCGAGCACCAGTTCCGGGTGGAGGAGCACGGCCGCGGTCAACGAGTCCGGATGGGTGGTGCCGTCGATGCCCACCCTGCGGTCGAAGTCCAGGGTGGCGGCGCAGATCGTCGTGAAGAACCGGGACAGCGGCGTGTCCAGCTCGGCGATGCGGTCCAGCCGGTCCTGCCCGAACACCGCCTGCCGCAGCGTGAGCGGGTCCCAGGGCACCACTGTGACGTCGAACCCGGCGGCGAACACCGCCTTGGCGGCCTCGGGGTCCACGTAGAAGTTGAACTCGGCGGCGGCCGTGATGTTGCCCCGGCCGTTGTTGGACCCGCCCATGACGTACAGGGACTTCACGTTGCCCGCGAAGTCGGGGTCCCGGACCACCGCGGCCGCGATGTTGGTGAGCGGCCCGATCGCCACGATCGACAGCTCACCGGGGTTCTCGGCGGCCATGCGCACCAGGGCGTCCACGGCGTGCTCGCCACGGGGATCCAGCCCGTCCTGGTCCATCGAGAGCCCGCCGGACCCGTCCCCGTGCACGTTCTCGGCGCTCACCCACTCACGCACCAGCGGACGCCGACAGCCCAGGTACACGGGCACGTCGGAGCGCCCGCCCGCGACGTTCAGCGTCATGAAGGCGTTGCGGACCTGCTGGTCGAACCCCACGTTCCCGGCCACCATCGTGACCGCCCGCAGGTCCGCCACCGGGTCCAGCAGCCCCACGAGGAGCGCCACGCAGTCGTCCTGTGCGGTGTCGGTGTCGATCACCAGGGGAACGGCCATCAGTCGAGTCCTTCCGCGGGGAGGGTGAAATGCCGGGATCCCGGGCATCGCGTGTCTATCAGCCCGGGTCCCGGCTGTCTAACCTGGTCGGCGTGCGGGAGCCAGGCTGAGCAGGCCGCAGCCGTAGGCCTTGGCCCGACCGATCCCGTTGCCCAGCGCGGCACGGAACGCCTCAGGGTCGGTGACCCTGAGTCGACCGTCGAACGTCACCGAGGCCACCGTGATCTTGAGCCGGTCCGGCCCCCGGGAGTTCTCCGGAGCCTTCTTGTACCCGACGGCCGGGGGGCGGGGCAGGGCCACGACGTCCGGAGCGTCGGCGGAGGAGTCCAGGAGGGCGAAGCCGTGGCGCTCACCCTGCCGCACCAGCCACTGGACCTGGAGTTCGGGGTCGTGGATGGGGCGTCGTGTACCGCGAGGGCGCTTCTCTCCGTTCGGCGGGGGAAGCACGCTCCTGGTGGGGTTGGCGGTCAGGCGGAAGCTGAACTCGGCCTTGTCCGCGACCGCGGAGAGGACCGGCTGGAGGCTTCTCACCAGGGCGCGGCCGCCGAGGTACCCCTCCGGTAGCGAACCCCAGTTCGGATGCTCCCTGCTCTGCACGTACAAGACGAGTTCGCGCCCCTGCCCTTCGAGCCGCCACAGCAGTCTCTGGTGCTCCCGAGCAGGCATGTCCTGCGGGGCTTCGGGAAACCTGGCCATGAGCGTGCGGTGCATGTCGTGGACGTCGGCGTAGTCCCGCCGGAAGGTGGGTGACAGGGGGTTGACCGGGACCCGGCTCAGATACACGGAGCCCCTCCTTCCGCACTGGTGGTGTGGCCGCTGATCATGACGTCGGTCAGGAGGACCTGGTCGACCCGGACGGCGCGGGAAGCGTAACGACGGGCCCCCTCGGTGAAGGACAGCGGGAGGTCGTGCCGCCGCTCGGCGTACTCGTGGTCGGGGCGGACGTCGACCACCGTCCGCAGCCTCCGCTGGTCCGGTTCGAGACCCAGCATCTCCCGCTGGCGCTCGGGGTCCCGTTCCAGCCAGGGGTGGTCCCGAAGCACGTCCCCCAAGGGGCGCAGGGAGAGACCGGTGCCCCAGCGCTCACGTTCTGAGTCGGGTTCGACGAGGGGAGCCGCCGGGACGAAGGCCTTGCGCCCGAAGAAGAGGGGCCAGTGCGGTCGGCGCACCGCTTCCTCAAGCTCCTGGAGCAGCGTGGCCGGGCCTTCCAGGACCACCAGGAACAGGGCGTCCGCGAGGTAGTAGCGATCGCTGACCACGGTCCGGTGGCTGGTTCCCATGGTGTTGGGGACCTCCTGCGCGGTGTGGAAGTCGCGCTCCAGCAGGCCCTCCCTGTCGACCCGGACCCCCATCCTCAGCTGGGAGATCTCCCTGAGTGCCGCGTCGTCGTCACGTGCGATGCCGCGTGCCGAGGCCAACAACCCGACCACCCCCGACTTGGTCGGTTCCGAGGCGGTGTCCCTCTTGACGAAGCGTGACCGCAGGCCCCAGGACTGCATGGGGGCGTCGATACGCAGGGCGAGTGTCTGTGTGTTCACGCCGTTCACCCGTGCGACGCGGTCACGGCACTCTGCACGAGGGCGTCCAGCGAGGACACGATTTCGCCCTCCTCCAGGCCGCTCACCTCACCCGACAGGGAGGAGGCCGCCACCTTGGTGATCTCGTCGTCGCCGTAGAAGCCCCGGAGCTTGCTGAAGTGTGCGAAGAGGCGCTCAGTGGAGTCCTCCATGATCGCGGTTCCCTCCACGGGCTTGAGGAAGGCGTTGGCGAGGTTCCAGGAGCCGTGTTCGCGCGCCACCATCATGAGGGTGTCGGGTCGTGTGTGCGCGGCCATCGAGTTCTGCTTGCCGCTGGGAGTCGCGTTCACGAACGCGCGGATCCAGGCACCCAGGGCCCGATCCATGAGCTCGTTGATCTCGCCGTCGTCCGCTGTGGCTCCCGAACCGCTGACCAGGTTGCGCCTGAGCTGATCAAGATCGACGTTGGCGTAGCGGTAGTAACAGGCGGCGTTGAAGTCCACCACCCCGATCATGTCCGCGCCCGCGTCCTGGTCGGCCTCGTTGGCCTTGAGGTCGTCCACGGCGGTGAAGAAGTCGAACTCGGTGGACACCGCGTGCGTGGAGATGGCGTGCGCGACCTGGGAGGCGGCGTCGACGTTGAAGTCCTTGTTGTTCGCGATCATCCGACCGAACAGCGCGATGTCCACGGAACGACCGGCGCTGAGGACGCGGCCGGCGGCCTTCCGCGCTTCCTTCTTCTTCGCGGCCGGGACCTCGTCGAGCTTCTTGATCTTGGTCTCGACGCTGGTGACCCCGGTCCTGGCCTTCCTCTTGTCCTCGTTGCCCTCGGCCAACTGGTGCCTCTCCCGAGCCTTCTCGAGGTCACTCATGAGCTTGCGCCGCTTGTCGCCTTGATCAGCGAGGTCGTCCCAGTGCTCGCGGCAGTACACGGCGAGCTCTTCGGCGGCCTCGGGCCCGAGGAAGAACAGGTACTGCGTGAGGTCCTTCTCAGCGATGGCGAAACCCATCCACGCCAGGGCCTGCTGGACGATTCCGCGTGCCTCGTCGGAGGGGACATCGGCGTCGGACACGCCGTCGAGCAACCGGGCGGTGATGGGTAGCAGGCGTTTGGTGCGCTCACCGAGCTCCGACTGATCGAGCCCGTACCGGGGGAAGAGCGTCCGGGCCGAGCGCTTCAGACACTGACTGGAGACCCTGCCCCGCACGACACCGCCGAAGGTGACGCTCTTCGGCTGGCCGATGTCGTCCCGGTTCAGGTTGCTGGTGGGGAAGGACTGGAGCAGGTGCAGTTCGATGTTCACGTACGGACTCCGTGCGGTGTGTGCTGTCGAGGGGCGGGGAGACCCTACGGTGCGGAGATTGTGGAGTGGTGGTCTTCCCAGCCACTGAGGAAATGCTCGGTCCAGCGCAGGTGCACTCGGTGCGCTCGAGCACTCCCGTGGGGAGCCTGGTGGAGTTCCACCAGGTCGTCGAGCAGCTGGCCGTAGTCCAGCGCCACCCCCTGCTGTTGAAGCATCGGCACGACCTGACGCAACCGGTACTGGAGGACGTTCCAGTCGGAGGTAAGCAATTGGCGCAGACGGGCCTCAACGGAGGATCCGGTTCCGGAGTCCCTCATGGCGATACCGAGAGGCCTTCGCTTTCCACTCAAAGCTGGTCGTGGGTTCAAGGAGAATAGGACCGCGACGAAGTACCAGACCTCCTTCTCATCCGGCACGGGTGAGTGAGGGAGGACGAGTTCGACGAGGTCGGGCAGGTAGCGCGGATCGTTGGTACTCCGACGTATTCGGGAGAGAACTCTGCGTGCCCTCGACGCTCGGGTTGGTTCTCCGGAGTCTAGTTCGATCCCTAGTTGGTACAAGCCGTCGATGAAGATTTTTCTATTCTGGAGAACTTCGATCGAAGCCGGGGTGGAAATCCTCTGGAAATTCTTCTGCTTCAATAGGATGTGGTCAGTCTCTATGCTGCTGTTGAAATCGTGTCGAATATCCCGGGTTCGCCTTTTGAACTGGATGGAGCATTTGGCCAGCGAGAACAAGTCGTCCGCTGGCCTGCGTGGAATATTATCAACCCATCGTAGGTGTGCCTCGTGGGCGATCCGATCTACTTCATTCGCCCAGGACGCCGTGAGTGGTGCGATGCCCCTTGGGTCTTCCTTGATTCCCTTTGCGAGGGCCATGAGGTAGCGGTTGAACTCCTCAGATAGGGGGTGCCAGAACCATTGTTGGAGGAGTCTTCGTTCTGCTTGCGAGTTGCCCTTGAGTCGGGTGTGGTAATCACGCTCCATCCTCTGGAGCGCCTCGCCCATGTTGACAGCCAGGGACACGGCCAGACCTATAAAGGGTTCCAGCGACGTCTTGCCCGGGTTTTCCTGGAGTATGCTCAGGGGGGCGGGGAGAGTCTCCTCTAGCCAGGTGTGTACCGCGCCGCGGTTGGGGTCGAGCTGCTGACCCAGGACGCGGAGCGTGAACACCTTGTCCTCTGGGAAGCAGCCCTCGCTCTCGTGTAGCTCCGTAATCCGGTCCAAGTTCCTTGGGCGGAGGTATTCGTACTGGCTATTGTCAACCTCGTTGGCGATCAGGAGTTCGCGGCAATGCCGCCAGACTCCTCGGACTTCCTCCAGCTGAATCGGTTTCCAAGGGCCAGACGCCTCCTTGTCGCGAGCTCCCTTCCTTATTCTGAAGCTGCGGCGGAACGCAGCCGTATGTTCGATGAGCTCTAGGTCTATTCCCATTCGATGGCCGGGAAGGATGACCGCGTCATGCACGACCACACCAGTAGCATCCTCGTGGCCGCGGAGTCGAATGTGCCGTGACTGCCAGGTGAGAAGATCCATTTGGCCGGACGGAGTGCGGATGAACTTTTCAGTCTTGGATGAGTCCTGAATGACATCAGACTCGCGTTCCCAGGTCGGTCGATCTCTCGAGCTCGACTGCGGTTTCCCCGAGGGGTTAGCTCGAGGTACGTTCAGCAGAAGAGTCTCGCGTAGGTCTGCTCCCTCGATGACGACTGTCGCGAAGCCGTTACCCAATGAGGGGCGTGAAGGGCGCTTCCCTGCTTTGAGTCCGCCCGTGTCGAAAGCCTGAACTGTAACGAGCCACCGCGCCGCTTCGGCCGGGCTGAGGTCTGTTCTTGTGTCATTGGCGGTGTGGTCGAAGAGCGTGGCGTTGTTCCCTGCCGCGCGGAACATGGTCAACTTTGCAGTGGAGCCAGTCATGTCTTCCGGGATGCGGGTGTTCTGGAAGAAGGGGTGAGCCCCGAACAGGTCGAACCGGTCTCGGTACCCGGGAGTGTCTCCATCACCGTCCAGGTACCGGGCTAGTAGACCAGCAGGAAGCGAGCCGCTGAACCACAGCTCGGACCAGCGTTTGTCTGACGAGACCGAATCCAGACCGTCGAAGTGGACGCGCAGAACTAGCGCGAGGAGTAGGCGGTGGAGGGCCGCAGTGACAGTGGGAGTCTCGCCCTGAAGCCAGCGGTATTCGTGTGCCCTGTTCAGAGCATCTTCGAGGCCGACGTATGCCGCTTCTCCCTGAAGGGTGATCACGGGTAGCCAGGGCTCTCGGAGAAGGTCGAAGCGCATCGTCCGTCTTCCAACGTCGCGTGATCTTGGGGTCGAGGGATACAGGCCGTGCTCCGAGGCCTGTGTGCCTCGGAGCACGATCCCTCACTCCCGCGAGTGCGGGAAGAGACCGAACGCAACGCGTCTACTAGGGTCCATCCCCCTGCATCGAGATGACCATCAGGGGCGTGTTGACACTATCGCAGGGTGTTGAGGGCCTGCGGCAGGAGCCCAGGGACAGCGGTAGCCATGTCTGTATGCGTGTTGTGGGCTCCGTGCTCCAGAAGCACCGCATTTACTACTTTGGCAGCGAGTGATCTCGTGTACGGTGTGTTGAGTCGCTAGCCCACTAACATGGAGAGGCCACCCCCCCCGATGCCTGAAGTCTCTGAACATACCCCCCAACCCTCGGCTGAACACTCTGGCGTGACTCTGCACGTTAAGATCGGCCTGAAGCTCTGTGTGGCGATCACCGTTGTCACCGCGGTCTGTGCGGTGCTCGGCATGGTGATTGTCGCAGGCATGGTGAATTGACTGACGCCCGTCCGAGGTTCTGTACCAGAACCTCGGACGGAGTCCCACTGGTAGTAGATGCTCGCGATCCTCGGCGTCGCAGTGCGATCGCTGTTGGCCTCGAATACCAGGACCTTTGGTTTGGTTCACCCCATTTCTCGAACCATCTGCAATGTGCACGCCGGTGATCCGTCCACGCTGCCTTCCCCCAACGACCGGTCTCGGTCAGAAGAGGGTGGCAGGTGGGTGTCCCCGGGGGGTGACATGTCCTGCCTTCCAACGCAGAAGGGGCCCCGATCAACGGGGCCCCCTCAGGTAAGCACAGGGCAGTGACAGAACGGATTCGAGCCGAACCGATCCGTGGTCGGCCTACCCGAACCGGCCGGTGATGTAGTTCTCGGTCTCCTTCTTCTCCGGGCGGGTGAAGATCTGGTTGGTCTCGCCCATCTCGATCAGCTTGCCGGGCTTGCCCGGGGCCGAGAGGTTGAAGAAGGCGGTCCGGTCGGAGACGCGGGCGGCCTGCTGCATGTTGTGGGTGACGATCACGATCGTGTAGTCCTCCTTCAGCTTGTGAATGAGGTCCTCGATCGCCAGCGTCGAGATGGGGTCCAGCGCCGAGCAGGGCTCGTCCATGAGGAGCACGGACGGCTTCACGGCCGTGGCACGGGCGATGCACAGGCGCTGCTGCTGGCCGCCGGACAGGCCCGAGCCGGGCTTGTTCAGGCGGTCCTTGACCTCTTCCCACAGGTTGGCGCCGCGCAGCGACTCCTCGACCAGCTCGTCCGCCTCGGACTTGCTCATCCGCGTGTTGTTGAGCCTGGCCCCCGCGATCACGTTGTCGTAGATCGACATGGTGGGGAACGGGTTGGCCTTCTGGAAGACCATGCCGATCTCGCTGCGGACCATCACCGGGTCGACCTCGCGGCCGTAGATGTCGAGGTCGTCCAGGAGGACCTTGCCCTCGGCGCGGGCGCCGGGGGTGACCTCGTGCATGCGGTTCAGGGTGCGCAGGAAGGTCGACTTGCCGCAGCCGGAGGAGCCGATGAACGCCGTCACGGAGCGGGGTTCGATGGTCATGGACACGTCCTCGACCGCGAGGAAGTCGCTGTAGTAGACGTGCAGTCCGGAGACGTCGATTCGTTTCGCCACAGGGTGTTCCTCGTTTTAGCGGGTCTTGGGTGCGAAGAGGCGGCCGATCACGCGGGCCAGGACGAACAGCAGCATGACCGTCAGGACCAGCGTCAGGGCGGCGGCCCAGGCCCTCTCGTAGTTGACGGCCCCACCCATGCGGAACTGCGAGTAGATGAACACCGGCAGGCTCATCATCTGGCCGTCGAACAGGTTCCAGTTGATGGACACGGCCGACGACCCGGCGGTGAGGACCAGCGGTGCCGTCTCTCCGATAACGCGCGCGATGGCGAGCATGATTCCGGTGGTCAGCCCGGCCGCGGAGGTGGGTAGCACCACCTTGGTGATCGTGCGCCACTTGGGCACGCCCAGGGCGTAGGAGGCCTCACGCAGGTCGCGGGGGACCAGGCGGAGCATCTCCTCGCTGGAGCGGACCACGACCGGGATCATCAGCACGGCGAGGGAGATCGCGCCCGCCGCGCCGTTGGTCTTGCCGGGGCCGAACAGCATCATCCACAGCGCCACCACGAAGAGACCGGCGACGATGGACGGGATGCCGGTCATGACGTCCACGAAGAACGTGATGACCTTCTTCAGGCGGCCCTGGGCGTACTCGACCAGGTAGACGGCGGTGAGCACGCCGATCGGCACCGAGATCAGCGTGGCCATCCCGGTGATCGCCAGGGTGCCGACGATCGCGTGGTAGACGCCGCCCGCGTCCATGCTCGGCAGTACGCCGTTCATCGACACGGACAGGAAGTGGCCGTCGAACCGGTCCAGCCCGTAGCCGACCACCGTGTACAGCAGCGACACGAGAGGTGCCATGGCGAGCAGGAACGCGGAGTAGACCAGCGAGGTGACCAGGCGGTCCTTCGCCTTGCGGCCGCCCTCGATCCGCGCCGAGGCGGTCACGACGATGACCACGTAGGAGACGGCGGTGAGCAGGGCCCACAGGACCACGCCGAAGGAGGAGAAGGCGGCCAGCACGCCCGCCACCACCATCCCGCACGCGACCAGCAGAACCAGCGGGAACCGGTTGGGCAGGGCGCCGGAGCGGAGGTGGTTCCCGGCCGGGCCCGCGTCGGGGGCAGGAGGCTGCGTCGTCGTCATGCTCATGCGGACTCCTTGTTGCCCCGGGCCACGACGTAGCGGGCGCCCATGTTGACGGCCAGGGTGATCGCGAACAGCACCAGGCCCGCGGCGATCAGCGCGGACACGCCGTAGCCGGTGGCCTCCGGGTACTGGAGGGCGATGTGCGCGGCGATGGTCTGGTTGCCGCTCTGGAGCAGGTTGAAGGAGATCGCCAGGGACGGGGAGAGGATCATGGCGACGGCCATGGTCTCGCCGAGCGCGCGGCCCATGCCGAGCATGGCACCGCCGACGATGCCGGACTTGCCGAAGGGCAGGACGGCGAGGCGGATCATCTCCCAGCGGGTGGCGCCCATGGCGAGCGCGGCCTCGCGGTGGCCCTGCGGGACCTGGTGGAAAACGTCGCGGGACATCGCGGTGATGATCGGCAGGATCATCACGGCCAGGACGACGCCCGCGGTGAGCAGCGTGCGGGCGGAGGTGGAGGCGGGGCCCGCGAAGAGGGGGATCCAGCCCAGGTACTTCGTCATGCCCTCGTAGACGGGCACCAGCTGCGGGGCGAGCACCATCATGCCCCACAGGCCGTAGACCACGCTGGGGATGGCGGCGAGCAGGTCGACCAGGTAGCCGAGCGTCGTGGCGAGCCGTCGGGGCGCGTAGTAGACGATGAACAGCGCGATGCCGATCGCCACCGGCGTGGCCAGCAGGAGCGCGATCGCGGCGGCCATGACGGTACCGAAGGCCAGCGCCGCCACACCGAACGACGGGTTCTCCCGGACGTTGGCGTTCCATGACTGGTCCGTCAGGAAGTTCGAGGTGTTGGCCAGCAGTGACGGCCAGGCCTGGACCAGGAGGAAGGCGGCCACACCCGCGAGGATCAGCAGGATCAAGATCCCCGATCCCCGGGCGAGCCCGGCGAAAACGACATCGCCGATCCGGCGCTTGCCCGTGGGCGGCGGTGCCGCCTTGGGCGCGTCCGTGGTCGTCATGGATTCTCCGGTTCGGAAGTTTGTGCGGGGCTGGTCATCGGTCCGCGTCCCAGCGGGACGGCGGTGAACCACGCGGGACCCGACCGTGGTGCCAGGGCCAACGCGCGGGAAACAGCCGAACCGCGCCGATTGCGAAGGTAGGCGCAGGAAGTGACCAGTTGTCCCAGAGAAGATGAACGGAAGGTGAACGCGGTGTCGCACTCTTGTGGCGCACCGGGGTTCGTCCGGTGAATGTGACAAGCCGCACGTCGCACGGGCCTTCGGGGGCGGCCCGCGCCGGCGTTCAGCCGCGGGGCCCGGAGGGGGCGTACATCACGTCCGTGTCCCACATCGTGAAGCCGAGGGACTCGTACAGGCGCACCGCGGCCTCGTTGTCACCGTCCACGTACAGGTGGACCCAGGGCAGCCCGGCGTCGCGCAGGTGAACGAGTCCGGCCAGGGTCAGGGCGCGGCCCAGGCCGGTGCCCTGCCACGCGGGGTCCACCCCCACCACGTAGACCTCGCCGACGGCCTCGTCGTCGCTCAGCCCGGCGCCGTCGGCGTGCGTCTTGGTCCAGTGGTAGGCGGCGATCGCTCCGCTGTTGGTGGACGCCACCAGGAACCCCCGTGGGTCGAACCAGTCCTCGACCTCACGCTGGAGCAGGTCGTCCAGGGTGAGCGAACCCTGCTCGGGGTGGTCGGCGAAGGCGAGCGCGTTGGCCCTCAGCCACGCCTGTTCGTCCTGGCCCACGACGAACGGCCGGATGCGCACCTTCTCGGCGACCTCGGGCCGCAGGACGGGCTCGGGCAGCTCGGGCGCGGTCCACGGGCCTCCCGGAACCTCGGGGCCCAGGTCGCGCAGGGGCATGCGCATCTTGTGCAGCTCCCGGACCGGCTTCCAGCCCTCGGACTCCGCCACCGAGACCGCACCGGGTGTGCGCCCGTGCGCCCACACCCGGACCCCGTGGGGGCCCGCGTCGTCGCGGATCGAGCGCAGGAGCGCGGAACCGTGTCCGCTCCGGCGGTGTTCGGGGTGCACGACGACCTCGCCGGAGTCCGGCTCGCCCTCGCCTCTCTCCACGAACGCGAACCCCACGACCCGGTCGTCGTGGGAGACGACATGGAAGCGGCTGCTGCCGGAGGGGGCGCCGTGTCTGATCCGGAGCAGGGTGTGCTCGGACAGGGCGGCGGCCCCGTCCCGTACACGCGCGGCCTCGGCCAGGGCCAGTACGGGCCCGGCCAGCTCCGGTGCGAGGTTGTCAGTGACTAGCGGGGTACTCATGAGCCAGAATCCTAGATCGTGTTGGCCGAATCCCCCACGTCGACGCCCGTACTGCCTCCCCGAACGGCGATCCAGCGGGCGGACGTGAGCGGACCCGGGGCCGGTACTCGCGTTCCCGGCCCCGGGCCGCCCGGCGACGTGTCAGACCTTGCGTCGCTTGCCCTGGTATCCGCCGCCGAGGCGGACCCGGCGGGTGGGTGCCAGCGGTGTGGCCAGCAACAGGGCGAGCAGGAAGGCCGCGAGCAGGACGGCCGGTGCGATCGAGGGACCCATGTCCGAGTGGTCGGCGGCGACCTCGGTCTCGGTGTCCTCCTCGGCCGTGGGCGTGACGAGCGGCAGTTCGGCGAGGTCCTCGGCCTCTCCGGGGGCGAGGTCGGGCAGGTCCGCCTCGCTGCGGGGAAGCGTGGGGATGCTCGCGTCGCTGGTGGGGGCGGTGCTCACGGTCGAGCGCGGAGGCTGGTTCGGGGGCCGGGCGGGGCCGCGCTCGTTGCCGGAACCGCCGCCCGCGCTGCTCTCGCTGGCCGAGGGGGAGGGCGTGGGCGTGCCTGACGGGGTCGGTGTCGGCGTCGGCGTGGGGCTCGCGGAGTGCGTGGGGGACGGGCTCGGAGTCCTGGTGGGCTGCTCGGTCGGCCCCTCCGTGGGTGTCTCCGAGGGCGACTCCGTGGGAGTGGGGGAGGGCGAGGGCTCGGGGTCGGTGACCGTCACCGTCCACGAGTTCGACGTGACCTCCTCCACCTGGCCCTCGTCGACTCCCTGGCAGCCCTCCCCGGGGGCGGCCGCGTAGCGCAGCGTCGCCGTCACGGTGGAGTCCTGCCGGGGTGCGCCGGAGACCGTGCTCTGGGTCGTGATCTCAGGTGCGATCACGGAGGCGGTGGGGGCGCCCGCCGGGAGCTCGTCGGAGTCGGTGCGCAGTTCGAGCAGGCAGATCGGGATGTTCCCGGTGTTGGTCACCGAGAGCGTGTTCGGCGGGGCCTCTTCACCGAGTCGGACCGTGTCGGCCTCACTGGAGAAGGTGATGACGGCGGAGGCGACGGGGTCGGCGGGGTCGGCGTGGGCCGGCGACATCACGGCGATCAGTGTGGAACCGATGAAGGCCGCGCCGATGACGCTGCTCAGGCGGGGTCTGTGGGGGGCGTGGGTAGCGGGGGTCGGCATCGGTGCGATCTCACTCCTCCGGGGGCGCGCCATCAGCGGCTCGGGCCGCACCCGGCGACGCGACTCCGCCACGCCTGCCAAGCCCCGTCCGTCGGGTGCCCCACCGATCTTAGGGCGTGGGGGCGCCGAGCACGAGAGTGCGCGCCGTCCGATTGGTCGGGTGGGGGGAGGGGCCCCGGGGACGGGCCGCTGGCCCGGACACGGCTCCGGGGCGCCCTGGACACGGGCGCCCCGGAGAGTGGTCGGGGTCGGGCGGGGCCGTCGTCAGGAGGCCCCGGCGGAACGGGTGGCGGGCACGGCCTCCGTCGTCTCCGCAGCTTCGGGCGCCTCGCCGGACGGCTTCTGGGCCGGCGCGGACTTCGGGACGGGGTCCGGTACGAAGCGGTAGCCCACGTTGCGGACGGTGCCGATCAGGGACTCGTTCTCCGAGCCCAGCTTGGCGCGCAGGCGCCGCACGTGCACGTCGATCGTCCTGGTGCCGCCGTAGTAGTCGTAGCCCCAGACCTCCTGGAGCAGCTGGGCCCGGGTGAACACGCGCCCGGGGTGCTGCGCCAGGAACTTGAGCAGTTCGAACTCCTTGAAGGTGAGGTCGAGGATGCGACCGCGCAGACGCGCGATGTAGGTGGCCTCGTCGATCACCAGATCGCCCCGGCGGATCTCGTCCGGGTCGTCGGACCCGGCCTCGGCCGCCCCGACAGCCAGGCGCAGACGGGCCTCGACCTCGGCCGGGCCGGCGGTGACCAGGATGAAGTCGTCGGCCTGCCAGTCCGGGGTCAGCGCCGCGACGCCGCCCTCGGTGAGGACGACCAGCAGCGGGCAGTCCAGCCCGGTGGTGTCCAGCAGCCGGCAGAAGTTACGGGCCGCCGCCAGGTCCGTTCGCGCATCGACCAGAATGGCGTCAACCGGGGCGCTCGGGTTCCCGCTGACTCCGGAGGCCAGCAGGGCCCCGGCCTCAGCGGGAGCCACCCGCACCGAGTGCAGGAGGAGTCCGAGGGCGGGAAGAACGTGGTCGGACGGTTCGTTCGAGTTCGTGAGTAACAGCAGATGGCTCATGCGTCTCTTCTCGTCGGCCCGCTTGTGTCGGGCGATCGAAGGCGCCATTGCCCCCGGTGAAGATTTGTCGAATACGTCGCCTCCGAGCAACACCAAGGATAATCAACTGATGGCGAAGTGCACTATCCGGTACTGGGCTTCCGCGAAGGAAGCGGCCGGAACGGCTGAGGAGACGGTCGAAGCCGACACCCTCGCGGCCGCCCTCGAAGCGGCGTGTCTCCTGCACGCCGACGACCGTTTCCAGCGCGTGCTGGGGGCTTCGTCGCTCCTTGTGGACGAACGTCCCGTGGGTCGGCGGGCGCACGGTGAGGTGCCGGTCACGGACGGGACTGTGATCGAGGTCCTACCGCCCTTCGCGGGCGGGTGAGGTGGCCGACAACGTGGCGGAATCGGAGCGAAACATGACGGAAACCCAGCAGTGGCCGGGGAAGGCGCGCGTGGTCATGCTCGGCAAGGCCGGGTGCCACCTCTGTGAGGAGGCGTGGTCGGTCATCGAGGGCGTGACGGACGACCTCGGCGTGGACCGGGCCGAGCACGACCTGGCGGAGGTCTCGGAGGCCGACCGCGAGGAGTACTGGGACAAGGTCCCGGTGACCTTCGTCGACGGTCGGCGGCACGATTTCTGGCGGGTGTCCGAGGGGCGTCTGCGCTCCGCGCTCTCCTCCTGAGGGGGCTTTCGAGGGTCACCTCCGAGGGTGGACGGGTAGGGGAATGGGCGCCGTCGAGCGTGCGGCGGTTCCACCGCCATTGGCGACGACGGTGCCTTTTCCGCGTCGCTTCCCGACACTTCCTTGAAGCATCCCCGGTTGGGTGTCGAGAGACTCCGCGACTTACTCACCGGGTCCGTGCCGCGGGCCTCCTCCGCCCGGAATGCGTGCGATGTGATCTCCTGTTCCGCGGCAGGCCCACGGGGGTGCATTTGTGGGAACTCGCCCGTGGGGCGTCACATCGGACCCCACTTTGTGCGTGCTTTCACAAGCGCGTAATCTGGGGGTCCCACGACCCGTAGGGCGGGGGAGGCGCGTGTTCGGGGCCGTCGGCGCCGGAGCCGCGAGCTCCGTACCCCGCACCCGCCCGAACCGACCTCTCCCCAGGAGCGCCACCCTGTGACAACTCGTCCGCCTCGGCCCCGGGAGAGGGGAATACCGGAGGCCACCGTCGCCCGGCTGCCGGTCTACCTCCGCGCCCTCCAGGCACTCCAGGACCGTGGCACCGCCACCGTCTCCTCTGAGGGGCTCGCCGGTGCCGCGGGAGTGAACTCGGCGAAGCTCCGTAAGGACCTCTCCCATCTGGGCTCCTACGGGACGAGAGGCGTGGGTTACGAGGTCGAGTACCTCATCTACCAGATCTCGCGTGAGCTTGGTCTCACCCAGGACTGGTCCGTGGCCATCGTCGGCATCGGCAACCTGGGGCGCGCACTGGCCAACTACGGGGGGTTCGGCACCCGCGGATTCCGGATAGCGGCCCTGCTCGACGCCGACCCGGAGGTGGTGGGGCGGTCCGTGGCGTCGCTGGACGTGAGGCATATTGACAGCCTGGAGGAGGTTGTGCGTTCCAGGGGTGTGTCGATCGGGGTGATCGCCACACCGGCCGGTTCCGCGCAGGGTGTCGCCAGCCGCTTCGTGGAAGCGGGAGTGACCAGCATCCTCAACTTCGCCCCCGTCGTGCTGAATGTGCCGGACGGGGTCGATGTGCGTAAGGTCGACTTGTCCATCGAACTCCAGATCCTCGCCTTCCACGCGCAGCGCAGGGCCGACGGCGACGGTCAGACGCACAGGTCGGGACTGGAAGTGACATGAGACGGACCGGGTCCTGGGGCAGGGTCCCCAAGGCTCGAGCGGCGGCGATGAGCGAGCGTTCGCCGTGTTTCGGGGGGTAGACGGCGGTGGTCCCCGTCCGTACCCGAACATGGAGAGACATAGTGCCTGCATAGGAGTGCGGATGAGTGTCCTGGCCGTGGGGTTGAGTCATCGGAGTTCGCCGGTGGCGCTGCTCGAACGTGTCGCGTTGAACGGCGAGACGCGCACCAGGGCGGTCGGTGAGATGGTCGGCTCCGACGCGGTCAACGAGGTCATGGTGGTCTCCACCTGCAACCGCACCGAGGTCTACGCCGACGTCGAGAACCTGCACGGCGGGGTCGCGGCCATCACCGAACTCCTCTCCTGGCACACCGGTGTGACCCTCGGCGAGCTCAACGAGCACCTTTACGCGCACTTCGAGGACAACGCCGTGCAGCACCTGTTCTCCGTCACCTGCGGCCTCGACTCCATGGTCGTCGGCGAGGGCCAGATCCTCGGCCAGGTGCGCGACGCCCTCAAGGAGGGCCAGGAGACCGGTTCCGTCGGCCGGGTCCTCAACGACCTCGGCCAGCGCGCCCTCCGCGTGGGCAAGCGCGCCCACACCGAGACCCACCTGGACCACGCCGGGGCCGACATGGTCAGCTTCGGCCTCACCATCGCCACCCGGGAGCTCGCGGTCACCCCGGACCCGTCGCTGCCCGCCGCCGAGGTCACCCCGCCCGCAGGCTGCCCCATGTCCGGCAGGGGCCCTCTCCCCGACCCCGCGGAACCCCGCAGCCTCGGCGCCGCACTCCCCTCCGGCCCGCTCACCGGCTCCCGCGTGCTGGTCCTCGGCGCCGGTTCCATGAGCGCCCTGTCGGCCAACACCGTGGCCCGCCAGGGTGCCGGGACGGTCGTCGTCGCCAACCGCACCCCCGAGCGGGCCGCGCGTCTGGCCGAGTGCCTCAACGAGGCCTACGACACCGTGCGAGCCGGCTCCGTGCCCTTCGCTGACGCCGCCGCCACCCTCGCCGACGTCGACCTCGTCATCTCCTGCACCGGCGCCCAGGGCCTCGTGCTCACCGCCGAGGCCGTGGCCGCCGCCACCCGGGGCCGCACCCGCCCCCTGGTCTTCCTGGACCTGGCCCTGCCCCGCGACATCGACCCCGGCGTGCGCGAACTGCCCGGCGTCCACCTCGTGGACATCGAGGACCTGCGTCAGGCCGTCGCCTCCGGAGCCGACCACGACCCCGGCCGCTCCAACGCGCTCCCGCTCGTGCGCGGGATCGTCGACGAGGAGGTCAACGAGTTCCGCGCGATCCGCCGCGCCAACGAGGTCGCGCCCACCGTCGTCGCCCTGCGCGCCCAGGCCCGCGACGTGGTGGACTCCGAGCTCTCCCGCCTCCACGGACGCCTCCCCGACGACCTCGACGACCGCACCCGCGAGGAAATCGGCCGCGCGATGCGCCGCGTCGCCGACAAACTGCTGCACAGACCGACCGTGCGCGTGAAGGAACTGGCCGCGGCCCCGGACGGCGAGTCCTACGAGGCCGCCCTGCGCCAGCTGTTCGACCTCGACCTCCAGATCCCCAAGGACCCGGACGGGGAGACCTGTCCCGGTCACCGCAGCCCCGCCGCGCGGCCCGCACAGGAGAAGGCATGACCGCAGAAGGCACCACCGCCGCACCCGCCAAGCTCGGCACCCGCCGCAGCACCATGGCCACCACCCAGTCCCAGGGGGTCGCCGACACGATCACCGAGCGGACCGGCCAGGCGATCGAACTGGAGCTCATCACGAGCTTCGGCGACGTCACCAAGGCCCACCTGACCCAGCTCGGCGGCACCGGGGTGTTCGTCAACGCCCTGCGCGACGAGCTGGTCGCCGGAACCATCGACTTCGCGGTGCACTCCCTCAAGGACCTGCCCACGGCCCCCTCCGAGGGACTGGTCCTGGCGGCCATCCCCGAGCGGGACGACCCCCGGGACGCCCTCTGCGCCCGCGACGGCCTCAAGTTCGCGGACCTGCCCGCCGGGGCGAAGGTCGGCACGGGCTCCCCGCGCCGCGTCGCCCAGCTGTCCGCGCTCCGCCCCGACCTGGTCTACCTCCCCATCCGGGGCAACGCCGAGACCCGCCTGGGCAAGGTCTCCTCCGGCGAACTCGACGCCGTGGTCCTGGCCTACGCGGGGCTGGGCCGTGTGGGCCGCCGCGACGACGTCACCGACGTCTTCGAGCCCGAACAGATGCTGCCCGCCCCCGGCCAGGGCGCCCTCGCCGTGGAGTGCCGCACCGAGCGCGCCGGGACCGACCTCGCCTACCTGGGTTCCGTCGACCACCCGGCCACCCGCGCCGAGGTCGTCGCCGAGCGCACCGTGCTGTCCGAGCTGGAGGCCGGGTGCGCCGCCCCGGTCGGCGCCTTCGCCGAGTACGCCGAGGGCCGCCTGCGCCTGCGCGCCGCCGTGGTCGCCACCAACGGCGCCACCGCCGTGCGGCGCGAGCGCACCATCGCCCTGGACTCACCGGAGGACCTCGACGCCGCCGTCGGGCTCGGCCGGGAGCTCGCCCGCCAGATGATCGCCGAGGGCGCCGACCGCATCGTCGCCGAGGCCTTCGCCGAGCGGGACACCCCCTAGACCGTGCGACCCGGTCCACAGCCGTCCCGCACACCGCCGAACACGCCGTGCGGACGGCCGAACCCGGGTGGGCCCCCGCCGTGCGACACGGCGGAGCCCGCGGAGCAAGGCACAGCAGGGGCAACTTCGCCCGCGCCCCGCGAGAGAGGGTCCGGCCGCCACCGCACCACCACCTCCCCGTCACCGCCCCGGACTCCGCACCCCGGGGCGCGGGCGACCCACACACGAGGAGCCAGTACGTGAACGCCAACGCCAGCCCCCAGCCGGAGGAACCGCGTCGCCGCGAGCGCGGGTCCGGTCACGTCGCCCTGGTCGGTGCCGGTCCGGGAGGCGCCGACCTCCTGACCCTGCGCGGCGCCGAACTGCTGCGCCGGGCCGACGTGGTCATCACCCTCAGGGAGCCCGCGGCCGAGGAGCTCGCCGGTTTCCGTGAGGAGCTGCTCGCGCACTGCTCCGAGGGCGTCACGGTGGTGGAGGCCGCCCAGTGCGGCGGCGACGTGAACGCGCTCGCCGTCACGCACGCCCGCGAGGGCCAGCGGGTGGTGCGTCTGTACTCGGGCGACCCGTTCTTCGGCTGCCGGGGCGCCGCCCTGGTCGCCGCCTGCCGCGAGGCCGGGATCGAGGCCGAGGTCGCCCCCGGGGTCTCCTCGATCACCTCCGTCCCGACCTTCGGCGGCATCTCCCTGCTCGGCGACGACGAGGCCGAGCTGCGTGTGCTGCACGCCCGCCCGCACGGCGACAAGGAGGTCGACTGGCAGGAGGCCGCCGCCAGCGACGCTCCCCTGGTCATCCTGGGCGCCGACGCCCCGCCGGAGGAGGCGCCCGAGCACCGGGGGCCCGGCTTCGACGTCGTGTGCAAGGCCCTCATCGCCGGTGGCCGTCCCGCCACCACCCCCGTGGCGGTCGTGCGCGCTGGCGGTACCACCCGGCAGACCACCGTCACCTCGACGCTGGCCCGCCTGGTCGCCGAACTCAAGTCCACCGACGCCAAGAACCACCACGTCACGGCACCCGCCCTGATGATCGTCGGCTCCCCGGTGGCCCGCCAGGCCGAGCAGTCCTGGTACGAGACCCGTCCGCTGTTCGGATGGCGGGTCCTGGTGCCCCGCACCAAGGAGCAGGCCGTGGCCCTCTCCGACCAGTTGCGCGGCTACGGGGCGGTGCCCGAGGAGGTGCCCACCATCTCGGTGGAGCCGCCGCGCACCCCGCAGCAGATGGAACGCGCCGTGCGGGGCCTGGTGACCGGCCGCTACCAGTGGGTGGCCTTCACCTCCGTCAACGCCGTCCGGGCCATCCGTGAGCGCCTGGAGTCGTACGGCCTGGACGCCCGCGCGTTCGCCGGGGTCAAGGTCGCCGTGGTCGGCGAGGCCACCGCGCAGGCCGTCCGCGACTTCGGCATCCAGCCCGACCTGGAGCCCGCCGAGGACGCCCAGTCCAGCAAGGGGCTGGTCGAGGTCTGGCCGCCCTACGACGCCGAGATCGACCCCATCGAGCGGGTCCTGCTGCCGCGCGCGGACATCGCCACCGAGACCCTCGCGGCCGGGCTCACCGACCTCGGTTGGGAGATCGACGACGTCACCGCCTACCGCACCGTGCGGGCGGCGCCCCCGCCCCAGCCGGTCCGCGAGGCGATCAAGGGCGGCGGCTTCGACGCGGTGCTCTTCACGTCCTCGTCCACGGTGCGCAACCTCGTGGGGATCGCGGGCAAGCCGCACAACACCACCGCGATCGCCGTGATCGGACCGGAGACCGAGAAGACCGCCATCGAGTTCGGCCTGCGTGTGGACGTGGTCGCGCCGAAAGCCTCGGTTTCCGCCCTCGCGGAGGCGCTTTCGGAGTACGGTGCGGCCAGGCGCCAGGAGGCGATCGACGCGGGCAAGCCGGTCCTCAAGCCCAGCCAGAAGCGCCGCGGTCGCCGCCGCAAGCTCTGAACAGCGAACTCCGAGCCGTGCCCTCGGTTCCCGACCACCACCAGCCCATCCGGGAGTACCCATGACCGCCAGCCATGACGCGGAGTTCCCCGTCGCCCGGCCGCGCCGACTGCGCCGAGGACCGGCGCTGCGCCGCCTGGTCGCGCAGACCCGGGTGCTCCCGGAGAACCTCATCCTGCCCATGTTCGTCAAGGAGGGGCTCACCGAACCGGTGGCGATCTCCTCGATGCCCGGCCAGGTGCAGCACACCCGGGAGAGCCTGCGCAAGGCCGCCCGTGAGGCGGTCGAGGCCGGTGTCGGCGGGCTCATGCTGTTCGGCATCCCCGAGCACAAGGACTCGGTGGGCTCGCAGGCCGACGACCCCGACGGGGTGGTGCAGGTGGCGCTGCGCGACCTCGCGGCCGAGGTCGGCGACGACATCGTGGTGATGGCCGACCTCTGCCTGTGCGAGTACACCGACCACGGCCACTGCGGTCCGTTGGAGGAGGACGGGCACGTCAACAACGACCTCACCCTGGAGCGGTACGCGTCCATCGCCGTCGCCCAGGCCGAGGCCGGCGCCGCCGTGGTGGCACCCAGCGGCATGATGGACGGCCAGGTCGGGGCGATCCGCGACGGGCTCGACCGGGCGGGTTTCCCGCACGTGCCGATCCTGGCCTACGCGGCCAAGTACGCCTCGGTGTTCTACGGTCCCTTCCGTGAGGCCGCCGAGGGCGCGCCCCAGTCCGGGGACCGCTCCGGATACCAGCAGGACCCGGCCAACGTCCGCGAGTCCCTGCGCGAGGTGGCCCTGGACGTCGCCGAGGGCGCCGACATGGTCATGGTGAAGCCTGGTCTGGCCTACCTCGACGTGGTCGCCAAGGTCGCCGAGTCCTCTCCGGTCCCCGTGTCGGCCTACCAGGTCAGCGGCGAGTACGCGATGATCGAGGCGGCGGCAGAGCGGGGTTGGCTGGACCGTGAGCGGGCGATCCTGGAGACCCTGACCTCCTACCGGCGCGCGGGAGCCGAACAGATCCTCACGTACTGGGCCACCGAGGCGGCCCGCCTGCTCCGCTGACGCGGCCAGGCCCACGCCCCGGTCGCGGCCGCGGGGCGCCCGGCCCTTCCACCCGGCCGCGCCCGCACCGATCACGACCGGGGAGTGCCAGATGGCCGACGTGTTGTACCGACGGAAACGACGCCACGCTACGGACAGCATGCTGGAGTCGGCCCTGCGCTTCGCCGAACTGGGCTGGCCGGTGGTGCGGGGCACGGCTCCGGGCGAGGACCGAGCGTGTACGTGCGACCGGATGGGCTGTCCGGACCCGGCGGCGCACCCGGTCACCGCGGCCTGGGGTGTGGAGGCCAGCACCGACGCGGAGACGATCCGCCGATGGTGGACGGCCAGTCCCCAGGCGAACATCGTGCTGCCGACCGGCCGGGTCTTCGACGTCCTGGACGTCCCCCGTGAGGCCGGTGTGATGGCCCTGGCGCGCATGGGTCGTTCGGGCGTACCGGCGGGCCCGGTCGCGGCCCTGGACTCGCGGTACATGTTCTTCGTCGCCACCCGCTCCCCGATGGACGAGGACGAGTGGTGGTCGTGCCATCTGGACTGTGTCCCGGAGGCCGTGGAGGCGATGCCGGGCCTGCGCTGGCACTGCCGGGACAGCTTCGTCCTGGGCGCCCCCTCCGTGCTGCCCTCCGGGGGACGCGTCACCTGGATCCGCAACCCCCGTGACGTGGAGGGCGCTGTGGTCCTGCCGGACCCCATCGCGGTCCTGGACATCCTCAGCGACGCCAGCGAGGAGTTCGCGGTCCCGGGCGCCTGAAAGCCGCGCTGCCGGGTGCCGTGACCACGCGCCCGGATCGCCGCGATGCCGTACCTTCTCCCCTGTGAGCGGACCCACCCCCACACTTCCCCCACGCGCGTCCCCGTCCCTGCGCCGGTCCCGGTCAGCGCGGGCCCGGGACCTCCCCGCCCTCCTCCCCGTGCTGGAGGAACTCGACTTCGGTGACGAGCCGGCCTGGCCAAGGCGCTCCCGCGGGTCGCGGACACCAGGGACCCCCTCCTGGAGTTCTGTGCGGTCTGACGTCGCCGGTCAGTCGCGGTGCTCCCCGACCCACAGGGCCAGCGCGGTGCGGTCACGCAGGTCCAGCTTGCGCAGGATGCTCGTGACATGGTTCTTGGCTGTGCCCTCGGTGATGAACAGGGTGCGGGCGATCTCCCGGTTCGTGGCGCCCGTTCCCACCATGCGCGCCACCTCCCACTCGCGCTCCGACAGCGCGGGCGGTGGCACGGGGGCGGGAGCCGGTGCCGGGGGAGCGGTGAGGGCGGCCACCAGGTGGTCCGCGGCCGGTCCGCCCAGGACGGTCTCGCCCCGCGCGGCCTGGCGGATGGCCAGAACCAGTTCTTCGGGAGGAACGTCCTTGAGCAGATAGCCCCGGGCGCCCGCGCGCAGCCCGCCGAACACGAGTTCGTCGTCGTCGAACGTGGTCAGGATGACCGCGGGCACGCCCGGGTGCTCCGCGCGCATCCGGGCGACGAGTTCGATCCCGTCCATGCGCGGCATACGGGCGTCCACTAGGGCCACGTCCGGCGGCGGTGCCGAGGCCAGGAACTCCAGCGCCTCGACCCCGTCTGCGGCGTCGCCCACGACCTCGACGCCGTCCTCGATCTCCAGCAGTTTGCGCAGGCCCCGCCGGAGCAGGATCTGATCGTCCACGATCAGCACCGAGACCGGACTCACCCGGCACCCCCAGCCATGACCGGGACGGTGCTGTCGGCCCCGGACCCGGCGGGAACGTTGACCAGGAGCCGGAACCCGCCACCCGGCGGATTCTCGGTGCTCATGGAACCGTCCACGGAGGCCACCCGCTCGCGCAGGCCGCGCAGCCCGAACCCTCCGCGGGCCGCGCCCTCCTCGGCGCCGGTGCCGTTGTCGGTCACCGACACGCACGCGCCCTCCGCCGTGCCGCCCACCTCCACCTCGATCCTGTCTCCTCCGGAGTGACGCATCGCGTTGGTCAGCCCCTCCTGGAGCGCCCGGTAACAGACCAGCTCGGCCTCCTGGGACAGGCGAGGCCAGGCCCCGGCGTCGGTGAAGACGATGCGTGCGCCGCCGCCGTCGAAGGAGTCGGCCATCGCCCGCATGGCCGTCGTGCCCGCCTTCCCCTCCAACTGGAGCGGGCGCAGGGCGCGCACCCAGCGGCGGGTGTCGGTGAGGGCGTCCCGGGCCAGTTCCCGGGCCTGCTCCACCTCCTCCCAGGCGGCCTCGGGGCGGGCGGTGCGAAAGCGCGACGCGTTCGAGAGCGTCATGGCCAGGGCGGTCAGGTAGTGCCCGGTGCTGTCGTGCATCTCCCTCGACATCCGCGCCCGCTCCTCGGACACCGTCAGCTCGCGCACGCGCTCCGCGTGGCGGCCCAGTTCCGCGTGGGCCTCCTCCAGTTCGGCCAGCAGCTCCCGGGTCCGTTCGGCCCGCTGGGAGGCCACGAGCAGGGCGACGTACACCAGCCCCGACGCCAGCACCAGGACCAGGGAGCTGCCGGTCGTCACGAGGCCGATCAGCAGCGGGTCGCCGGGGACCAACAGGACGAGCAGGAAGTTCACCCCGCCGAGGAAGGCCCCGTAGCCGCAGGCCCCGGCGATCCCGAACACGGCGATCGCGTTCATGGTGGCCAGGCACACCAGGACCAGCACGGTGTAGTTGTTGGAGGCCAGCGAGAACACGGAGACGCCCAGGAACAGGACGCTGGCCGCGCGGTGCCCCCAGCCTGCCGAGGGAGACCAGGCCAGGAGCGGCCACAGCGCGCAGGAGACCACCAGACACACGATGATCACCACGATCACGACGTCGACCAGCGGGTCGCCGGAAGGGAACAACTCCGGAGCGACGAGGAACACGAACCCGTAGGTGAGTCCTGTGGAGATCACGGCAGCCCAGAACAGCAGGTTCAGGACTCGGGGAGGGCGGTCGGCGCGGAGCGCCACCCAGGAGGAGAGGTCGGGCAGGGAATCCTTCTTCCGCATTCTTCGAGAATAACTGCGCGACGGTGCGCGGAAATGCCCGAAGGGTCATGGATACGGGCACGTTCCGACCATGACCTCCGGCATGCCCCACTCCCGACCAGGCACATGACCCGCGGGTGCCCCCGGCCCGATGCGCCCGCCGCGCGGAATTCCTAGCGTTTCTCCCATCGAAGAAGAGCGTGAATCGAAGGGTGGGAGTCGGATGGCGGCGAACTCGTCGGAAACCGTTGTCGGAAGGGGAGCGGTTCCCGTTCCGTGGATCGGAGCGGTGCTCGCCTCGCTTATGGCGCTGGTCGCCGTGGGGGTGACGGTGACCCTGTGGCCGGAGATTCCGGAGGTGGTCCCCAGCGGGAAGGTCGGGCTCGACGGTGAGCCCACGATGACCCCCCGCTGGCTGTTCACCAGTGCGGCGCCGGGGACCATCCTGCTGCTGGTCACGGCACTGACCGTCGGCGCCCGCCTGGGAGCCGGTTTCCAACGTGCGCTCCGGCTGCCGGTGTTCTGGTCCGGGCGTTCGCTGGGCAGGCTGCTGGACCTGCACCTGGCTGTTCTGGCCGCGTTCTTGCTGGCCGTCCACGTCGTCCTCCTGCACTCGGAGTCCGGGCGTGAGCTGCCGCTGTCCACCGACCAGCTGATGGCCCTCCTCCTGGCGGTCTTCCTGGTGGCCCTCAGCCTGCTGGTCCTGGTGGTGCGCGCCCGTGAGGGACACGACACCCCCGCCGTCCGATGGTGGAACCGGGCGCGCTGGTCCGTGGGCGGGGGTGTCGCGGCGGTCGGCGTGCTCACGGGGGCCGTCGGCCTCCTCCTCCCGGAGCCCCGGTGGGCGGCCCTCACGGGGGTGCTGCTGATGCCCGTGATCCTGCTGGGATGCGCGGTGCCCTTCCTTGGGAACCAGTCCTGGCGGAACAGCTCAGACGGCCCGAGCGCCTAGAGTTCGGTGGCGTTGACCACGATCCCGTCGTGGTCGCTGTAGAGCCACTCTCCCGGGACGAACGTGACGTCCCCGAAGGTCACCGGTACGTTCTGGCGTCCGGCGCCGTCTTTGAGGGACTTGCGGGGGTTGGAGCCCAGGGCCTTCACCCCGAGCTCCAGCCCGCTCAGGGCGGCGGTGTCGCGGACGGCCCCGTTGATGACGACCCCGGCCCAGCCGTTGCGCACGGCGGCCTCGGCGATCATGTCGCCCATCAGGGCGCTGCGCAGGGAGCCGTTGCCGTCCACCACCAGGACGGCGCCCTCGCCGGGGGAGTTGAGGATCTGCTTGACCAGGCCGTTGTCCTCGTGACAGCGGACGGTGCGGACCGGCCCGGAGAACACCCGGTGCCCCCCGTACTGCCGGAACTGCGTGGAGCAGCTGCGCAGGGTGTCGCCGTGGTCGTCGATCAGGTCCGCCGTGGTGAAGTCCGTGGCCATGCCAGCTCCGGTCCGTGAGTGAGCGAGTGGACGGGACCCAAGTTACTTCTCGGTAGAACTCGGGGTCGCGGCCGGGGCCGCGTGTCACTTCGACGGGGGCTGACCATGTGTCTTTCTTCGTTGTTCGGCTTCCTGGGACTCAGGGGGGTCGAGCGGATGACAGGATAAGGACCTTCCCTTCATTCGCTCGTGGGAGTCCCGTCACCGGGACGTCGCCCCGTCTTCCCCCTGCCGTCAGGGCGACTCTCCTCCCCGTACCACCCCTGGAGAGAGATGGTCTCCGAGATCTTCGACGTCAGCGCCGCCTGGTCACGATCCGTGATCGAGTTCGCGGACGGACTCGACCCCTGGATGCAGACGGCCGCGGAATGGGGCACCGACCTCTTCCTCGGTGTGTTCGCGATCCTCTTCCTCATGGCCTGGTGGCGAGCCCGCTCCGTCAGCTCGCGCCTGGTCGGCCTCGCGCTCTTCGCCCCGGTCGCCACCGTCATCGCCTACGCGGTCAGCAGGACCATCAAGTCGTTCTTCGAACAGCTGCGCCCCTGCCAGGCCATGACGGACCTGAACACCATCGCCACGTGCGACCCCATCGGTGACTGGTCCTTCCCGAGCAACCACGCCGCCATCGCCGGTGCCGCGGCCGCCGCGGTGATCGTCGCCTGGCGCCGGTTCGCCGTCGTCGCCGCGGTCTTCGCCGTCCTGGAGGCCTTCTCCCGGGTCTTCGTCGGCGCCCACTACCCCCACGACGTCACCGTGGGCCTCCTCGTCGGCGCCATCGTGGCCACCCTGGTCTCCCTGCTGGCCGCCCGCCCGATGACCGCGGTCGTCGACAAACTGGCCGAGAACGACCGCCTGCGCCCCCTGGTGCGCGCCCAGGGCTCGGACCACGGCCCCGAGGCCGAGCGGATCTGCCAGAACTCCCACAGCAACGTCTGAGCCACCCTCCCCCTTTACGCGTGCCCCGTCCCCCCGGCGGGGCACGCGTGCGTTGCGGGGCGGGTCACGGTCTCGGGGGAGAACACAGCTGACACACTGGTGAGGTGGGTACTCAACAGACTTCAGCAGAGCTCTTCCAGCGGGCGGCCGCCGTTGTTCCCGGCGGCGTGAACTCGCCCGTGCGCGCCTTCGGGGCGGTCGGCGGCACCCCGCCGTTCTTCGTCAAGGGCGAAGGCCCCTACCTCACGGACTCCGACGGCCGCCAGTACGTCGACCTCGTCTGCTCGTGGGGGCCGCTCGTCCTCGGGCACGCCGCCCCCAGCGTCGTGGAGGCCCTCCACGGCGCCGTCGCGGCCGGAACCTCCTACGGCGCCCCGACCCCCGGTGAGGTCGAGCTGGCCGAGCTGATCGTCGAGCGCACCCCCGTCGAGAAGGTCCGCCTGGTCAACTCCGGGACCGAGGCCACCATGTCCGCGATCCGCCTCGCGCGCGGGTTCACCGGCCGCAGCAAGATCGTCAAGTTCGCGGGCAACTACCACGGTCACGTCGACGCCCTCCTGGCCGCCGCTGGTTCCGGCCTGGCCACCTTCGCCCTGCCGGACTCCCCGGGCGTCACCGGGGCCAGCGCCGCCGACACCCTGGTGCTGCCCTACAACGACGTCGAGGCCGTGGAACGCGCCTTCGCCGAGCACGGTGACGAGATCGCCTGCGTGATCGCCGAGGCCTGCCCCGCCAACATGGGCGTCGTCCCGCCCCAGGCCGGGTTCAACGCCCGCCTCAAGGAGATCGCGCACGCCCACGGCGCCCTGCTGGTCCTCGACGAGGTCCTCACCGGCTTCCGGGTCAGCGCCTCCGGCTGGTTCGGCCTGGAGGGCGTGGCCCCCGACCTCATGACGTTCGGCAAGGTCATGGGCGGCGGCCTTCCCGCCGCGGCGTTCGGCGGCCGCGCCGAGATCATGGACCGCCTCGCCCCGAACGGACCCGTGTACCAGGCGGGGACGCTCTCCGGGAACCCGCTGGCCACGGCCGCTGGGCTGGCCACCCTGCGCGGCGCCACCCCCGAGGTCTACGCGCACATCGACCGGGTCTCCGCCCAGGTGGAGAGCGAGATCTCCAAGGCGCTCAGCGCCGAGGGCGTCACCCACCGCATCCAGAGCGGCGGCAACCTGTTCACGGTCTTCTTCACCGACCGCGAGGTCACGGACTTCGACAGCGCCCGCACGACGGACACCAAGGTGTTCGCCGCGTTCTTCCACTCCATGCTCGAACAGGGCGTCTACCTGCCGCCCGCCGCCTTCGAAGCGTGGTTCTTCTCCTCCGCGCACGACGAGGCCGCCGTCGACAGGGTGGTCGAGGCCCTGCCCGCGGCTGCCCGGGCCGCGGCACAGGCCCAGTCCCAGGGCTGACCCGACCCGCACCCCGGAAGGAAGTACCTCCACGATGACCACCACCACCGTCGTCCACCTGCTCCGGCACGGAGAGGTGTACAACCCCGAGAAGGTCCTGTACGGCAGACTCCCCGACTACCACCTGAGTGACCGGGGACTGCGGATGGCGGAGATGGCCTCCGACTGGTTCGAGGGCCACGACATCGCCGCTCTGTACTCGTCGCCCCTGGACCGCACCCAGGAGACCTCCGTCCCGCTCCAGAAGGCGTTCGACCTTCCGGTGACCCTGGACGACCGGTTGGTCGAGGCGGCCAACAAGTTCGAAGGGATGTCGCTGTCCTCCAAGTCGGTGCGCGACCCCCAGGTGCTCAAGCGCCTGTACAACCCCTTCCGGCCCTCGTGGGGCGAGCCCTACCAGGACATCGTCAACCGCATGGTCGAGGTCATCAAGGTCGTCCGGCGGGCCGCCTGGGGGCGCGAGGCCGTGTGCGTCAGCCATCAGCTGCCGATCTGGATGGCCCGTCGCGCGGCCGAGGGCAGGCACCTGTGGCACCGACCCGACCTGCGGGAATGTAACCTCGCCAGTGTCACGTCGCTGACCTTCGCGGATCAGCGACTGGCCAGTGTCAGCTACGCCGAACCGGCCGCCGTGCTCTACGGCGACGGTCCGTCCGTTCCGGGGGCGTGATCCGCCCGGGTTGCCCGTAGCGGTAAGCTGGGCCCACGGGTGCGGTAGACGTGTGTACTAGTGACCGTCGTCCTCCCCGGGGCCCGCCCCGGTCGCACCGGCCACCCGCGCTCCGCGCGCGTGTGCCCGGGCGAGCCCAGCAACCGCATCCGAGCCAGCAGGTGTTCGTCACCAGTGGTTCGGCATGTCCGTACTCACTCGTCAGCGAGAAGGTGATCCCATGGGTTCCGTCATCAAGAAGCGCCGCAAGCGGATGGCGAAGAAGAAGCACCGCAAGCTGCTCAAGCGCACGCGTGTGGCGCGTCGCAACAAGAAGTAGGAGCGTTCGCGACGTAGGTTGTCTCTCCGCGGGCGCGGGCGGGCCGCTGGCACGCCCCGGACGCGGAGACACTTCACTTCCCTTGCCCGGCGTCAGCCGGCGCAACGGAATTTTCCGGGTGCACCGCTGTTGTGAATCACAGGTCACCTTCACCGGGTCTCCTCCGTCGGGGTGAGCGGTGCGTGGCCCATCCGGACCACCGCCGTCTCCTTCCAAGGAACGTGTCTCCATGGCTCGTGTCGTACTCGTCACCGGGGTCTCCAGCCCCCTCGCGGCCGGGGTCGCCCAGACCCTGAGCCAGGGGCCCGGTGTGCACCGGGTGATCGGGGCCGACTCCGCCCCTCCACCGAGAGGCACCACCGGGGTCGAGTACCAGCACGTCGACCTGCACGACGGCAGCCTGGACCGCATCGTCGCCGAGTCCGGCGCCGACCTGGTCCTGCACCTGGGCCTGGACACCACGAACGACCCCAACCGGGAGGACAACCTCCTGGGCACCATGCGGGTCCTCGGTGCCGCCCAGCGCTCCTCCACCGTCCGGCGGCTGGTGGTGCGTTCCAGCGCCACCCTTGACGCCGACGACGCGGCCGAGGTCGAACGGCACACGCGCGGCCTCCAGCGCCGCCGCCCGGACCTGTCCGTGGCCGTCCTGAGGTTCGCGAATCTCATCGGTCCCTCCGTGGACACCCCGCTCACCCGCTACATGGACTCCCGTGTCGTGCCCACCGTGATGGGCCGCGACCCGCGCGTGCAGTTCCTGCACGAGGACGACGGGGCCGAGGCGCTCGTGCGCATGGCGCTCAGTGACCGGACCGGGTTCTTCGACGTCTCCGGGGCCGACGCGGTCCCGCTCTCCCACTGCCTTCGCCGTATCGGCGGCCGGCGCCTCCCCGTGCCCGCACGCGGCCTCAGGGTGCTGCGCGGAGTGGCCAGGCACGGACGGATCGACTACGCCAGCTCCAGCGGCGCCCGCGCGGTGCGTGAGGGACTGAGCGCCTCGGCGCTGGACCCCGCGCCGCTCAGCCGCGCCCTGGACTGGGCGCCGTCCTACAGCTCCGTCGAGGCCTTCGAGTCCTACGCGCACAGCCGGGGCGGCTCGCCTCGGGGCTCCGGGCTCCGTCCGGTGCACGTCCTGGCCCTGGCCCGCGCGACCCTGGGCAGGTAGAGGCCGCGGACCCCGCCCCGTCGGCCCTCACCAGTCGCGCATCTCGTCCGCCCAGGCGCGCAGCCCGGCGGCGAAACCCCGCCTGTCCCGTTCCGACAGGCGCTCCATCGCGCGCCGCAGCGGCGCCGCCCGCGCCGCCACCAGTGACTCCACCGAGGTCCGGTACTCGTCTGCCAGGCTCAGCAGGGTGCGTCTGCGGTTGTCCGGGTCCTCCTCCGCCACCACGAGTCCGGCGCGTCTGAGGTCTCCGGCCAGCTCGCTCGTGGTCGGCAGGGACACCGCCATCCGCCTGGCCAGCTCGCTCACACCGATCGACGGCACCACCGCCAGCTGCCCGAGTACTCCGCCGTGGCGCGCGGTCAGCCCGTGCAGGGAGAACACCTCCGCGACGTCGGCTGGCATGTCCATCCGCACCCGGCGGAAGTAGACCTCCAACTGCGGAACGACGCCCAGCTCGGCCAGGAGTGCGCGGTTCCGTTCGTCCGTGGACTCCGGTGCCCTGTCTTCAGTCATGTCTACGATCATAGGATTTGTCTTCCCGAACTGTTGGGGAAGGCAAAGCTTTCGGGTTAGAGTCGTCCGTACGGACCGTGAGGGGGCCTCCACGCCCCGCGACGGAGGAGGCGCACGCCATGCCCAGGAACAGCCCGGAGTCGGACCGGAGGACCGTTTTCCTCGAACCCCACCCCTACGGCTACGTGTACGTCGGCGCCCGGGTGGCCCCTCCCGCGCGAGGCCCCTTCGTGCGGCGCGACGAGGATCGGGAGCGCACCCTGGCGATGTTCCGGGTGCTGGCGGACGAACTGGAGGAGCTGCCCTCGGTGGTCGCCACCACGGTGTACGAGGCGGTGCTCATGCCGCCGCTGGAGGGCGGGCCCGGCTACGACGTCGTCCTGCTCGTCACCGTGGCCTCACCCGACGACCTGGCGGACGTGCTGGACTCCGACGCCTATCGCCGACTCGACGGCGAGCTCCTGATGACCGCCCGCAACACGCGGCGCATCGGTGAGACCGGTGACGACCCCTCGGCCACGTACCTGCTCAACCACTTCACCGCCCCCGACCCCGAACGCGCGGTCGAGGTGTGGGAGGAGCTGGCCCACTGGTACGTCGACAGGGTAGGGGGTGGACAACTCCACCCTGCTCCAGCCGCTCGAAGAGGCGCCCTACGCGCTCGTGAACCACGTGCGCCTGCCCGGTGGTCCGGTGCGCTTCCTGGTCGCCCAGATCACCAGGCCGAGCTTCTTCGGAAGGATCCGCACCGCCCTGCGAGAGGGGCGCATGCGGGCCCTCCCCGTTTTCTACCGGCGCCGGTGACGCTCGCGGGTGCCGTGGGCGCCTGTGGGGCCCATGGGCGAACCGGTCGCCGTCCCTGGGGTCCGGCACCGCTCCTGGAGTGCTCAGCGCAGGCTGAGGGCTCTGCGGTGTCTGACCGCGCGCACGGCCACCGCCCCGGCCACAGCGCCCGCCACAGCGGCGGGCAGGGCCACCTTCAGGGCCGCCCGGTGCCTGCGGAAGTCGTGCACCGGCCACTCGTGGGTGCGCGCGTAGCGGCGCAGGTCGCCGTCCGGGTTGACCGCGTGCGGGTCACCGACCAACGACAGCAGGGGCAGGTCGTTCGAGGAGTCGCTGTAGGCCGAACAGGCCGACAGGTCCCACCCCTCCCTCCTCGCCAGCGCGCGCACCGCCACGGCCTTGGCCGGGCCGTGCATGAGGTCGCCGTTGAGCCGCCCCGTGTACACACCGTCGACGCACTCCGCCTCGGTGCCCAACGCGCCGGTCAGCCCCAGTCGGCGGCGGATGATCTGGGCCAGCTCCACTGGGGTCGCGGTGACCAGCCACACCGGTCGGCCCGCGTCCAGGTGCTCCTGGACGAGTGCCCGGGTGCCCTCCCAGATGCGGTCGGCCATGGTGTCGTCGTAGATCTCCTCGCACAGCGTCACCAGGTCGTCGACGCCGTGTCCGGCGACGAAGGCCAGCGCTGCCTCGCGCGCGGCGTTGATGTGCTCCGGCTGCTCGCTGCCGGTCACCCGGAACACCGTCTGCCCCCAGGCGAACCGCATCAGGTCCCTGGTGGTGAACAGGTCCCGGGAGGCCAGTCCGCGGGCGAAGTGGTAGATCGACGCGCCCCGCATGAGCGTGTTGTCCACGTCGAAGAAAGCGGCTCCGGGGCCGACCGGTTTCGGGGAAACGGCGTCGTGTGACACGGTTCTCTCCTGGCTGTGGTGGGGGAGGCAGCCCTCCGGATGTCCGGGGTGGCGCTTCCCCGCGTACTGCGAGCTTATGACCACCCACGGGTGCCATGCCGCGACAGGGCGAGAGCGTCAAACCTGGTGATGAAGATCACAGTGTCAAACGCGGTTTCGGCCCCCACTCTGCGGGATCTTCCCGGTCGGCCTCCCGCTAATAGTGCACGCGGTGCACATCCACCCTTTGCGGTGCAGCATCATGGTCGGGATGGTCACGGTAGGACTGACATTCATCAGCGCGTTGGTGGGCTGGAGCGCCACCGCCGCGCTGACCGCGTATGCCCAACGCCGTCCGAGTGTCTCCGCGATCGCCTGGCTGATCGCGTCCCTGGCGGTCACCGTCGGCCTCAGCGCCGCGGTCATCGGGGTGCTCTTCGACTTCGGGCAGCTCACCTTCCGACTGCTGCACATCGGTGTCAGCCTCCTGGGTCCGCTCTACGCGGCCTGGGGCGCCATGGAGTTCGCGGTCCGTTCACCCAACGGTCTGTTCACCACGCGCCTCTTCGTCACCGCCCTGACCATCGTTCCCCTGGTGGTGCTCAGCGTCGACCGCATCAGCGGCCGGTTCGACGCGGCCTTCCCCCCGCTGGGAGACCACTACGACCTGATCCCTCGCTCGCTCACCAACGGCGTGCAGGGCTTCGTCGCCGTCCTCCTCGTCATCGCGATCGTCGCCGTCGTGCGGCGCGGGACCCGCGGCCCCGGACGGACCGACCTGGCGGTGCTGGGTCTGGTCGCGCTCTCCGTGCTCCTCGCCGTCGTGGTCGGACGCATGGGGCTGGGCGCCCTCGGCCCGCTGCTGGTCCTCGGTGCGGTCTCCTCCCTCTGGGGAGCCGGGGCGCTGGCCGCCAAGCCGCGCCGCGACCCCTACGACGACGGGTACGACGACTACTTCGACGACGAGTACGACGACGAAGACGAACTCGACGACGAGCCCCAGGAGGAGCCCGTGCGCCGCAAGCGCCGCAACGCCGAGAACTACGACGACCTCTATGAGGGTGCGCCCGCCGCCGCGCCCAGCAAGGTCCGCGGCGTCATCACGATCTACACGCTCGCCGACGGCGAGGGCGGCGGGTTCGACCAGCTCGCCAACGCCGTGGTGGCCGAGGTCTCCAAGCGCGAGCCGGACACCCTGCTGTTCGCCTCGCACACCGTGCCCAGTGCCCCCCTCCAGCGCATCGTCTACGCGATCTACCGCGACGAGCTGGCCCAGGAGGAGCACGAGCAGCAGCCGCACGTCATGGAGTTCACACGCCGCCTCTCCGGGCACGTGGTGGCCACCAACGTGATCGAGCTCTCCCTCTCCGGCGCGGCCGCCACCGACGGCCTCGCCGCCATGCTGATGCCCCGCTGACCAGGCGCTTCGCTCCGCAGGCGGTCCCTTCGGCACGGTTCGGGGGGACCGTGTACCGACCGTGACGAACGCCCCCGGCGCAACCAATTCCGGGCGCCCCGCGTCTCATGCCGGGTGAAGTACCCTTCCCTACAGGTTTTTCATGACCGGCGCCCGTCGGGTGCCGATGGCGTGTGACCGAGACCGGCCGGATGACCCAGCCGAGAGCCGCGCCGGAGCGAAAGAAAGTTGCTGGGAGCCCCGATGCGCAAGTTCCTTGTCGTCTTCCTGATCCTTCTCGCCGCCCTCGTAGTGGTGGCGGACGTGGGAGCGCGTTCGTTCGCGCAGAACACCCTGGCCGAGCGCCTGGCACAGCAGATGGAGATGTCCGACGAACCGGACGTGTCCATTGAGGGCTGGGCCTTCCTGCCCCAGGTGGTCAGCGGTACCTACACCGAGGTCAACATCCAGGCCGACAGCGCCACGATGGGCGGTGTGACGGTCGAGCAGATCGAGGCCACCGCCTCCGACGTCGACGCGCCGCTGAGCGACCTCATGGACCAGCCCACCGTGACCGCTGGCCAGGTGGACGGGTCCTTCGTGGTGCCCTACGCCTACTTCAACCCGTACCTGCCCGAGGGCATGACCATCACCACCGAGAACGGTGAGCCCCGCATCAACGGCGAGCTGGCCGTCCCGGAGATGGGCCGGAGCGTCTCGGTCTCCAGCGGCGGCGAGTTCTCCGTCGACGGGGACACCCTGTACGTGACCCCGGTCGGCATCGAGGTGGCGGACGTCCCCTTCAACGTCGACGCCATGGTCTCGAACATGCTGACCTTCAGCGCCCAGGTGCCCGAGCTGCCCTTCGGCCTGACCGCCGAGGACATGGAGGCCACCTCCAACGGCCTCAGGATCACCGGTACGGGCAGCGACGTCCCGCTGATGGGCTCCGAGGCCGTCTGATGACCCCGGCGGTGGAGACGCTCGGCCCCGACGTGCTCGGTGCCGAGCTGGGTACGCGGGCCACACTCGTGCAGTTCTCCAGCGCCTTCTGCCAGCCGTGCCGCGCCACCCGCCGTGTCCTGGAGGACGTGGCCGGCATGGTCGCGGGGGTGGCGCACGTGGAGGTCGATGCCGAATCCCGGCTGGACCTGGTGCGTCGGCTGGAGGTCCAGGGGACCCCGACGGTGTTCGTGCTCGACGCCGACGGCCGGGTGGTACGCAGGGCCGGGGGCCAGCCCCGCAAGGCCGACGTGATCGCCGCACTCGGCGAGGCCGTGCGCTGACGACGCCCGACAATCCGGCGATTCCACGACCCCCGTCCCACATTCTGGGACGCTCGTCCTGTGATCCAGGACACCCGTGACAAGATCGCTGTGCGGGCTGTAGCGTCTAGGACGTGACTTCCTTGACGAGCGCGTATCTCACGAAGCGACGAGCGGTGGACTTCTGCCGCGTCGCTGCCGCGCTCTGTCCGTGTCCCTAGGGCGGACGGGCCACCTTCGAGCCCCCGCTCGCTCCGTGCGACCGGCACCCTCCTTCGCGCACGCGTGGAATCGACGGCCTTCCTCCGTCATCCCTCCCGGACCCCGATGAACCGCGGCGGATCTCTCCTCCGCCCTCCGTCGGCAACCCCGAGGACACCCACCCACCGTGCCCGGACGGCTCGCCGCCGCCGCGACCGCCCTTTCCCACGCGTACTGCCTCTCCTCGCCCTCCCCTCCGGAACACCCGGGGGCCGTCAGGGAAGGGGAGGCCGCCTGAGACCCCTGTTCCGGGCACCGCGCGCCCGGAACGCGACGCACCGACCGCACACGCGACACACAGAAAGCACAGGAGGTTCCTCATGAGCCGCTCCGACGTCCTCGTGGACGCCGAATGGGTGGAGGCTCACCTGGACGACGCCAACGTCGTCCTGGTCGAGGTGGACGAGGACACGTCCGCCTACGACAAGGGCCACATCCCCGGCGCCGTCAAGATCGACTGGAAGACGGACCTCCAGGACCCGGTCCGCCGCGACTTCGTGGACCGCACCGGCTTCGAGAAGCTGCTGTCCGCCAAGGGCATCGGCAACGACGACCAGGTCATCCTGTACGGCGGCAACAACAACTGGTTCGCGGCCTACGCCTACTGGTACTTCAAGCTCTACGGCCACGACAACGTCCGCCTGCTCGACGGCGGCCGCAAGAAGTGGGAGCTCGACTCCCGCGAGCTCGTGGAGGAGGTCCCGGAGCGGGCCGCCACCGAGTACCAGGCCAAGGAGCAGGACTCCTCGATCCGCGCCTTCCGTGACGAGGTCGTCGAGGCCATCGGCACCAAGGACCTGGTCGACGTCCGCTCGCCCGACGAGTTCACCGGCAAGCTGCTGGCCCCCGCGCACCTGCCGCAGGAGACCTCGCAGCGCCCGGGCCACATCCCGACCGCGCGCAACATCCCGTGGGCCAAGACCGCCAACGAGGACGGCACCTTCAAGACCGCCGACGAGCTGCGCGAGCTCTACACCGAGGCCGGGGTGGACCTCGACAAGGACATCATCGCCTACTGCCGTATCGGCGAGCGCTCCTCGCACACCTGGTTCGCCCTGCACGAGATCGTCGGGCTGGAGAACGTCAAGAACTACGACGGCTCGTGGACCGAGTACGGCTCCCTTGTGGGCGTCCCGGTCGAGCTCGGAGAGGCTGAGGCCAAGTGAGTGACAGCTGCGGAGCACCCGAGGGAGGCGTGGCCCTGGCCGACGTCGACGCGGGCAACCAGGCGGTCATCCAGGGCACGGTGACCCGTGACGGCCAGCCCCTGCGCGGCGCCTACGCCCGTCTGCTGAACTCCTCCGACGACTTCGTCGGGGAGGTCGCCACCGGGGACGAGGGCACCTTCCGCTTCTTCGCCGCCGACGGCGAGTGGAAGCTGCGGGTCCTGGCCTCCCAGGGCTTCACCGGGGAGTTCCGGGTGACGGCCGAGGTCGGCAAGGTCATCGACGTCCAGGTCGAGGCCTGACACCAGTACCACCCGCGCGCGGCGCCGGTGCCGGACGAATCGCTCCGTCCGACACCGGCGCCGCGCCGTTTTGTGCGCCCTCAGCGCTCCCGGGGCGCCGCGTGCTCCGGAGGTTCCCCGGCGGGCCCGTCGTATCGCGACGCCAGCTCCCGGTTGGCCTCCAGCGCCCGCTCTGCCCGGTCGAGCACACTCCGGCGGTAGAGGGGCGCGGTCGTGGCGAGGGTGAACAGGGCGAGCCCCAACCACAGGAGGTGAGGGGCGTGCCCGGAGTACGACTGGCCGACAGCGAAGAGACCGACCCCCATCGCGGCCAGGCTCGCCCCCGCAACCTCCCAGGGGTTCTCGAACCGGCGCACACGGTGCTCGGCCACTCGCACGGTGAGGTGGGCCAGTTCGGGGCCGGGGGCGGTCGCTCCGTCGCGCAGGTAGGGGCGGACCCGGCTCGTCTCCGCGCTCCCAGGGGCGCTGAGCCACCGGGCGCGTTCGCTCCAGCCGTACCGCCCTCGTCGACGGTTCCAGAGCACGGCCAGGATCATGTGGACCAGACCGGCGGTCTGGAGGAGGAGCGCGATCGGCTGGAGGACGAAGACGGAGAACTGGGGGTCGGACATGGGGGACTCCTCGTCATCCGGACCCGCGCGCCCGGGAGCACCTGGGCGGGGCACGTGACGGGGGATGGGGGAGGGAGGCCCAGGCGACCGCGCCCCAGGGTTGCCCCGGGCGCGGTCGCACCCATGATGTCGGCCCCTCCTCCCGGGACCTCGGAGTCCCGTCGAGCTCGGCGACCGGAGTCACCCAGCGCGGGTCCAGCCTTCCCGGAGGCGGGTTTTCCCCAGGCCCGGGACGGGGGCTGGAAAGCGGTGGACGGCCCTGCTTGACTGAAGATCACGGTTCGTGTCCTCCGGAGGGGCCGGACGCCCCCGGCGCCCGCTCCCCGGCGGGACGCGGACCGTGGCAAGCACGCCGGGCGCGGGCCCCCAGCCCCGACCTCCGACCCCCTGGCCGGACCCCGCGTGAAGGTATTCCGGTGGTACTCCCCCCGCCGGTCAGGAGGTGTTCGGACGGTGCCCACAGCACGGTCGTCTGCGGCGGCCAGCACGCCCCGAGGTGAGGCGGGACGCACCTACCTCGGTTGGCGGCACAGGATCGTGCTGCCGCCGCCGGGACCGGCCCCCCGCCGTCCCGCGCCAGCGGACGCCCGGACCCTCAGCCAGGAGTGGGTGGCCGGGCAGCTCGACAGCGAGGCCGAGACCAACCGGCCGCTCTACTTCGCCCTGGGTGGGCTCGGGTTGTTCGCCCTGCTGTGCCCGCTGCTGTGGACCCTGAGGATCCTCCCCGGGAGCCTGGCCCTGGGCGGCGTGTGTGCCTGCGCGGCGATCGCGGCGCCGGTGGTCTTCGCGCTGCTCCAGAGCAGGCAGGTGATGGCCACCCGGCTCGAACGCGCGGAGGCGCGTCTGGCCGAGGAGCGGGCCGAACGGGAGCGGGCCCTGCACGAGCAACAGCGCGAACACGCGCGCCGGTACACCGAGTGGCAGGCCGCCGCGCGCGCCTTCGAGGCCCAGCCCCGCTGGTACGGCGTGACGGTGCCCGCGGGGGTCTCGTCAGTGCTCGTGGTCGGCGGCCGCGAGGCGGGGTGGTCCGCGCTGCTCACCACGATCGGGATCTCCCGGCTCCGCGAGGGCGGCGACCTCACCGTCGTGGACCTCACCGGGCGCTCCGTCACCAGCGAGCTGGTCCGTCTGGCCCGGCGCTGCGCGGTGGGGCCGCGTCGCTGGGTCCTCCCGGCCGACCTGCCGCGGATGACCCTCGGCACCAACCTGGACGCCGGACAACGGGCCCGCATCCTCTCGGCGGCGGCCGCGGCCTCCGGGGGGCTGGAGGACGCGGACGCCGACGAGACCCTGCTGCTGCGCCTGCTGGAGGTGCTCGGCCCGGACGTGGGCGTCGCCCGGCTGATCGGCGGACTGCGCGCCCTGGTCACCCCCGAGGACGACACGGCCGAGGACGACACCGCCCTGGCGCTGCTCACGGAGGCGGAGCGCGCTCGGGTGCGGGAGCGGTGCGCCGACGACCCCGGGATTCGCGAACGGGCGTGGACACTGGAGGACCGGCTCAGCCCCTTCGAGGCGGTGGGTACCCGGGCCGACGACGGAGCCTACGCCCAGGTCAAGATCATCTCCACGGACCGGGCCTCGGGCGAGGGCGCGGCCCGGGTCTACGGGACCTACGCCGTGGCCGCGCTCAGCGAACTGCTGGAGGCCCGCGCCCCGGAACCCGCCGTCGGCGGACGTGCCGTCCGACCGCGGCGTACGCGCAGCCTGGTGGTCTGCGGCGCGGAGACCCTCCCGACGGAGGAGGTGGACCAGGTCCTGGCGGCTGCGTCCGAGGGCGACGTGGAGGTGGTCCTGCTGTTCCGCACCGCCGTCCCCGCCGCTCTGGAACGATTCTCCGACCCCGCCTGCCTGCCGGTGGTGATGGGCCTGGACGACGACGCCGAGGAGGTCGCGAGAGCGGTGGAGGCGGCGGTCTCCGCCGAGGCCGACCCGCGCGACCTGGAGGTGCACCGGCTCACCGAGGTGATCGGTGCGGCGGTGGGCGGCACGGTGCTCGAACCGTCCGAGGACGAGGAGGAGGACGACGACCTCCTGTTCCCCTCGCCGCACACCGAGTCCGGCGCCCTGATCCGCAACGCCGCCGCCTCGATCGTCCCCCTCGACCTGGTCCGCCATGTGAGATCGACCACGGCGTGGGGCCGGGTCACCAGCCAGGCCGCCGAGATCGACACCCCGGGACCGAACGACGAGGAGGAGGCGCCGGGTGCGCGCTCCCGCGGCCTGGACGCGCGAGCCCTTCGAGGGCTGCCGTCCACCGCCGCCCTCGTCCTGACCCCGGGCGGGCCGATCCTCGCCGACACCAACCCGGGTATCCTCACCCTGTCCACGGCCACCCTGGCTACGGTGGACGACACCCGGAACACCGGTACCAGCGGGAACGTTGGCTCGGGTGGTGGCGCCGGAGCCACCGCCAGAGCATCGGCGTCCCGGAGCGGCACCGGGAACGGCGGCTTCCGGAGGGGGCGCGCGGGCGGATCCGAACCGTCCGGGGGCACCGGGACACCGGGGGGCGCCGCCGGACCGGACCGCACGGTTCGGGACGACACCCCCGGGGCGACCAGCGGGGACGACGGCAACGACGCCGCCGAGGCGTTCGGAACCGCGGGCCGCACCGACCCCGAGAAGGTCCCGCCCAACCTCGGGCCGCCGCCCGAGCGTCTGGACTGGCGGGTCTGAGGTCCGGTGGACAATAAGCTTGGCCCGACACATCGCCCGCCGCCGAAGCGCGTTCGTGCGGGTGATCTACCGATCGTGGAGATTTGATGAGCGAGCTTCCCTTGCGCGCCCAACTGGCCTCGGTACTTGGCAGGAGCGCAGCGAGCCTGTCCAGGGCCACCGGACGCGGAGACGGCTCCGTCATCGGTGGGCGCGTCGCCCTCAAGGTGGAACCCGACCTGCTCGCCAAGCTCGCCCAGGGCCGTCGCCTGGCCCTGGTCAGTGCCACCAACGGCAAGACGACCACCACCCGGCTCATCGCGCAGGCACTGCGCGAGTTCGGTGACGTGGCGACCAACGAGTACGGCGCGAACATGCCCACCGGGCACATCACCGCCCTGTCCGACAACAAGTCGGCGGTCAACGGTGTGCTGGAGGTGGACGAGAAGTACCTCCCGCAGGTACTCAAGGCCACCAACCCCTCCTTCGTGGTCCTGATGAACCTGAGCCGCGACCAGATGGACCGCGCCTCGGAGATCAACCTGCTCGCGAAGAAGTGGCGGACCGCCCTCGCGCAGACCGACACCCATGTCATCGCCAACGCCGACGACCCGCTGGTGGCCTGGGCGGGGCTCGGCGCCCCCAACGCCACCTGGGTGTCGGCCGGTCAGCGCTGGAAGGAGGACTCCTGGTGCTGCCCCGAGTGCGGCGGCCACCTCAAGCGCGAGACCGACCCGCACTGGGAGTGCCCCGAGTGCGGTCTGGCCCGTCCCCGCGCCACGTGGGCGGTGGACAACGACAACGACGTGCTGGTCGCCCCCGACGGTCAGCAGATCAAGCTCCGGATGAACCTGCCCGGCGACGCGAACCGGGCCAACGCCGCGATCGCCGCCGCCACGGCCGCCGGTTACGGCATGCACCCCGAGCGCACCATCGAGCGGCTCCGCGAGGTCACCTCGGTGGCCGGACGCTACACATCGGTGGTCACCATGGGCGTCGAGGTCCGCCTGCTGCTCTCCAAGAACCCGGCCGGATGGCTGGAGTCCTTCGCGGTCCTGGACCCGCCCCGCGTCCCCGTGATCCTCGCGGTGAACGCCCAGATCCCCGACGGCAAGGACACCTCCTGGCTCTGGGATGTGGACTACACGGTGCTGCGCGACCGGAGGGTGTTCGTCATGGGCGAGCGCCGCACGGACCTCGCGCTTCGCCTGGAGACCGACGAGGTGCCCTTCGAGGTCGCCGACCGCGTGGACGAGGTACTGGCCAAGCTCAAGGCCGAGCGCCCCGACATCACCAAGGTCGACGTCATCGCCAACTACACAGCCTTCCAGCAGATCCGCACGGCGTACGGCCGCGTCCAGTAGGAGACACACACCCATGTCGAACACCAGCAGCGCCCTGCGGATCGTGTGGATCTACCCCGACCTGCTCAGCACCTACGGGGACCAGGGCAACGTCCTCATCCTCAAGCGCCGCGCGGAACTGCGCGGCATCCCCACGGAGATCGTGCACGTCCACTCCAGCGACTCGGTGCCCGAGCAGGGAGACATCTACCTGCTCGGCGGCGGCGAGGACCGGCCGCAGATCCTGGCCGCCGACCGGCTCCGCGCCGACGGTGGGCTGGCCCGGGCCGCCGCGCGCGGCGCGTGCGTGTTCGCGGTCTGCGCGGGCTACCAGATCATCGGTGAGAGCTACGGCGACGACGAGGCCAACCCGCTTCCGGGCGTGGGCATCCTCGACATCCGCAGCACCCGCGGCCAGACCCGCGCGGTGGGCGAGATCGTCGCCGACGTCGAGCCCGCCCTGGGCGTCGGGCGGATCACCGGTTTCGAGAACCACCAGGGGCGCACCGCGATCGGCCCGCAGGCCCGTCCGCTGTCCACCACGGTGAAGGGCATCGGCAACGACGACCGCACCGAGGGTGCCTACCAGGGCCAGATCCTGGGCACCTACCTGCACGGCCCGGCCCTGCCGCGCAACCCGCAGCTGGCCGACCTGCTGCTGCGCTGGCGCGTGGGTCAGTTGAACCCGCTTCCCCCGGCCTGGGGTGAGCGTCTGCACGACGAGCGCCTGGCCGCCGCCCTGCGCTAGGCCTCGCGCACCGCGGCACCGGCGTACCGGTGCGAAACGGCCGGGCCCGGTGGGACTTCCCACCGGGCCCGGCCGCTTGTGTACGGAATGAATCACACGGTCACCGCCTTGTCACCCGACATGAAGGCAATAGCACTACAGCAGTACGGTTCCGTCGACGACCTCGCCCTGGTGGATCTGCCAGATCCCAAGGTGGCCCCGGGGGAGGTTCTGATCCGCGTGCGCGCGGCCGGTGTGAACCCGGTGGACTGGAAGCTCGCCACGGGTGGTCTGGATCCCGTGATGGAGGCGGACTTCCCGCTCGTCCCGGGCTGGGACGTGGCCGGCGTCGTCGAGGCCGTCGGGTTCGACGCGGGGGAGTACGCGGTCGGCGACGAGGTCTACGGGTACCTGCGCAAGGACTGGGCCAAGAACGGCACCTACGCCGAGCTGGTCTCCGCGAGCGTGCGACTGATCGCGCCCAAGCCCGCCGCGCTGAGCTGGCAGGAGGCGGCCGGGGTGCCCCTCGCGGGTCTCACGGCCCTACAGTCCCTCAAGCGCGTCTCGGTGGGTTCCGGTGACACGGTGCTGGTGCACGCCGCCGCGGGCGGCGTGGGCGCGTTCGCCGTGCAGATGGCGGTCGCGCTGGGCGCGAGGGTCATCGGTACGGCGAGCGAGCGCAACCACGACCACCTCCGAGCGCTGGGCGCCGAGCCGGTCACCTACGGCGACGGACTCACCGAGAGGGTCCGGGCACTGGCCCCCGAGGGCGTGGACGCGGTCCTCGACTTCGTCGGCGGCGGGGTGGCCGCGCTTCCGGTCACCGAGAACCCGGAGAGGGTGGTCTCGATCGCCGACCACGGGGTCCTCTCGACCGGTGGGCAGTACCTGTGGGTCCGGCCCGACCACGATGACCTGGTCGAACTCTCCCGCCTGGCGGACCGGGGCGTGCTGAGCGTGCACATCGACAGGGAGTTCCCGTTGGCGGAGGCGGCCGAGGCCTGGCGCCTGAACCAGACCGGTCGCACACGGGGCAAGATCGTTCTGACGGTCTGACGCCCCGAGTTCGCGAGGGCGCCCCGGCGGCGCGGGTGACGGCACCGTGGGAGGCATCGAGGCCCCCGTGACCGGTGCCGGGCTCCGCGGTGAGCGTCGCCGGAGCGTTCCTTCGCGTCCGTCGTCGGGTCGCACTCCTGAGTGACCGTGGTCCGGCCGTCCGGGCGTCCGGACGCCCAGGCGTCCGGACGCTCGGAGCGTCCCGGGGTGTGGGTGAGAAGGACGAGAAAGGTGGTCACACCCGGGACGTGGAGCCACCCCGGATGGGAGGGGTCCACTCGGAGGCGTCACCGAGGACGCCGTGTCGTCCTCGGGGGTGACCGGGGCGCGCGGTCCGCCGATGATTCGGGCGACGCCCGCGTCCGGGCCGAGCACCTCCAGTAGGCGCACATGTCCACCGTGCCCGTGGCCGTGTCCTGGCACCACCACCGGGCCTCGCCGCGTGTCCGGGCGGCGTCAACAGCCGCGAGTGAGCCTCCGGCTCAGGCCTGCGGAGCCCTGCCCGCGGGGAACCCTCCGGTGGCCACCGGCCCCCACCGCCGCGGAGTGACGCGCACCAGGGCCTTGCCCTGGCTGCGCATCGCCTGGCGGTACTCCTCCCAGTCCGGGTGCTCTCCGGAGATCACTCGGAAGTACTCCACCAGCGGTTCGACCGCCTCCTCCCCGCTGAGCACCTCGGCGGTCCCGTCGACCTGCACCCAGGGGCCCTCGAAGTCGTCGGAGAGCACGACCACGCTCACCCGCCCCTCCCGTGCCGCGTTGCGGGCCTTGGCGCGCTCGGGGTAGGTGGACACCACGATCCGCCCCCGGCCGTCCACTCCGCAGGTGACCGGGGAGGCCTGCGGGGAGCCGTCCCGGCGCTGGGTGATCAGCAGCGCCCTGTGCCGGGGTGTGACGAACGCGATCAGCGCCTCCCGGTCCACGGCGGTGTTGGTGGCGATCTTCGGGCTCACGGGGTTCCCCTTCGGCAGCGTCCGGTGGTTCACCACAGTTCACACCCGCCAGGGGAGTCCCTGTCAACACGACGCGGCCCGGGCCGACTCCGCCAGAGGGCCTCCGTCCTGTGGGAGCCGGGCGTGACCGGGAGGCTGGCGCATCCCGCACCCGTCGCCGTCCCCACCGTCGTCCGCGTCGTCGCGTCCGGTCCGCGGGAGCGGGGCGACCGGTCGGGGCGGGGCCGCGCCCCGCCCCGGTGACGGCTACCTGGGCTTGCGGCGGAAGTCGTCGAGGTTCGCGTTGGCGCCCGTGTCCGGGTCCACGACGACCTCCTGGCCCGCGGCGATCCCGTCCACGACCAGGTCGGCGTCGACCGGAACGGTGCGCTTGACCAGGCCGAGGGCGATCGGCCCCAGCTCGTGGTGACGGGAGGACGTCCCGACCCGGCCCACCTTGCGCCCGGCCAGCTCGATGTCGCTCCCCAGCTTCGGCAGCCGCTCGACGGTGCCGTCCAGGTGCAGCATCACCAGACGGCGGGGAGGGCGGCCCAGGTTGTGCACCCGCGCCACCGTCTCCTGGCCGGGGTAGCAGCCCTTCTCGAGGTGCACGGCGGAGCCGATCCAGTCCATCTCGTGCGGGATGGACCGCTCGTCCGAGTCCAGCCCCGGGCGGGCGCGGTGCGCGGCGATCCTGTGGGCCTCGTAGGGCCACATACCCGCCGGACGGGCTCCGGCGGCGGTGAGCTTCTCGGCGACGGCCACGAGGTCGCCCGAGGGCACGAACAGGTCGGTCTGGTCCTCCGTGTCCCGCTGAACCACGCCCTCGGCCACGGTCGTCACCCGGGAGCGTTCCGGGCCCAGCACGGTGAGCACGGAGAGCGCGTCGGACCGGTCCTCGACCTCCACCCGCAGCATGAACACCATCGAGTCCAGGAACTCCGCGAGCGCCGGTCCGCCACCGGGTTCGGTGTGGATCCAGGTCGTCTCACCGTCGTCCACCAGGGACAGGTGGTGGCGCAGGTGGCCCCGGGTGTCCAGGACCAGCGACTCGGTGGCGACCCCGGGGGCGAGGTCGCGGGTCAGTTGGCTGGTGATGTCGTTGAGCCAGCTCAGGCGGTCCGGTCCGGTCACGCGCACCACGCCGCGGTTGCTCCGGTCGACCCAGGCGCTGGAGCGTTCCATCGCGCGTGCCTCGTGGGAGGGGTCGCCGTAGTGCGCGGCGACGTCGGAGTCGGGGCTGTCGGCGCTCACGGCACCCGGTGTGGTCAGCAACGGCGAAGTCATGGAACCGAGGTTATCCGGCCCGCCAAACACCCCGGAGCACCGCTCTGAGCAGCGAATACGGAGCCCCGAAAATCACTTGCCCCACCCCGGCCACGGGACGTACCTTCGGAGGCACGCAGGAAAGGAGGTGGTCCGAGAAATGATTCATTCAAGGACTGGCGAGGTGGCCGTCCGCTAGGGCGACGCCGAGCATTCGCTCGACGTCGTTCGTGCGAATACCTGACGGACACCCGAACCCCGGGCTGCCGGACCTGGTCCGACCGGCCCCGCACCCGCGGGACAGAGCCCGGGGTTCGCCCATGCCCTCCGACCACGGTCGGAGCGCGGCCACTGCTACTTGCTCCCGGCCTTCTTGAGCTGCGCCGACATGTACGAGCGCAGGTCGTGCCCGCGCGCGGCCAGGTCCCAGGCGTAGCCCAGGGTGTCCCGGTCCTCGCCGAACAGCCCGTAGAGGCGGTGCGAGGCCTGGACCTCAAGGCCCGTGATGGTGTGCACCACCGCGTTGGTGGCCATCTCCACCCGGTTCGCGAACACGTTGCCCAGGTAGGACTCGATGAAGCCCTCGTTGTGGGCGACCAGCACTTCCAGGTGGATGATGTTCTTCTCGTCGTCCTTGGCGTACCGGGCGGTGTCCTCCTCGGACAGCGCGCGCCAGTAACCGGACTCCTCGGTGATGAGCTCTCCGAGCGTCCCGTCGGCCTTCATGCGCCAGGCCCGGCTCCGGTAGTCCAGGTAGGGAGCGCCGTCCCTGACGGTGAACTCGACCTCCTGTCCGAACTGGAGCTCCTCCTCGTCGGCGTAACCGGCCACGCCGACGCCCTCCCAGCGCCCGAACAGGAACGACAGTTTCTCCAGATCGGGGTGTACCTCAGCATCCATAGCCACCGAGCCTAGGGCATGTTCGGCGAACACCCGGCAGGGGTGCGTTCCGTGCCATCGAGGAGCCTTGGACTGGACATGCCCAATTGGCCCCGCTTTCCTGGAGAACTGGTAAAGATTGTCAGCAGACGCGGTGTGTCCTTGGGGCTCGGCGCCCGCAGTCGTCCTTGACCTCCGACGCGCTTACTAAGGGGCTGCCTGTGTTCATGGTGATCGGTGTGGCGCTGCTCGCCGTCGCGGTGGTCCTCCTGCCGTTGACCGTCGTCGCCCTGCGCCGCTGGCTGCGACAGCGCGGGCTGGCCCAGCTCCTGCCCAGCGCACTGGTGCCACGGAAGGGCCAGCGGGTGACGCTCACCGGAGTCGCCGCGGCCGGGCCCTCCGGTCTCATCGAGTCCGGGCTGGCGGGTTCGGAGTGCGTGTGGCACGGCCACGAGGTGCTCCGCCACTACCGGCCCCTGGTCCGCGACCGCGCTGAGGGCGCGGTCACCGAGCGGGCCTGCGACTCGATCGCCGACTACGGTTCCGATGAGCTGTTCGGGCTGGTCGCCGAGGGCCGCGCCGGTGCCGCTGAGCGCGTCTACGTCGACCCGACCGGTGTGGAGCCGCGTGACCCCGAGCTCTGCCTCAAGCGCCTGGTCGGCCGCCCCCAGCCCGGGGTCGCCGCCGCCGCTGACGACCTGCTGCCGCGCGTGCGCGGCCGTATCTCCGGCGTCTTCCGGGGCGAGACCATCGAGTTCGAGTACCGCGAGTGGATCATCCGTCAGGGGGCGCGTGTGCGCGTCAGCGGCGAGGTCGACGTGCGCGACGGCCGCGTGGTGCTGGTCGCCTCCGAGGGCGCCCCGCTCACCGTCGAGCACGGCGTGGAGGAGGGCCCTGCCCGCGTCTCGCCCCGCCGCCGTGAGGCCGTCCTGCTCCTGACCGCCTTCGCCCTGTGCGCGATCGCCGGCACGGTCGTCACCGCCGCCGCGTTCTGAGTAGGCTGACCGCATGACTCGTTCCCTGGTGATCAAGGTCACCGCCGGTGAGGATTCCCCGGAGCGCTGCAACCAGGCCTTCACCGTCGCGGCCACGGCGGTCGCGAGTGGAGTGGACGTGTCGCTCTGGCTGACCGGCGAGGCCGCGTGGTTCGCGGTGCCCGGCCGGGCCGAGAAGTTCGACCTCCCCCACGCCGCCCCGCTCCAGGACCTGCTGGCGGCGGTGCTCGCCGCTGGCGGCGTCACGGTCTGCACCCAGTGCGCGGCCCGCAGGGAGCTCACCCAGGACGACCTGGTCGAGGGCGTGCGCATCGCGGGAGCGGCCACCTTCGTGGAGGAGAGCCTCCGGGACGGCGCCCAGGCTCTGGTCTACTGACCCCGGACATGACGGTGCCCGCACCACCTCGCGGCGGCGCGGGCACGGGAGATCGGGTCCGGACTACTTCTTGCCCTGGTTGGCCACGGCCTCGATGGCGGACTTCGCGGCCTCCGGGTCGAGGTAGGTGCCGCCCGGGTTGGTGGGCTGGAACTGGTCGTCCAGGTCGTACACCAGCGGGATGCCGGTGGGGATGTTCAGGCCCGCGATGTCGGCGTCGCTGATCCCGTCCAGGTGCTTGACCAGCGCGCGCAGCGAGTTTCCGTGCGCGGTGACCAGGACGGTGCGGCCCGCGGCCAGGTCCGGGACGATGCTGTCGTACCAGTACGGCAGGGCGCGGTCCAGGACGTCCTTGAGGCACTCGGTGCGCGGCAGCAGCTCCGACGGGAGCAGACCGTAACGCGCGTCCCCGGCCTGCGAGTAGGGGTCGTCGTCGGCGATGGGCGGCGGGGGCGTGTCGTAGGAGCGGCGCCAGACCATGAACTGGTCGTCGCCGTACTCCTCACGGGTCTGCGCCTTGTCCTTGCCCTGGAGGGCGCCGTAGTGGCGCTCGTTGAGGCGCCAGGACCGCTGCACCGGCAGCCAGTGCAGGTCAGCGGTCTCCAGCGCGAGGTTCGCGGTGCGGATCGCGCGCTTGAGCAGAGAGGTGTGCAGGATGTCCGGGGTCACCCCGGCGGCCTTCAGGAGTTCGCCGCCGCGGCGGGCCTCCTCCTCGCCCTGCGCGGAGAGGTCCACGTCCACCCAGCCGGTGAACAGGCCCTTCGCGTTCCAGACACTCTCGCCGTGTCGAAGCAGTACCAGAGTTCCCATGGGAGCCAGCCTAGCGATGCCGCCCGGGTGGCCGCCCACGGCGGGTCCTACTGTTCGGGTTCGGCCAGGTGCGCGAAGGCGCTCAGGTTGCGGGTGTCGTGGCCGCGCGCGGTCCGCCACTTCCACTCCTTGCGGATCGCCGTGGCGAAGCCCAGCTCCAGCGCGGTGTTGAAGTTCTCGTCGGAGTAGGTGAGCACGCAGCCGAGCAGCCGGTCCACCTCGGCGGGGGTCACGCCGCCCAGCGGAAGGCGTCCCCGCACGTACACGTCGCCGACGTCGTCGGAGACGAACGCCATCCCGTACATGTCGGAGCTGCGCCGGGTCAGCCACTGGTAGAAACCGGCGTGGTTCTCGTCCGGCTGGCGGCAGAAGAACGACGTGAGGGTGAGGCTGTGCGGTCCGGCCTCCAACCACACCATGGTCCTGAGCTTGGCCGTGCCCGGGATCGTCACCAGGAACGACCCCTCACGCGGGCGTTCGACCTCGAGACCGGCCTCGGTGACGGCCTCGCTGATCGCCCTGATGGCGCTCTCGCGCTCTGTTTCCGCTGCCACGTCCTCGCCTCTCGTCACTTCGGTCCGCCCCCCGTGGTCAACGGGCCGCGGCGAGCCGGAGCCCGCGCGGGTTGAGGGTGTCCCGGTACACGTCCAGGAGTTCGTCCACCGTCCGCGACCACCCCAGGGTGGCGGCGTGGCGTGGACCCGCCCCGGCCAGCTTGGCACGCCAGGCCGGTTCGGTGATCATCCGGTGCAGCTCGGCGGCGTAGTGCCGGGGGTCGTGCCCGTCCACGAGGACCCCGGAGACGCCCCCGGCGACGGCCGTGGTCAGACCGCCGACCCGCGCGGCCAGCACGGGAGTGCCGCAGGCCTGCGACTCCACGGCCACCAGACCGAAGGACTCGGAGTAGGAGGGAACGACGGTCACGGTCGCGGCCCGGTAGTAGTCGGCCAGGCGCGCGCGGTCCTGTGGGGGCTCCATCCGCACCACGTCGGCGACGCCCAGCGAACGCGCGAGGTCGGTGAGCAGTCGGGGTTCGTGTCTGCCGCCCCCGGAGAGCCCGCCGACGACCCCGACCACCAGGCGGGAGCGGAGGGAGGGGTCGCGTTCGAGCAGGTCGGCGGCGGCGCGGATGAGTACGTCGGGGGCCTTGAGCCGCTGGACACGGCCCACGAACAGCAGGAGTTCGGTGTCCCGGGGCAGCCCGACCCGCTCCAGCGCCTCCGTACGTGAGCCGGGGGTGAAGGTGTCCAGGTCGACCCCGGGCGGGATCGTGTTGATCTGCTCGTTCCGTGCACCGTAGAAGCCGGTGAGCTGGCGCGCCTCGTCGTCGGTGTTGGCGATGAGCCGGTCCGCCTGGCGCACCAGCTGGTCCTCGCCCCGCACCCGCGCCTCCGGTTCGGGGGAGTCGCCCTCGGCGAGCGCGGCGTTCTTCACCCGCGCCATGGTGTGCATGGACTGCACCATGGGCACGCCCCAGCGGCGGGCGGCCATCACCCCGGCCCTGCCGGAAAGCCAGTAGTGGCCGTGGACGAGGTCGTAGTGGCCAGGGTCGGCCTGGGCCTCGGCACGCAGCATTCCGAACACGAACGGACACAGGTGGTCGGCGAGGGTGTTCTTGTCGAGGTGGCCGTAGGGTCCGGCGGGCACGTGCCGCACGTTCACACCCGGCGCCAGCTCGACGACCGGGGGGAGGTCGGCGCTGGTCGCGCGGGTGAACACGTCCACGGCCACGTTGCGTTCGGCCATCCGCCGGGCCACCTCGACCACGTACACGTTGAGCCCTCCGGCGTCACCGGTGCCGGGCTGGTCGAGCGGGGAGGTGTGCAGACTGACGGTCGCGATCCTTGAGGGAACCGCCGTCTGTTGTCCCAGCGGCAGGGGTCCGGACACCGGTGGTTCCTCCGAGTCGTGTCAGCAACGAGTGTGCGAGCCGTAGTCGTCAACAGCGACGAAGGTACACACTGTTCCCCACCGGAACGTCCGAGGGGGCCGGGGTTGACCCGGCCCGGATCACCGTGTACCCGCCCACCCGGACACCAGGAAGTCCACTGCCTCGGGGAAGGTGCTCCGCCAGGTCTCCAGGTCGTGGCCGCCCCGGGGCCTGAGGGTGTCGACCGTCATACCGTGATCGGCGAGCAGTTCCGAGAAGCGTTCGGCCTCCCCCTGGATGCTCCCCTCCTGGAGCGGGGTGTGGTCCGCTCGGCCCTCCACCAGCATGAACCTGAGGTCGCTCACGTCCTCCGACCCCAGGAGGAGGTCGGGGGAGTGCGCCGTGGTGTCCCCACCGAAGGTTCCGTGCGGATCGTCCACGCGGTAGTACCCGGCCCAGCCGACCACCTGGGAGTAGAGGTCGGGGTGGCGCAGGGCCAGAGCGGCGGCACCGTAGCCGCCCATGGAGAAGCCGCCGATCGCCCGCAGAGACCGGGGACGCGGGTGCTCGCCCTCGACCGCGTCGACGGTGTCCCGGGTGACGAAGCTCTCCAGCGAGAAGCGGCCGTCATGGGCGTCCCCCCACTCGGTGGTGGAGCCCCCGTCCTCCTGCCCGTACGGGGCCGCGACGACGAACTCGACCCCCGAGCGGCACATCTGCCGGTCCAGGTGGGCGCCCAGGTCCGCTTCCATGAGGGTCCGGTGGGTGGAGGCCGAGCCGTGCAGCAGGTAGAGGACCGGCAGGTCGGTGCTGTCGGGCCCGGGTGGACGGCGGATCCACAGGGGGCGGCCCTCGTCGTCGGAGGGGTCGGACAGGGTGACGACCTGGTCGCGCCCGGGTTCCTGGCAGACGGCGACCTGCCCCGGGTTGGGGATGGGTGCGGGGGTGGTCACCGGATACGGGGGCAGGAGGGCGTGGCCGTGGGTCAGTTCCGGTTCCGGGGGCGACAGGTGGTGGCCGATCCGCTCGACCAGGCGCTCCGGGGGAGCCGTGGCCAGGGACGTGGCGAGCAGCACGACGGCGCAGGAGGAGACGAGCACGGCGGCGCGTCGGGGAAGGGAGACGAACACGTCGGGGACCTCGGGTCGGGGGCAACCGGAAACCGCGCACGACGCGGCCGGGAACTGTCACCCAATGTAGCCGAACGTGTTCGCTGCGCAGGGATTCGCCGCGTGCTGTCAGGGGCCGCCCCGAACCGTCCTTCCGTGCTCTTCCCTCGGGTCCGACTCCGGCTTCCCCCGGGTCCGGCTCCGGTGCGGGATCAGACCGCCACCGGGTGCCGCAGCCGCAGCGCCTCGGGGTAGGGGCGCAGGTAGGTCTGCTCGTTGGCCCAGGTCATGGCCTCGGCGGAACAGTGGTGTCGCAACAGGGCCACCGGCAGGCTGAGCGGTGCCTGCCCCTCCCGGTAGTCCTCGATCGCGGCCAGCAGGTCGTGCCTGCGGGCGTCGTCCAGCAGCGGGCTGATCATCCCGAAGACGTGCTGGAGCACGTTGGCGTGCCTGCCCCGGCTGCCCTTGACGGCGAGGGTCCGGTGGAAGGCCTCCGCGTAGGTGGCCGCGACCTCCTCGGGATCGCCGGTGCCCGCACGGGCCACGATCCGCCCGGTCTCGCGGTAGCCGTCCGGGGAGTGCGCCATCAGCTGGAGTTTGTGCCGGGTGTGGAACGCCACCAGGTCCCGTGGACGCCAGTCGTCCTCCAGCAGGGCGCGCAGCCGGGAGTGCGCGAACACCCGCTCCACGAAGTGCTCGCGCAGAACGGGGTCGGACAGGCGGCCCTGCTCCTCCAAGGGGAGTTGCGGCAGCAGCTCGGTGAGCCGCGCGGCGAAGGCGCCCCGGCCGTTCCCGCGCAGCCGGTCGCCGTGGTCGTCGAAGACCGGCAGGGCGTACAGGCCGCAGCTCGGCGACTTGTTCTTGAGCACGTATCCGTCCAGACGGCGCAGCTCGGGCAGGTGCCGGTCGGCGACCCGGGCGAGGTCGTCCGTGTGGTCGGCGCCGTCCTTGCTGGAGATGACCCGGTCCTCGCCCTCGCCGGGGGCCGTGTCAGGCCGCTCCTGGAGACGCAGGGTGGGGCGGGGCACGCCGAGCCCGATCTCCGCCTCCGGGCAGACCGGCAGCCAGTCCACGTGCCGGTCCAACTCGTCGGTGAGGAACCTGAAGCGCGAGTGCCCGCCGTTGTAGCGCACGGGTGCTCCGATGAGGCAGCTGGAGACTCCGACGACGGGACGGGGAGGCGGGTTCATGGTGGGGCTCTACCCCCGACCACCTCCGGTAATCGCCAATGAACACACCCAGTAGTGTGATGGTGTCGAAAAGCGAAGGAGTCCTTGTTGGGCACCCCCGTCATCGTCCTGTTCACGCAGGACCTGCGCCCGCACGACCACCCCGCGCTCAGCGCGGCCCTGCGCGCCTCCCCGCGGGTGGTCCCCCTCTTCGTCCTCGAACCCGGCCTCCTGGCGCGCGCCGCCCGCAACCGCCGCGCCCACCTGGCCGAGGCCCTCGCGGACCTGCGCTCGGGGCTGCGGGAGAGAGGCGGAGACCTCCTCCTTCGCCGGGGCGACACGGCAAGCGAGGTCGGGAGGCTGGCCAGGGAGACCGGGGCGCGCGCCGTCCACCTCAGCGCGGGCGTGACCCGGTTCGCGGCACGGCGGCTGGACTCACTGCGTGCCACCGGACTGGAGGTGTGCGAGCACCCCGGGCTGACCGTGGTGCCGCCCGGCGACCTCACCCCGGCCAGCGGCGACCACTACAAGGTGTTCACCCCCTACTGGCGGGCCTGGGAGGGGGCGCGCTGGCGCGAGGTGCTGCCCGCGCCCGAGGCCCTCGAACTGCCCGAGGGGCTCGAACCGGGTGACCTGCCCGAGCTGGACGGCGACGCCGAGGGGATCGGCGCCCTCGCCCCGGAACGGCAGACCGGCGGCTGGACCATGGCGCGTGGACGACTGCGCGCCTGGCTCGACGAGGGGCTGGCCGACTACGGGGATCGCAACGACGACCTCCCCGGTGCCGCCACCTCCCGTCTCTCCGCCGACCTCAGGTTCGGCTGCCTCTCCCCGCTGGAGATCGCCACCGCCGCGCGGGACCTCCCCGGCGGCAGCGAGTACGTGCGCCAGCTCGCCTGGCGCGACTTCCACCACCAGGTCACGGCGGCGTTCCCGTGGATCAACACCCGCGACTACCGAGCGCGTGACCGCGAGTGGCGCGACGACCCGGACGCCCTGTCCGCATGGAAGGAGGGACGGACCGGTGTGCCGATCGTGGACGCGGGCATGCGGCAGCTGCTCCAGGAGGGGTTCATGCACAACCGCGCCCGCATGATCACCGCCGCCTTCCTCACCAAGACGCTGCTGGTGCACTGGCGGGAGGGGGCCGCGCACTTCGACGCCCACCTCACCGACGGCGACGTCGCCAACGAGTACGGCAACTGGCAGTGGACGGCGGGTACCGGCAACGACACCCGACCCAACCGGGCGTTCAACCCCTCCCGGCAGGCGCGGCGGTTCGACCCGGAGGGCGTCTACGTGCGCCGGTACGTCCCCGAACTCGCGGAACTGTCGGGTGCGCAGGTGCACACGCCCTGGCTGGAGGGGTTCGGGGAGGGGGTCGAGGGCTATCCGGCCCCGATCGCCGATCCCGGTAAGTAGCGGTTCAACCGTTGGGCCAGCGGTCGGGGCAGGTGCGCACACCCGCTTCCGGGTACTCATCGCACCTCACGCACCGGCCCGCGGTCGGCCTGTCGTGCTCGGGGAAGAAGCGGGGGCCGGGCGCGGGCAGGCGGGGAAGCCGGAGCACGGGAATCGAGGTCAACCCTCCGTCTCGGCCAGGCCGTCGATGATGTCGTCCAGGACCAGGGAGCGGTCCAGCGCCGACATCAGTCGCAGTTCCCGGAGAGCGGGCAGCGTGTCCACCCCGTCGCCCTCGGCCCCCGTCACCGTGCACACACGCATGCAGTGCTGGGTCGGGGGCCGCCAGAAGTCGCGTTCGTCGATGGGGGCGATGCGGTACACGGTGGCCGGGTACTCGGACGGGCGGCTCGGGGAGTGCCACTGTTGGACGCGGGACAGCACGAAACCCGTGATCAGGGAGTCGAAGACACCGCCTGACGCGAGGTCGGCCAAGGCGTCCTCGTCGCCTTCGGAGCGGCAGGCGTCACACCCCGCGAGTTCCGCGCGCAACAGCCAGCGGGCCCGCGCGTGACTCACCTCGGGGTTCTTGAGCTTGCTCGGATGCCGGTGTCCCATGGAACGGAGCGTACGACGGACGCGGGCGGCGCGGTAGACGGGGCAAGAGCCACGGTCGAGCCGCGCGCCTCCTCAGCCCGGTTCGAAGGCCCGCCGGAACGCGGCCAGGGCGGCCTCGTCGAACAGCACCAGGTCCACCCTGGGCACCCGGACCGGCGCGGTGCGCAGTGCCCGCGCGGCGATCCGGGCCGCGTCGTCCAGGGGCCAGCGGTACACCCCCGTGGAGATCGCGGGGAAGGCCACCGACTCCGCGCCCAGCTCGTGGGCGACCCGCAGTGACTCGGTGAAACAGGAGGCCAGCACCGCCGACCGGTCCTCGGTCCCGCTGTACACCGGGCCGACGGTGTGGATCACCCAGCGGGCGGGCAACCTCCCCGCCGTGGTCGCCACCGCCCCACCCGCAGGCAGCCCCTTCCCGTAATGGGAGGCGCGCAGGGCGCGGCACTCCTCCAGGATCGCCCCGCCGCCCCTGCGGTGGATGGCCCCGTCCACCCCGCCGCCGCCCAGCAGGGAGCTGTTGGCGGCGTTGACGATCGCGTCCGCGTGGTGCTCGGTGATGTCGCCCATCGAAAGCTGGAACCGCGTCCCCTCGGACGGCGCTTCCCCTCGGTCAGCCATGTCTCTCCCTCGGCCGCCCGCCCCGGGAGGAGCGGGACCTCGGTCACCCCGGCCCGTTCCACCCCTCGTCGGAGGCGGTCCCCGGGCCCTGTCGGCAGCGTCTCAAACCCCTACCCCGAAAGCCATCGAGAATTAACGTGGGGGTGCCACGGGGGGTAGTACTACCCGTCGTAGACTTGGTTTCATGAATCGGCTTGGCGAACTTGAACGCGCGGTGATGGATGTACTGTGGGCACGCAACGAACCAATGACGGTTCGCGAGGTCGGTAAGGCTCTCGCCGAGCGGGACCTGGCCCACACGACCGTCATGACGGTGCTCGACCGACTGGCCAAGAAGAAGGTCGTCGACCGGGCACGCGAGGGTCGTGCTTGGCGGTACCGTCCGGCAGCCAGCCGCGAGAACTACGTGTCGGAGCTGATGTTCGACGCTCTCGGTCAGACGGTTGACCGCGACGCGGCCCTGGCCGCCTTCGTCCAGTCCATGGACGGCCAGGAGGCTGAAGCGCTCCGTCGCGCACTCGCGGAAACCGAGCAGCCAAGGAACTAGTCCGTATGGTCAGTGCCGCACTCCTCACTCTCGTCGCGGTCAGCTGCCTCGTCGCCATGGAAGCACTCCACCGGGCGAAGTGGCCCTCCCGCGGCCCCTACACGGCGGTCATCGCCTGGCAGGCGCTCGGCCTGGCCTGGGGCGTGTCCACCATCGGTGCGCTTTTGGCCTACGGCCTGTCGTCCTACGAGCTCGGCGCCGCGGGCGGCCTGCTGGCCGCCGCCACCGACCTCCTGACCGGCGAGTTCATCGTCTCCGAGTTCTCGCAGGGGCTCGAGGGGCTGAGCCACCTCGCCGCCGTGCTGCTGGCCGTCGCCCTGACCCTCGTGCTGTTCTCGGGCCTCGTCGCCTCGTTCGTCCAGGTGGTGCGGGTCCGCAGACGCCACCACGACCTGCTGGAACTGGTGGCCAACGAACACCCGGACGTCCCGGGCGCACGCGTGGTCGACCACCCGGCGGCCGCCGCCTACTGCCTGCCCGGAGTGCTGCGCTCCCAGGTGGTGATCAGCGCCGGTGCCCTGGAGGTGCTCGACACCCGCGAACTGGCGGCCGTGCTCGCCCACGAGCACGCCCACCTGCGTGAACGCCACGACCTCGTTCTGCTCCCGTTCTCCTCCTTGAAGCGGGCCTTCCCGCGCGTGCGCCTGGTGCGGACCTACTACGAGACCGTCGCGCTGCTCATCGAGATGTGCGCCGACGACCAGGCCCGCCGCAGGAGCTCCTCCCGTGAGCTCGCCATGGCGCTGCTCCGCTTCGGTGCCGCCGGGCCCGCGCCCGTACCCGCCGGTGCGATGGCCGCCGTGCAGGCCGCTGAACCCGCCGTCATGCGCAGGGTCAACCGGCTCCTGCGCCCGGACAGCGAACTCCCGTACCACGCGGGTGCCGTGATCATGGGTGCCTCGGCCTTCCTGCTGGCCACCGTGACCTGCCTCTGGCACATCCCGATCTGACCGGCGCGCCCGGTGGTCCGGAGGTACCGCGCTCGTATTCGGTCAGTGATCCGCCCCTCTTTCGGGCACGATCCCCGCGTCCGATCCGTTTAACGTGGAGAGCGGGCGGAACCCCGCTCGGACGCGTGAGGCGACTGGAGTGAGTCTTGTTCTTCTGGATCTGGCAGCTGATCTACCTCGTGACCTTCGTGGCCAGCCTGTACGCGTTCATCGAGGCCCTGAGAACCCCTGAGCAGGCCTTCGTGGTGATGGACAAGCAGACCAAGAAGCTGTGGGTGATCCTCACCGGTGTGGCCTCCGGCGTTTCCCTGCTCGCCGTCCTGACCGGCACCGGCATGTTCGTCATCCTGGGCCTGGTCGCCACCCTCATCTTCCTGCTGGACGTGCGCCCCGCCGTGAAGGGCGTGGGCGGCAACCAGAACAACGGCCCCTACGGACCCTGGTAGCCCCGGGCCACCGGCGCGTCGGTCCCTGCGGGCACCGGTCTCCGTGGCCCGGTCTCCGCGCTGACGGCTCCGCGGCCCCGGCCCCCGACGGCGCGAACCACCGCGCGGACGCCTCGCGGGGTCCTTCCGGGAGGGCGTCAACCGCCGTACGGGGTCGAGGCCCTCGGTGGTGCCTCCCTCGGGGCCGAGGGAACTGGCGGCAGCACCTCGGACAGTGCCTGGGCGTAGGCCGGATCCTCCGTGTACTGGGAGTGCCCGAGGATCTCCGGGCGTCTGGCCTCTCCCGGCGGCGCGTCGTAGGAACGCGGGTCGGGCAGCGGGTCGGCCTGGTCCACGATGTCCAGGGACGCTCCGGCCCCACCCCCGGCAGGACCTGGTGGAGTGTCCCCGGCGTCCGCGTTCCTGCGTCTGACCGGACCGGCGATGGCGTCGGTGACCCGCCACAGGTTGCGCCAGGCCGACACCCGGCCGGTCAGGTCGGTGAACGAGGCCGGACCGAAGTAGGCCGGGAAGTACCGCGCGTACAGTCGGTCCAACGGTGAGCCGTGGGTGATCAGCGAGACCCGCCCCCGGCAGCTCCGGGGCAGCTGCCACACGGTCGCGGCGGCCAACACCGACCCCTGCGAGTGGCCGGAGATCACCACCTCGGTTCCCTCCCCGGCCATCCGCGCCACCCGCGCGGTCAGCTGCGGTACCGCGCGTTCGGCGTACGAGGGCGGGGCCAGCGGATGCGCGACACGCGGCCAGAAGGTGCCCACGTCCCACAGCGCGCCCACGGCCTGCCGCGTCGGCCGGTCCCGGTAGGCGCTCCGGCCGATCCACACCAGCGCCACCAGGCTCGCCCCGCCGATGAGCGACCCCACACCCACCAGCGCGTCCAGCGCGCTCTGCGCCACGCCCTGGAGCTCCCCGGCCACCGCCAGGGGTGCGTCCACCGGCCCGGCGACCAGGTTCCCGGTGAGGATCGAGTAGAGTGCCAGCCCCACCAGCGGCACCACCGGAAGCAGCAGCGCGGCCAGCACCTTGGGCAGTACCTCGGTCATCTGCCCGGTCGCCCTGGCCTTGGCGATGTCCCAGGTCCGGCGGTCCCGAACGCTCCGCGAGTAGAGCGAGGTCACCTCGGGCAGCTGGGCCCGCACCGCACCGCGCAGGCGCAGCGCCAGCACCGCCACCACGACCAGGACGATCACCGCCTCGAAGGCGAACGCCAGCTGCAACCACGAGTAGGCGGTCGGCGGCGACAGCGCCAGGCAGTCGGCCTCCGGCGCGTTCATGGGACCGCAGCCGCTCAGCCACAGCGAACCCTGGTACACCAGCGCGGCCGAGAACCCGCCGCCCAGCAGCGTTCCGAGCGCGGCCGTGGACGGTCCCGCCAGCCCTCGCATGGCGGTTCGCTCGTGCGGCCGGTCCACCGCGAACAGCACCAGGGCCGCCGCCAGCAGCATCACCACCAGCGCGCCCTGGGTGGCGAAGAGCGTGTTCAGCATGGTGCCGCTGCCGGGCAGCCGCCCCTCGGCCACCCAGCCGGGCCGCGGCCACACCGTGTAGACGGCCACGGCCACCACCAGGACGAGCATGGTGTCCCGCAGCACCCGGCAGAACCGGTCCGCCCTGGCGTTCCACCGGGGGTCCAGTCCGGGTACCAGCACACTCGCGACAGTCGCCGCCGCCACGGCGCCCAGCAGAACGGCCAACACCGCGCCGAGCCACCACGCCCCCGGATCGGTCGCCGGCGCCACGCCCCGGACCGACAGGTCGTGCAGGAACGCGGGCACCAGCAGCAGCGCCGCGACGGTTCCCACGGCCACGGCGATGTGGGCCGACCTCAGCCGGGCCATGATCTCGCTGTTGCGCCAGAAGTCCGGGTGGCTCAGCGGCGCGTCCTCGGAGTGGTCCGGCGGCACCGGGCCGGTCACCACCTCGTAGTCGGCCGCCGTTCTGCGGGACAGCCGCCACAGCACGACGATCACCGCGGCGGGCAGCACCGCCCCGACCACCAGCCCCCACCCCGGTGCGGACAGCGGTGAGGAGGACGAGGCCAGGAAGGCCAGCCACGGACGCGCCTGCACACACGACTCGCCCAACCCCGCGCACTGCCAGCCCACCAGGTCCATGCCGACCCCGGCCGAGGCCAGCGTGATGAGCACGGTCAGCGACAGCGCCAGGAGTCGGACCCCGGCCCCGTAGGTGATGCTGGCCGCCCTGCGGACCCCGGTCTGCCCCCGGTCCATCCGGCCGGGCCGCATCCAGTACGCCACGTTGAGCATCATGAACGGCAGCAGCAGGAGCCAGAACGCCCGCGAGGCGCTGCCCGAGGTCAGGTTGCCCCAGGCGAAGATCTCCCGTCGTACCCCCGGGACGCTCTGGGTGTCCGGTTCGCGCCGCCAGCGGAAGAAACCGGCGAGCCGGTCGCCGCCCACGCGCATGGCGGGCTCCACGTCCAGGAGTTCCTCGGCCTGTCCGCCGCTGACACCGTGCACGCGCAGTTCCACGCAGTTGCGGGTGGGAGCGGCCTCGGGCTCGGCGGTCGGGGAGACCGGGGGAACGACGGTGGTGACCGTGGTGTCCACGGGGGAGTGCCTGGTGACAGGGGGCCGGGTGGCGGAGAGGGTGTGTGACGCGGGGCGCGGGGGCTCGGGCTCGTGCGAGCCGGAGGGTTCGGGGGTGTCCGGCATGTCAGCATCCTGCCACGCACAGTCGCGATGAAACACGAAGAACCCGGAGCCTGTGGACAACCCCGGACCGAGGACGCTACTTGACCATTCCCTCGTCACTCACGTCCCAGGTGTTGCAGGCGCCCGCCGACTGCTCGGTCCAGCCGGTGCGCGTCCACCACACGCTGTTGTCCGAGGAGCCGTGCGTGCGATCCGACTCGGGACCGTCGGGACGGTCGGCGGTGGCCGAGGCGTCGTCCAGAAGGGTGGACAGGTCGTCCTCGGTGAGCGGGTAGCTCACCCGGATCGACCCCAGGAAGGCCGCCGAGAGGCAGTTGGCCTGGAGTTCGCTTCGGCGCGTCCAGGAGTTGCGGCCCGCGTCGTCCACCTCCAGCTGCCGCTGCTCGTGGTAGTACTCCAGGAGCCCGGACTCGCCCTGCACGTGGTGCCCGTACTCGTGGGCCAGCAGGGACGCGTAGACCACGCTGTCATCCGAGCCGTTCCACTTCTCCACCACGTCCGAGGTGCCGATGTAGATCGCGCCGCTGGCCCGGCAGTAGAAGGCGCCCGCCGGAGACGGGTAGGAACGGCACGGGCTCACCCCGGGCTCCTCCCAGAACACCCGGTCCGGCGGGGCGAACGGGATGCCCGCCCGGTCGAACTGGGTCTTCCACACGTCGTCCAGGCAGTCGGCGACCAGGTGCAGGAACCGCTCCATGGAGCCGGGGTCGTCGACGTCGAGCTCGGGCACCGGGCAGGGCAGCGGGCTCAGCCGACCGGTGTCGTAGATCGGGTTGGCGACCAGCGCGCTGTGGCCGGTCGGCCGGTCCGGGAGGGTGCGACCGGGCAGCCCCAGGTGACCGGTGGGCGCGTCGGCGGACGGGCTCGGAGTCTGGCCGGGCTTGTCGTCGCCCGCGCCCTCCGCCCGCTCGGAGACCGTGTCCATGGCGGAGCCGTCCTCGTTGACGCTGGTCCAGGAGAGCAACGACAGCGCGAGCAGGGCCACCAGGAGCCCGCACACCGCGCTGAACACCCTGCGGTTGACCCGGTGGGCCCTGCGCGAGTGCTCCAGCCGGGTGAGCGTCGCGGGCAGGGGGGTACCGGAACCGTCGGGGCCGGGTCCGCCGGGCTCGTCGGAGCCGACCGGACCGTGGTCACCGCTCACCGCACCAGCTCCTCGCGGGCTTCCCAGGTGTTGCAGGCCGCCGGGTCGAGACGGTCCAGACCGTGCGCGGTCCACAGACGACCGTTCTCCACCGATCCGTGCGTGCTCGTGCCCGCGTGGTCGGAGCGGAGCCCGACGGAGTCGAGGATATTGGCCCTCTCCGACTTCCCGTAACCGAGGGACTCCTCAGCGGAGCCGACGAACACCCCGCCCAGGCAGTTGGCCTGGAGCTCGTTGCGCCGGGTGAGCTCGTCCGCGGTCTCCTCGTCGGCGTTGGCCCGCAGGGAGCGGAACTCGGCGAGGATCATCGACTGCCCCTGCACGTGGTGCCCGTACTCGTGGCTGAGCAGGAACGTGTACGCCTCGGCCTCGTCACTGCCCGCCGAGGCCGCCACGATGTCCTCCACCCCCAGGTAGAGGCCCTGGTTGGCCTGACAATAGAAGGCCGCCGTGCCCTCCTTCGGGAAGGGGCCGCACGGGCTGTTCCCCGCCGCGTACCAGTACACGCGGTTCGGGGAGGAGAACGGGATGCCCGCCTCCTCGAAGTACGCGCCCCAGGCCGAGTCCAGGCAGTCGGCGATCGAGTGCACGAAGGTCTCCACCGACTTCGGGTCGTCGGCGTCCATCTGCGGTGGCCGACAGGTGACCTCGCCCAGCTCGCCGTTGGCGTACAGCGGGTTCTGCCCCAGCGGGTCCTCGATCGCCGCCGTGGTGGTCTCCGAGGACGAGACGGACTCGGCCGAGAGCACCTGGGTGGCGTCCGGCCCGATGGGCTCGCCCCACGCCGGTTGCGCGCTCGGCAACAGTGCCGAGAACGCGAGGAAGCCGGTGAACCCCACGGCGGCCAGCCCCGTGCCCAGGGACAGCGAGACGCCCAGCCCCATGCGCTGGAGGAACCCGGGGCGCTCCGCCCACGGGTCGGACTCGGGCCGGTTTCGTCGACGGGTCAGCACGCGTCCGAACCCCCGTTCCGCACGGGAGGCCCGGCCACGCCGGAGCTACTGTCGACGGAGCCACCGGCGGGGGGCCGGTACGCGACGCCGGGGAGGGCGCCCGATGGGTACGGTCCGCTCACGGACCGGATAAGCTCTCGCGTCATGTGGTGGGTCGGCTCCTGGCGCCCGGCCGTCGCGTTGGCGACGGCCCTGCTCGTGTACTCCTCGCTGTTCGTGGTGGTCGCCGTGGGGTGGCCGGGAGGGGAGGCGCACGCGGTGACGGCGACCGCACCGGCAACCACAGTACCGGGGCACGAACCGGCGGTCATCGCCCGACGTTCCGCCACGGACACGGACATCACCAACGACATCCGCCTCGAACTGGACCAACGGGGCACCCTCCACGGCGAGGAGTCCATCAGGTTCGAGGGCCCGGCCCCGGAGACCTTCACCCGGGCCCTCACCGCCACGATGCTCTACGACACCGACCACGACCGCCGGTTCGAGATCAACGGGGTCTCGGCGGTCGACTCCGGCGGCTCCACCCTCCAGGTGGAGACCGAGGAGACCGACGGCGCCCTCCTCGTGCGCATCCCCACCGAGGGCACCCGCGGGGTGCGGCTCAGCTACCGGGTGAGCGGCACCGTCGGCGAGGTCTCCCAGGGGGTCCAGCTGGAGTGGCGGGCCGTGGGTGCCTACAGCCACGATGTCCGCTCCACCGACGTCACCGTCACCGCGCCGCAGCCCCCCGAGGCGCTGTCCTGCCTTGCGGGCGAGCCCCGCAGCGCCATGTACTGCACCGCCTCGGACATGGGCGGGGACGCGGTCGTCGCGCACTTCCTCCAGGCCGACATGACGCCCAGCGACCGGCTGGACATCGTCGTCAACTACCCGCCCGGAACCGCCGAGGGCGAACCGATCCTGACCCGCCGGTGGTCGCTGGCGTCCGCCTTCCAGGTGACGCCGGGGACCGCGAGCGTGTTCGGTCTCCTCCTGCTGGTCCTGGTCGGCGGGCTGATCGCCCTCATCCGCATCCGGGGCCGCGACGAACGCGCGCTGCACAACGAGGCGGCGGAGGGCGACCACGCCCCCGTGGCCCGCGGTGAACACGGCCGGATGCGCTTCGCCCCGCCCGACGACGTCCACCCGGGCCAGATCGGCACGCTGGTCGACGAGCGCGTGGACATCGCCGACCTCACCGGTACCGTCCTCGACCTGGCCGTACGGGGTCACATCCGGGTCGAGGAGCTGCCCCACGAACACTTCACCTCGGTGGACTGGCGGCTGGTCCGCCTGGACGGTCCTCCCGAGGAGGCCCTGCTCTCCTCCGAGTGGCTCCTGTTGGACGCCCTCTTCGGAGAGCGGCGCTCCGTGCGTCTGTCGGAACTCGGCTCCTCCCGGCACTCCGAGGACTTCCCCGCGCGCGTGGACCGGGTCCGCGAGGAGTTGTACCGCGACATGGTCCGGCTCAAGTGGTTCTCCCGGTCGCCCAGCCGGGTGCGGGGGACCTGGACGACGGTCGGTATGGTGCTCACTGCCTCGGGGGTGGTCCTGACCGGTCTGCTCGCGGTGTTCACCAGCGCGGCCTTCACCGGTCTGGCCGTCATCATCGCCGGGGCCGCCGTCACCGCGGGCGCGCAGTACATGCCGGCCAAGACCAAACTGGGCAGCTCCGTCTACGCGCACACGATGGGCTTCCGCGACTACCTCCTCAGCCAGCGGGCCCAGAGCGCCCCGCCCGGCGAACGCGTGGAGCTGTACTCGCGCTACCTCCCCTACGCGGTGATCTTCGACGACGTCGACCGTTGGGCCAACATCCTCGCCTCCGCCGCGATCGCCGACCTCAGCCCCGAGGAGCTCGACGGCGACGGCCTGCACTGGTACACCGGCCCGCGGGAGTGGCGGATCGAGGACTTCTCGGATTCGATCAGCACGTTCGTGGTCACCCTCACCGGTCTGATCACCAACACCCGCCGTGTGCGCCTGCTCAACCAGCTGCAACGATCGAGGTGACACCGCCCCCGACCAGGGGCGGTCCGGGAAGAGAGCAGGGGAGGACCATGCGCGCTGTCGTGCAGCGGGTGTCGCACGCTTCGGTGACGGTGGAGGGCGAGGTGGTCGGTGAGATCACCCGACCCGGCCTGATGGCCCTGGTGGGGGTCACGCACACCGACACGGAGGACGAGGCCCGGAAAATCGCCAGGAAGCTGTGGACCCTGCGCGTCCTGGAGGACGAGAAGTCCTGCTCCGACGTCCAGGCGCCGCTGCTGGTGGTCAGCCAGTTCACCCTCTACGGCGACGCGCGCAAGGGCCGCCGTCCCACGTGGCAGGCGGCCGCGCCCGGACCGGTCGCGGAGCCCCTGGTGGACGCCGTCGTCAAGGAGCTGCGGGACCAGGGCGCCGAGGTGTCCACGGGGGTGTTCGGCGCCCAGATGTCCGTGGGCCTGACCAACGAGGGGCCCTTCACGGTCATCGTGGAGGTCTGAGGGAGTCCCCGCCTAGCGGGTCACGCGGGCCAGGATGTGGGCCGGGACGGGGAGGTCGTGGGTCAGCGCCGGGTCGGTGACCGGAGGGTCGAACACCGTCCGGACCGGCTGCACACCCGCCCAGACCGGGAGGGCGTAGTCCTCCTCGTCGTCAGCGGGCGGGCCGGTGCGGACCTTCACCGACGCCTCCTCCAGGGAGAGCGCGAGAACCCGGGTGGCCGCCATCTCCTTGGTGTCGGGCTGGCGGGCGGCGTCCCACTGGCCCGGTGCGAGCTGCTCGGTGATCGCCCGCAGCCCGTCCCAGCGCTCCTGTTCGTCGGTGACCACGCGCGGCGTTCCGAAGACCATCGCCGACCGGTGGTTCACCGAGTGGTGGAATCCCGAGCGGGCCAGGACGATCCCGTCCAGCAGGGTGACCGTCACACACATCTCGCCCTCCGTCCGCAGGGACCGGGCTCCGGTCGAGCCGTGCAGGTAGAGGGTGTCGCCGATCCGCCCGTACCCCGTGGGGACCACCCGGGGAGACCCGTCCACGACCACGCCCATGTGGCAGACCAGGCCCTCGTCGAGGAGGTCGTACAGTTCGGTGCGGTCGGTCCTGGTCTTGTGCTTGGCGCGGTTGAGACGAGTGCGTTCGGTCGTGGAGAGCATGCGACTACCGTAGGAAGAAGTGGATATCCCAACCATGGCCACTTCTGGCAGGAAGTGAAAGACCACTTTGTCCCGACGCCTCGCCGAACCACCGGTCCGCCTCGACCGCTCCGACCCCGCACCGCTCACCGCGCAGCTGTCCGGAGCGCTGCGCGAGGCCATGGTCTCCGGTGCGCTCCGGGCCGGTGAACGGCTGCCCTCCAGCCGGGCCCTGGCCGCGCAGCTCGCGGTGAGCCGCACTGTGGTCACCGACGCCTACCAGCAGCTCTACGCCGAGGGGTGGCTCGACGGCCGCCACGGTTCGGGCACCTTCGTGGCGGAGCACGAGCCCCTCCCCGGTCCGCCCGGGCCAACGGAGCCCTCGCGCTCCGCCGAGCCCCCGCGAGGGCGTCCGTCACGGCAGGAGGTACGCCGGGCCGGGGTGGTCGACCTGCGGGCGGGAGCACCCTGGGTCCGCGACCACGACCGTGCCGCCATGCGCCGGGCCTGGCGGCACGCGGCCGAGGTGCCGCCCTCCGACGACCCCGAACCCCAGGGCGAGCCCCGACTCCGCGCCCTGCTGGCCGAACACCTGCGCCGCACCCGGGGCGTGCGGGTGGGGCCCGAGAACGTCCTGGTCACCCGGGGGACCGGCAACGGGCTCGACCTGGTGGGCGCCATGATCGCCATGGGAGGGACCCCTGTGCGGGGCGCGGCCCCCGTAGCCCGCTTCCGCGCCGGAGTGGAGGAACCCGGCTACGGCAAGGCCCGCACCATCCTGGCCGCACGCGGCGCCGAGATCGTCCCCTGCCCCGTCGACCACGACGGCATCCGCCCCGGGGAGCTGACCGACGACCTCGCGCTGGTGTACACCACGCCCGCGCACCAGTACCCGCTGGGCGGCCGTCTGCCCCTGCCCCGCCGCGAACGCCTCCTGGCCTGGGCCCGCCGGACCGGAGCGCTCGTGGTGGAGGACGACTACGACGCCGAGTTCCGCTACGACGTGGCGCCCCTGCCCGCCCTGTACGGGCTCGATCCGGAGCGGGTCGTGCTGCTCGGCACCCTCTCCAAGACCCTCGACCCCGACCTCGGGATCGGCTGGATCGTCGCCGAACCCGACCTGCTCCAACGCCTCACCCGCGTGCGCGCCGAGCTGTCCGACCGCACCAGCGGCCCCGTGCAGGCCGCCACCGCCCTCCTGCTCGAACGCGGGGACCTGGACCGGCACCTGCGCCGGATGCGCCTGGAGTACGCCCGCCGCCGCGCCACGCTCGTGGAACACCTCGGGACGCGGATCGCCGGGGACACCGCCGGACTCCACGTGCTGCTCACCTTGCCCGAGTCGGCGGTCGCTCCGGTGGTCGCGGCGGCGGCCAAGGAGGGGGTCCTGGTGGAGGACACCCGACGCGCCAGCCACGGCGCGCCCAGCGTGCACGGGCTGGTGATCGGCTACGGGTCGGCGGGAGGCGCGGAGCTCCGGCGCGCCTGCGAGGTCCTGGCCCGCGCGGTGGAACGCCACACCGGGGAACCGGCGGCCCTCGGGACGGGTCGTGGGAGGCGCTGAGCCCGCCGACCGGGAGCCGGCGTGACCGAGCGGACGGGCCCGGTGAGGACCCACGGGATCCGCCGGGCACCGTCGGATCCCACAGGGGCGCACCAGCTCGGAGAGGGGGCGGCGGCCCCTGAAACACGAAGGTCCCGGTCCGCGGCGGTACCGCGGCCCGGGACTCGAAGCAAGGCGGGGTCGGGACGGAGAGGGGGGAGGGACCCGGAGGGGGCCTCCCGCATCCGCCAGGAGCCCTACTCGACCTCGACGGTGACCGGCTCGAACTTGTAGCCCAGGCCGCGCACCGTGACGATGTAACGCGGGGTGCTCGGGTCCTCCTCGATCTTCGCGCGCAGGCGCTTGACGTGCACGTCGAGGGTCTTGGTGTCACCGACGTAGTCGGCGCCCCACACGCGGTCGATGAGCTGCATCCGGGTGAGGACCCGCCCGGCGTTGCGCAGCAGCACCTCCAGCAGCTCGAACTCCTTCAGCGGGAGCTGCACGTTGTCGCCGCGCACCGTCACCACGTGCCGCTCCACGTCCATGCGGACGGGACCGGCCTCGAGAGCGGCGGGCAGCACGATCTCGTCCTCGCCCCGTCGGCGCAGCACCGCGCGGATGCGCGCCACCAGCTCGCGGGAGGAGAACGGCTTGGTCACGTAGTCGTCGGCGCCCAGTTCCAGACCGACGACCTTGTCGATCTCGGAGTCCTTGGCGGTGAGCATGATGACGGGGACGTTGGACTTCTGCCGCAGGGTCCGGCACACCTCGGTGCCCGACAGTCCCGGCAGCATGAGGTCCAGCAGCACCAGGTCGGCGCCGGTCCGGTCGAAGGTCTCCAGAGCGACGGTCCCGGTGGGCGCCACCGCGACCTCGAAGCCCTCCTTGCGCAGCATGTACGACAGGGCGTCGCTGTAGGACTCCTCGTCCTCTACTACGAGTACGCGCGTCACTGTGCCGTCTCCTGGTGGTTGTCGTTCCGGGAAGCTTCGAGCTCCCGGCTCTCGGGTCTGGGCAGACGCAGTGTGAACGTCGACCCCGACCCCTCCTTGCTCCACACGGTCACTTCTCCACGGTGGTGGGTCATGATGTGCTTGACGATGGCCAGACCGAGACCGGTACCACCGGTGGCCCGGCTCCGAGCGGCGTCCACACGGTAGAACCGCTCGAAGATTCGCTCCAGGTCCTGCTGGGGGATTCCGATCCCCTGGTCCGCGACGCTGATGTCCACGCTGCTCCGCGAGGTCCCGACGGATACCGCGACCCGCGTGTTCTTCGGACTGTAGGCGACGGCGTTGGCGATGAGGTTGCGCAGGGCGGTCCCCAGCATCGCCTCGTCACCCAGCACCGTCAGCCCCTCGGCTCCGCTGCCGACCAGTTCGATGCCCTTGGCGTCGGCGGGCATCCGCACGGTGTCGATCGCCTCCTCGACGACCGACCCCAGGTCCACCGGGGCGGGTTCGGCGATGGGCTCGGCACCCTGGATCCGGGAGAGCGTGATGAGGTCCTGGATGACGGCCGTGAGCCGGGAGGCCTCGGTCTGCATCCGCCCGGTGAAGCGGCGCACCGCCTCCGGGTCGTCGCTGGCGTCCTGTACGGTCTCCGCCAGGAGTGACAGCGCGCCCACGGGGGTCTTGAGCTCGTGCGAGATGTTGGCCACGAAGTCGCGTCGGACCGCCTCCACCCTGCGGTGCTCGGTCTGGTCCTCGGCCAGGACCAGCACCAGGCCGGTGCCGCCCAGCGGGGCGACCCGCACCGCGAAGGACGTGGCGTCGGGGCCGAACTTGCGGACGGCCACCTCGATGTCGGTCTCCCGGATCACCCCGTCGCGCCGGACCTTGCGGGCCAGGGTGAGGAGTTCGCCTATGACCAGTTCCTCTCCCCGGACGAGGCCGAAGGCCCGGGCGGCGGAGGAGGCGCGCAGCACGCGGTCGCCCGAGTCGAGGACCACCGCGGAGGAGGGGAGCGCGGACAGCACTTCTGCCACCCCCTGCGGGAGGGTGCTGCCGTCGTGCCGTGGTGACGGCGCCTCCTCCCGTGTGGTGCGCGTACGGAAGAGGGGGCTGGCGGCGACGACGCCGATGGCGACGCCCACGACGAGCCCGATGATGCCGACGACCGCGGCGAGAAGTTCCCCTTGCACGATTCGATCGTAAACGTGCGGACTGGGGCTTTACCCGGTCAGGACATGTGACACAACCGAGGTTCTTCCATCGTTCACCAACTCTTGGCCGATTCTTCAAACACAGACTGGGAGCATTGACGACATGCGCGATACCTACCATGAGGACCTAGACAGCCTGAGTGAACGCCTTGTCGAGATGACCAGGCTCGCCAGGCACGCCGTCGCGCGGGCCACCACGGCCTTGCTGGACAGTGACCTGAACGCGGCGCAGGAAGTGATCTCCGGTGACGAGGAACTCAACCGCCTCGACCAGGAGATCGAGGACACCGCCTTCAGCCTGATGGCCCGGCAGCAGCCGGTCGCCTCGGACCTGCGGACCATCATCACCGCCCTCGCGATGCGCGGTGACCTCGAACGGATGGGCGACCACGCCGTCCACCTCGCGAAGATCGCCCGCCGCCGCCACCCCGACTCGGCGATCCCCAAGCCGGTGCGCTCCATCGTCCTGGAGATGGGGCACCAGGCGGAGCTCCTGGTGACCAAGGCCGGCGAGGTGATCACGGAGCGGGACCCCGACACCGCTCTGGAGCTGGACAAGGACGACGACAAGATGGACCGGCTGCGCCGCAAGCTGTTGCAGCGCATCCTCGCTCCGGGCTGGGAGTACGGGGTGGAGGCCACCATGGACGTCACCCTGGTCGGCCGGTTCTACGAACGCTTCGGTGACCACGCGGTGCACGTGGCGGACAACCTGGTCTACATGGTGACGGGCGAGAAGCGTGAGGACTACGAGCCCGAGGCCTGATGACGGGGTTATGACGTGTGGTGCGGTCGGGTCGGCCGGGCCCGGAGATCCGGACGGGTCACGGGTGGGCCGACCCGATCCGAAATCGTGACCTATCTCGCTCCGAGTGCTCGCGGAGGGTGGTCGGGCGGGGGCGAACCCTATCCCGTTCCGGGCCCTCGTCAAGTCGCGCTTCGGCTGGCCAGTGGGGGTAGAGGGCTCTCGGGAGCGCTCCGACCGGGCCGCCGAGACTCCTCGGGTACACTTTGTCAAGGCCTAAAATGTGTGGCCTGACCTGCGTGTTCGCAAACCTAATAGGTACGTTAAGTCACAGATTCGTGGTATCCTTGTGGTAGCGGAAGGGGTACCTGTCACATGGCTTTCAAGGTCGGCGACACTGTTGTCTACCCCCATCATGGGGCTGCTCGTATTGAAGCGATCGAGACTCGCACCATTAAGGGCGAGGACAGAACCTACCTCGTCCTGAGGGTTGACAAAGGCGATCTGACGGTGCGTGTGCCGGCCGCGAACGCCGAGGATGTCGGCGTTCGTGACGTGGTGGGGCAGGAAGGCCTGGACAAGGTCTTCGAGGTGCTGCGCGCACCTCACACCGAAGAGCCCACCAACTGGTCCAGGCGCTACAAGGCGAACCTGGAGAAGTTGGCGTCCGGCGACGTCAACAAGGTCGCCGAGGTCGTTCGGGACCTGTGGCGCCGGGACAAGGAGCGCGGGCTGTCCGCGGGCGAGAAGAGGATGCTGGCCAAGGCCCGGCAGATTCTCGTGAGCGAACTCGCACTCGCGGAAAAGACCAACGAGGACAAGGCGGAAGCCCTCCTCGACGAGGTTCTGACGAACTGATACTCGCGGAATCACGTAATTCATGACGAAAATGCCTCGGGTGGGCGTCGGTACCGACGTCCACCCGTTTTCTCCTGGACGGACACTTTTTCTCGCCGGTTTGGAATGGCCGGGTGAAGATGGTGTCAGCGGCCATTCCGACGGTGATGTCGCCGCCCACGCGGCGTGCGACGCGCTGTTGTCCGCCTGCGGGCTCGGCGACCTCGGATCGAACTACGGCACCTCCGATCCCCGGTGGAAGGGCGCCTCGGGTGCGGCGCTGCTCACCGAGACCGTCGCACGCGTGCACGCGGCCGGATTCGAGATCGGCAACGTGGCCGTCCAGATCATCAGCAACCGACCCAAGTTCGCTCCCCGGCGCGACGAGGCGGAGAAGACCCTCTCCGAGGTCGTGGGTGCGCCGGTGAGCCTGTCGGCCACCACCACCGACGGCCTGGGCCTCACCGGCCGGGGTGAGGGCATCGCCGCCGTCGCCACGGCCGTCTGCGCCCCCAGGGACTGACGCACACGTAAACGAGGGCGGCCCCGCCAGGAGCGGGGCCGCCCTCGTCGTGTTCAGGAGGCTCGGGTGAGTCCGGAGGTCCACCCCCGGGCGCGCGACGACGTCACCGCCTCTTCGGGGCGGGGCGGTGGCCAGGCGGCAGGGGGCTTCTGTCGAGGGGCACCCCGGCGGGCGCCCTCCGGCCTTGCTGCGGAGCGGCCCCGGCCGGTGCGGACGAGCACTGGTGAAGCCCTCCCGGGGCGGCCGGGGGCGGCCCTCCGGGGGTGGGGCGGGCGTCGGGCGTCAGGGGCGTGACCTTCGGCCGATGGGTTCCCCAAAAGGTCCTTTCCCGTTGCTGTGGGGGCGGTATCCGGACGGTGACGCAGTGCCTGGTCAGGGGGCCGAAATCCGTCGTTCACAGGCGGACGGGAATCGGAGCTGGGAGGTTGTCCACAGGTGAGGTGGACCGCCCCTGGCGCACCCCGCCCGGCACGCGTAGCGTCGATAATCGGGGGATCCTCGTCTCTCGCCCGCCTTGTGCCGCCCTCACACGTGTGGGCCCGGCCGGTCCGCCTCCCCGGAGCCGGACGGCCGTCGGCCCCGGAACCGGGGGCTCCGGGGCCGACGGCCCTTGTCCCTGTCCTCAGCGGGGTCAGTGCCCCCGTCGGCTCAGTGGTCCTCCGGCGGCAGCGGCTCGCTGCGGACGCGGCGGGAGGGCGGTCCGGAGGCGAAGTCCGGCATGGGCGGGCGCTTCGGCTTGAGGACCATCGGCCGCTTCTCCACCGGCCTCCGAGAGCGGGGGCCGGAGCGGGGCGCGCGCTCCGTCGCCGGTTCGGGCTCGGCCTGCCGTCGCACCTCCGGTTCGGGCTCCGGCTCTTCGTCGGGCAGAGGCTCGGGCTCAGGAAGCGGCTCGGGCTCCGGCTCCGGTCGGGCCGCGCCGGGCGGTACCGAACCCATCCGGAAGGCGGCGCGCACCGACGGGCCGGTGTCGTGGTCCAGGGCCGGGGTCGAACCCTCCTCGGCGCCGGTCGCGTGTCCGACCAGGGGAGCGGGTTCGGCGGGGCTGTCGTCCTCGGGCGGGGTCCACACCGGAGGCACGTAGTCGGCCAGGTGCGAGGCGGGCGTGTCCTCGGTCGGCGGCTCCCACAGGGGGGAACCGGTGTGGTCGTCCCGGGGATCCGCCTCCGGTTCCTCCGCCGTCACGCCGGGCAGGTCCTCGACCTCCGGCAGGGGACCCGACCCGGTCTCACCCTCGGGCCACAGCTCCACGGTGCTCTGGACCCGGGAAACCTCCGGGGAGCCATCGCTCTCGGAGCCCGTTCCCGGGGCAGGTGCCGTCTCGGCGACCGGCTCCGGTTCGGCGGCGACCGGCTCCGGTTCGGGGATGGCCGGGGCGGGGATCGGAGCCTCCGCCTCGTCCGTGCTGGGGTCGGCCACCGGGGCGTCGTGCTCGAACCCCTCGTCGAAGTGCTCGGAAGGCTCGGCCACGACGTGGTCGGAGCCCACGGCGGGGCCCACGGGGGCCCGGTGAGCGAGGCCCGTGGTGGGGGCCTCGGTGCCCTCGGACTCGGCCTCGGGGGAGGAGGCCTGCGAGGGGACCACCGGCGGATCCGTGGCCGCACGCTTGATCGGGTTGTCGCCGTCGCGGGCCCGGCGCGGAAGCGGCAGCGTGGGCACGGAGGCCTCAGCCGGGTCCTGGGGCTCCTCCACGGCGGCGATCGGTTCGGTCGGGGCGTCCGCGTCGGAGAGCTTGTCGGCGTCGCGATCGTGGCCCACGGAACCGGCCCCGATGACGACCACGTTCGAGCTCTCGCGTTCGGCGCGCTCTCGTTCCTCCCGCTCCGCGCGCTGTTCCTCCTGTTCGCGTTCCTCGCGCTCGGCGCGCTCCTTCGCCTCCTGCTCCGCGCGATCACGGCGCAGAGTGGAGGTGCGGGCGGGCAGCGCGACCGTCTCGGACGCCTCCTCGCCGGACTCCCTCTCGTCCGCGTCGTCGGCGCCCAACCGCAGCAGTCGGGTCTTGAGCGCCTCCGTCCCGTGGTCGTCCCGGACCGGAGCCTCGCCCGGTCTGGGCCGCCCGCGCAGCACGGTCGTGCGGTCGTCGGAGGGGTTGGCCCGCGGGCGTCCGTTGGCGTTGCGTCTGCGGACGTGCGCCCGCACGGTGATCCACAGCAGGAACGCCACCAGCAGGGCGGCCAGCGGGGCGACCGCCACCACCACTTGGACGATCCCCTCGTGGTTCGCCGCGATGCGGTCCACCATGTTGACGCTGTGCAGCACCATGGGCACGGCCGCGGCGAGGATCAGCAGCGGGATGAGGACGACGTCCACCCAGAGGCGCTCGCTCGGCGGCGCCGCGCGCAGGACGTAGCTCACCCAGAAGGCCATGAGGACCAGCAGGGTGAAGGTCAGCGGGAAGACGTGCGCGAGGAAGCCGCCCTCGTCGTGCACGATCAGGGCGAACCGGTAGATGCCGTTGTAGGCGATGACTAGGGCGCACAGGGCGATGACACTGACGAACACGGCGCCACCGACGAGAGCACCGGCTCCCGCGCCGCGACCCGCGGTCCGACCGTTCCGTGTCCCTGTCTCGGGGGCGTTGTTGAAAGGGGCCATCGTCACCGAAGCGTAGTCGAGACGGTGCCGCGAACACGAGATTCCGGCCGATTCCGGCTGCTTCCCGACGCCGGTGCCGAAGGGTGCGGTGTGGCGCGGCGTCGCGGTTGACGGAGCGTGCCGGGCGATCCCCCTCCGGAACGGGGTCGGAACGCCGGGTCGTCCCACATGTGAGCGGGCCCGATACGGCTCGCCCCATATGAGTTCTCCGGGCTGTCCGGAGTGGACCGGACCCCGTCTCGTTCAGGACCCCGTACCGAACCGGTGGTGCTTATGGGTTTGTGATGCCCAGGCCAGGGGAGAACGGATAGTCTTGACAACGTGAGTCTGCGCTTCTATGACACCAGTGCCCGACAGGTCCGAGACTTCACCCCGATCCGCGAGGGGTGTGCCTCCCTGTACCTGTGTGGTGCCACCGTGCAGGCACCCCCCCACATCGGCCACATCCGCTCCGGGGTCAACTTCGACATCCTGCGCCGCTGGCTGATCCACCTCGGCTACCAGGTCACGTTCTGCCGCAACGTCACCGACATCGACGACAAGATCATCCGTGTCGCCGCCGAGGAGGGCGTCCCGTGGTGGCAGGTGAGCGAGCGCAACCAGCGCGCCTTCACCTGGGCCTACGACACCCTGGGCTGCCTGCCGCCCACCGTGGAGCCGCGCGCCACCGGCCACGTGCCGGAGATGATCGAGCTCATGCGCCGCCTCATCGACGCCGGGCACGCCTACGCCGCCGACGACGGATCGGGCGACGTCTACTTCGACGTGCGCTCGCACCCCGCGTACGGGGAGCTGTCCAACCAGCGGCTGGACCAGGTCGTGGAGTCCGCCGACTCCGACCCGGACCGCGACAAACGGGACCCGCGCGACTTCGCCCTGTGGAAGGGCGCCAAGCCGGGCGAGCCCAGCTGGGACACCCCCTGGGGACGCGGCCGTCCCGGCTGGCACCTGGAGTGCTCCGCCATGGCCACCAAGTACATGGGCCCCAGCTTCGACATCCACGGCGGCGGGATCGACCTGATCTTCCCGCACCACGAGAACGAGCAGGCGCAGTCGCGCGCCGCCGGTGACGGCTTCGCCCAGTACTGGCTGCACAACGGCATGCTCGCCATCGGCGGCGAGAAGATGGCCAAGTCCCTGGGCAACTCCATGAGGGTCCCGGACATGGTCCAGAAGGTCCGCCCGGTGGAGCTGCGCTACTACCTCGGCCAGGCTCACTACCGGTCCACCATCGACTACTCCGACACCGCGCTCCAGGAGGCCGCCGCCGCCTACCAGCGGATCGAGGGTTTCCTCACCCGCGCCGTGGAGGTGCTGGGCGCGGTCGCCCCGGCGGCCGACGTCCCGTCCGAGTTCACCGAGGCGCTCAACGACGACCTGGGTGTGTCCCAGGGGTTGGCGATCGTGCACGGCCATGTGCGCGAGGGCAACACGGCGCTCGCCTCCGGTGACAAGGAGCGGGCGCAGGGGCTCGCCGCCGAGCTGCGCACCATGCTCTCGGTGCTCGGCCTGGACCCGCTGAGCGAGCAGTGGTCCGGCGGCGGCGACCAGGGGCTGACCGAGGTCGTGGATGCCCTCGTGGCCGTCGCACTCGAACAGCGCCAGGCCGCGCGCGGACGCAAGGACTTCGCGGCCGCCGACGCCATCCGCGATCAGTTGGCGGAGGCCGGTGTGGTGGTGGAGGACACCCCGCAGGGTCCCCGTTGGGACCTGCGCAGGGGCTGACCGCCGACGCGTGTGGTACCGGGACGGCACTAGGCTGGGAGTTTGCCGCCGCCCCTCGGCGCCGCGGCTACCCCATCGGCCGGAAGAGTTCTTCCGGCATGCCCGCGACACGTAACTGGAGGCGGCGACCATGCCGGCGAAGAAGAGCAAGAAGGGCCCCACGAAGGGCAGCGGCGGCAAGGGTCGGCGTTCCCTGGAGGCCAAGAGCGGCACCCTGCCCGCGGAGCAGCGGCACTGGTATGACGGCAAGCAGCGGAACAAGGCCAACAAGCGCGCCGCGCAGACCGGCGGCCCGGCGGGCTCGGACAGCCCCCGCAAGGAGCGCTCGCCCAACCGGCCGGACAACTCCGACCTGCTGATCGGCCGTAACCCGGTGGTCGAGGCGCTGCGTGCGGGCATGCCCGCCACGCGCCTGTTCCTGGCCAACAGCCTGGACCCCGACGACCGCGTCAACGAGGCCGCCAAGCTCGCGGGCGCCCAGGGCGTCGACGTGGTGGAGGTCAACCGCACCGACCTGGACCGCCGCTGTGAGAGCAACGGCCTGCCCGGCGCCACCCACCAGGGCATCGTCCTCCAGGTCCGTCCGTACCAGTACTGGGCGGCCGAGGGGCTGCTGGACAGGGCGCTGGCCTCGGACACCCCGCCGCTGATCGTCGCCCTGGACGGGGTCACCGACCCGCACAACCTGGGCGCCATCGCGCGTTCGGCCGCGGCCTTCGGCGCGCACGGCCTGCTCATCCCGGAGCGGCGCACGGCCAGCGTGACCATGTCCGCGTGGAAGACCTCCGCGGGAACCCTGGCGAAGCTGCCGGTGGCCCAGGCCACCAACCTGACCCGGGCCCTGGAGACCTACAAGAAGGCGGGTCTGTTCGTCGCCGGTCTGGACGCCGGTGGCGACACCCAGCTGCCCGACCTGGAACTGGCCAACGGCCCGCTGGTGATCGTCGTGGGCTCCGAGGGCAAGGGCCTGTCCCGCCTGGTCCGCGAGGTCTGCGACGTGGTCGCGAGCATCCCGATCAGCGGCGCCGAGTCCCTGAACGCCTCCGTGGCAGCCGGGGTCTCCCTCTACGAGGTCGCCCGCCGTCGCGGAGCCGAGGCCAGCTAGCCCCCGGTGCCGAGTAGGCCACTCGGCGCCGGACCCGGTACCATACAGCTTGGACGTACCGGGGCCAGGCGCCCCGGCGGTCGGCCGACGTAGCTCAATTGGCAGAGCAATCGCCTTGTAAGCGATAGGTTAGGGGTTCAAGTCCCCTCGTCGGCTCTCATGCTTCCTCAAGGCCCGGTCACCCGACCGGGCCTTGAGTCGTTTCCGGGTGGCTCCGGGCTGGAGACGGGCCGTGTCGGCCGAGGAGAATGGCCGCTATGGCCACTTTGCGCATCCGCGTCCGCGACGTCACCCCCGACCAGCACTCCGCGTTGATCCAGCTCCTGCGCGACTCCCTGATCCGGCAGGACCAGATCACCGTCGAGAGCACCGGAAACCCCTCGGGCTCCATGCTCTGGACCACCCTCGTCCTGCTCGCGGGCACCATCGCGATGCTCCTGGCGTGGATCTGGGGCGGCGAGTGGAGATGGGGCGTCACCGCGATCATCCCCGCCCTCATCAGCGTGGTCACCTTCGGCATGTCCGTCTCCAGGGACGGCTCGTGACGGGCCCGGTCGGTTCCCGGGCTTGACCCTGTTCCAGGAACACAGTGTCTGCTTGGCCCCGACGTGCTGGTCGAACCGAAGGGGTGGAAGTGGAACATCGTCGACGAGGCGGAAGGCTGGTCCGGGCCGGAGCCGGACTGCTGGCGCTGACGGGGGTCCTGGCGGGCTGTTCGTCGGAGGAGGCGGAGGGCGGCTCCGGGGCCCTGGAGGCCTTCCACGAGCAGGAACTCAGCTGGGAGGGGTGCGCCGACTACCCGGACACGGCCGGGGAGGCGGCCCTCCTGGAGCTGGCACCGGGCTCCGAGTGCGCCCGCATGGACGTGCCGCTCGACTACGAGGACCCCGAGGGAGAGCTGGCATCGGTGGCGGTGCTGCGGGTGCCCGCCCGGGGGGAGTCCATGGGTTCGCTGGTCTACAACCCCGGCGGTCCGGGTGGTTCCGGTGTCGTGGGTGCGGCCCTGGCCTTCGCGGGGCTGGCGGAGAGCGAGATCACCGAGCGGTTCGACCTCGTCGGGTTCGACCCGCGCGGTGTCGGCGCCACCAGCCCCGCGGTGGACTGTTACACCGACGAGGAGGCCGACACCGGGGTCGTGCCGATGGGGTCGCAGGGCACCACGGTGCGCCTCACCGAGGACGACACCCGGGAGATCATGGAGCGGTGCGCCGAGGGGAGCGGTGGGGTCGAGGTCCTGGAACACCTGGGAACCCGGGACACCGCACGCGACATGGACGTGCTCCGGGCCGTCCTGGGCGAGGAGGAGCTGACCTACTTCGGGCAGAGCTACGGCACCCGGCTGGGGGCCGTCTACGCCGAGCAGTTCCCCGACCGGGTGCGCGCGATGGTGCTCGACGGGGCGATGAGCCCGCTGGAGGGCAGCTTCGACCGGCGGGTCAACGCCTACGCCGGGTTCCAGGGAGCGTTCGACGAGATGGCCGCGACGTGCGCGGCTGAGACGGACTGTCCGCTGGGCACCGATCCCGAGCGGGCGACCGAGCGGTTCCAGGAGATCGTGCGGCCGCTGCGAGAGGAGCCCGTGCCCGCGCTGGACGCCGAGCTGGACTTCGACGGGGCGGTCGGTGGCGTGATCTCCGGACTGTACTCCCCGCAGAGCTGGCCCCGGATCATCGACGGGATCGCCGAGGTCGAGGAGGGGCGGGGTGACACCCTGATGCAGCTCATCTACGACTTCGGCCTGCGCGGGCCCGACGGGCGGTGGCCGAACTCGTTGGAGGCCAACCACGCGATCAACTGCATGGACGAGGAGCGCCTGACCCCCGAGCAGGGCGGTGAGCTGCGGGAGGCGACCTATGCCCAGGCCCCGTTCATGGACCCCGGTGTGGACGTGACGGACGGCGCCCGTGACGGGTGCGAGGCCTGGCCCGTCGAGCCGGAACTCGGGTTCCCCTACGCGGAGGACATCGAGGGGCTGCCCGACACGCTGGTGGTGTCGATCACCGGCGACCCGAGCACCCCGCACGCGGGCGGGATCGAGCTCGCGGACACCCTCGGGAGCGCGCTGCTCACCGTCGAGGGCGAGGGGCACGGGATCGTCTCCCTCGGGTCCAACGAGTGCGTGGACGAGGCCGCCGCCAGGTACCTGATCGACCTGGAGGTGCCCGAGAAGGGGGCGACCTGCACGCTCTGATGCGGTACACCGGAGTGTGAGAGGGGGGTCCATGGGGTGGAGTACGAGTGAGCTGGCCGAGATGGCGGGCACGACGGTGAACACCATCCGCCACTACCACCGGGTCGGCCTGCTCGACCAGCCCGAACGGCGCGGCAACGGATACAAGCAGTACCAGGCACGGCACCTGGCACGGGTCCTCCAGATCCGCCGGTTGCGCGAGATGGGCGTTCCGTTGGCGCGGGTGGACCGGATGGGGGACAGCCCGGCCGACTCCAAGGACGCCCTCCGCGCGCTCGACGCCGAACTCGCCGCCGGGATCGAGCGTCTGCGACGCGCGAGGGAGGAGGTGGCGGCGCTGCTGCGAGAGGGCACGCCCACCGACGTCCCGGCCGGGTTCGAGGGCGTCGCCGAACGGCTGAGCGACGCCGACCGGGCGGTCATCGCGATCTCCAGCCGCTTCTACGACGAGCGCGCGGTGGAGGACCTCCGGGCCATGATCGACGCGGAGCCCACCGACCTCGACCACGAGATGAACACCCTGCCGCCGGACGCGAGCGCGGACACGCGCCAGCGTCTGGCGGAGCGGGTGGCGGTGGTCCTGGAGGAGCACCGGAGGAACCACCCCTGGTTGAGCGACCCGGGTTCGCGGCTGACGATGCCCCGGGCCGTGGTCGAGAAGGCCGCGATGATGTCCGTGGCCGACCTCTACAACGAGGCGCAGCAGGACGTCATGCGCCGGGCCGTCCTCATCCTGGAGGGGGACGACCCGGAGTAGGGGCGGGACGCGTGCGCCCCGCCCCCGTCGGTCAGCCGAGTTCCTTGATCTGCACGTCGCGGAACCACACGTCGGAACCGGTGTGGTGGTTCTGGAGGCCGATACGGCCGGTCAGGTCGCGGTCGGGGTCCGCTCCCTCACTGTCGAAGTCGTTGATCAGCGTCCCGTTGAGGTACACCCGCACCCGGTCGCCCTCGACGACGATCTCGTAGGTGTTCCACTCCCCGGGCGGGTTGAGGGCCTCGTCCCGGGCCTCGATGTCGGCGCCCTGGAAGTTGTAGATGGCGCCGGTGGTGAGGTGGGGCTCGTCGGTGGCGTCGATCTGCACCTCGAAGCCCCGGTTGCGGGCGGCGGGGTCGCCCTGCGGGTCGTTGACACCGAGGTGGACGCCCGAGTTGTCGTCCCCGCCCATCTTCCAGTCCAGGGTCAGGCTGTAGTCGGTGAACTCCTCCGGATAGCTGGTGAAGCCCAGACCGCCGATGGAGCGCATCGTGCAGTCGCCCTGGGAGACGAAGTCGCCGGGGCCGGCCATCTCCCAGTCGGCCAGGCTCTCGGGGGTGCCGTCGAACAGCATCCGGTAGCCCTCGTCGGGTCCGGCCGGGGTGCAGGGCTCGTGCTGGACGCGCAGGTGGTCCCAGTTCACGTGCCGGTCGTCGTCCTCACCGGCGGTGACCGTGACGGTGTTGTTGCCCTCCTGGAGGTCGAGCTGCTCGACGTGGTCGGCCCAGACCTGCCAGACCTCGGTGGTCTCGACGGTGATCTGTCCCAGGTCCTCGCCGTTGACGTCCAGTGAGATGGTCTTGGGCCCGACGAACGGGTTGGGGCCGCTGGAGTAGCGGAAGGTCACCGGGTACGTTCCGGCCTCGTCGACGTCGACGTCCCAGGTCAGGGAGGCGCCGATGTTACTGAACCCGTCCACGAACCCCTCACCGGTGTGGTGCGGGTGCTCGTTGGCGATGCCCGCGCCGCCGCGCAGCGTGCCGTCCTCGGCCTCGTACATGCCGATCTCGTTGGGCGGAGCCTCGTAGCCGGGGATGTTGTGGACGGTGTACCAGGCCTCGGTGCTCCACAGTTCGGTGCCGTCGGCGGACTCGAAGGGGCGGGGCGAGCGGACGTGTACCACGCGGTCCTCGCGCAGGCCGCCGATGTCCAGGCTGACCGTGTGCCCGTCGTCGGAGACCGAGGCGCCGGTGACGGGCAGGGTCTCCTGGTTGCGCTTGGGGCCGCCGTACTGCGAGGTCGGGTTGTACGACCACTGGGCCACGTCGTAGCGCTCCGCGGCGTTGGCGGCCACGTCGTCGGAGACCGGCTTGGTGTAGGTGATGTCGAACCCGGTCCCGGTGACCTCCATGGACAGGATGTCCATGGCGTCCTCGGAGGTGGGGGTCAGCTTCTGGAGGCCGTAGGGGAGCTTGCCGGGCTGCTCCCAGTTGCCGCCGCCACCGATGCCGCCGACGTAGAAGTCGCCGTCCGGGCCGAGCGCCAGGCGGCTGACCCCGGACTCCAGTCCCTGGGTCATCCGGAACACCGCGCCCTGCTTCCGGCCGTCGACCTCCTCCAGGAAGGCCCGCTGGATTCCGCCGTAGGTGACGTCGCCGAACACCATCTGCCCCTCGAACACCCCGGACTCCACCAGGACCGGGTTGGTGGGCGAGTTGGAGATCTCGTTGTGCGGGAGCCACAGGACGGGCTGCGTGACCGGCTGGTCGTCGAAGGGCCCGGCCGGGGTCGTGTAGTGGTTGTAGAACGCGCCCTCCTCGATCTCGACGATCTTGGAGGCGGGCAGCCAGTCGCCCTGGTTGTCGGAGACGAGGATCTCCCCTTCGGCGCCCCACCCGATGCCGTTGGGGGTGCGCAGGCCACCGGCGACGTACTCGACCTCGCCGGTCTCCTTGTCCACCCTGATCGAGGTGCCCCGGTTCTCCACGTGCTGGGGGATCGTGGTCCTGCCGCCGGGGGTGATGGCCACCGACAGGTTCAGGTAGTAGTTCTCGTCGTCGGCCAGGAGCCCGAAGCCGAACTCGTGGTACGTGCCGCCGCTCGGCCAGGTGGCGATCTGCTCGGTGTCCTCGTAGACGCCGTCGCCGTCGGCGTCGACCAACCGGCTGAGCTGGTGCTTCTCCGCGACGATGACCTCGCCGTCCTCCACCAGCACGCCCTGGGGTTCGTTCATGTCGGTCGCGACAACCCGCGTGGTGATGTCCTCGGGGTCGGCGTCCTCACCGACGGTCCCCTCGACGATCTCCACGGCGCCGTCGAAGCTCTCCCGGCCGGCCCAGGTGGTGATGACCATCCGGCCGTCCTCGAACCAGTCCATGCCGGTGACGGTGGGTTCGAAGCCCTCCGGCCGCAGGTCGGTCACGGTGTAGTTCGGGTGCACTCCGGCGAGCGGGGCGCCGTCGCCGGGGCTCATGTCGGCGTCCGAACACACCTTCACTCCGGGCGAGGTCACCCGGGTCACGTCGGAGTCGGTGGTGAGCACGTCCTCGGGGACGAGCGCGAAGCCGTCCTGACCGGGCGGGCTCCACTCCAGCCGCAGCGCCTTGTCGAAGGCCCCTTGGAAGTAGTCGATGCGCAGGGCGTGCGCGCCCTCGGTGAGTTCGGCCGTTCCGTCGACGGCGGTCGGCGGCTGGCGCTGGTCGTTCTCGATGATCTCCTCGCCGTCGAGGTACAGGCGCGAACCGTCGTCGCTGATCAGGCGGAAGTCGTAGGTCCCGTCCTCGGGGACGTGCAGGTTCCCGATCACGTGCGCCATGAAGTTGTTGGCGATGCCGCCGAACTCCTCCGTGGTCTCGTAGTCGACGGTCTCGCGCAGGACGTCGACGTTGGGGGTCTGCCCCTCGACCAGGGTGCAGATCTGTTCGGGCTCGAAGCCGACGTCGAAGACCCGGAGGGTGACCCCGGGCTCCTGCGGAGGTAGGTCGGAGGGGAAGGCCAGCGCCGGGGCGGCTGGGAGGAAGGCCCCGGCGACCAGGGCGAACCCCAGGGTCGTCGCCAGGGAGCGGCGTGGTCTCAGGAACATGAACAGACTCCCTCGTGCGGGTCGGGTGAGTGCTGAACTCGGTGTGGCCGCGGGCGGAGGAGGGCCCTCGGGCACGGCGGGGCAGGGCGAAGTGCGCGGGCAAGGGCGCGCCTGCCGGACGGTCGGGGGATGACGGGAGGGGGTGCCCGGGGCTGGGGGCGGAGGCGGCTGCTGGGGGGTGAGTGCTGGTGCTCGGGAGGGCTGGAACGAGGGCGGGGGATGACCGGCGTCCCGGTCATCCCCCGCCTCACTCGGCCCTTTCGGTTCTCTCGTACTTGTCGAGCCGCCCGCACATGCCCCAGGCCGGGGAGGCTCCGCCCCGGTGGACCGACGCGGACGCCAGGTGGGAGGTGTCTCCCTCGGCCAGGGCGTCGAGGTGGGCGGCGGTGCGGGCCACCTCGGCGGCCGGTCCGAGCTCGAACCTGGCCCGCCAGGCGGGCAGGTGGCCGGAGACCAGGCGCAGGGCGGCGGCGTGCAGTTCGGTCAGCGCGGAGGTGTCGCCCGACTCCAGGCGGTTCCGCAGTTCGGTGAAGCCGGAGACGGCGAGTTCGCGCCTCTCACGGGCCGAGCCCTCGGGGTCGGCGGGGTCGAGGGCGGCCGCCCTCGCGTAGGCGGCCGGGTCGGCCAGGACGTCGGAGGGGAACGTGAGGACGGCGTCGCCTGCCTCGGGCAGGCCCGCGTTCTGCATGAGGACGATCATGCGCAGGCCGTCATGGTTGACGAGGCGGTGCACGGTTCCGGGGGTGAACCAGAGGAGGTCGCCCTCGGTGAGGGGAGTGGAGGAGAAACCCTCCGGGGTGAGGGTCTGCACGGCGCCCGAACCGCCGGTCACCGCGTACGCCTCGGTGCAGGCCAGGTGGAGGTGCGGAGTGCCGCCGCAGAGGCCGTCGGACTCCGGGGCGGCGGGCCAGTCGTAGACGCGCAGCCGGGACAGCCCGATCCCTCCGGGCAGCGCGGGCGGCCCCTGGGCCGGTGCCGGGGCGTCAGGGCTGGTCGGCTGGGGGTGCTGGCTCAACGCGGCTCCCTGATCGCGTGGGGGAAAGCGCTTTCTATTCGGAGAAAGTACGTTCGGTCCCCGACCGCTGTCAAGGAGTCCTGAGGCGGTCGTTCGCGCCGGATCCCCGCCTGCGCCGGGCGTGGAAGTTCGCCATACTGCTGGGAGGGCCTCCCCGTACGCCGCTGGTGGCAGCGGCGGGGACGGGAGGCGCCGGAACGGGGGACCAGGGCGGAGATGGCGACCACACTCGCCGACGTGGCGCGGCGGGCCGGGGTGTCACCGGCGACGGTGTCCAGGGTCCTCAACGGCAACTACCCCGTGGCGCGGGCCACCGCGGAACGGGTCCACCGGGCCGTCGCGGAGCTGGACTACGTGGTCAACGGCCACGCCCGCGCCCTGGCGGCGTCCAGCTCCGACCTCATCGGCGTGCTGGTACACGACGTCGCCGACCCGTTCTTCGGGGTCATCGCCAGCGGAATCCAGGACGCCATGGCCGAGGGCGACGTCCTGGCGGTCGTGTGCAACACGGGCAGCTCCGCCGAACGCGAGCTGCGCTACCTCAGGCTCCTGCGCAGGCAGCGGGCCCGGGCCGTGGTGCTCACCGGCGGATCGGTGAACGGCCCCGGCCACCGCGACGCCCTCGTCGACCAGATCGCCGAGTTCACGGCCACCGGATCGCGCGTCGTCCTGTGCGGCCGCCCGCCCCTGACCGGCCACGACGGTGGACCGCTGCCGGGGGTGGTCGCGGTGGACTTCGACAACCGGGAGGGCTCCCGAGGGCTCACCGCGCACCTGGTCTCGCTGGGGCACCGGAGCATCGGCTACCTCACCGGACCGGAGCACCGCACGACCTCGCGGCTGAGGCTGGACGGGCACCTCCGGGCCCTGGCGGACGCGGGCCTGCCGGCGGGGGACTGCCCGGTGGCGTCCAGCGACTTCGACCGCGAGTCCGGTCGGGCCGGGGTGGCGGAACTCCTGCGCCGGGCCCCCGGGCTCACGGCGGTGGTCGCGGGCAACGACAACGCCGCGCTGGGCGCCCTCGCCGAACTCCGCTCACGCGGGCTGGACGTGCCAGGGGACGTTTCGGTGGCCGGGTTCGACGACCTCCCGTTCAGCCTGGACGCCGTCCCGGCGCTCACCACCGTGCGCATACCGCTGGCGGACGCGGGCCGCACCAGCGGGATGCTCGCGGTCGGCTCCCGGGAGGACCCGCCCGGCGGGGTCCTGACCGTGCGCACCGAGTTGGTCGTCCGTGACTCGACCGGCCCGGTCCCCGGATGACGCCTCCCCGAGGTGGCCCCATGTGGACCGGGGCGAGGCCCCATGTGACCGGGGGAGTGGCCTCGTCCGCGAACGGTCGCACGCCCCCGGTCAGGGTCACTGGACCGGGGAGGGTTCCTGGTCGCGCGTCGTGGGGCCCCGCAGGACACCCTGGGCTCCCGGACCCCTGTGCTCCCCGGCTTCACTTCGCGGGTGGGAGCGAGGGCCGCGCATGATCACCTCACCGGGGGCATGGGCGTCCTCGGTGGGCGGGGAGTCGGGTCCAGGCGGTCGGTTGCCTGGCGTGGTGGGTCCGCAGGACGCCCGGACCCCGGGTCTCCCCGACGCCCTGGACACCTCGGGCTCACCTCGCGAGCGGCGGGCAGGAGTCGCGCATGATCACCTCACCGGGCACGCAGACGTCCTCGGTGAGCGGGGCGGTCGGGTCCAGGGCGAGGTCGGCGGCCTGGCGTCCTATGGCGGCGAGCGGGAACCGCACCGTCGTGAGCTGGGGGGTGACGTCCGCGGCGGTCTCGATGTCGTTGAACCCGGTGACGGCGACGTCGCGGCCGGGCTGGATCCCGTTGTCGCGCAGGGCGGTCATCGCGCCTACCGCCATGAAGTCGTTGCCCGCGCACAACACGTCGACGTCCCTGATCCCGCCGGAACGGATGAGCCGGAGGGTGGCCCGGTAGCCGCCGGAACGGTCGAAGGAGTCGCTCTCGACCACGGAGATCCCGCCGCCACGGGTCGCGAGACCCTGGCGCAAACCTTCCGTCCGCTCCGCCACGGTCTCCAGCGACCCCGAGCCCGTCACCATCGCGGCGCGGCGGTACCCGATCCGGGCGATCTCCGTGCCGAGCTCCCTGGCCCCGGAGGTGTTGGCCGGGTGCACGGCGCCGAGGCCGCCCACCGACTGACTCAGGAAGAGGGTCCGGCCGCCGCTGTCCGCGAACCCCCGCAGCTCGGCGAGGAGCGCGTCGGTGTGGGGGTTGTCCGAGATGCGGCTGCCGCCCACGAGGATCGCGCGCGGGCGCTGCCCCCGGAGCGTGCGCACCGAGGTGAGCTCCCGCTCGCTGTCGCGCGCGGTGATCGCGATGGTCACGATCACGCCGTGGGAGTGGGCGGAGTCGGCGACCCCGGCGGCCAGGGCGGAGAAGTAGGGGTCGTCGATGCTGCTGACGAGCAGCGCCAGGACCGGGGAGCTGCCCCGGGCCATGGCCTGCGCGGACAGGTCCGTCCGGTAGTCGAGTTCGCTCGCGGCGCGCAGGACCCGCTCGCGGTGTTCGCGGCCGACCTTGCGGTCGCTGTCGTTGAGTACCCGGGAGGCCGTCGCCAGGGACACCCCGGCCCGTGCGGCCACGTCCGTGAGGGTCGGGTTTCCGCTGGATGCCCTGGTCCTCGTCTTGCGCATTTTCCGTCCCGTCCCTCGTGGGGGCATTGACACCCCACCTACGCGAACTTAATATTCCGGAAACGGGAAAGCGCTATCCCGCTCCCGGAACGTCTGGGTAAGCGCTTTCCAGCATAGCCGAGGCTTCTTCCGCCATCCCCCGAAGTGCGACACGAGGTCCGTATGACTCCACAGACTCAGTCCGCCCCAGCTCCTCCATCCGCCCGGGTCCCCGACGGGACCCGGGGGCGCGGACGTCGTCCCTCGCGCCGGGTCGCGGCGGCGGCCTACCCCGCCACCTTCCTCGCGCTCGTCGTGGTGGTGTGGTTCGCCGTCACGTCCACGGGGCTGGTCCAGCCCTACATCATCCCCTCGCCGGTCGACACTTGGAAAGCGTTTACCGACAACCCCGACTACCTGTGGGGCCACACGCTGGTCACCACGGGGGAGACCGTCGCCGGGTTCGTGATCGCGGCGGTGGTCGGCGTGCTCGTCGCGGTGCTGATGGTCTACTCGCCCACACTGGAGAAGACCTTCTACCCGCTGATCCTCTTCGCGCAGGTCATCCCGAAGATCGCGATCGCGCCGCTGTTCGTGGTGTGGCTGGGCTTCGGCGCCAGCCCGAAGATCCTCGTGGCCGTGCTCATGGCCTTCTTCCCGGTGGTGATCTCCGGGATCAGCGGCCTGCGCTCCGTCGACCCCGAACTCCTCGAACTCACCTCCACCATGGGGGCCTCGCGGCTCAAGACCTTCTGGAAGGTCCGCTTCCCGGCCGCCCTGCCCGAGCTGCTGTCCGGTCTCAAGATCGCCGCCACCCTGGCCGTCACCGGCGCCGTCGTCGGTGAGTTCGTGGGGGCCAACTCCGGCCTGGGCTTCGTGATCCTCCAGGCCAACGGCAACATCGACACTGCCATGCTCTTCGCCGCGCTGATCATCATGTCCGCGCTGGGCGTCCTGCTCTTCGCGATCATCCAGGTCGCCGAGACCCTCCTCATCCCCTGGCACGCCACGCGCCGCAACCGGGGCTGAACCGCCCCGGGCGGCGCACCCGCACCCGCACCCTGCTCCCCGCGCCCTGCCCCCCGCACCCTGCCCCCGCGCCCCGCGCCCCATCCGGCACACCAGGGCCCAGTGCCCTCCCCACGCACCCGAGCGCCCGGACCGCCCGGGTCACCCGGGCCCTCCCCAGCCTCCCCAGCCGTTCCCGGAACACCCGAAGGAACCCTCATGGCCACCCGAGAATCCCGCACCACGCAGTACCGCACCGCCTCCCGCTCAGCCCTGACCGCCCTCGCGGCCGGGGTGAGCGCCCTGGCCCTCGTCGCCTGCGGCGGCGGGGACGGCGAGACGGCCGCCAGCGGCGACACCGACGCGGTGACGTTGCAGCTCAACTGGTACCCCTACGGCGAACACGCCCCCTTCTACTACGGCGTCGAGGAGGGGATCTTCGAGGAGCACGGGATCGACCTCACCATCGAGGCGGGGCAGGGCTCCGCCCGGACCGTGCAGGCCATCGGCCAGCAGAGCTTCGACTTCGGCTGGGCCGACACCCCCGCCCTGCTCGCCAACGTGGACGAGGGCGTGGACGTGCGCTCCGTGGGCGTCTACCTCCAGTCCACCCCCGCCGCCGTCCAGTACTTCGCGGAGACCGACATCTCCGGACCGGACGACCTCAAGGGCCGAACCATCGCGGTCTCCGCCGGAGACGCGGTCACCCTCACCTTCCCCATGTACCTGGAGGCGGTCGGGCTCTCCGAGGACGACGTCGAGCAGCAGAACCTCGACTCGGCGGGCAAGAACGCGGCGCTGATCTCCGGCCAGGTGGACGCGCTCATCGGCTTCGGCCACGACCAGGGCCCCAAGATCTCCGCCGAGAGCGGCAAGGAGGTCAACTACCTGCGCTACTCCGACGCCGGGCTGAGCTTCTTCAGCAACGGTCTGCTCGCCCACTCCTCGACCATCGCGGACGACCCCGACCTGGTCCAGCGCATGGTCACGGCCACCTCCGCAGCCTTCACCGCCGCGCAGGAGGCACCGGAGGACGCGGTCGCCTCCATGGAGGGCCAGAACCCGCAGATGCCCAGCGGTGAGGTGCTCCTGGAGCAGTGGCAGGGGACCATCGAGCTCCTCCACACCGAGAACAGTGAGGGCCTGGAGCCCGGCCACACCTCGGAGGAGGACTGGCGGCAGACCATCGAGGTCCTTGCCGAGGCCGGGCTGATCAACGAGGCCAAGGAGACCGGCACGTACTTCGACGCCTCCTTCACCACGGAAGGGCAGTGAGCATGTTCGCCAGGACAGCGGACCGCGCCCGGGACGGCGCGGGTGGCGGTCCCCCGCAGGGCCCGGGGCCGATGGTCGACATCCACGGGGTCGACGTCACCTTCCAGACCAAGGACCGCACGGTGCACGCGCTCAGCGGCATCGACCTCACCATCCAGCACGGCGAGTTCCTCAGCATCGCGGGCCCCTCCGGCTGCGGCAAGTCCACCCTGCTGCGGGTGATTGCCGGGCTGACCGGGACCAGCGCCGGCGGAGTGACGCTGCGCGGGACACCCGTGACGGGGCCCCGCCGCGACGTCGGGTTCGTCTTCCAGAGGGCGGCGCTCCTGGACTGGCGCAACGCCCGCGACAACATCCTCTTCCAGGCCGAGATGCGCGGGCTCCCCAAGGCGTGGGCACGCAAGCGCACCGACGAGCTGATGGAGATGACCGGACTGACCGGTTTCGAGAAGGCCATGCCCTTCGAGCTCTCCGGCGGCATGCAGCAGCGCGTCTCCCTCTGCCGGGCCCTCCTGCACGAACCCGACGTGCTGCTCATGGACGAACCCTTCGGCGCCCTCGATGCGCTGACCAGGGAGAACATGAACGTCGAGCTGCGTCGCATCTGGGAGGCCACCGGCATGACGGTGGTGCTGGTGACGCACTCGGTGGCCGAGGCCGTGTACCTGGCCTCCCGCTCAGTGGTGATGGGGCCGCGCCCCGGCCGCGTGATCGAGGAGTTCGACATCGCCATCCCCGGCCACCGCGAGTACGAACCCACCCTGGAGAACCCCGAGTTCCAGCGCGTGACCGCACGGATCCGCGAACTCCTGGGCTCCACCGCCACCGCCGACTGACCCCGAGCCACGGTCGACCGACCGCAACTGGACAGGACCTGCACGACATGACGACACAGACGATCGGGATCATCCTCAACGGTGTCACCGGCCGCATGGGCTACCGCCAGCACCTGGTGCGGTCCATCCTCGCCATCCGGGACGAGGGCGGGCTCGCCCTGCCCGACGGCTCCCGGGTGCCGATCCGCCCCGTCCTCGTGGGGCGCGACAAGGAGAAGCTCGACCGCATCGCCCTGCGGCACGACGTCGACGAGTACACCACCGACCTGGACTCGGCGCTCGCCGACGACGGGCTGGGCGTCTACGCGGACTTCCTGCTCACCAGCGCCCGCGTGCCCGCCCTGCGCAGGGCCATCGCGGCGGGCAAGGCGATCTACAGCGAGAAGCCGACCGCCGAGACCCACGCGGAGGCCGAGGAGCTGGCCCGCGAGGTCGAGCGCGCCGGCCTGCACAACGGCGTGGTGCACGACAAGCTGTACCTGCCGGGGCTGCTCAAGCTGAAGCGGCTGGTCGACTCCGGCTTCTTCGGCCGGGTCCTCTCGGTCCGCGGCGAGTTCGGCTACTGGGTGTTCGAGGGCGGGTGGCAGCCCGCCCAGCGGCCCAGCTGGAACTACCGCAAGGAGGACGGCGGCGGGATCGTGGTGGACATGTTCCCGCACTGGAACTACGTCTTCGAGCACCTCTTCGGCCCGGTGCGCTCGGTGTACGCGCACACCGCCACGCACATCCCCGAGCGGGTCGACGAACGCGGTGCCACCTACGCCGCGACCGCCGACGACGCCGCCTACGCGATCTTCGAGGTGGGCGAGGGCACCGTGGTCCAGATGAACTCCAGCTGGTGCGTGCGCGTGGACCGCGACGAACTGGTGGAGTTCCAGGTGGACGGCACCCACGGTTCGGCCGTGGTGGGGCTGTTCAACGGGCGGGTGCAGACTCGCGAGACGACGCCCCGGCCGGTGTGGAACCCCGACCTCGCCGACACCCACGACTACCGGTCGGACTGGAGCCGCGTGCCCGACAACGCGGAGTTCGGCAACGGTTTCCGGGCGCAGTGGGAGGAGTACCTGCGCGACTTCGTGGCGGGCCGCCCGCACCGGTTCGACTTCGCCTCGGCCGCGCGCGGCGTGCTGCTCGCGGAGCGGGGCCTCGAATCCGCCGCCGAGGGCCGTCGGATCGCGCTCGGTGACGACGCGGAGGCGGGGCGATGACCGCGGGCCGCCCCGACCCCTCCGGGCCTCCTGAGGAGGCGTCCGACCCGGGCTCCGCACCGCAGGTGCTTCTGCCGCGCTCCTCGGGCCGCGTCGACCGGCTCACCCTCGCGGCCGCGCCGGAGGCGGTCCGGCCGCGCGGACACCACCGGGTGCGGTCGGTCTACGCCGCCGCCCACGTGGTGCCGTTGCCCTGGGGGAACAACGTGCCCGGTGCCCCCGCCGAGGTGGACTGGGACTCCACGCTGGGGTTCCGCCGACGGGTGTGGGACCTGGGCCTCGGTGTCGCCGAGGCGATGGACACCGCCCAGCGCAACATGGGGCTCGACTACGCCGCCACCCGCGAACTGGTGGAGCGCACGGCGCGAGCCGCCACGGAGTTCGGGCGGGAGCACGGGGTGCCCACGCGCGACCTCGTCGTGTCGGGGGTCAACACCGACCAGCTCCCGGACGCACCGGTGTCCCTCGCCCAGGTGGTAAGCGCTTACCGGGAACAGCTCGAGCACGTGGAGTCCACCGGCTCCGGGGTCGTGCTCATGGCCAGCAGGCACCTCGCCGCGGCCGCCCGCGACGCCGCCGACTACGCGAAGGTCTACGCCGAGGTGCTCGGGGCCGCCCGCACCCCGGTGGTCCTGCACTGGCTGGGCGAGGCCTTCGACGCCCGCCTGGCCGGGTACTTCGGGTCACGGGACACGGCCGAGGCCATGGACACCGTGGTGGACGTCATCGAGGAGCACGCGGACCGGGTCGCCGGGATCAAGCTCTCCCTGCTGGACGCGGCGGCCGAACGCCGACTCCGCTCCCGGCTGCCGGACGGGGTCCGGATGTACACCGGCGACGACTACAACTACGTGGACCTGATCCTCGGCGACGGCGAACACCACTCGGACGCCCTCCTGGGCGCGTTCGCGGCCGTCACCCCGCAGGCGTCGGCGGCGCTGACCGCGCTGGAGGCGGGGGACACCGACGCCTACCGCCGCGTCCTCGGGCCCACCGAGGAACTGTCCCGGCAGGTCTTCGCGCCGCCCACCCAGTACTACAAGACCGGGGTGGCCTTCCTGGCCTGGCTCAACGGGCTCCAACCGGGCTGGTCGATGGTGGGCGGCCTGCACTCCGCCCGCAGCCTGCCGCACCTGGCGCGGGTGGTCGAACTCGCCGACGCGTGCGGGGCGCTGGCCGACCCGGCGCTCGCCGCGCGGCGTTGGCGGAACCTGCTGCTGACACACGGTGTGACCGAGGAGAGGGAGGCACGGACGTGAGTACGGCGAAGGCGGGTACCGAACGGTTCTCGCTCAACCAGGCCACCATCAAGAAGGCCGACCTGGCGACCACCGTCGACCACGCTGTCGCCGCCGGGGTCGGTGCGGTGGGGCTGTGGCGCGACCGGGTGGCGGAGGCGGGCCTGACCGAGGCCGCCGCCCGCCTGGCCGACTCCGGGTTGCGCTTCTCCAGCCTGTGCCGGGGCGGGTTCGTCACGGACCCGGGCACCGCCGACGAACAGTGGAAGGAGAACCTGCGGGCGCTGGACGAGACCGCCGCTCTGGCCGAGGCCGGGGCCCCGGGTTCGGCGCCGGTGCTGGTGCTGGTCGTCGGGGGGCTGCCGCCCGGAGACCGGGACCTCGTGGCGGCCCGGGACCGGGTCCGCGCGGCGCTGCTGGCCCTGGAACCGGAGGCGCGGGCGCGCGGGGTGCGTCTCGGACTCGAACCGATGCACCCGGTGTTCTGCGCCGACCGCGCGGTGGTCTCCACCCTCGGGCAGGCCCTCGACCTGGTCGCCGACCTCGACCCGGAGACGGCCGGGGTGGTCGTGGACACCTATCACGTGTGGTGGGACCCGCAGGTGCTGCCGATGATCGCGCGGGCCGGGGCGGAGGGCCGGATCACCTCCTACCAGGTGTGCGACTGGCTCACCCCGGTGCCCGAGGGCGCGCTCCTGGGCCGGGGCCTGCCGGGCCAGGGCCACATCGACTTCGCCTCCCTGACCCGCGCGGTCGAAGCGACGGGGTACCGGGGGGACGTCGAGATCGAGGTGTTCCACCAGCAGGTGTGGGACGCGCCGTTCGCGGACGTGGTCCGGGAATGCGTGCGCGCCTTCGGCGAGGTCATCACGCCCCACCTCTCCCTCCCCGCCGGGGAACACTGAACGGTCCGGCGCCGACCCCCGCCCGCGGAGGTCGGCGCCGGACCCCGTCTCCCCGGGCTGACCGCACGCCTCCGGGCTCCGCCCGACGCCTCCGGGCTCCGACCGACGACCCACCCCCCCGGCCGAGCACACTCCATCACCCCCCGAAGGAGAACCGACGATGCGAGGCGCCCCTCCCGCGTCCCCCCGTCCGAGACCAGCCAGGCGGCCCGCACCGAGGATCGCGGCGGCGACCACCGCCTGCGCGCTCCTCGCCTCCCTCATGTCGGCCGCCCCCGTCACGGCGTCGGAGGCCCCCACCTCCGGACCGCCCGACGCGCTGGCCGACGGCTTCCGGCCCCTGGCGGTCTTCGACGACTACGCCAACGGAAGTCTGCGCAGCCAGGGGCCCTGGCACGTCAACACCCCCGGGGCCCCGGACGGGGCCGTCGTCTCCGAGGAAGCGCCCGCCTCCCTCTCCGGCAAGGCCCTGAGCGTCCTGCTGTCCGAACGCCCCGATCCGGTCCGGTACCGGGGCAACGCCTACGCCGAACTCGGTGACCTGGCCCTGGAACCGGACGCCACCGGCACCGTCTTCTGGGAGTTCGTCGCCGACGACCTCGCGGCCACCGGGCTCAACATCGGTCTGAGCGCCAACCCCACCCCGGGTCTGGGCGCCGACACCACGGGCAACCCGTACGACCTGGACGACTTCGGCCCGCACGTCACCCTGGACGAGCGCGGCCTGGTGGCGAGGGACGGTGACGCCGAGCAGCCGCTCGACACGGAGGTCGCCGACGGCGAGCGCTACGGGGTCTGGATGGTCGTGGACAACGCGGCCGACACCTACCGCGTGCACGTGGCGGTCGCGGGAGGAGACCCCGAGCCGGCCCGGGGCCCCGACGGCGACACCGAGTTCGCCTTCCGCACCGCCGGGGACGCCGCGCTCCCCACGTTCCTGCTGCTCAACGACGCCGACGAGCCGCCTTCGGGGGACACCCACCTCGACAACATCCACCTGGCCCCCGACACGGACTCCACGGCCAACCCCGCGCCGGAGTACGCGGAGGTGGTCGACTTCGAGGCCTACGAGGAGGCGGCGCTCGACGGTCAGGACGGCTGGCGCGCGGACGCGGACGTGCGGGTCGTGGCCGACCCCACGCGCCCCTCGGAGGACGGCCGTGTCGTGGAGATGACCGGTGACGGCCTGGCCGCCGACCGGGCCGTGCCGGAGATCGCCGACGGCGCGACCGGAACGCTGTTCTTCCGCATGCACCGCGACGCCGCCCTGGACACCTCCCTCGGCCTCACCGAGGTGGACGCCCCGAGCACGTTCGACGACATGCGGGCACAGGCCAACAGCCAGAACTCCAACGCACTCAACTTCCGGGACGGCGACTCCTTCGCCGAAGCCGGGACCTGGCCCTCCGACGCCTGGCAGTGCGTGTGGATGGTCGTCGACAACGACGCCGACACCGTGCGCGCCTACAGCAGGGGCGGCCCCTACCGCACCACGACCCGGCTGCCGGTGGGGGAGGAGACCGAGTTCGCCCTCCGCCGCTCGGTCGAGGAGGGGCTGGACCGGTTCTTCGCCCTCAACGGGGCGAACAGCGCCGGGCGTCTGCTCGTCGACGACCTGGCCGTGGACCAGCACAGTGCGAACCTGCGCGTGCCCAGCGGGAACGCGGGCGACTGCGAGGTCGTGGACGACGGCGAGGGGCCTGTCGAGACACCGATCCCCGAGACCCCCCTGCCCTCCGGGGTCACGCTCCAGGTGGAGGAGCTCACCCGGCTGCCGGAGACCGACGGCGAGGGCGGCGCGCGGATCAACTTCGTCTCCGAGGTCCCCGGACCGGACGGGGGATCGGGGCGCCTGGCCGTCCCCGACCTCAACGGGCCGCTGTACCTCGTGGACGAGGAGACCGGTGAGGCGACCGAGTACCTGAACGCGTGGGACGAGTTCCCCGACTTCGTCATCCGGCCCTCGCTCGGCACGGGGCTGGGCTTCGTCGCCTTCCATCCCGGGTTCGCGGACAACGGCCGCTTCTACACCGTGCACACCGAGGCCGGGCAGGCCCTGGAGACCCGTACCCCCACGCACGAGCCTCCCGGTGACACCCGGGTGCACGGCGTGGTCACGGAGTGGACCGCCGACGATCCGGGCGCCGACGTCTTCTCCGGCGATCGCCGGGAGGTCCTGCGGATCGGGTACAGCCGGTTCCTGCACGGGATGCAGCAGATCGGCTTCGACCCGACCACCGCGCCGGGCGACCCCGACCACGGGCTGCTCTACGTGGCCTCCGGTGACGGGGACGAGGTGCCCGACTTCAGTCCGAACCCGCTGGACCCCGGCCAGCCCCAGGGGAAGGTCCTGCGAATCGACCCCGAGGGGGACGACGGCCCCGGCGGCGCCTACGGCATCCCGGCGGACAACCCGTTCGTGGACGATCCCGAAGCGCTCGGCGAGGTCTACGGCCTGGGCATGCGCAACCCTCACCGGTTCACCTGGGACCCGGAGGACGGGCGCATGTTCGTCGGGATGATCGGCGAGCAGTCCATCGACTCCGTCTACGAACTCCGTCCGGGGGACGACTTCGGGTGGAACGAGCGTGAGGGCGGATTCCGCTTCGACCGGTCCGACCCGTCCAACGTCTACCCGTTGCCGGAGGACGACGCGGAGTACGGCTACACCTATCCCGTGGTGTCCCTGGGCCGGAACTCCGGGGTGTCGCTGGTGGGCGGGTTCGTCCCGAGGGGCGGCCCGTACCCGGCCCTGGAGGGCCGGTACCTGTTCGGTGACATCGTCAGCGGAGAGATCCGGTTCGCCGACACCGCGGAGATGGTCCAGGGGGGGTGAGCGGGCGCCGTTCTACGAGGTGGCGCTCGTGGACGAGGCCGGTCAGCCCACGGACATGCGGGAACTGGCGGGTCGATCGCGCGTGGACCTGCGGTTCGGGCAGGACGCCGAGGGCGGCCTGTATGTGCTGTCCAAGGCCAACGGCAGGGTCTGGCGCATCACCGCCGCCACCGAGGAGTAGGCGGACCCCGCCGCTCCCGACCCGGTACCGACTCCTCCGGCCCGACCTGCACTCGGATCGGAGGGGTCCCCTCCGTCCTGGGGCGTGTGTTCGCCGAACACGCCCTCGCACCCGGACCCGGCGCGCACCGCGTCCGCCGTGCCGCCTGGGGCGGAGGTGTCAGTCGCTCGGAGTACGGGGAAGCACGACGGTCCGGGGCCCCGGGTAGATGACCCGCTCCTCACCGTCGGCGAAGCGGACCATGTAGGGCGGGCCGTCGTCCGACCCGAGGACGTCGATGATCTCCGCCTCGTGCTCGCCCTTGGAGCTGGTGACCCCGTGTGTGTGCAACTGGTCTCCGACGGTGGCGCGCATTCGTTCTCCCCCACGGTTCGACGACCGGCCTCCCCCAGGCTGGTCACAGTCGGGTGGTACCCGCTCGCAACCCCGGACGAACCAGGTCGACCTGGGGAAACGATGGACTTTCGGGCGAACGGTGACGCATCGGGCGAGTGCCGACCCGGTGTGAGGACCGGTGCGCCCCTCGCATAATGAACGGGTGGACAAGCTCTCCCCGATCATCGCGTTCGTCGTCTTCATGGGTGTGTTCGTGCTCTCGCGGACCGCCACCCGGGACTTCCTGGAGTCCTGGGTCGCCCTGGAGGGGGTGATTCTCGGCCTGGCATCCCTTGTGGCCTCGATGGGCATCGCCGCCCTCGCCGCCGGGGCGGTGCTCTACGTGTCCCGGCTGATCTCCGGGGAGTAGCCCGCTCTCCGGGAAGCGCCGGAGAGCGGTGGTCGGAGCGAGCGGCCGAGACCGCCCGCCGTGCCGTCAGCCCGTGCTCAGGTAGCCGTTCGGGTCGAGCACGTACTTGCTCGCCGCTCCCTTGTCGAACGACTGGTAGCCCTCGGGCGCGTCCTCCAGCGGTATCGCGACGGCGTTGACCGCGTCGGCGATCCGGACGCGGTCGTTGAGGATCGCCGTCATCAGTTCGCGGTGGTACTTCATCACCGGGCACTGGCCGGTGAAGAAGGCGTGCGACTTCGACCAGCCGAGCCCGAAGCGGATCGACAGCGAACCCACCTTGGCCGCCTCGTCGGAGGCTCCCGGGTCGCCCGTCACGTACAGGCCGGGGATGCCGATGGCCCCGCCCGCCTTGGTGACGTCCATCGCCGTGTTCAGAACGCTCGCGGGCGCCTCCTCCGTGGCTCGCGCGCCGGTTCCGTGCGCCTCGAACCCGACGGCGTCCACGGCGCAGTCCACGGCCGGTGTGCCGAGCAGCTGCTCGATCTGGTCACCGGGGTCGCCCGCGGCGACGTTGATCGTCTCGCAGCCGAACCCGCGCGCCTGGGCGAGTCGTTCGTCGTTGAGGTCGCCGACGATCACCACCGCCGCGCCCAGCAGCTGCGCCGAGGCGGCGGCCGCGAGTCCCACCGGTCCGGCGCCCGCCACGTAGACCGTCGACCCCACGCCCACCCCGGCGGTGACACACCCGTGGTAGCCGGTCGGGAAGATGTCCGAGAGCATCGTGAGGTCCAGGATGCGCTCCAGGGCCTGGTCGCGGTCGGGGAACTTCAGCAGGTTCCAGTCGGCGTAGGGCACGAGCGCGTACTGCGCCTGCCCGCCGACCCAGCCGCCCATGTCCACGTACCCGTAGGCCGAGCCCGGCCGGTCCGGGTTGACGTTGAGACAGATCTCCGTGTGCCTGGCCTTGCAGTTCACACAGCGGCCGCACGAGATGTTGAACGGGACCGAGACGAGGTCGCCCACCTGGACGAACTCGACGTCGGGCCCCTTCTCGACCACCTCTCCGGTGATCTCGTGGCCCAGGACCAGTCCCTGGGGCGCGGTGGTGCGGCCCCGGACCATGTGCTGGTCACTCCCGCAGATGTTGGTGGCGACGACCTTCACGATCACGCCGTGCGGGACCTCGCGCCCCACGTTCGCCGGGTTGACTCCGGGTCCGTCCCGCAGAACGAAGTCCGGATACGCGATGTCCTCCACCTCGACCCTGCCTGGGCCCTGGTAGACGACTCCTCTGTTGCCGGTCATGATCCTTCCTACCTCTCCGCCTGGGCGGCCTCGCTCCGGTGCGTGGGGGTGTCCCCCCACTGTTTCCGCTGGGAGCCGGGGTTAACCGAACCTCGGAGCGACTATCCGGCGGAGGCCGGGACGGGGCAGGAGGCGTTCGCGCGGAGCCGCGCCCGCAGCGCCAGGCTCAGCAGCACGAGTCCGGCGGCGGCGAGCAGGGGTTGGAGCGGCGCGAACCAGGCCATCGCGCCACTGGTGCCCAGCGCCAGCAGGACGATCTTGTTGCAGACCGGGCAGCCGATCGCGAACCAGGCAAGGAGGCCTCCGCCGAGTCCGCGCCCGCCTCCGGGCCCGGCGGAGTCCTCGTGAACGGGGCGGGTGTAGGTGGCCAGGAGCAGCCCGGACAGGACCGAGGTGGCCACCCAGACCGGGTGGGACCACCACGGGGGTTCGATCTCACGGGCGAAGAGGCCGTTGGGGATCAGCACCGCTGGCAGGCCCAGGACGATGAGGGTCAGCGCCGTCCCGGCCGCCGCCGTCACCCACTGGCGGGTTCCCCAGTCGCGCATCGGTCCGTCCTTCCGGGAGAGTGGGCACGGGGCTCGTACCGGCAGGCCCCCACGCTTTTCTATGGAGCATAGAGTACGCTCTACTTTCCATAGAAAACGGGGGAGCGGCATGCCGAAGGACGCCAGGAAACCGCGGGACTCGGGCAGGAAGGGCGCCGGGGCCGCCAAGGGAGCGGCCACACGGAAGGGTACGGGGAAGGGCGGGCTGTCACCGCTGTTGATCGGCGGAGCGGTGGTGGCGGCACTGGTGGTCGCGGTGGTCGTGGGCCTGCGCCTGGAGGGTGGCGGAGGCGAACAGGAGACCTCCGACGAGGCCTCGGCGGTCGACCACATCGACGCCGAACAGCGCGAGTGGGGTCAGGCCCTGGCCCGCCGCACGGCCGACGACCCGATGTCCCTGGGCAGCGCGGACGCTCCCGTGGTCCTGGTCGCCTACTCGGACTTCGCCTGCCCGTACTGCGCCTCCTGGGCCCAGGAGACCCAGCCCGAACTGGTCGAGCGGTACGTGGACTCCGGTGACCTGCGGATCGAGTGGCGGGAGTTTCCCTACCTGGGCGACCTGTCCAACACGCTCTCCCTCGGCGCGACCGCGGCCGGGGAGCAGGAGGCGTTCTGGGAGTACCAGGAGGCGGTGTTCGCACAGCAGGACGAACTCAAGTCCGCCGACGACCCGGACGAGGTCCTCGACGGGATCATCGCGGACCTCGGCCTCGACGCCGACCGCTTCCACGAGGACCTGGACTCCGAGCGGAGCAGGATCGAGGTCAGCCACGACTTCATGGAGGGCCAGCAGATCGGGGTCAGCGCCACCCCCGCCTTCATCGTCAACGGTGACCCGATCATGGGCGCGCAGCCCCTGGACGTCTTCGTCCGGAGCGTGGACACCGCCCTCGCCGCGGCCGGGGAGTGACGGCCGTGGACATCGGGTTCGTCGCCGCGATCCTCGGCGGGCTGCTGGCCCTGCTCAGTCCGTGCAGCGCCCTGCTCCTGCCGTCGTTCTTCGCGTACGCCTTCCGTGACACCGGTCAGCTCCTGCTGCGCACCGGGGTCTTCTACGTCGGGCTCTGCCTGACCCTGGTCCCGCTCGGCGCCGGTTCGGCCATGGTGAGCGTGCTCTTCTACGGGCACCGTGAGCTGCTCATCTCGGTGGCGGGCGGCGTCATCATCGCCTTCGGTGTCGCGCAGATCCTCGGGCTCGGCTTCACCTGGGGCGTCCTGGCCCGGGCGCAGAGCCGGTTCGTGGGGGGACGGGGCAACCTGTCCGTCCTGGGCCTGGGCGCCGTCTACGGTCTGGCCGGGTTCTGCTCCGGGCCGATCCTGGGCGCGGTGCTCACCGTGGCGGCGACCGGGACGCCCGTCCGGGGCATGCTCCTGATGGCCGCCTACGCGCTGGGCATGGTCCTGCCGATGTTCTTCCTGGCGCTGCTCTGGGACCACTTCGACCTGGGCGGACGGCGTTGGCTGCGCGGACGCACCGTCGAGCTGGGCCCGCTGCGCACGCACACCACGGCGCTGCTGTCCGGCGGCCTGTTCGTGGGGATCGGCGTGCTGTTCGTGGCCTTCGACGGCACCGCCTCGATGACCTCGCTCCCCGGCGCGGGCTGGATGGCGGAGACCGCCGACCGCGCCCAGGGTGTGTTCGCGCGGCTGGGCACCAGCACCGACCTGGTCGCCCTCGGGGCGCTGGCCGTGCTGGTGGTCCTGGTGGCGGTCAGCACCTTCCTCGCCCGGCGCCGGACCGCCGGGGACGAGGACTCCGAGGTCGCGGGGCCGGATGAGGCAGGGATCGCGGAGACCGGGATCGCGGAGACCGGGGCCGAGGAGACCGGGGCCGAGGAGACCGGGGCCGAGGAGACGGGACCGGGGGCGGACGCGCGGGACGACTCGAACCCCGGCCGGACGGCGGGGCGTGCGGAGTAGCGCGCGGGTCCCCACGGTGCGGACAGCCTCCCTGGCAGCACCGTTGGCCGCCCTCCTCCTGCTCACGGCCTGCGTTCCGCGACCGACCCCCGACGTCGAACCGCGCGACACCCCGGCCACGCCCCCGCCCTCCGTCACCGGTGCGCTGCCGCACCCCCTGGAGGGGCCGGCCCTGTGGACGGCCCCCTTCTCCTCCGAGCCCAGGGCGGCGGGTTCCTCCTTCGTCGGTGTGGCACAGGAGAAGGCGGGAGGGCCGCTCCACTTCCTGGGTGTGGACCGGGACGGGGTCACCCGCTGGGCCACCGAACGGGACCCCAGCTGCACCGGGTTCACTGTGGCGCGCGCGGAGGAGGGCGGCGCGGAGTTCGTGGTGCTTCTGGACCGCGAGCCCGACCCCGACGGGGGCGTCCTCGCCTTCGTGACCACCGCCTCCGCCCACGACCCCGACACCGGGGAACGCCTGTGGGGGCCGACCGGGGTACCCGGGACGCTGGTCGGCCCCGGGCTGGTGTTCGCCGCCCAGGCGGGCAGCGTGATGACCGAGGCGAGCGGCCCGAAGGCGGCGCTGGCGGCGGGCAGCGGGGAGGTGCTCGCCCATGAACGGGACGGGGACACCGTCCTGCACGAACACCACGGCACGCTGCTGCTGCACCGGGACGGCGAGCTGCGGGCCCTCGGCGCGGACCAGGGGGAACTGTGGACCCGCGCCGACCTCACGGTCCCGGAGGAGCTGGGCGACCAGCCGGTCTCGGTCGGGTACGGCCCCCGCCCCTCCAGCGACTCCGGCGCCGCCGTGGTCCTGGAGTGGACGGCGGCCGACGCGGCCGGGGGCGCGGACCAGGACCGGGAGGTGCTCCTGTACACGGTGCACCACCTGCGGACCGGTGAACGCCTGCTGACCCTCGCCCCCGACGTCCGCCCCCGCCTGCTCGGCGACGGCCTGGACCGCACGGTGGTCCTGGCCGCCCCGGCCGGGGAAGGGGAGGCCAGGCTGTACGGGCTGGCCGCGACGGACCCCGAACCGGTCTGGGAACTGCCCGCCCTGCCGGGCGAACGGCTCGCCGGTCTGGTCGGGGACACCCTGTACACCGCCGCCGAGGGCGGGGCGGGTCGCGCGGTCGAGGCCGCCACCGGTGGGGTCGCCGCCGAACTCCCCCCGGAGGCCTCGGACCTGACACCGGTGGCCACGCTCCCCGGCGGCCCCGCCGTCCTGCGGGTCCCCGGGAACGGGGGCGGCGTGCTCGCGGCGCTGCCCGTCAGCTGAACGGAGGGCCGGGTTGCCTATTCTTGGACGGAGAAGCGCATGACGAACGGTGGGCCATGAGTAACACGGTTCCGGGACTCGGGTCACTGGAGTCCGCGGTGATGGCGGTCCTGTGGGCCGCCGGACGGCCACTCAGCGTGCGCGAGGTGGTCGACGGCCTGGCCGACCGGGAACCGGCCTACACCACCATCTCCACGGTCCTGGAGAACCTGCGCCGCAAGGACTGGGTCGACCGGGAACGCACCGGACGCCTGTGGTTTTACCGCGCGCTGCGCGACCGGGCCTCCCACGCGGCCGACCGCATGCACGGGGCCCTGGACGACAGCGGCGACTCCCAGGTGGCCCTGCTGCGCTTCGTGGACCGGATGGACCCCCGCGACCTCGCCCTCCTCCGCGACCTGCTCGCCGACATCCCCCGGCAAGAGGAACCGTGACCTGGTCCCTGGCGTCCCTGGCGGTGGTCCTGCTGTGGAGCACGGCGGGCCCCCGGGCCCTGCGCGCCTTCCAGGAGGGCCGGGGCGCCAGCGCACGGGCGATGCTCGCGCTCTGGACGCTCACCACCGTCGTGTGGCTGCTGGCCTGCGCGGTCCTGCTCGCCACCCTGGCCACGAAGGTGATGGGCCCGGGCGTGAAGGCGTTCGTCGCCGCGTGCGTGGACCTCGTCCAGGCGGTCCAGCAGAACGGCGCGGAGAGCGGGGTCGCGGTCGCCGGACTGCTCGGCGCCCTGGGCCTGGTCCGCCTCTCGTGGACGGCCGTGCGCCGGGCCCGGAGGCGACGCGCCTGGACCCGCGAACACGGCCGGACCCTCGCGGCCACCGGCAACCGCCGCGTTCTGCACCTGGACCGGGTCTGGTTGCTGGAGCGCCCCGAACCGGCCGCCTACTGCGTGCCCGGCCGCCGCTTCGGGATCGTCGTCACCAGGGGAGCGCTCGACCAGCTGACCGGGCCGGAACTGCGGGCCGTCCTCGCCCACGAGCGGGCCCACCTGGACGGCCGCCACCACCTCCTGGTCACCTGGACCAGGCTGCTCGACACCGCCTTCCCCGGGGTCCCGCTGCTGCGCGCGGCCGCCCGGGAGGTCCCCGAACTCGTGGAGTGGGTGGCCGACGACCGCGCGGCCCGGGAGGCGGGCCCGCACGCCCTCGCCCACGCCCTGGGGATCATGGCGGCGGCGGGAACTGGGGGACCCGAACCGGCGCTGTCGGTGACCGGCGCCTGCCCGGTGCGCCGGGTGCACCGTCAGGTGCGGCCGGACCGGTCCACCGCCGGAGCGGGCTCCTACGCCGTCGCCGCCCTGTTGGTGCTGCTGCCGCTGGTGCTCACGGTGCTGGCGACCGTCCTGAACGTGGCCGTTCCGCACTGCGACTGCGTGGGTTGAACGCTGTGGGAACGTCCCCGGGACGGGACCGGCGCGGCCTTGACTGTCTCCGCCACCTCGGCGACACCATCCGGCTCGACACCGAACGCGAGGGCGTCGTCCAGCAATACGCCGTGCTCCCCGCCGAGAGCGTCACTGACGACCACCCTGCGCAGGAGTACTTCCGCGACCGGTACGAGGGACTGCGCGCGCTGCTCACCGAGGCGCTGGAGGAGGCCGGAGGTCAAGAGATCCCTGGACGTCGCGGCCGGGGCGGTCTCGACCATCGCGGTGACGGACGGCCTCCAGGTCCGGTGGCTGCTCGACCCGGAGGGGCCGGACATGGCGGCCCACACGCGGCTGACCACAGAGCGCCTCGCCGGGGCGGACCTGTCCGGGGCCCCGACCGCGAGGTGAACCCGACCGTTCCGATCCGACACGGCCCCCGACACCCGTAGCGGCGCCGGGGGCCGTTGGGCCATCCTGGGGTCGTGCAGAGCGAGATCGAGGACGTGTACCGGGTGTTCGCGCGCTACCCCCGACCCGCGAGGGTGGAGGGGTGTCAGCACTGCGTCACCGAGAACGACCACCATGACCTGCTCGGGGCTCCGCTGCGGGAGCTCGACGCCGAGCGGCTGCGCCGGTTCTCCCACAAGGCCCTGAACACGTGGGGCGACGTGGACGACCTGCGCCACTTCCTGCCCAGGCTCCTGGAACTCTCCCTCCGCGGCGACGCGGACCTCCACGGGCTCTTCGCCAAACTCCGCCAGGCCGGGTGGACCGACTGGCCCGAGGACGAACGCGCGTCGCTCCGGGCCTGCCTGTCCGTCTGGTGGGAGCTCGGCCTCACCGCGGAGGACCGGGACTACGCGCCGTGGGGGACGCTCGCGGAGGCCGGGGACGAACTCGGCCCGTACCTGGAGTCGTGGTGGGGCCGCGACACCCCGCAGGCGCTGTGGACGCTGGTCGAGCTGGTCGGCGAGGTCGCGCACACCGAACCCGGAGCCCGCGACGAGCGGGTGGTCGCCTGGCTGGCGACCACCCGGGGATGGATGGAGGAGGCGTTCTTCGAGATCTCGGAGACCGGGCAGACCGAACTGGCTGAGGCCCTCTCGGAGGCCCGCCAGCTCCTGGACCTGGTCACCCTCGACGAACCGGTCGCCGACGGGCTCGCCGACCCCGACACCGGGCCGTCCGGTTCCCCCGACCCCGTCACCGGCTCCGGGCCGTCCGGAGCCGCGGACCCGGAGTCGGCCCGCCCCGGGACAGACGGACCGTCGGACCGGCCCTGAGGGGGCAGGGCCGGGGCCGCGGGGGAGGCGGCCCCGGTCCCGGGATTCACGAGGGCCGGACGGGTGGGCGCCGGGTCGGCAAGGGGCGGCCGGGGTGTGGGCCGTCGTGGGCGGGATGACACACTTCGTCCATGCTCGGTATCACCGACCTGCCGACCTACCTGGCGGGACTCGTCCTCATCGTGCTCCTGCCGGGGCCCAACTCCCTCTACGTGCTCTCCGTCGCCGCGCGCAGCGGTACCCGCACGGGGTACAGGGCTGCCGCCGGTGTGTTCACCGGCGACACCCTCCTCATGTTGCTCGCGGCCGCTGGTGCCGCCTCGCTGCTCCAGGCCAGCCCGTTGCTCTTCTCGGTGGTGAAGTACGCGGGAGCCGCCTACCTGGTCTGGATGGCGATCGGGATGCTGCGCTCGGCCCACGCCATCTGGACCTCACGGCACCAGAGAGCCGAGGGCCAGCGTGCGGCCGACGCGGACGCGACGGAGGTGCCCACAGGTGAACGTCCCTTCCACCGCGCGCTCGTGGTCTCCCTGTTCAACCCGAAGATGATCCTCTTCCTGATCTCCTTCTTCGTGCAGTTCGTCGACCCCGCCTACGCGTACCCGGCGCTGTCCTTCCTGGTGCTGGGCCTGCTGCTCCAGGCCTTCAGCCTGCTCTACCTGTCCGTGCTGATCTTCAGCGGTACCCGGCTGGCGGCGGCCTTCGGCCGGCGGCGGCGACTCACGGCGGGCGCCACCTCGGCGGCGGGTGCGCTGTTCCTCGGCTTCGCGGTGAAGCTGTCCGTCAGCAGCGCCTGACCGGCGGGCCTCGGCGCCCTCTGTCGGCGGGCCCGGAAAACTTCTCCGGGCCCGCGGAATAGCACCAGGGGTGGGGTCGTTACACGGAGCGGGTCGGTGCGGTTCAAGTGTCCCCCGGGCTCTAATCAAAGCCTTCAGGGAATACCGCACCCCAGTGGTGGACAGGAGCCTTGTTGTGCCACCCGCCGTGAGGCGACCGCCGCACCGGCCCTTCAACGTTCGAAGGCCCACCGGGAATCCCCGGTGGGCCTTCGTGTGTGCGCTCCCCCTCCGGCCCGACACGACGACCCTTCGGTCGAGCGTGCGGCCGAACGTCGTACGGCGATGGCACCGTGGAGGGCACGGTGGTGGCCTTCCACACCTCAGCGGCCCCGCCGAAGCGCCCGAGGAGGAAGCCATGTACACGCCCGACGCGGTCACGGAGACCGAGTGGCAGAGGGCCCATGAGGACCTGATCGCCAAGGAGAAGGAGCTGACCCGCGCCCAGGACCGGCTCGCGGCCGAGCGCAGGAGGCAGCCCGGGTACCGGATCGGCGGGGACCACGTGTTCGAGGGCCCGGGCGGGGAGTACTCCCTGACCGATCTCTTCGAGGGGCGCCGACAGCTGATCGTCTACCACTTCATGCTCGCGCCCGGTTCCGACCACCAGTGCGAGGGCTGCTCCATGTTCGTGGACAACCTGGGTCACCCGGAGCACCTCAACGCCCGGGACACCACGCTCGCCGTGGTGTCCCGGGCCCCCTACCCGGAGATCGCGGCCGTGCGCGAGCGGATGGGGTGGACGGTGCCCTGGTACTCGTCCTTCGGCGGCCGCTTCAACGAGGACATGGGTGTCACCGTGGACGGCGGCGAGAACTTCGGGCTGAGCGTGTTCATCCGGGACGGCTCCAGCGTGTACCGGACCTACTTCACCCAGGGTCGGGGCGTGGAGAAGCTGGGCACCAACTGGAGCCTGCTCGACCTCACCCCGCTGGGCCGTCAGGAGCTGTGGGAGGACAGCCCGGAGGGGGTCCCCCGGAGCGAGCCGTACGCGTGGTGGCGTCTGCACGGCGAGTACGGCGACTGACCCTGACGGAGGCCTCCCGAACGGAGGCCTCCGCCGGACGGACCGGTTCAGCGGGGGCTGAGGCCGGTCATCAGGAGCCGGACCACGTTCCGCAGGGCCTCGTCGACGTTCTCGGTGTTCTCGTCGCCGCTGAACGAGGCGAACCCGTGCAGGGTGGAGGCCACGGTGAAGGCGATGGCCGTGGGGTCGCCCTCGACGATCTCCCCCGCGCGCTGCCCCTCGGAGATGGCGTCCAGGACGACGGCGATCATGTCCCCGACGGCGGCGGCGAGCTGGTCGGAGACGTCGCTGTCGTGCTTGCGCGCGTACATCAGTTCCAGCAGGGCCGCGTTGGCCATCGCGAAGCCCACGTAGGCGCGGGCCAGCCCCAGGAGGTAGTTGCCGGTGTCCGACCCGGCGCGGTCCTGCTCCGCCTTGGCGCGTTCGAGTGAGGCCCGGAGTCGCTGGAAACCGTTGAGGGCGAGCGCGTCGAGCAGGGCCTGCTTGTCCTTGAAGTGTCGGCCGGGGGCCGCGTGGCTGACACCCGCCTCGCGGGCGAGTTCGCGCAGGGAGAGGGCCCCGGGGCCGCGCTGGGCCAGGGTGCGTTCGGCGCTGCTCAACAGGGTGGAGCGGAGGTCGCCGTGGTGGTAGGGGCGGTCAGGCATGCTGCCAGCATAGTCCGATGTTTGCGATGACAGCATTGTTGTCATTGACAACTTCGAGAGTGCTCCCTACTTTGGGGACATGAGCAGAACCAGCGTGAGCCTGCCCGACCTGACCGGCAGGACCGCCGTCATCACCGGCGCCAACAGCGGACTCGGCCTGGAGACCGCCAGGATCCTGGCCGGACGCGGCGCCCGCGTGGTGTTGGCGGTCCGCGACACCGCCAAGGGGGAACGAGCCGCCTCCGGGATCCCGGGCACCACGGAGGTCCGCCGCCTCGACCTCGCCGACCTGGCCTCGGTCCGCGAGTTCGCCGACGGTTGGCGGGGCGACCTCGAACTCCTGATCAACAACGCGGGACTCATGGCGATCCCCGAGTCCCGCACCAGTGACGGCTTCGAGACCCAGTTCGGCGTCAACCACCTGGGCCACTTCGCCCTCACCAACCTCCTCCTCGAACACGTCACGGGACGCGTGGTCACCGTCTCCTCCGGCCTGCACCGTTCGGTCAACCGGATCGACTTCGACAACCCCAACCTGGAGGGCCGCTACACGCCCTACCGGGCCTACGGACAGTCCAAGCTGGCCAACCTCCTGTTCACCCTGGAACTCCAGCGCAGGCTCGACGACGCCGGTTCGCCGGTGCTGGCCACCGCCGCGCACCCCGGCTACGCAGCAACCAACCTCCAGGGCCGTAGCGAGAACGCACTCCAGGACGGGCTCCTGCGGATCGGCAACCGGATCTTCGCCCAGAGCGCGCACAGCGGGGCACTGCCCACGGTCCACGCCGCCACGCAGGACGTCCCCGGAGCGTTCTTCGCCGGACCCACCGGTCTGTTCGTGAACGGGGCGCCCGGCCCGTCCGGGAGAAGCGCCGCCGCGCGCGACACCGAGATGGCCCGGCGGCTGTGGGACCTGTCCGAGGAGATGACCGGCACGTCGTTCCCGCTCTAGCGGGAGGCCCCGGAGAACGGTTCCGGACGTCTCCGGGGCCGGGAGTCACGGGACGAGGGTGAGCTCGTCCTCGGTGGCCTCGCGGACCGCCTCCTCGGTCACCGCCCAGGGGAGCGTCGCGCCCTCCGCCCACAGTTCCAGCTGGTCGTCGTAGTTCGGGTGGAAGGCGTGGCCGGAGTTGCCGGTGAGGTGGATCCACGTGGAGGAGTCCCGGTCGGCCAGGTCCACGACCATGCGCATCGACGGGACCGTGGTGATGCCGTAGCCCTCCGACGTGTTCCAACCGGTGGCGTTGACCAGGTCGGAGCCGCCCGCGCTCTCCACGGGGCCGCGGTTGAACAGCCACTCCACCGGGCCGATCCCCGAGGTCCCGAAGGACTCGTGCGTCGCGGTGAGGGTGTGCAGGTCGCCCCAGCGCCAGTCGGCCGGGTCGTCGCCGAGCAGTTCGTTGAGCTCCTCCACGGCGGCGTCCATCGCCGCGGCCAGGACCTCCTCCCGTCCGCTGGCGTCCCGGCCCTCCCACCAGGCCGAGTCGGGGTCCTCCAGCAGTTGGGAGACCACGTGCATCCCGCGTGAGCGGCCGTCCATGCCGCGTTCCCCGAGTTCGTCGAAGAGCAGGGGGAGGAGCTGGCGCCAGGTCGCGTTGTAGAACGCGGCCGCGGCGGAGTCGGGTTCGTTGCGGTGGTCCCAGTCGACGAGGAGTTCGCGCGCCTCGGCGGTGGCTCCCTCGACCGGGGTGTCCAGCAGGTACGGAGTGACCTCGAGGGCGCTGGTGTGGAGGGAGTCCACGAGGATCCGCTCCATGTCCGCGACACCCACGGGGCCGTCCGCGATCGCCTCGTCCAGGAGGTCGTTGATCCGCTGGCCCCGGTAGCCGTAGTTCCAGTCCGAGGTCAGGAAGTGCTCGTAGTCCTCGTCCACGACCGACTCGTTCGCGGTGACGATCACCCCGGACTCCGGGTTGTACACGCTGGGCAGCTCGTCGAAGGGCAGGAACTCGTCCTCCCAGTCGTAGTCGGAGTCCCAGCCGGGGGCGGGCCAGCGGCCGTCGCCCTTGCCCCGGACCGGGACCAGCCCCGGAGCCTGGTAGCCGATGTTGCCCTCGTTGTCCGCGTAGACGAGGTTCTGCGAGGGGACGTCGAACCTGCTCGCGGCCTCGCGGAAGGTGTCCCAGTCACGGGCGCGGTTCATGGAGAAGATCGCGTCGGCGGTGGTGCCCGGCTGGAGCGCGGTCCAGCGCAGGGACACCTGGTAGGGGGCGTCGTCCCCCTCACGGGGGTTCTCGCCGATCCGCCGCAGGTTCGACCCCGCGGACGTGGTCGACAGGATCGGGCCCCTGTGGGTGGAGCGGACGGTGAGTTCGAGGTCCTGGCCGCCGGAGACCGCGATGGTCTCCTCGATGATCTCCAGGGGGCGCCTCTCCCCGTCCACCACGTAGTCGTCGCCCTCCACCCGCTCCAGGTAGAGGTCCATGACGTCCGGGTTGAGGTTGGTGAAGCCCCAGGCGATGGACTCGTTCTGGCCGATCACAACGCCGGGCAGGCCCGAGAAGCTGAACCCGCTGGTGTCGAAGGGGCACTCCTCGGTGAGCTCCGTGCAGTGCAGTCCCATCTGGTACCAGGTGGACGGCATCGAGGCGCCCAGGTGGGGGTCGTTGGTGAGCAGCGGAAGACCGGTCTCGGTGTGCTCACCGGACACGACCCAGGAGTTGGATCCGAGGTCGGGGTCGTCGGAGGGGCCGAGGAGGTCCGGGATGGCGTCGTGCACGCCGGAGAGCCCGCCGAGCGCCGCGAGGGCCTCCTCGGGCAGGTCGGGTGCGCGGCCCAGGTCGGCTTCGGTGCCGGACCCGTTGTGCTCCTCGGTGGCCGTGATGGTCGCGTGCTTCTCGGTCGGGTAGGCGGGGTAGAGCTCCTCGATCTGCTCCTCGTCGAGGCCGTCGGCGAGCAGCAGGGCCCGCTGCGTCTCGTCCTGGAGGTTGCCGCCGAGGTCCCAGGCCATGGCCTTCAGCCACGCGAGGCTGTCCGTGGGCGTCCAGGGCTCCACGGTGTAGTCGTCCGCGGTGATCCCGAGGAGGCCGTACTCCAGGCCGGCCGAGAGCCCCTGGTTGTCGTCGATCCAGGCGTTCACTCCGGCCGCGTAGGCGTCCAGGTAGCGCTGGGTGTCCTCCTCCAGGAGGTCGTACTCCTGCTCGGCGACCCGGCGCCAGCCCATGGTGCGCAGGTAGATGTCGGTCTCCACCTGGCCCGGGCCGAAGAGTTCGGCGGTGCGCCCCGCCGTGACGTGCCTGCGGAAGTCCATCTCCCAGAACCGGTCCTGGGCGTGGGTGAACCCCTGGGCGACGAAGAGGTCCTCGGCGTCGTCGGCGTAGAGGTGGGCGACGCCGCGTTCGTCCCGCAGCACGGAGACCGGCGCGCCGAGTTCGGTGAGGGTCAGCTCCCCGGAGGTGGTCGGGAAGGAGCGCCGTACCGCCCAGACCCCCAGGAGCGAGGCGATCAGTGCGAGAGACGCGACCGTGGCGACAAAGCCCAGAAAAACACGAAGAAGGACACGCTTCCGCAATACACCCATGTCGGAACCCTAGGGCGTTCCGCCTTCGGCGCTCCAGTCGTCGCCGTTAATTGTTACCAACTGGTAGAAAAAGCTGTTCCTCCTGGCGGGGGCGAGTGGGGCCGAGTGGGTGCTGTCGGGGAGCGTTCCGTGTGCCGGAGGTCGCCGACGCCAGGCGCGGCGCGGCCGAGGCGATCGGAATAACTCATGGCGAACCGGACCAATACCCCCGCCGCTCGGTGACGAATAGTCCCGTGAGGGGCGGTTCGTCCAACCGGCGAAAGGCCCCGTCCGACCATCGAAGGGAACCCCCGTCATGACGTCAGTTCGGCGACGCGTCTCCGCGCTCCTGCTCTCCGCCCTCACCGCCACCGCTGTCCTCGGCCTCGCTGTCGCACCCGCTCAGGCCGCCGCGGCCCCCGTCGCCGAGGCCCCCTCGTCCCCAGGTGGCCTGCTCGGTGGTCTGGGCCTGTTCGGGGACGGCGGACTGCTCACCATCTTCATCGGCAACTACCAGATCAACAACTAGCGGCCCCTTTCAAAGTGGCCGGAGTGGTGCACTCCGGTCGCTTTGCCCTGTCCGGAATATGGCTTTTAGTAAGTATCCGATTGCTTTGTGTGATGTGCATCACGCAATCCTTCCGAACTTTCGCCACGAATCACCAGTGATCACAGACAAGCTATTGAAAGCGGTCATCCCGGCCTCCCTGGGGCGACCGATCCGCTGGCGTGCTCCGTTCCCCGCCCGGGGCACCCCGGACACACGCATTCAATTCCCCGCAACCGCGGCCCGTCCGCTGCTTCGGCAGAGGCGCCGACGCGATTGGAAGGTCTTCGATGACGAACACCGGCCGAACCCGCCGACTGCCGCTCACGGCTGCCCAGACCGGGCTCTGGTACGCGCAGCAGATGGACCCGGGAAACCCCGTGTACGCCATCGCCGAGTACCTGGAGTTGGACGGTCCGCTGGACGTGCCGGTCCTCTGCGCCGCCCTGCGCCAGGCGGTGCTGGAGACCGAGTCGCTCCACCTGCGCTTCGGCGAGGAGGACGGGGAACCCTGGCAGGAGGTCCGCCGACCGGAGGACTGGTGGCCCACCGTCGTGGACCTCACCGACGAGCCCGACCCCGCCGCGTCCGCCCGTCGGTGGATGCGCGACGACCTCGCGCGGGCACAGGACGTCCGGGGCGAGACCCTGTTCGCCGAGGTGATCTTCCGGCTCGGCGAGGAGCACCACTTCGTCTACCAGCGCGTCCACCACCTGCTCCTGGACGGCTACGGGGCCATGCTGGTCCTGGGCCGGGTCGCCGAGGTCCACGACGCCCTGGCCGCCGGGACCGAGCCGGGGCCCAGCCCCTTCGGTTCACTGAGCCGACTCCTGGAGGAGGAAGCCGACTACCGGGCGGACGGCACCGAGGAGACCGACGGCCGCTTCTGGTCGGAGTACATGGCTGACGCCCCCGACGCGGTGGGGCTGGCCGGTACGCCCCCGCGGATGCCCACCAGCCTGCACAGGGTCACCGACCACCTGCCGCGCGAGACCGCCGCCGGACTCCAGGCCGCCGCCCGCCGGCAGCGCACCAGCCTGCCCACCGCGGTCCTCACGGCCACCGCCGTCCACCTCCACCGCTTCACCGGCGCCCGGGACGTCGTCCTGGGCCTGCCGGTCACCACTCGCCGCACGTCGCACGCGCGGACGGTTCCGGCCGCGGTCTCCAACATCGTTCCGCTGCGGGTCCGGGTCCGCCCCGACCAGCCGGTGTCCGAACTCCTGCGGCAGGTGGCGCTGGACACCCGGCGGGTGCTCCGGCACCAGCGCTACCGCAGCGAGGACCTGCGTCGCGGCGGGAACCCCGGTCGCCGCCTCACCGGGCCGTCGGTGAACATCATCCCGGCCCTGGGCGAGCTGGTCTTCGCCGGGCTCCCGGCCACCACGCACAACCTCTCGGTCGGGCCCGTCGAGGACCTGTCCGTCATCTTCCACGGGCTCGGGGCGACCCAGGACATCCGCGTCGACTTCGACGGCAGCCCGGACCTGTACACGCGCGACGAGCTCGGCGACCACCAGAGCCGCCTGTTCGCCGTCATGCGGGCCATCGCCGAGGACCCCTCCGCCCCGGTGGGAACCCTGGCCGTCCGCTCCGACGAGGAGGAGCGGTCGGGGGCCAGCATGAGCGCCGGCCCGGTGCGGGCGCTGCCCGACCTCACGGTCGCGGACGAGTTCGCGGTCACCGCCTCCCGGTTCCCTTCGAGCACGGCGGTCGTCGCGCCGGACGGCCGACTCACCTTCGCCCGCCTCGACGCCCTGTCCGACCGCTGGGCCGACCACCTCGTCGCGCTCGGCGCCGCCCCCGGGCGCGTGGTGGGAGTCCGGCTGGGGCGCCACACCGACCTCGCCGTCGCCCAGCTGGCGGTGCTCAAGGCCGGCGCCGTGTGCCTGCCCCTCGACCCCGGCTACCCCACGGGCCGACTGGCCGCGATGGTGCGGGACGCGCGGCCGGACATCGTGCTCACCCACGGCGACACCGTGTCCGGGACCCCGGACGAAGCGCTCGAGGTCACCCCCAGGACCGTCCGGATGGACGATCCGGCCACCAGGACCGCCGTCGAGGAGGGCCCGCGTCCGCACACGTCGGACCGGCCCCGCCCCGCCACCGGAGCGGACCTCGCCTACGTCATCTACACCTCCGGTTCCACGGGCGCGCCCAAGGGCGTCGCCGTGGAGCACCGATCCCTGCTCAACCTCCTGCACTCGCACCGCGAACTCGTCTTCACCCCCGCCCGCGAACGCCACGGACGGGCGCTGCGGGTGGCGCACACCGCGGGGCTCTCGTTCGACGCCTCCTGGGACCCCTTCCTGTGGATGGTCGACGGACACGAGCTCCACCTGGTCGAGGACGAGGTCCGCCGCGACCCGCAGCGGCTCGTGGCCCACCTGCGCGAACAGGGCCTGGAAGCCATCGAGACCACGCCCTCCTTCGCCCGCGCGCTCCTGGCCGAGGGGCTCGCCGAGCCCGGCGGCCCCACGGTCGTCGCCCTGGGCGGTGAGGCCGTGGACGCCGACCTGTGGAACACGCTCGCGTCGCTGGAACACGTCAGCGCGCACAACCTGTACGGCCCCACCGAGACCACCGTCGACAGCCTGACCGCACCCGTCACCTCGGAGAGCCACCCCCACATCGGGGGCGCGGTCGCCAACTCCCGCGCCTACGTCCTGGACTCGGGGCTCCGGCCCGTCTCCCCGGGCGGCACCGGTGAGCTGTACGTCTCGGGCGCGTCCGTCGCGCGCGGCTACCTCGGCCGTTCCGTGCTCACCGCCGAACGGTTCGTGGCCGACCCCCACGCCGCCGACGGCAGCCGCATGTACCGCACCGGCGACCTCGTCTCGCCGGGACCCGACCACACCCTGCGCTTCCTCGGCCGCGCCGACGACCAGGTCAAGGTACGCGGGGTGCGCGTCGAACCGGCCGAGGTCGAGGCCGTCGTCCGGGAGTGCCCCGGAGTCCGCCAGACCGCGGTGATCGCCGTCGGCGAGGGCGCGGACACCCGCCTGGTGGCCTACGTGGTCGTCGACGACCCCTCCGACACGGACAAGGTCCGTGCGCACGCCTCGGACCGGCTGCCCGCGTTCATGGTGCCCGCCGCGACCGTCCGGGTCCCCGAGCTGCCGCTGACCCCCAGCGGAAAGCTCGACCGCGCCGCCCTGCCCCTGCCCTCCGGCGGCTCGGAGGCCCTCCGGGCGCCGCGCGACGAGCGGGAGCGCAGGCTCTGCGAGCTCTTCGCCGAGGCGGTCGGGGTCGAGCGGGTCGGCGTGGACGACGACTTCTTCGCCCTGGGCGGCCACTCCCTGCTGGCCACCCGCCTGATCGGCCGGATCCGCGCCGAGTTCGGCGCGGCCCCCGCCATCCGCGAACTCTTCGAGAACCCCACGGTCGCCGGGCTGGCCAGGGTGCTCCCGGACGAGGCGGTGACCGGACCGCGACTGGAGCCGCGCGAGCGCCCCGAGGTGCTGCCGCTGTCGCACACCCAGCGCAGACTCTGGTTCCTCAACAGGTACGCGCCCGACTCCGGCGCCTACAACATCCCGGCCGCGCTCCGGCTGCGCGGCGAGCTGGACACCGGGGCACTGCGCGCCGCTCTGGACGACCTGGTGGAACGCCACGAGACCCTGCGCACCGTGTTCCCGCTGCACGGGGAGGAGCCCCGCCAGCACGTCCTGGCACCCCACGAGAGCCCCCTCGACTTCGCGGCCGTCTCGTGCCCCGAACCCGACCTGGAGCGGGTGATCACGGCCGAGGCGAGCCGGGGCCTGGACACCTCCGTGGAGACCCCGCTGCGGGTCCGGCTCCTGCGGGTCGACGACCGTGACCACGTCCTGCTGCTGGTCCTGCACCACATCGCCGGTGACGGGTGGTCGCTGGGACCGCTCGCCCGGGACCTGGCCGACGCCTACTCCGCGCGCTCCCAGTGGCGGGCCCCGGACTGGGCGCCCCTCCCGGTCCAGTACGCCGACTACACGCTCTGGCAGAACGAGGTGCTCGGCGGGGACGACGACCCGGAGAGCGAGCTCTCCCGGCAGCTGGCCTACTGGCGCGAGGCCCTGCGAGGGGCCCCGGAGGAGACGGTCCTGCCCGTGGACCGCGCCCGCCCCGAACAGTCCAGCGGCCGCGGCGGCTCGGTCCCGCTGCGCCTGTCACCCGAACTCCACGAGCGCCTCAACGGGCTCGGCGACAAGCACGGCGCCAGCCTGTTCATGGTGCTCAACGCCGGGCTCACCGCGCTGCTCTCCCGCCTGGGCGCGGGCTCCGACCTGACGGTCGGCACACCCACGGCGGGCCGTACGGAGGCCGAACTCGACGATCTCGTCGGCTTCTTCGTGAACACGGTCGTCATCCGGACCCGGACATCCGGCAATCCGACCTTCGATGACCTGGTCATCCGGTCCCGGCAGGCCTGCCTCTCCGGTTTCGCCCACCAGGACGCCCCCTTCGACCGCGTGGTCGAGGAGCTGCGTCCGACCCGCACGGGCTCGCGGCCACCGCTCTTCCAGGTGATGCTCGCCCTCCAGAACATCCGCGCCGAGCGGCCGTCCCTGGGCGGCCTGGACACCACCGTGCAGGAGGGCGTCGGCACCCGGCAGGCCAAGTTCGACCTCACCCTCAACCTGACGGTGCACCTGGGGTCCGGGGGCATCGCCGAAGGGCTCCTCGGCGACCTGGAGTACGACGCCGACCTCTTCGACGAGCACACCGCCCGCTCCGTCGCCGACCGCTTCACGCACCTGCTCTCGGTCCTGGCCGAGGCCCCGGACACCCTCGTCGAGGAGGCGGAGCTCCTCCTCCCCGGAGAGCGGGCGGAGCTGGACGAGGGCTCGGCGGGACCGTACCGTTCCGGAGCCGCGGACTCGATCCTGGAGGCCTTCGAGGCCCAGGTCCTGTGCACTCCCGACCGGACCGCGGTGGTCGCGGGCGACGACTCGCTGACGTTCGCGGAGCTGGACGCCCGCGCCGAGAGCCTGGCCCGCCTCCTGGCCGACCGGGGCGCCGGGCCCGGAACGACCGTGGCGACGGTGCTGCCGCGTTCGGTCGACCTGGCGGTCGCGCTCCTGGGCGTGCTCCGCAGCGGAGCCGCCCACATGCCCGTCGACACCTCCTACCCGCGCGATCGGGTCGACCACATGTTCGCGGACGCCCGGCCCGAGCACGTCCTCACCACGGCCGGGAACCGGACGCGCGTTCCCGCCGACAGCACGGTGCTGTACGTCGACGCGCTGCCGCTGGACACACCGATGCTGCGGGTTCCGGCCAGGCCGGGCCCCCGCGACGCGGCCTACGTCGTCTACACCTCCGGATCCACCGGGCGCCCCAAGGGCGTGGTCGTCGAGCACCGCTCTCTGGCCAACCTGCTCCACTCGCACCGGGAGCGCGTGTTCGGACCGGCCGTCGCCGCCGCTGGCCGACCCCTGCGGGTCGCGCACACGGCCGGGGTCTCCTTCGACGCCTCGTGGGACCCGTTCCTGTGGATGGTGGACGGCCACGAACTCCACATCGTCCAGGACCCCGTCAGGGGGGACGCCGAACAGCTCGTCGCGCTCCTGCGTGAGCGGGAGGTCGACGCGGTCGAGACGACGCCCTCCTACGCCAGGCAGCTCGTGGCCCTGGGGCTCTTCGACGGCGGCACCGGGCCGCGCGTGCTCGCCCTGGGCGGAGAGGCGGTCGACGCCCGGCTCTGGGACGAACTGCGCGACGTCCCCGGCCTGACGGCGCACAACCTGTACGGGCCGACCGAGTGCACCGTCGACAGCGTCACGGCCCGTTCCGACGAGGAGATCGAACCGGTGATCGGCAGGCCGATCGCCAACACCGGCGCCCGGGTCCTGGACGGCAGGCTCCGCCCGGTCCCCGCAGGGGTCGTCGGCGAGCTCTACCTCAGCGGAGCCGGGGTCGCCCGCGGATACCTCGGCCGCCCGGGGATGACCGCCGAGCGCTTCCTCGCGGACCCGTTCGCCGCCGACGGGAGCCGGATGTACCGCACCGGTGACCTGGTCACCCGTCGGTCCGACGGCGCGCTGCGCTACGTCGGCCGCGCCGACGGACAGGTCAAGGTGCGCGGCCACCGGATCGAACTCGGCGAGGTCGAGGCCGTCGTGGCCGAACACCCCGACGTCGCCCAGTCGGCCGTGGTGCTCACCCGCACCAGGGACGGGGACGCGCGGCTGGCCGCCTTCGTCACCGCACGGCCGGGCGGACGCCCCGACACCCGGGGGATCCGCGACCACGCGGCGCGCAGGCTCCCCGCCGCCATGCTGCCCGGGGTGGTCATGGTGCTGCCCGAACTCCCGCTGACGCCCAACGGCAAGCTGGACCGGGCCGCGCTGCCCGAACCCGAGGCCGTCACCGGCAGTGGACGCGGCCCGCGCACCCGCGACGAGACCGTCCTGTGCGAGCTGTTCGCCAAGGTCCTGGACGTGCCCGAAGTCGGCATCGACGACGACTTCTTCGCCCTCGGCGGCCACTCGCTCCTCGCGGTCCGCCTGGTGGCCCGCATCCGTCACACGGTCGGCGCCGAGGTCGCGGTCCGCACGCTCTTCGAGGCACCGACCGTCGCCGGTCTGGCCGCGGCCCTCGGCACCGGCCGCCAGTCCAGGCCCCCGCTGCGACCGGTGCCCCGGCCCGCGCGTATCCCGCTGTCCTTCGCCCAGCGCAGGCTGTGGTTCCTCAACCGGTTGGACACCTCGGCGGCCCTCTACAACCTCCCGATGGCGGTCCGGATCACCGGTGAGCTGGACACAGAGGCGCTGCGCGGGGCGCTGCGCGACGTCTCCGCGCGCCACGAGAGCCTGCGAACGGTCTTCCCCGACATCGACGGCGAGCCCCTCCAGCACGTGCTGCCCCCCGAGGCGGTCACCCCGGGCAGCGAGTGTGTCGAGGTCGCCTCCGAGGAGGAGCTGCGGCAGGCCCTGGTCCGCGAGGCGGGCAGGGGCTTCGACCTGGCCGTCGAGACGCCCCTGCGGGGCCACCTGTTCAGAATCGGCCGGGAGCACGTCCTGCTGCTGGTCCTGCACCACATCGCCGGTGACGGATGGTCGACCGCGCCCCTGGCGCGCGACCTCTCCATGGCCTACACCGCCCGTGTGCACGGCACCGCGGCCCTCGCCCGCGACCTCCCGGTGCAGTACGCGGACTACACGCTCTGGCAGCGCGAGGTCCTGGGCGACGACGGCGACCCCGAGAGCGCGATCCGGCACAGCCTCGACGCCTGGGAACGCCGCCTGTCCGGCGCCCCGGACGAGGTGCGCCTGCCCTCCGACAGGCCCCGCCCCGCCAGCGCCTCCCAGCCCTCCGCCAGCACGGGGGTGGAGATCGGCGCGGACCTGCACGAACGCCTGGTGCGGTTGGCCCGGTCCTCGTCCACGAGCCTGTTCATGGTCCTCCAGGCCGGACTCGCCGCCCTGCACACCCGCCTGGGCGCGGGCGACGACATCGTGATCGGCAGCCCCGTCGCGGGGCGCACCGACCCCGCCCTGGACGAACTGGTCGGGTTCTTCGTCAACACGCTCCCGCTGCGCACCGACACCTCGGGCAACCCGACCTTCACCGAGCTGCTGGCGCGGGTGCGCGACGCCGACCTGGACGCCTTCGACGACCAGGAGGTGCCCTTCGAGCAGATCGTGGAGCGGCTCAACCCCTCCCGTGCCCTCGGACGCCATCCCCTGTTCCAGACGGCCCTGACCCTCCAGAACAACGAGACGCCCACCATGGAGCTGTCGGGTCTGGACGTGCGCCCCGAACCGGGCGCCCCGGCACTGGGTGCCAAGTTCGACCTCTCCTTCGACCTGGCCGAGCAGACCTGTCCGCTGGGCGGCGCCGCCGGTGTCACCGGCACGCTGGAGTACAACAGCGCGATGTTCGAACCCGGCACGGCGCGGCTGTTCGTGGAGCGCTACGTCCGACTGCTCGACGCCGCCACCCGGGCACCCGAGGCCCGTCTCGGTCGCCTGGAGATCCTCTCCGGAGAGGAGCGGGAGGGACTCCTGGCGGACGGGCACGGCCTGCTCAGGGAGCTTCCGGTCGAGACCGTCGTGGAGCTGTTCGAGGAGCAGGTCCGGCGCACCCCCGACGCGATCGCGCTGGTCTGCGCGCAGGAGCGGCTCAGCTTCGCCGACCTCGAACGGCGCGCCAACTGCCTGGCCCGTTCGCTGGTCAAGCTCGGCAACGGGCCCGGCGACGTGGTCGCCGTCCTGCTCCAGCGTTCGGTGGAGACGGTCGTGAGCCTCCTGGGCGTGCTCAAGAGCGGCGCCGCGTACCTGCCCCTCGACCCCGACCACCCGGACGAGCGGTTGGCCACCATGATCGGGGACGCCGTGCCCGGGCTGGTGCTCACCGACTCCTCGCTCGCCTACCGGGTCCCCGACGCCCCGCTGGTGCGCGACGTGGACGCCATCACCGACAAGCACGGCGACTGCCACTGCGCCACCGCGGGCGCGCTCACCGACCGCGAACGGGTCCGCCCGCTCACCGCCTCGGACATCGTGTACGTCATCTACACCTCGGGCTCCACCGGCAGGCCGAAGGGGGTCGAGGTCGAGCACGGGTCGTTGGTCAACCTGTTCCTGAGCCACCAGGAGGAGCTGTTCACCCCGGTCAGCGAGGAGCTGGGCCGCAAGCTCCGAGTCGCGCACACCGCCGGTGTGGCCTTCGACGCCTCCTGGGACCCGATCCTCTGGCTGGTCGACGGGCACGAGCTGCACGTGGTGGAGGACGCGGTGCGCCGCGACCCCTCCGGCCTCGCCGACTACCTGACCCGCAACCGCGTGGACTCCGTCGAGACCACGCCCAGCTACGCCCGCAGGCTGATCGCCGAGGGCGTGCTCGACCACTCGGACGCGCTCTCGGTGGTGGCCCTGGGCGGAGAGGCGGTCGACGCCGACCTCTGGGACGACCTGACCCGCCGCCCCGACGTGCGCGCCTACAACTTCTACGGCCCCACCGAGACCACGGTGGACGCCGTCATCGCGGGCATCGGCGGCGAGGCCGGACCGACCATCGGCCGACCGGTGGGCAACATCCGGGTGTACGTGCTCGACGGCGGACTCCAGCCCGCACCCGTGGGCGCGCTCGGTGAGCTCTACATCGCCGGAGCGGGGCTGGCCCGCGGGTACCGCAGCCGCCCCGGCATGACGGGGGAGCGGTTCGTCGCCGACCCCTTCGCCGCCGCGGGCGGGCGCATGTACCGGACCGGAGACCTCGTGCGGTGGCGCGCCGACGGCACGCTGGAGTTCGTCGGCCGCGCCGACGACCAGGTCAAGCTCCGGGGTTTTCGGATCGAACCCGGGGAGATCAGGGCGACGCTCGTGGACCACCCCGGCGTCGCCGAGGCCGCCGTCCTGGTGCGCCGCACGGCGGCGGGCGACGCCAGGCTCGTGGCCTACCCGGTGCCGCTCGTACGCCCCGGCCCCACCGACGCCGAGCTGCGCCGACACCTGGCCGCCAGGCTTCCCGAGTACATGGTCCCGGCGGTGTTCGTCCGCCTGGAGTCCCTGCCCCTGACCGTGAACGGCAAGGTCGACAACGCGGCCCTGCCGGACCCCGCCGAGCACGCACCGCAGGTGACCGGTGTTCCCGGGACACGGCGCGAGATCCGCATGTGCGCGCTGTTCGCGGAGATCCTGGACCTGCCGAGGGTCGGGGTGCACGACGGGTTCTTCGAGCTGGGCGGGCACTCCCTGCTCGCGGCGCGCCTCGTGCGGCGCATCAGCGCCGCCCTGGGCCAGGAGGTCACGGTGCCGATGCTCTTCCAGAACCCCACGGTCGCCGGGCTCATCCAGGCGGCGGACGGGGAGACCACCGAGACCGGGCTCGGCCGGATCCTGCCGATCCGGCCCACCGGCGAGGGCGCCCCGCTGTTCTGCGTGCACCCCGCCGGAGGGCTCGCCTGGCCCTACGCGGGGCTGGCGCGGCACATCGGCGCCGACCACCCGGTGTACGGGCTCCAGGCCCCGGGGCTCAGCCCCGGCGACCGGACCGAGCACGCCACCGACCTGCGATCCCTCACCGAGGACTACGCCGCGCGGATCCGCGAGATCCAGCCAGAAGGGCCCTACCACCTGCTGGGCTGGTCCTTCGGAGGCAACATCGCGCACGCGCTCGCCGGACACCTCCAGGAGACCGGCGACGAGGTGGCCACCCTGGCCCTGCTGGACTCGCACCCGTTCGGCCAGTCCGCGGAGGAGGGCTTCACCGACGACACCGAGGTTCTCGTCGCCCTGCTCCGGGCCGTCGGCTACGCCGAGGACGCCGAAGGCCTCGGCGAGTCACCGCGGACCGAGGACGCCATCGCGGTGTTCCGGCGCCACGGCGACCCCCTCGGCGAACTCTCCAAGGAGGCGGTCGAGGCCATGCTCCTCGGCTTCGACCGGCAGGTGACCCTGCTGCGCCACGGACGGCCGCCCGTCTTCGACGGAGACCTCCTCTTCTTCACCGCGACGCTGGACAGCGTTCCCGGAGTCGACCTCGCCCGGACCTGGCGGCCCTACGTCGAAGGCCGGATCGACAACCAGGACGTCACGTGCACGCACGCGCTCATGGCCACACCGGAGGCGCTCTCCGTGATCGGACCGGTCGTCGCCGACCGTCTGGCCCGCTCACTGGCGCACCGCCGCTGACCCCCACGAACCACCGACAATCCGCGGCCGTGATCACGAGCCGCACGAACACAGAAGGGCACACAGCCATGCAGAACCCGTTCGACGACACCGACGCCTCCTTCCTGGTCCTGGTCAACGCCGAGGACCAGCACTCCCTGTGGCCCGCCTTCGTCCCGGTCCCGGCCGGCTGGGTCGTGCGCCACGGTCCGGCCGAGCGCCAGGAGTGCCTCTCCTACATCGACACCAACTGGACCGACATGCGGCCCCACCGGGTGCGCCAGCTCGACGCCGCCTGAGAACCCCGGGCCCGGCCGCGCGGCCGGGCCCCCAACCACGAAGGGAGTGACGTGGACGGGGACGACCATGTCATCGAGGTCGAGGGACTGACCAAGTCCTTCGGGCGACACCGCGCGCTACGGGGCATCGACCTGGCCGTGCCGCGCGGGCACGTCCTGGGGCTGCTCGGCCCCAACGGGGCGGGCAAGACCACCACCGTCCGCGTGCTGACCACCCTGCTCCGGCCGGACGGCGGGCGGGTCCGGGTCGCCGGTCACGACGTGGTGGCCGACCCGGGCGCGGTCCGCCGCAGCATCGGGCTCTCCGGCCAGTACGCGGCGGTGGACGAGAAGCTCACCGGTTTCGAGAACCTGCGCATGGTGGGCCGTCTGTACGGGATGAACCGCGCGCAGGCGGCCGAGCGCGCCCGGGAACTGCTGAGGCGGTTCCGGCTCTCCGATGTCGCGGACCAGCGGTCGGGCGCCTACTCGGGCGGTATGCGCCGCCGCCTGGACCTGGCCGGGGCCCTGGTGGCCCGGCCCGAGGTGGTCGTGCTCGACGAACCCACGACCGGCCTGGACCCGCGCGGGCGCATGGACACCTGGGAGATCGTCTCCACCCTCGTGGAGGACGGGACCACGGTCCTGCTGACCACGCAGTACCTGGAGGAGGCCGACCAGCTCTCGGACACGATCGTGGTCATCGACAAGGGAACGGTGATCGCCCGGGGCAGCGCGGACGCCCTCAAGGAGCACATGGGCGGGGCTCGGATGGACTTCGTCCTCGCCGACGCCGCCGACCTGGATTCGGCCGCGGGGATCGTCGCGGACCACGGCAACGGCCGACCCGAGACCGATCCGGGCGCCAGGCGGCTCTCGGTGGGCACCTCGGAGGGGCAGTCGGCGCTGACCGGGGCTCTGGCGGCGCTGCAACGGGGCGGTGTCCCCGTGGTCGAGGTGGCGCTGCGCCGCCCCACCCTGGACGAGGTGTTCCTGGAACTGACCGGACGTGACGAGGGCGAGGCCGCCGAGCCCGCCTCACTGGCGGGAGGGCCGCGGTGAACGCGCTGATGAGATCGGTGAGCGACAGCGGGGTCGTCGCCCACCGGAACCTGCTCCACGTCGTGCGCACCCCGGGATCCATGGTCGCGGGGGTCATCCAGCCGGTGATGTTCGTCCTGCTGCTCGCCTTCGTCTTCGGCGGCAGCCTGGGCGGCGCGCAGTACCGGGAGTTCCTGATCGGCGGCATCTTCGCGCAGACCCTGCTGTTCAACTCGTCCTTCACGGCGGTCGGGCTGGCCAACGACCTCCAGAAGGGCATCGTCGACCGCTACCGGTCGCTGCCCATGTCCCGGATCGCCGTCATCCTGGGCCGAACCCTCTCGGACCTGGCGACGAGTTCCCTGTCGCTGCTGGTCACGGCCGTGTGCGGGCTCCTGATCGGATGGCGGGTCACCACGGGGGCGAGCGAGGTGGTCCTGGGCGTGGCCCTCCTGCTCTTCTTCGCCTTCGCGACCTCCTGGATCGGGGTCTTCATCGCGCTGACCGCCCGCAGCGTCGAGGTGGCCCAGAGCCTGGGCCTGGTCTGGCTGTTCCCGGTCGCGTTCGTGTCGGGTGCCTTCGTCTCCATCGAGGGCATGCCCGCGCCGCTGCGGGTCGTCGCGGAGTGGAACCCGGTCACGGCGGTCGCCTCGGCCGCCAGGGAGCTGTTCGGCAACGCCCCGCCGCCGGGCCTGGCGCAGCCGACCGGCTGGCCCGCGGAGAACGCGGTGCTGTACGCGGCGCTGTCCTCGGCCGTGATCATCGCCATCTTCGCCCCGCTGGCCCTGCGCCGCTACGTCCTCATCAGCGCCCGCTGATCCACGGGGCCTCAGGGGGCGCGGAGGCGGAGCGGGACGACCCATGGGCGGACCGCCACCTCCGCGCCCCGGGGCCGACGGACCACGGGGTGCCTCCCCGTACTCAGGCCCGGGGCCGGGGCTCCTCCTTGAAGGAGCGCAGGAGCAGGGGGACGCACAGGAAGACGGCGGCCCCCATGACGGCGAAGTAGGAGGGGGCGGACAGGTCCAGGAGGGTTCCGCCCAGGACGGGACCGACGAAGAACCCGAGGTAGCGCAGTTCGGACAGGCCGAAGTAGGCGCCCTTGCGGTCGTCCGTGGCCAGGGAGTGCACCGCCACGTCCGGCAGCGGCAGCAGGATCGCCTCGCCCAGGGTCCAGAACACGATGGCCACGTACAGAAGGACCACGTTGGTCGTGCCCAGCCACACGCAGACGAAGGCGACCGCGAAGAACACGCACCCCAGGGTCACCAACGGCCCCCGGGGGAGGCGCTCGGACAGCCAGATCACCGGGGGCTGTACCGCCAGGGCCAGGGCGGCGTTCAGCACCAGCAACGAGGCGAACAGGTACTCCGTCCGGTCGCCGTAGGCGCCCTTCATGTACAGCGGGATGGACGTGTCCATCTGGGCCATGATCAGGAAGACCACCGCTCCCGCGCCGATGGCGGCCATCAGGTGGCGGTCACGCAGGGCGTCGGTCCACGGAACCGGGGCGGTGCTCCTGGAGGAGGTCTCCAAGCGCGTCAACTCCGCGCCGCGCACCACCACCACTGACAGGTAGAGCGCGAAGAAGGCCGCCGGGGCCAGGAAGAACGCCGCGGGACCCACGTGGAACAGGACGCCGCCCACGGCCGGTCCGACGATCGCACCCATACACAGGGTGATGTAGCGGACCCGGAAGATCCGGCCGTCGCCGGTGTCGGACAGGGAGAGCAGCTTCTTCATGCTCGGTTCGACCATCGTGCGCGCCACGCCCAGGCTGAGGAAGAGCGCCACGATGGCGGCGGGAGCGGAGGCCAGGGCCAGTGCCGAGTAGACCAGCACGTTCAGCAGGAGTCCCCACCGCATGAGCCGGACGGCGCCGAACCGGTCGGCGACCATCCCGCTCAGGAGGCCGCCGAACGCGGCGATCAGCGGAATGCCACCGACCACCGCGCCGATCCCCGCGGCGGACAGTTCCGTCCGGTCCGCGAGGTAGAGCGCGGCGAACGGCAGGGCGGCGAAGAACGCCATGGAGTTGAGCAGCGAACCCAGCACGAGTGTGCGTTCGTCGCGGCTGAAGCGCCACAGGGAACGGCGCTGACCGGTCTGGGTCACGAGGGCTCCCGGGGGTGGACGCTGGGGGAACGGCCACTCTAGGGGCCGGCACCGACAGTCGAGCCGCCCTCGCCCGTGGAGCCCGGGGGCTCAGCCCAGGATCTCACCGACGACTGGCCCCGCCGAATCCCGCGCCTCAGGGGCGCCCGGCGGCGTCGCGCAGCTCGGTGACCAGCTCCGCCGCGGGCACCTCGCGGGCCTGGCGGAACCCGGTCCCCGCCCACAGGGCCATGCCCCCGGTGTCACCGGCCCGCGCCGCGGCGGCGCGCAGCGGCCCGGTCATGTGGTGCACCTCGGGGTAGGCGTCGGGCGCGTCCGGATGCTCGACCATGAACCGGTTGGTGAGCCCGCGCGCCGGGCGTCCGGTGAACGCCCGGGTCAGGGAGGTCTCACCGAAGGCCGGATCAGCCAGCGCGGCCTTGTGCGCGGGCTGCGCGCCGCTCTCCGGGCACCGGAGGAAGGCCGTGCCCAGCTGGACGGCGGTGGCCCCGGCAGCGAGGGCACCGACGACGTCCTCACCGGTCATGATGCCTCCGGCCGCGATCACCGGCACGTCGACGGCGCGCACCACCTCGGGCAGCAGCGTGAGCAGGGGCCTGTCGTCGCCCTGAGCGGGGTCGAAGGTGGCACGGTGCCCGCCCGCTTCCAGGCCCTGCACGCACACGCCGTCGGCGCCGCGGGCCACGGCGGTCCGGGCCTCCTCGACGGTGGTGGCGGCGACGACGGTGGCCGAACCCGCCTCGCGCAGCCGCTCCAGCACCGCCGCAGACGGACAGCCGAAAGTGAAGCTCACCAAGGAGACCGGCTCGCTCACCAACAGGTCGATCTTGGCGTCCCAGGCGTCGTCGTCGTGGGTGGCGGGGCCGACCTCGGCCCCGAGCCGCAGGGCCTCCTTCGCGAGGTCGACTCGGTAGTCGTCGAGCACGGACGCGGGCGCCGGTGAACCGGAGGGGACGAACACGTTCACGCCGAACACCTCGGTCCCCAACACGCGCACCTCGGCGATCCGAGCGGCCAGCGCCTCCACGGACAGGTAGCCAGCGGCCAGTGACCCCAGACCGCCCGCTCCGTCCACCGCGTGGACCAGGGTGGGGGTGGACGTGCCTCCGGCCATGGGGGCCTGGAGGATCCTCCGTGTACCGAGGAGTTCGGGCAGGTTCATGCTCTTCGCCTTCCCACGGGGGTCCGGTGCGGGACCGCGTGACCTGCGCGCAGGTTAACAGGAGGGTGCGGATCGGCCCCGGGCCGCGTCCTCGTTCCGCCGCACGGCCCAGGTGAAGTCCGTCGACTCGGGCAGGAGTCTGGTGAGTACCAGCGCGGCCGACGCCAGCACCAGGGCGAACACCGCCAGGACGGACACGGCGACGGGGATACCCCACAGGTCCCACAACCAACCGAACGAGCTGCTGGTGAGGGCGCTCCCGAGCAGCGTCACCACCGTCACGGCCGAGAACATCGTGTTCCGGTTGGCGTCGGTGAACATCAGTTGGCACCACGCCCCGGACAGCACACCGCCCAGCCCGATCAGGAACTCCGCAGCCACCAACCCCGCCACGAGCGGAACCACCCCGTGGGCCGCCAGGACCAGTGGCAGTCCGATGCCCATCGACAGGAGCGCGCCCCACACGTGCGGCCGGTCCTGGTGCACCCAACGGGCGCATGCCGCACCGGCGGCCAGCGAGAGGCTCATGAGCAGGAGCACCAGACCGTTCAGGCGCACATCGTCGTCGCCGTACTGTGCCAGGAGCATGGGCTGCCAGGACACGACGAGCAGCATGGTGGCGACCATCAGGGACAGCGCCAGCACCACGGGAGGCAGGAAGCGGCGGGAGGCCACCAGCACCACCGACTCCAGGACGATGGCGCCGATCCTCCGGTCCGGCTGACCCGGGGTCGCGGGGAAGCACACGGGGGCCAGAAGGCCCAGCAGGAGGACGAGGACACCTCCCACGGCGATCATCGTGCCCGCCGACAGCCACGTGCCCGCCACCATCACCGAGGCCGCCCCGAGCACGGAACCCATTCGCGTGGACACCGCGCCGACCCGCACGATCCTCGTGATGCGCGCGTTCCTGTCGTGGGGGCCGGTGCGGTTGATGAGGATCGCGTTGAGGGTGCCGGACTTCAGGGACATGCCGATGTTGCCCAGACACACGCCCACCACGGTGAACACGAGTCCGTCCGCCAGGCCGAGGGCGACGAAACCCGAACCCCACACCAGGAGGCCGAGCGTCAGCAGGCGGCGGTGTCCGTACCGGTCACCGAGGGCGCCGCTGGGCGCCTCCATGACCAGTCCGATGAGGTGGCCCCCCGCCAGGATCAGGCCCACGGCCCAGGGATCGGCCCCGCGGGCGAGGATCACGGTGACGAAGACCGCGCCGAAGGCGAAGTCGGCCGTGGTGCTGATCAGCGTGAAGACGCTGAGCCGGGCCAGCAGCGTGAACCGCCTCCCCTCCGGGGGAGGGGGCTGCGGACCGGAAGGCGCGGGTTCGTCCGTGGGGGCTTGGTCGGAAGTGCTGTGGGACATGGGCGGTCCGCTTCCGTCAGGACCCGTGCACCGGGCCGGTGAGGTTTCGCCGACGCTAACAGCGCCCGGTCCCGTCACTCCACGCGTTTTCTCGGCCCCCCAGGGTCGACTCGGCCCCTGGGGACACGGCGGCCCCGCCACGCGGTGGGGACCCCGTCCCCGGATACGCTCGGCGCGACACCTGACCTTGGGAGGAACCACATGACAGCGACCGCGGTCGTCACCGGAGCCAGCAGCGGGATCGGTGCCGCCACCGCGCGCGGGCTCGCCGCCGAGGGCTACGAGGTGGTCCTGGTGGCCCGCCGCGCCGACCGGATCGAGGCGCTCGCCGAGGAGATCACCGGCAGCGGTCACTCGGCCCGCGCCCGGGTCCTCGACGTCACCGACCGCGCGGATGTCGACGCCTTCGCCGAGGAGCTGGGCTCCTGTGACGTGCTGGTCAACAACGCGGGCGGGGCGATCGGCACCGAGACCGTCGCCAACGGTGACCCCGCCGACTGGCGGCGCATGTACGAGGTCAACGTCCTGGGCGTGCTCAACATGACCCAGGCCCTGCTGCCCAAGCTCATCGCCAGCGGGGACGGCACCGTCCTGGTCGTCTCCTCGGTGGCCGGACACGGCGTCTACGAGGGCGGCGGCGGTTACGTGGCCGCCAAGCACGGAGCCCACACCCTGGCCGCCACCCTGCGCCTGGAACTGTGCGGGGAACCGGTCCGCGTCCTGGAGGTGGCTCCCGGCATGGTCAAGACCGAGGAGTTCTCCCTCAACCGCCTGCGCGGGGACGCCGAGCGTGCCGAGGCCGTGTACGCCGGGGTTCCGGACCCGCTGAGCGCCGAGGACGTGGCCGACACCATCGTCTGGGCGATCACCCGGCCGCCGCACGTCAACGTCGACCTGCTCGTGGTCCGTCCGCGCGCCCAGGCGGCCGCGCACAAGGTGCACCGAGTCAAGGAGTAGGCGTCCTCCCGGGGCGGAGGGAAGGCCTTCCCTCGGGCCGGGGTGCGTGATAAGTGTGATCTGGCTTACATGTCCGGAGGGGTGCGGCCAGTGCTCCTCCGGGCGTGGGATCCACTGTCCCGCACGGCTAGGAGCCTGGACTTGAGTGTGAACGCCGCCCTTCCCAGCTACGCCTCCGGCACCTCCACCACCCCTCTGCTCGGCGACACCATCGGCGGCGACCTGGCCCGGACCGTGGCCGCGCACCCCGACCGGGACGCCCTGGTGGACCGGGCCTCCGGGCTCCGGCTCACCTACCGGGAGTTCGGCGCGGAGGTCGAGCGGGTGGCGCTGGGACTGCTCGACCTCGGCGTGGTGAAGGGGGACCGGGTCGGCGTCTGGGCGCCCAACCGGACCGAGTGGGTCCTCGTCCAGTACGCGACCGCCCGCGTCGGCGCCGTCATGGTGAACATCAACCCCGCCTACCGCACCCACGAGTTGGAGTACGTGCTCAACCAGGCGGGGATCTCGGTGCTGGTCGCCGCGCCCTCGTTCAAGTCCTCCGACTACGCCGCGATGATCGAGCAGGTGCGCGGCAAGTGCCCCGAGCTGCGCGAGGTGGTGCTCTTCGACGGCCCGGCCTGGGCGGCGCTGCTCGCCGCCGGTGACGGGGGCGATCCGGACGGACTCCACGAGGTCGAGGCCACGCTCTCCCCGGACGACCCGGTCAACATCCAGTACACCTCCGGCACGACCGGGTTCCCCAAGGGCGCGACCCTCTCCCACCACAACATCCTCAACAACGGCTACTCCGTCGGTGAGCTGCTGGGATACACCGAGGCCGACCGGATCTGCATCCCCGTGCCCTTCTACCACTGCTTCGGCATGGTGATGGGAAACCTGGCCGCCACCAGCCACGGCGCGTGCATGGTCATCCCGGGCCCCGGGTTCGACCCCGCCGCCGCGCTCGACGCCGTCCAGGCGGAGCGCTGCACCTCGCTGTACGGCGTGCCCGCCATGTTCATCGCCGAGCTGGCCCTTCCCGACTTCGACTCCTACGACCTCTCCACGCTGCGCACCGGGATCATGGCCGGGTCGCCCTGCCCGGTCGAGGTGATGCGCCAGGTCATCGACCGGATGGGGATGGCCGGAGTGTCGATCTGCTACGGGATGACGGAGACCTCCCCGGTGAGCACCCAGACGCGGACCGACGACTCGCTGGAGCGCCGGGTGTCCACCGTGGGCAGGGTCGGGCCGCATCTGGAGGTGAAGGTCATCGACCCCGCCTCCGGGGTCACGGTCCCGCGCGGCGTCCCCGGCGAACTGTGCACCCGGGGCTACTCGGTGATGCTCGGCTACTGGAACCAGCCGGACAAGACGGCCGAGGCGGTCGACGCGGGCCGCTGGATGCACACCGGCGACCTCGCCGTCATGGACGACGACGGCTACGTGAGCATCACCGGCCGCATCAAGGACATGGTGATCCGGGGCGGCGAGAACATCTACCCGCGCGAGGTGGAGGAGCTGCTGTACACCCACCCCGACCTGCTGGACGCCCAGGTCATCGGGGTTCCGGACCAGAGGTACGGCGAGGAGCTGATGGTCTGGGTGCGCATGCGCGACGGCGCCGATCCCCTCACCGCCGAGGCCCTGCGCGCCTTCTGCGAGGGCCGGATCGCGCACTACAAGATCCCGCGCTACGTCCACGTGGTGGACGAGTTCCCCATGACGGTCACCGGCAAGGTCCGCAAGGTCCAGATGCGCGAGGAGGCCGTCCGTCTACTCGACGGCGGGCTGATCTGAGGGGCGGACTGATCTGAGGGGCGGGCTGGCCTGGAGGGGCGGGCGGGGACGGCCGCCCGCCCCGGTCCCGGCTACTTCGGGTCCAGTTCCTTGCCGAGCATCTCCACCAGGCCGTCCAGGGCCGCGTCCGAGTTCTCGTCCTCGCAGGTCAGCGTGATGGTCTCGCCGTGCGAGGCCCCCATCGCCATGACCGCCAGCACGCTGCGGGCGTCCACCGGCTTGTGGTCCGCGCGGGAGACGGTCACGGGCAGACCGGTCTCGTTGACCGCCTGGACGAAGAGTGTCGCGGGCCGGGCGTGCAGGCCGAGGAGGGATCCGATGACAACGGTGCGCTCGGGCATGTCAGTCCTTGGAGGGTGTCGGGCGGGGCCGGGAGGTCCGGCCCCGGTCACGGTGGTGTGTGGCTGTGGAACGGGTGGTCACGACGACGGTTCGATGCGCCAGTCAGGGTCGGGCTCGGTCGCCGGGCTGACGCCGTCGGTGGCGACGTCGTCGGGGTGGGGGACGGTCGTTCCCGGAAGCGCGACGGCCGCGGTCCCCCAGGCCACGGCCTGACGGAGGCGCTCCTCTGGGGAGCCGTCTCCGGCGAGGAATCCCGCGAGCGCGCTGTCACCCGCGCCCACGGTACTCCGGGTGCGGACCCGGGGTCCGCGTGCCCAACGCACGTCCCGCTCCGTGACGAGGAGCGCTCCGTGGCCGCCCAGGGTGACCAGCGCGGACTCGTTTCCCCAGGCGAGGACCTCACGGGCCGCCTCGGTGACGTCGCCGAGGGTGGTCAGCTCGCGGTCGACCAGCGCCGCGAGCTCCTCCTGGTTGGGCTTGAGCAGGGTGATGGATCCGGCCTTGGCGGCGGCGGTCAGCGGCGCACCGGAGGTGTCCAGGGCCAGGGGCACGCCGTGGGCGGCGGCCAGACTCGCGACCCGCACGTACAGGTCCTCGGGGACCCCGGCGGGGAGGCTGCCGCTCGCCACCACCCAGGCGGGGGAGCGGGTCAGCTCGTCCTCCAGGGCGTCGAGCAGGGCCTCGACCTCCTCGGGGGACATCACGGGGCCGGCGGCGTTGAGCTTGGTGGTGGTGCCGTCGGACTCGGTGACGGTGACGTTCCCGCGGGTCTCACCAGCGATGGGCACGGTGACGCGGGGCAGGTCGCCGAGGAGGGTGACGAGTTCGGCCCCACCGCCGCCGCCGACAGGGAGGAGCGCGCGTGTGGTGACCCCGTTGCCGAACAGGGCCCGGGAGACGTTCACTCCCTTGCCGCCCGCCTGGGAGCGGGTGTCGCGCACGCGGAGCACCTCGCCTCGGACGAGGCGGTCGACCTCAAGGGTGTGGTCGACGCTCGGGTTCGGGGTGAGGGTCAGGATCATGGGTGCTCTCTTCGAGGGGTGTGACGCGCCCGGTCCGGGTGCCTCCGCAGTGGAGGGGTGCGCCCGAGGAGGTGGGGTTCCGCTGGCTGTGGGTGTCTCCATGGGGGATGTGGTTCTGTCTTTGATTATGTGTGTTTGTCTGTGTGTGTCAATGGTGTGACGCGGATCCGATGGATGCTTCTCGGGGGACCGAGGGTCGCGTGACCCGTGCTGTCTCCTGGTCACAACGCCCGAGGGTCGGATGATCCTTCTGCTGACAACCTGGTGGGGTTGCTGGGATATTGGGGTGAGATACCCCTTGTGTGTCCCATGCAACACCATTAAACTCACCGAAAACCACACCGAAACACAGGTGATCCAACATGTACGCGGAAGAGCGCCAGAAGGTGATCCTCGAACGCGCCCGCCACGATGGTCGGGTCGACGTGACGGGTCTCGCCTCGGAGTTCGACGTGACCTACGAGACCGTCCGCCGCGACCTCACCGCCCTTGAGCGGCACGGGGTCCTGCGCAGGGTCCACGGTGGCGCGATCCCCGTCGAGCGACTGGGCTTCGAGCCCGCCCTCACTGTGCGCGACTCCGTCATGACCCAGGAGAAGGAGCGGATCGCCAAGGCCGCGCTCGCCGAACTTCCGGACGAGGGCGCCATCCTCCTGGACGCGGGATCCACCACGGGGCGTCTGGCCGAACAGCTGCCCACGGACCGCGAGCTCACCGTCGTCACCAACTCCCTCTCAATAGCTCTCACCCTCACCCCACGAACCAACATCAACCTCATGCTTCTCGGCGGCCGTATCCGGACCCGGACCCAGGCCAGCGTCGAGTCCTGGGCCCTGCGCGCCCTCGCCGAGTGCTACGTCGACGTGGCCTTCATGGCCTCCAACGGAGTGTCCGTCGAACGAGGCCTGACCACCCCCGACCCGGCCGAGGCCGAGGTCAAGAGGGCCATGATCGCCTCCTCTCGGCGCTCCGTGCTCCTCGCCGACCACACCAAGGTCGGCAACGACCACTTCGCCCGTTTCGCCGCTGTCGAGGACCTCGACCTCGTCATCACCGACAACGGACTCGCCGACGGACTCGCGGACGAACTGGAGACGGCCGGTCCCAACGTCCGCGCCGTCTGACCCACCCCACAACCACTCTCTCCCCGGCCGAGGCAGACCGCCCGCCGGACCTCCCAGGAGGTTCCCCCATGTCAACCCAGCAGAGCAGACTCGTCAACGTGCGCTCGGGAGTCCAGCGCTTCGGCGGCTTCCTGGCGAGCATGGTGATGCCCAACATCGGCGCGTTCATCGCCTGGGGCCTCATCACGGCGCTGTTCATCCCCGACGGCTGGTGGCCCAACGAGCACATGGCCCAGCTCGTCGACCCGATGATCGGCTTCCTGCTGCCGCTGCTGATCGGGTACACCGGCGGTCACCTCATCTACGACAAGCGCGGCGGCGTGGTCGGTGCCATCGCCACCATCGGTGTGATCGTCTCCGCCGACATCCCGATGTTCCTCGGCGCGATGCTGGCCGGTCCGCTCGCCGCGTACCTGATCAAGCAGATCGACAAGGTCCTCCAGCCCAGGACCCCCAGCGGCTTCGAGATGCTGGTCAACAACTTCAGCGCCGGCATCCTCGGTGGCCTCATGGCCATCACGGGGCTCTACGCCATCGGCCCTGTGGTCACCACCATCGCCTCCTGGCTCGGCCGGGGCGTGCAGTTCCTCATCGACCTGTCGCTGCTGCCGCTGGTCTCGATCATCATCGAGCCCGCCAAGGTCCTGTTCCTCAACAACGCCATCAACCACGGTGTCCTCGGACCCCTGGGCGTGGTGCGGGTCGCCGACCAGGGCAAGGCCATCGAGTTCCTCATCGAGACCAGCCCCGGCCCGGGTCTGGGCATCCTTGTGGCCTGCATGCTCTTCGGCCCGAAGCTGAGCAGGGCGACCGCCCCCGGTGCGATCATCATCCACTTCTTCGGTGGCATCCACGAGATCTACTTCCCGTACATCCTCGCCCAGCCGAAGCTCATCCTCGCGGCGATCGCCGGTGGCATGTCCGGCATCACCACGTTCCTCCTCTTCGATGTCGGCCTGCTCGCCACCCCGGCGCCCGGCAGCATCTTCGCCCTCATGGCGGTCACCCCGCGCGGCGACCACATCGGTGTCCTGGCCGGAGTCCTGGTCGGAACGCTCGCGTCGTTCGCCGTCGCCTCGCTGCTCCTCGGCTTCGGCCGGGCCGAGCGCAAGGCTGAGCGGGAGGCCGCCGAGGCGGAGAAGGCCAAGGCAGACCAGGGCGAGTAGCCCACCGAAACCCCAACCACCACAGAACTGGGAGAACCGTTCATGGCCACCATCGAAGGCTCCGACATCAAGAAGGTCGTCGTCGCCTGCGACGCCGGGATGGGCAGCAGCGTCCTGCTCACCTCGCAGCTCAAGAAGAGCCTGTCGCCCCACGGCGTCACCGTCGAGCACTCGCCGGTCGACCGCATCCCCGAGGACGCCGACCTCGTCCTCTGCCACGCCGGTCTCGTCGACCGCGCCCGCCACCGGGCGGGCGACACCGTGGTCGTGCCCTTCCAGATGTTCCTCGGCGACCCCGCGTTCGCCCGCGTGGAGGCGGCCATCCGGGACGGTGGCACCCTTGGCGACTGACCTCACCCTCACCGCCGAGTCGGTGCGGCTCGGCGGGACCGCCAAGGACCGCGCCGACGCCATCGACCAGTGCGGGGCCCTCCTCGTGGAGCTCGGCGCCGTCGAACCCGGCTACGTGCCCGCCATGCACGAGCGCGAGGCCTCCATCCCCACCTTCGTGGGGGAGGGGGTGGCCATCCCGCACGGCACCGACGCCTCGCGGACGATGGTCAAGAAGACGGCCCTGGCCGTGATCCAGTTCCCGGAGGGGATCGACTGGGGCGGGCCCACCGTGCACGTCGCCATCGGCATCGCGGCCTCCGGCGACGAGCACCTCAAGGTGCTGTCCTCGCTGGCCGGGGTCCTCACTGACCCCGAGCGCGCTGCCAGCCTGCGCGGAGCGACCAGCGTCGAGGACGTCCTCGAGCTCCTCGCACCCGCCGCGGGCTGATCCCCAACCACCGAACAGACGCTCCACCGGTCGGGGCGGAGAACCCGCCCCGGCCAAGCCCCACCAGAAAGGCCCGAACATGCTCGTCGCCCGCTTCTACGCCCCAGGTGACATCCGTCTGGAGCAGGCACCCGAGCCCACCCCCGGACCGGGGCAGCTCAAGATCGCCGTCGCCAACTGCTCCACCTGCGGCACCGACGTGAAGATCTCCAAGCACGGCCACCACCACATCCGCCCGCCCCGGGTCATCGGCCACGAGATCGCGGGCCGGATCGTCGAGGTCGGCGAGGGCGTCGACGGCTGGGCCGAGGGCGACCGGGTCCAGGTCATCGCGGCCATCCCCTGCGGGAAGTGCGTGGAGTGCTCCGACGGCCGCTTCACCGTCTGCTCCAAGCAGGAGTCCATGGGGTACCACTACGACGGTGGTTTCGCCGAGTACATGATCATCCCCGAGGCCGTTCTCGCGGTGGACGGTGTCAACCGGGTGCCGGACAACATCGACCTCGCCGAGGCCTCCGTGGCCGAGCCGCTGGCCTGTGTGCTCAACGGCCAGGAGATCGCCGGTGTGGGCGAGGGCGACACGGTCGTGGTCATGGGCGCCGGTCCGATCGGCTGCCTGCACGTGCGGCTGGCCCGGGCCAAGGGCGCGGCCAAGGTGTACCTGGTCGACCTCAACCGCGGCCGCCTGGACATGTCCGCCGCCATCGTGGAGCCGGACGCCTCGATCTGCGGCGAGGAGACCGACGCCGTCGCCGAGGTCCTGCGCCTCACGGGTGAGCGCGGCGCGGACGTGGTCATCACCGCCGCCGCCTCCGGGAAGGCCCAGGAGGACGCGCTCCGCATGGTGTCGCGCAGCGGCCGGATCAGCTTCTTCGGCGGTCTGCCCAAGGACGCTCCCATCATCCAGCTGGACTCCAACGTGGTGCACTACAAGGAGATCTCGATCTTCGGTGCCAACGGCTCCAGCCCCGCGCACAACAAGCGGGCCCTCGAACTGATCTCCTCGGGTGCCGTCCCGGTCGCCGACCTCATCACCGAGCGGATGCCGCTGTCGGACGTCCACAAGGCGATCGAGACCGTGGCCTCGGGCACGGCCGTCAAGGTCACCATCCAGCCCTGACGCTGACCCTTCTCCGGTTCGGTCCGGCACACCAGACCGATTCCGGGTAGCTACTCGAAAACAGACCCCCTCAGGAGAGCGCACATGGAGCAGACGAACCCCACCCGGGCACTGGAAGGCATCGCGGCTGGTCCGGGTGGGGCCGTCGCTCCGGTGGCCAGGATGGCGGCCCCACCCTCACTCCCGGAGACCGAGCCCGAGGTGACCGACGTCGGGGCCGAGAAGGAGTCCGCGCGCGCCGCTCTGGAGAGTGTGGCGACCGACCTCGAAGGCCGGGCCGCCGGGCTCGACGGTGAGGCCGCGGCCGTGCTCAACGCGCAGGCGCTCATGGCCCGCGACCCGGAGCTGCGGCGCCAGGTCGAGGAGGGCATCACCGAGAACCGGGCCGCCGCCTGGGCGGTGCGGGACGCCTGTGGCCGTTACCAGGACCTGCTTCTGGCCGCGGGGGGCTACCTGGCCGAGCGCGCAGCGGACCTGGCCGACATCCGGGACCGCGCGGTGTCCGTCCTCCTGGGGCTGCCCATGCCCGGGCTGCCCGACCCCGGTCACCCGCACGTGCTGGTGGCCGAGGACCTCGCGCCCGCCGACACCGTGCGCCTGGACACCAGCCAGGTGAAGGCCATCGTCACCCGCCTCGGTGGTCCCACCAGCCACACCGTCATCCTCGCCCGTTCCCTGGGTCTGCCCGCCGTGGTGGGCTGTCCGGGAGCGGAGGAGCTGACCGACGGCACGCTCGTCGCCGTGGACGGGGACAAGGGAACCGTCGAGGTGGATCCGGACCCCGAGGTGGCCGAGCGGGTTCGCCTGCGGGCCGAGCGGCGTCGGGCCGTGCTGGCGGAGAGCTCCGGTCCCGGCCGCACGTCCGACGGTGTCCCGGTTTCGCTGCTCCTCAACGCGGGTGAGGGCGACCCGGACGAGGCCGGTGCGCACGACAGCGAGGGCATCGGTCTGTTGCGCACCGAGTTCCTGTTCCTCGACAGGGCTGAGCCGCCCACGGTCGCCGAGCAGACCGAGTCCTACACCAAGCTGTTCCGCGCCTTCGAGGGCCGTACCGTCACCGTGCGGACCCTGGACGCGGGTTCGGACAAGCCGCTGGCCTTCGCCGACACCGGCGAGGAGGACAACCCCGCGCTGGGGGTGCGTGGCTTCCGCACGACCCGCGTGCACCCGAACCTGCTCTCCGACCAGCTCACGGCCATCGCGGCCGCGACGAAGGCCTGCGAGCACACCCGGGTCCGGGTGATGGCGCCGATGGTGTCCACGCCCGCCGAGACCGAGGAGTTCGCCACCCTCGCCCGTGAAGCGGGGATCACCGAGGTCGGCGTGATGGTGGAGGTGCCCGCCGCGGCGCTGCTCGCTGACCGGCTGCTGTCCCGGGTGGACTTCGTGTCCATCGGCACGAACGACCTGGCCCAGTACACGATGGCGGCCGACCGCACCCTGGGTTCGCTGCCTGACCTGCTGGACCCCTGGCAGCCCGCGCTCCTGAGCCTGATCGGCCAGGTGGGGGCGGCAGGGAAGAGGGCGGAGCGTTCCGTGGGGGTGTGTGGTGAGGCCGCCGCAGACCCGCTGCTCGCGGTGGTTCTGGTGGGACTCGGCGTGACCAGCCTGTCCGCCGCGCCCCCGGCGCTGCCCGCCGTGCGCTACGCGCTGGCGCGGCACACCGAGGAGGAGTGCCGCGCGCTGGCCAACCTCGCCCTCAACGCGGAGACTCCGGCGCAGGGGCGGGAGGCCGTCAGGAAGGCCGCTCACGCGGAGGTCACCGACCTCTGATCGCGACAGGGTTCAGGAATGCGGCGTCCGGATTCCTGAACCGCTGTAGCCACCGAAGAGGCCCTGGGTTTTTCCCGGGGCCTTTTTGTGTTTCTAGCTCCCGGCGCGCACCCCGGTGAGGAGGGCTGACCATTCCTGACAGGGGAAGAGGAGGTGTCCGGCCTCGCGGTTCTGGGTGTCACGGACGGCAGCCCCGGTGGTCAGGTCAGCGACCTCGACACAGTTGCCGTTGCCGCCGCTGTACGAGGAGGACCGGAAGCCGAGTACACCAGGGTCGAGCATGAGGTTCACGGATGCCTTTCAGGATGCTTCGACGATCCCGTGGGGGGCAGCTGACGCTGGACCGCAGCGCTCTCAGAGAGCTACCCACAGGTGAGGCCGACCATTCCGAGGTCACCTGACTCTGATCCTCCTGGGAACGGGATTCCTCATTGGCGGGAGCGGAGTTCCGTGAATTCCTTTCATGGCAAAGGCCCCGCCCCGTAGCCTGACAGTGCGACCTGATCAGGAAGGGGAGGGGCCATGCCCATCGATTGTACCCCGACGGAAGTGCCCGATTTCGGAAAACGCCTACGGCACCACCGCACACGGAAGGGCCTGACCCGTGCGGTCCTGGGCGGGCTCGTCGGCCGCTCGGCCGAATGGGTCAAAGCGATCGAGACCGGCCGTCTACAGGTGCCCCGGCTACCGCTGCTGCTGCGGCTCGCCGAGGTGCTCCAAGTGAAGGACCTCGCGGACCTCACCGGAGAACAACGGTTGTCGGCCACCACTGTCACACGTGACGCACACGAGAAGCTGCCCGCGATCCGCACCGCGTTGACCACCTATCACCTGACCTCCGCGGACACGGAACCTCTGACCTCTCGTCAGGTGGCCGACCGGGTGCGGCACGGATGGCAGCTGTGGCACGGCAACCGGAACCACCGCAGCGGGGTGGCCGAAGTGATTCCGGACCTGCTGGCCGACATCCAGCGGACCGTGCGCCAAGTCGAGGGAAACGAGCGGCGCCGGGCCCTCACCGCCCTGGCGCAGGTGTACCACCTGGCGCAGCTCTACGTGAGCTTCCAGCCCGCGCAGGAACTGGTGACCCTCACCGGGGACCGGGCGATGGCGGCGGCCCAGGACGCGGACGACCCCCACGCCATCGCAGTGGCTGCCTGGTACATGAACCACGTGTTCCGCGACGCCGGTGAGCGGCATGAAGCCCGGGTCGACCTCGCCATGAGCGCGGCACGACTGGTCAAGCCCGCCCACGGCCCCGAGGATCTTGCTCGGTGGGGTCTGCTGCAACTCGGAGCTGCCCTGTCACACGCCAAAGTCGGCAAGTCCGGGGACGCGTGGCGCTACTGGGACCGGGCTGACCAAGCGGCCCGGCGGCTCGGGGATCAGTACGCGCACCCCTATCTGATCTTCGGTCGGGGGATGGTCGACGCCTACGCCGTCACCATGAACGCGGACCTTCTCCAGGGCGGGTCTGCCGTTCGGGCGGCGACCAGGATCGACCTCGCGTCGATGCCCTCGGCCACCCGGAGGAGCTTCCACCTGATCGAGTCGGCTCGTGCACACGATCTCCAGAACGAGGACATCGCGGTCGTCCACCTGCTCAACAAGGCCTACGAGGAGTCCCCCGAGACCGCGAGGTACAACCGGTTCGCGCGCTCAGCCGTGATCAGGCTCAGTGAGTCGAGGAACGGCATGATTCGCGACGACGTACGCTCGCTCGCTCGCAGGATCGGAGTACGGGTCGCCTGAGTGGCGCGGGTCCGGGGGTACGACTCGTACCCCTTGTCGAGGGGGTAGCGACGCTACCCCCTCCCTCGCGTTCGGAGACCTAGGGTCAGGGAGTCCAGACCCCGGCGAGCCGGTAGGAGGGCTCCCGGGGCACGGCCAACGCTGACTAGGAGCGCCGACATGCCCGACCTTATCCCCTGGCTCGCCCCGCGAATCATTGGCGCTGCCGGAGACCTCTCACACCGCCCCCGACGCCCGCGCAGGGCTGGGCGCGTGCGCGGCTACGCCGCGTCCCTCCGCCCGCCGCTCATCCCCTCGCCCCGGCGACCGCTGGACACCGCACCCCTGGACGTCCTCCACGCCGTCCTGGCCGGACTGCGCCGACTGGGGGTGTCCCTCTGATGCTGGACACCTACACCGGGGACCTTCTCGCCGCAGTCGGGGACGCCCTCCTCCCTCCAGCCCGCCTCACCCCTCAGGAACTGGCCGAGTGGCACGCCCACACCCTGCGCAACCGGCTCCCACTGATCCACGAGGCCCTGCGCATGGCTCAGGAGGAAGACGACGCCGAGCTGGCCACCCAGATGATCGACCAGGCCATCACCGACCACCCCAACCTCCCGGCCGCTCCCCGGGCTGAGCGACGGGTCCCCCGGGAAGGCTCATCCGGCGGCGAACTGCCCGTCCCGGAGCACGTCCTCTGCGATCTGCTCTACCGGCACTGGGCGATGACCATCGAGGGAAAGCCACCCCACGAGAAGTACGTGGCGCGCCGCCCCCTTGGCTGGTCGGGCGAGGGCGACCCCTTCGAGCGGATCACCGCACCCACGCGAACGGAGCTGCTGAGGCTGCTCGCCCATCGCCACTTGGGCGTGGGAAAGCCGGACCCCGGGCCGTCCACCACCTGATCCCAGCCGCTCGCGCGCCCGCTGAGGACTGGCGGGCGCGCGGGCCGATCGGCCTCCCTCGGTCGCGTGAGGGAGCCCGAGGTTCGTCGGGCGACTTTCGCTCTTGGGGGATCGCCTGGAGCTGGTCCATGGACAGTTCGGGCGGCACCCCACGAGCTTCTGATGAGTTCGCCGACGAGGCCACCTCGCAGGCGCCCACCGGACGCTTCGCCCTGCTCCCGCCCCGGAAGTCGCCGAGTGTCACGGGAAGCGAGTCGGGGTCGCGGTCGAACGCCAAGCATTGGAATCTCGCCGGTCCCGCCTCCGCCTCCGCGCCGAACATCTCGCCGTGTGCGCAGTCGCCCCAGTGGTCCCCCCCGAGTCGCCCCAGTGGTACCAGTGCATCAGCGGCTTCCAAGCCGACGATGCCCCGGGCAGGCTTCTGTGGAAGCCGCCCGGGGCATCGTGCATCCCGGGACGTCCTTGCTCCGCCCCCACCAAGGGGGTGAACCAAGTACGCCCGAAAGGGCAACGGAGGTCGTCGTCCACGTCGAGGCGTGGAGCCCCGACCGTTCAGGAGCGCGCGGCCCCGGTGAGGGTGCAGTCCGGCTGTGCCAGGTCCAGTTCGGACCCGGCGGTCAGGCAGTTCGTGATCATGTGGACCTGCTGGCCGTAGGCGCGGCCCTGCTCGAAGGAGAGGTCGCCGTCCCCGTCCACCTCGCAGGGGTTGTTGTCGGTGCACTCCTCGCCGTTCCGGTTGTGGGTGTTGTGGACCCCCACCACCGTGGAGCCGTCGGGGGCCAGCAGCGCCGAACCGGACATGCCCGGCTGGACACCGCAGGCCTCGTCCGAGGCGTAGCGGATCGCGTCGTCCTGCTCGTAGCCGCCCTCGCGCAGGTGCGGGACCACGGCTTCGGCGGAGCACTCCAGACGGGTGTGGGGGACGAGCATGCTGAGCGGGTCGCCCGCGCGCACGGGTTCGGAGGCCAGTTCGAGGACCTTGGCCCCCTCTGACTCCAGCTGCCCGTAGGTCGTGTCCAGGCGGTAGAGCGCGACGTCGGTACCGGTCATCGTCGCGTACACCAGACGCTCCAGTCGGGCGGTGGCCCGGGGGTAGCCCTGGGGGCCGCCGACGTGCACCTCGCCGTCGGCCGGGTGGTCGACCAGCGCGCTTCCGGGGGCAGGACGCTCCTCCTGCACGCAGTGGCCGTTGGTCAGTAGGAGCGCGGGGTCCTGCGGGCGCGAGGAGGCGGTGCGCACCACCGACCCCGCGCAGCTGCCCAGGCGCGCTGCCCCCTCCACGTCCGGGATCTCGTCGTCGGCGGGCACGTCGGTGCCGTCGATGATGCCCTCGATCCACTTGGTGTGCAGGGTGGCGTCGGTGAACCAGACCGGGGCGTCGGTCCCGCTCGGGCCGCTGACCACGCCAGCCACGGCCCACTCACCGTCCTCGCGGACCAGCGCGGGCCCGCCCGAGTCCATGTTGGCCGCGTTGACGCTGCCGTCGCGGCTACCGATGCACAGCTCGTCGGTGGGGCCCGAGGACCCGCACGCGGAGACCGGCTGGACCACGGTGTCGGCCTCGTGCAACCGGTTCGGGTAGCACGCCGGGTCGTCGCTGTCGTCGCAGGTCATGCCCCATCCCAGGAGTCGGGCCGGTGCGCCCTCCGCCGGGGTGCTGCGGGCGATTCGCACGGGTTCGGCCTCGACCGGGGCCGCCAGGTGCATCAGGGCGAGGTCCCTGCCCCAGAAGCCGCCCTCGTCGTTGTTGGTCGCCAGCCGGTAGTAGTGGTCGACCTCGGCCACCTCGCCCCCGGAGGTGCTGTCCAGCGACCCGATCCGGACCTTCCAGCCCTGGGGGACCCCCACCTTCGCGTTGGTCGGGTTCTTGCCGGCGCAGTGGCTGGCGGTCAGCACCCACTGGGGGGCCAGGAGCAGGACGCCGCAGCCGTGGCCGTCCTCGCGCGGGGGCGCGGGGTAGGAGGGCTGGAACGAACCCATGAAGGAGTAGGTACTGGTGGACTCGGTGCCGCCCACGATCGCCTGCGCCGGGACCGCGGAGAACAAGGGAACGGCGAGCGCGCACGCGGCACCGAGCAGGAGGAGTTGTCTACGCATCTGCCGGAACCTACTCGGGCCCGTGTTGCGTAAATGTGTGGTGACCCGCGGCGGAGGCGTCCGCCGGAGCGCCCTCCGGCACCGCAGTGGCTCAGCTACCCGATGAGCAGGCCATTGCCCCTTTCGGGCTTACGTGGTTCGCCCCCGCACCAAGGACCTCTCCCCCTCCCGGCACCCCAGCGGGCGGCTCGCCACGGTTCGAGGCGGCGGAACTGGACCTGAGCCTGCTCGCGCTACCTCTGAGGGGTCAGTCCTTCGGGGTGCCCACGCGCAGACGATTCCCATCGGGGTCGCGGAGTTCGATCTCGCGCGCCCAGGGCGCCTCCTCCACGGTGGTCCCGAACTCGGCCGCGATCGCGTCCACATCCCGCACCCGCAGGTACACCAGGGTGTCGGGGCGAGCATCACCCGTGTGCTCGGACAGGAACAGCCGGATCGTCCCCCGAACGATCTCCACGAAGGCCGGGAACCCCGGCTCGAAGCGGTGCTCCCACTCCTGAGCGAACCCGAGCCTTTCGTACCAGCGCACGGCCACGGAGGCGTCGGCCACGCGCAGGACGGGGACGACCTCCTCAGGCGCCATCAGCCCTGCTCCAGGTCCCACAGACGGCGTCGGGGACCAGGTCGAGCTGTTCCAGGAACGACCGCAGCAGCCCGTCGGTCTTGTCGCCGCACCCCGAGTCCGCCCAGACCTGGAATCCGTTGTTGAGCGTGGCGTAGAACACCGCCGCCACCAGGGCGGGCCGGTGGTCGGTCGGGTCCACTCCGGCGCGTTCGGCGATGACGCGGGCGAGCCGGGACTGGCGGCGGGCGCAGTAGCGCATGTTCACCTCGATGAGCTCGGGGCTCTGTGAGATGAAGTTGGCCGCACTGCCCTGGAGGTGCAGCTCCTCGCGCTCCAGGACCTCCCAGTGGTCCCGCATCGCGTTGCGCAGCGCGCGGAAGGGCGGTTCGTCGGCGGGACGCTCACGCACGAACGCGCACAGGAGAGCGTCGACCTCCTCGATCGCCTCCAGGACCACGTTCTCCTTGGAGGCGAAGTACCGGAAGAACGTCCGCTGGGAGACCCCCGCGCAGGCGGCGATCTCCTCGGTGGTGGTCGCCTCGTACCCCTTCTCGTGGAAGAGGCGCAGGCCGGACTCGATGAGGGTGTTGCGCAGTTCGGCCTTCTTGCGCTCGCGCAGTCCGACGTTCTCGGGGCTCGTCGTGCTCATGGACGTGCCTCCACTCCCGGGGTGACGCCTTCTTCCTGTCCCTGGAGGATACACGCGAGCAGAAGTGACGTCAGTCACTGACAAAAGTCAGCGATTGTCAAATGTCAGCCGCTGACATAATGTCGCCTGGTACGGAAAGCCAGAGAAGACACGGGGCACACATGACCACCCAGGCCGAGCAGAGTCCACGAGACCCGAGAGATCAGCAGCACCCTCCGGCCGCGACCGAGACGAGCCCCCGGCCCCGCTTCACCGAGAGCCCCTGGGCCACGCTGGTCGCGATCGCCTTCGGCGTCATGATGGTCGCCCTCGACGGCACCATCGTGGCCGTGGCCAACCCCGCGATCGGCGCCAGCCTCGGCGCCTCCCTGGCCGAGCTCCAGTGGGTCACCCACGGCTACCTGCTCGGACTCGCGGTCTTCCTCATCACCGCGGGAAAGATCGGTGACCGCTTCGGCTACCGGAACACCTACCTCGTCGGCGTGGTCGGCTTCGTGCTGTCCTCGGTGGCGATCGCGCTGTCGTCCGGTGTCATCATGCTCATCGCCTTCCGGATCGTCCAGGGGATTTTCGGCGCCCTGCTGCTGCCCTCCGCCATGGGACTCCTGCGCGCCAGCTTTCCTCCCTCCAAGCTCGGCCGCGCCTTCGGCGTGTTCGGCAGCCTGATCGGCGCGGCCACAGCTGGCGGACCGATCCTCGGCGGACTCCTCGTCAGCGCGCTCAGCTGGGAGGCCGTGTTCTACATCAACGTCCCGGTCGGCGCCCTCGCCCTGGGTCTGGGCCTGTGGCTGCTGGCCGCCAACCGCGCCACCGACGCCGGGTCCCGCATGGACGTGCCCGGCATCGTCCTGGTGAGCGTCACGATCTTCGCGCTGGTCTGGGCGCTGGTCGAGGCGCCCAGCATCGGTTGGGCGCACCCGGTCACCCTGGCCTCCCTGGGTGTGGCCGTGCTGTTCGGTGCCGCCTTCCTCGTCTGGGAACGCCGCCCCGAACAGCCGCTCGTCCCGCTCGCCCTCTTCGCGCACCCCTCGCTGTCGATCGGCGTGGTCCTGACCGTGGCGATGGCGCTGGGCCTGATGGGCTCGCTGTTCTTCATCACCTTCTACCTCCAGGGCGTGCGCGGCCTGAGCCCCGCCCAGACCGGGCTCCAGCTCATCTCCATGACCGCGATGATGGCGATCACCTCACCCATCGCCGGACGCCTCCTGGACCGGGTCGGCGCACGCCTGCCCACCACGGCCGGGCTGCTCTCCGCCTCGGCGGGCATGTTCCTGCTCTCCCGGCTGGAGGCCGACACCGGAGTCCCGTACATCTCGGTCGCGTTCGTGCTGCTGGGCGTGGGCCTGAGCCTGGTGATGACCGGTGCTACCGCCGCGATCATCGGCAACGCCCCGGTGCGCTACGCGGGGGTCGCCTCCGCGCTCCAGCAGGCCGCCATGCAGCTCGGGGGTTCCCTGGGCACGGCGGTCCTGGGTGCGGTGATGTCCGCGACCATCGTCTCCACGCTGCCCGGGCACTACGCCGCCGCCGGTCTGGCCGAACCCTCCGCCGACGACCTCTCCGCCATGCAGAGCACCGTCGCGCAGGGCGGGGCGGTCCTGCCCGAGGGCACGGACGCCGCCACCGCCGCCGCGATCACCCAGGCGAGCAACCTCGCCTTCCTGGACGGGCTCCAGCTGGCCTTCGGGATCGCCGCCGTGGTGATGCTGGTGGCGGCCGGACTCTCCCTCTTCATGAAGGCGGGACGGATGACGGACGGCCCCGCCGTGCACATCTGACCCCAACTGGCCCATGGAACGCGTGAAGGCCCTGGTGGTGCTCCCACCAGGGCCTTCGCGCGTTCCCGAGTCGTCGTGGCTCAGGTCGTGTAGTCGGCGTTGATCCGGATGTAGCCCTCGGTCAGGTCGCAGCCGTAGACCGTGAAGGCGCCCTTGGCGATGCCCAGGTCGACGGTGATCACCACCTCGTCGCCTTTCATGTGCTGGGCGGCGCGCTCCAGCGTCTCGTCCGTCGCCTCGGTCGGGAAGGTCTCCACGTCCCCGAACACGATCCGCACGTTCTCGGGGAACACGTCGGTCTCGTCCGAGCACTTGCCCACGGCCATCGCGACCCGGCCCCAGTTCGGGTCGGCGCCGTGCACGGCCGTCTTGACCAGGGGCGAGTTCACCACGGCCTTGCCGATCCGCTTCGCCTGGGCGTCGTCGCGCGCGCCGGTGATCCGCACCTCGATGAGCTTGCCCGCGCCCTCTCCGTCGGAGGCGATCATCCGCACCAGGCTCAGCGCGACCTCGTACAGGGCGTCCTCGAACTCGGCGACGTCCACCGGTCCGGCCATCCCGTTCGCGAAGATCGCGGCGGAGTCGCTGGTGGAGGTGTCCGTGTCGATGCTCAGGGCGTTGAAGGTCCGGTCGACCACCCGCCGGAACACCGCGTCCAGGACGGGCTGCTCCAGTTCGGCGTCGGTGAAGAACCAGGTCAGCATGGTCGCCATGTTGGGTTCGATCATGCCGACGCCCTTGGCGATCCCGGTCAGGGTCGCGTCGCCGACCTTCGCGGTGGCGACCTTGGGGTGGGTGTCGGTGGTCATCATGGCCGCCGCGGAGCGGTCCAGGTCGGCCGGGGGGAACTCGGCCGGGAGGTCCTCCAGGTAGGAGCGGACCCGGTCCATGGGGTAGGGGCGGCCGATGACCCCGGTGGAGGCGATCAGGATCTGGTCGGGGTCGACCCCGGCGGCGCGGGCCACGCCCTCCTGGACCTCGCGAGCGTCGGCCGTCCCGATCTGGCCGGTCGCCACGTTGGCGTTGCGGGCGATCACGGTGACGCCTCGGGCCCGGCCGTCGGCGGCCGCCTCACGGCTGAGCCGGACGCTGGGCCCGGCGAACCGCGACTGGGTGAACACGGCGGAGACCGCCGTGGGGACCTGGGAGACCACCGTGAAGAAGTCGTCCTGCGGGTCCTTGATCCCGATGTTGCCGGCCACACCGACGAAACCGGCGGGAACGGGGGTCTTGCTGCTCATCGTCCTCCTCGGAACTTCGTGGGCGCCAGCCTACTTCTCCCCACCTGCGGAGTCCGAGGCCGGAGTGGTGCTCAGGAGCCCCTGCTCAGCCCCGAGCCCACCCCTCCGTACGGTCCCGGGCAACGCCACGCCACAGCGGTGTGGTTACGGCCATGACCTGCGGGGGTTTCGTACTGTTCGGAGACGGCACGGGTGTGACAAGCCGGAGTGAACGGGGTATCCGCCGAGAAGTGGGGGAGACCGCTCGGGGGGAGGCGTGTTGTGCGTGATGGTGACTGGCTCACGGAGACTGGGGCGCGGATACGTGGCGTCCTGAAGGTGATGGTGGACGCGGACTGGTTGCCTGGCGGGGCCGCCGTGGTCGGCACCGGAGGAATGTGGGAGTTCGTGGCCGTGGGCCGGACCGACGGAGAGCACGACACCGCTCCCGACGTCTCCTACGACGTCGCGAGCCTGACGAAGGTGATGGCCACCTGGCCGCTCGTGGGAAGGGCGATCGCCGAGGGGGTTTTGGACATCAACGCCCCGATGTCCGAATACTTTCCTGGTGAGGACCTCCCCGGGGCCTGGGTGACCACCCGGCAGATCCTCACGCACACCAGCCGCCTCAACCCGGTGTCCTGGATGGAGCGGTACGTGGGCACCGACCAGGACCTCGCCGAGGCGATCCTGTCGGACCCGCTGGAGGAACCCGGCTACCAGTACATCGACCGCGGGTTCATCCTGCTCGGCCTGCTCCTGGAGCGCCTGTACGGCGGGACCCTGGACCGGCTGGCCGACGACCTGTGGACCGATCTCGGCCTGCGCTCCACCACCTACGGGCCGTTGGCGAGGTCGCCCGGTGTGGCGCCGACCGAGCGGCGCCTCGTCGGCGCGGCGCCCTCCTGGGGTGTGGTGCACGACGAGGCGGCCGCGCTGATGGGCGGAGTGTCCGGGCACGCCGGCGTGTTCAGCAACGCCATCGACCTCGGGTCCTTCGCCCGGGAGATGCTGCGCCTGCACGACGGCGGGAGCGGGATCATCCCGTCGTCGTTCATCCGGGAGAGCTGGTCACCACACGTGGACGCGGGGGCCCGGCTGTCGAGGGGACTCGCCTGGCTGGTCACCCCGGAGGGCGTGGTCTACCACAACGGGTTCACCGGCACGAGCCTGTTCCTGCACCCCGAGAGCGGGCGCTACGTGGGTGTGCTCACCAACGCCGTGCACTACGGGCGCGACCGGACCGGTCTGGTGGACCTGCGCTCGGCCGCGCGTTCGGCGCTCACCCCGCAAGCCCACGAATCGTCGCCGTGAGCTGGCCGAGCAGCGTGGTCAGCCCGGCCGGTCCGGGGACGACGAGGTCGGCGGCGTCGGCGACCTCGGTCACCTCGTCGGAGGAGGAGCACACGGTGAGACCGGGGATCCCGTGTCCGCGCAGGGCCGCCACGGCGGAGAAGGCGGGCAGGTCGCCCAGGTCGTCACCGGCGAAGAGGACGCTCCGGGCCGCTCTCTCCTCCACCAGGGAGGTGAGGGCGGCGCCCTTGTCCACGCCCTGTGGACGGAGCTCGATCACCAGCCGACCGGGCTCCACCTGGAGGTCGGCCCGCTCGGCCAGCTCGGTCAGGGGACCGGCCAGCAGTTCCAGGGCCCGTTCGGGGTCGGTGGCCCGACGTGTGTGCACGGCCAGGGACCGGCCCTTGTCCTCGACCCACGTGCCCTCCGGCGCGCCGGAGGAGTCGATGAGGGCCGGGAGTTCCTCCCTGACCAGCGCCACTCCGGGCGGTGGGTCGGCGGCCACCACGCGGCCGTCCGTCCACCGTTCGGCGCCGTAGTGGCCGAGCACGACGATCCCGGGGACCCGCTCCAGGCCGCCCAGCCGCACGACGGTGTCCGCGGGGCGGCCGGTGATGACCGCGACGGTGCCCACCACGGACGCCAGTTCGGCCAGCGCGGCCACGATCCCCGGCTGCGGAGCGGAGTCACGCGGATCGGCGACGATGGGCGCCAGGGTGCCGTCGAAGTCGAAGGCGACCAGCGCCCGGTCGGGGTCCGAGACCAGTGCGTCGAGCGCGCTGCGACCGGCTTCGGTGGTGGGTACGGGACGGTCGTCTGCTGTGGACGGGGGCATACGGGGACCTTGTCGCTGTCGGGGGCGCTGTGGAGTTCCCAGGCGGGTGCGCTGCCTGGGTCGGTGGCCTGCTCCGCGGGTTCTCCGGAGCCCGTGGCCCGCTCGGTCGCCCTACAGGTGGATGCCCAACTGGCGGGCGTTGCGCTGACGTCTGCGGTCGGCGCGCAGGCGGCGCAGGCGCTTGACGGTCATGGGGTCGAAGGCGAGCGCCTCAGGGCGCTCGACCAGACCGTTGAGCAGTTGGTAGTAGCGGGTCGCGGAGAACCCGAACTCGTCACGGATCGCCTGTTCCTTGGATCCCTCGAACTTCCACCACTGGCGTTCGAAGGCGAGGATGCGCTGTTCGCGCTCGGCGAGGGCCGACTGACCGTCGTCGGACGGACCGATGTTCGGCATGGGACACCCCCTGGACGGGTCATTGGTTTGTCCGGATCGGCGCGACTCATGCTAGCGACTCGACATGCCGGATGAGGAGCGCGAAACCCAGGACTGGCACCAGGGATACAGTTACGTGTCCTACCCCCCGGGTCACTTGTCCAAGCCTGGATCCTGTGCGCATGACAGAATCGCGAGGGTCCGGGGAGGGCCCGGCGCAGCACCGACCGCAACGTTCGAGGGAGCCTGACGTGCTCGGGGGCAACAGCCGTAGCAGGACACACCAGCGCCACGTGTTGGGCGCCACGGCGGGCGCCTGCGCGGCGCTCACCGTACTGGGACTGACGGCGGTTCCAGCCGCCGCCGACGTACCCGACTTCCGCCCGGAGCAGTGGGCCCTGGCCTCCATCGGAGCTCCGGAGGCCTGGGAGACCAGCCAGGGCCAGGGCGTCACCGTGGCCCTGCCGGGGGTCTCCGTGGACGAGGACCACCCCGACCTCCGGGACAACCTGGTGGTCGACACCGAGTTCGGCACGAACGGCAACGACACCGATCCCGGCACGGCGGCGGGCGCGCTGGTCGTCGGACACGGCCACGGTATGGACGCGGACGGCGGGGTGCTGGGAGTGGCCCCGGCCGCGAGGCTGCTGGTCCTGCCCACCGACGACGGTCCCGCGGAGGTCATCGGCTACGCCGTGGAGCAGGGGGCCCAGGTCGTCCTGCTCCAGGACGAGGTCGAACAGGACGAGGACCTCCAGACGGCGACCGCCTCGGCCGCGCGGAGCGGGACGCTGGTCGTCGCCCCGGCGGGCGGCGAGGCGGACCCGAACGTCCTGGCGGTGGGCGGTGTGGACGAGGAGGGCGCCCTCCTGCCCGACTCGCCCCCGGCCGAGTCGATCGACCTCCTCGCGCCCGGCGCCGAGCTGTCCACGGCCGGCCCGGACATGGGCCAGACCGACGTGACCGGCACCCCGTACGCCGCCGCGGTGGCCGCGGGCGCGGCCGCGCTGCTCACCTCCGAGTACCCGCAGCTGGGCGCCGAGCAGCTCCGTGACGCCCTGGTGGAGGGCTCCCAACAGGGCGGGCAGGGGCTGGCGTCCCTGTACCTGCCCTCGGCTGTCGCGCAGGCCTCCGGGAACGCCCAGGACATGCCGCTCGTCGACGACAACCTGGTGCAGGACGACTCCCCGACCGTTCCGGTGTGGATGTGGTTCGCGCTGGTCGGCGTGGTGCTGGCGCTGATCGTGATCCTGCTGGTGCTGTGGGTGCGCCGGACCAGCAAGGACCCCTACGGGGTGGCGGCCGAGCGGCAGGAGGAGGACCAGCGGATCGCCGCCGAGCGGGCCGAGCAGGCCAGGGCCGAGGAGCGCCCCTCCCGGCGCAAGGGCGGCCGCCGCCGCAAGAAGTAGGCGGGGCGTCGAGTCGGCTGAGGTCACACGCCCCCTGGCGGGGCGAGCCGTGGCGGATCGGGTGAAAAGCCCGTGACGCCACGGCTTTTCGTTGGTTAGGGTCCTTGCGGCACCACACACAGCTCGGCTCGGCGACACCTCGACGGTGGGAGACAGCATGGTTCGGATGCGGGACGGCAGCGCGGGCGACGCGGACTACGGGGTCATCGCCCGCACGTACACGGACCACCGGCAACCGGAACCGAGGATCGCCGAACTCCTCCACGCCGCCCTGGGAGACGCCCGGACGGTGCTCAACGTCGGGGCCGGGGCCGGGTCCTACGAACCCGCCGACCGCGACGTCACCCCCGTGGAGCCCTCGGCCAGCATGCGGGCCCGGCGCCCCGGGCACCTGCCCGCGGCGGTCGACGGCACCGCCGAGTCGCTGCCGTTCCCCGACGACTCCTTCGACGCCGCCATGACCACCTTCAGCGTCCACCAGTGGTCCGACCTCGCCAGGGGCCTGGCGGAGGTCCGCCGGGTGACCACGGGCCCTGTGGTGGTGCTGACCTGCGACCCCGCCCTGGTACGCGACTTCTGGCTATACGGCTACTGCCCGGAGGTCCTGGACACCGAGGCGCGCCGCTACCCGGAGCCGTCGGTCCTGGCCGAGGGGCTGGGAGGAACGACCACCGTCACCCGGGTGCCGATCCCGCTCGACTGCTCGGACGGCTTCAACGAGGCCTACTACGGCCGCCCCGAGGCGCTGCTCGACCCCGGGGCCCGGCAGGCCTGTTCGGCGTGGAGCTTCGTCGACGAGGCCGCGCACACCCGCTTCCACGAGGACCTCTCCCGCGACCTCCGCGACGGCACGTGGGACGCGCGCCACGGCCGCCTGCGTGAACTCCCCGAGTGGGAGGGCTCGCTCGTCCTGGTGGTCTCCACCCCTGAGGGACGCCCCCAGGCCTGACCGTCGCGTTCGGTCATGCCGCTCGGACGGTCGGTAGTGCCACGAATGCGCGTGCATATGTAAGGCACGTCGAAAGCCTTGACGCGGGTACGCCGGACGGCAAGGCTTTGTGGAATGTCGCCTCTCGAAACGCCCTCTCTGCCCTCACGAGGAGACAGGCGGGTCGCCTCCGACCCCATGGCACGCAACCTGGTGAACGGTCGCGTGCGCCTCTCCGAACCCGACCCCAAGTGGCCCTACCTGTTCCGCCAGGAGGAATCCCGTATCCGGGGCGCACTGGGGGACCGCGTGCTGTCCCTGGACCACGTCGGCTCCACAGCGGTGTCCGGCCTGGCCGCCAAACCCTGCGTGGACCTGGTCATGGCGGTCACCGACTCCGCCGACGAGACCGCCTACCTGGACGACCTGGAGAAGGTGGGATACACCCTGGTCATCGCCGAACCCGACTGGTACGAACACCGGGTCCTCAAGGGTCCCAGCGTCAACCTCAACCTCCACGTGTTCAGCCAGGGGTGCGAGGAGATCGACCGCATGCGGCTCTTCCGCGACTACCTCATCGCGGACGCCGGGGCCCGGGAACGCTACACCGCGGTCAAGCGTGAACTCTCCGAACGCACCTGGAAGCGCATCCAGGACTACGCCGACGCCAAGTCCGGCATCGTCACCGAACTCCTCGCCGAGGCCGAGGCCTGGAAGGCGGCCGCCTCCCGGACCCACTGACCGGATACCGGTCGGGCGCCCGGTGACTTACCGGATGACCGGAGTCCGACCGAGAGCCAGCGGGTCGTGGGCCGCAACATGACCCCGCCGAAGGGCGTGTCCAGCACGGGACACGCCCTCGCGTTGTTCCCGGCGTCCCGGCCGTCTCCGGCGCGCGGCGCGTCCCGACGCCCGGCACCCGTCCGGCCCCGCCGCGGCCGAGCGGCTCACATCGAACCCCGTCAGCCGTCCAGGGAACGCAGCTGCTCCTGGAACCAGCGGCGCGGCGGCAGCGCCACGGCGGCCTCGGCCAGCCGTCCCCGGCGCTCCTTGCGCTCCCCCTCGGGCATCGACAGCGCCCGGTGCAGTGCCTCGGCGGTCTCCACGGTGTCGTAGGGGTTGACCAGCAGGGCGTCCGCGCCCAGCTCGTCCGCCGCCCCCGCCTCACGCGAGAGCACCAGCACCGAGTCCCGCTCGGAGAGCACCGGGCCCTCCTTGGCGACCAGGTTCATGCCGTCCCGGATCGGGTTCACCAGCAGCACGTCGGCCATCTGGAACGAGGCCAGCGACCGCGGGTAGTCGTCGTTGACCTCCAGCACCAGCGGCGTCCACTCGGGGGTGGAGAACTCCTCGTTGATCTCCTTCGCGGTCCGCAGCACGGAGTCCGTGTACTCCCGGTACTCCGGCACGTCGCCCCTGCTCGGGTAGGCGAAGGCCAGGTGGGTGACCCGGCCCCGCCACTCCGGGTGCGCCGTCAGCAGCTCCCGGTACGCCTCCAGACCGCGCACGATGTTCTTGGACAGCTCCGTGCGGTCCACCCGGACGATCAGCCGGGTGTCGCCCACGGCCTCGCCCAGCGTCCGCCTGCGGTCCGCCACGGCGGGCTCCGAGGCGCTCTCCCGCAGCCCCTCCTCGTCCGCGCCCAGGGCGTGCACGCCCACCTCGACGATCCGGCCCCCGTGCTCCACGGTGCGCCGTTCGAGGTCGACGTCGGCGCGCAGGATCTCGGCGCAGCAGCGCAGGAACGCGTCGGCCCAGCGCGGGCTCAGGAACCCCAGCCGGTCGGCGCCGAGCATCCCCTCCAGCAGCTCCCGGGCCACCTGGGTGGGCAGCATCCGGAAGTACTCGGGTGGGGCCCACGGGGTGTGCGAGAAGTGCGCGATCCGCAGGTCCGGTCGGCGGGCGCGCAGGATGCGCGGCACCAGAGCCAGGTGGTAGTCCTGCACGGCCACGCGCGCGTTCTCGGCGGCACCGCTGACCAGCGCCTCCGCGAAGGCGTTGTTGTAGGCGGCGTAGTCCTCCCACTGGCTGCGGAACTCCGAGCCGAAGGAGGGCTTGTTCGGGGTGTCGTACAGCATGTGCTGCACGAACCACAGGGTCGAGTTGGCCACCCCGGTGTAGGCGCCCGAGAAGGTCGTCTCAGGGATGTCCAACATGTGGACTCGCATGCCGTCGAGGTCGTGCGCGAGGTCCAGACGGGCCCCCGGCGCCTCGGTGGCGGCGCGGCGGTCGGTGTCCGACAGGGCCGCGCACACCCACAGTCCGTCGATCTCGGTGGCCACGGAGATCATCCCCGAGACCAGTCCGCCGCCGCCCCGACGGTGCTCAAGCGAGCCGTCGTCGGCGGTGGAGAAGGAGACCGGGCCCCTGTTGGAGGCTATGAGGATCTGAGCCTTGTCCACGTGGTCGTCCTCTCGACGAAGGAAGCTCTGGGGATCACGCACTCCTCCTAGGTCTCGCCTACGGACAGTCGCCCCAAACCCCCTCGCGGGCAACGGTGGACACCGTCACAGGGGAGCCGGATCCGTACTCGGGTCGCGCCGCACGTGGACGGTGTCGTCTCAGCATTCGAGCCGCTTTGTGTAATCCGGATCACCCGGCATGGAAAATCGGTCAGCACCTCAGTTACAGTGACGGTGCGTTCTCGGAGAAGAACCGCCACAACTTCATATTGCTCATCCAGAGGGGTGGAGGGACCGGCCCTGCGAAGCCCCGGCAACCATCTCGACATGTGGAACCGCGATCAACGCGACCCGTCGAGGCAGGTGCCAACTCCGGCCTGGGGTCAAGGTGGCCACCAGGAAAGATGAGGGGAGACGCCTCGCCATGGCGATTGCCGCCGCTGAACCCACCTCCGTTCGCGCCTTCGGCCCCGGGACCGCGCTGTCCTGTCGGGAGTGCGGTGAGCGCTACGAACTCTCGCCGAGCTTCGCCTGCCAGTTCTGTTTCGGCCCCCTGGAGATCGCCTACGACTTCGGGCCCGTCACCCGCGAGCAGATCGAGAGCGGCCCCAAGAACATCTGGCGCTACCGCTCCCTCCTCCCGGTCCCCGACAACGTGGCCGACCTGCCCAACATGAACCCCGGCCTCACCCCCCTCGTCCGGGCCGACCGCCTCGCCGCCGAACTCGGCCTGCGCTCCCTGCACGTCAAGGACGACTCCGCCAACCCCACGCACTCCTTCAAGGACCGCGTGGTCGCGATCGCCGTCGAGGCCGCCCGCACCTTCGGGTTCACCACCCTCTCCTGCTCCTCCACCGGCAACCTCGCCGGTGCCGTGGGTGCCGCCGCCGCGCGTGCCGGATTCGACTCGTGCGTGTTCATTCCGGCCGGTCTGGAGGAGGGCAAGGTCGTCATGGCCGCCGTCTACGGCGGGAAGGTCGTGGCCATCGACGGCAACTACGACGACGTCAACCGCTTCTGCTCCGAGCTCATCGGCGACGAGGCGGGCGAGAGCTGGGGCTTCACCAACGTCAACCTGCGGCCGTACTACGCCGAGGGCTCCAAGACGCTGGCCTACGAGATCGCCGAGCAGCTCGGCTGGCGCCTGCCCGAGCAGATCGTCATCCCGATCGCCTCCGGCTCGCAGCTCACCAAGATCGACAAGGGCTTCCAGGAGCTGATCCGGGTCGGCCTCGTCGAGGACCGCCCCTACAAGGTGTTCGGCGCGCAGGCCACGGGCTGCTCGCCGGTCGCCCGCGCCTGGGCCGACGGGCACGACGTCATCCAGCCGGTCAAGCCGGACACCATCGCCAAGTCGCTGGCGATCGGCAACCCCGCGGACGGCCCGTACGTGCTGGACATCGCCAACCGCACCGGCGGGGCGATCGAACACGTGGGTGACGACGAGATCGTCGACGCCATCAAGCTGCTGGCCCGCACGGAGGGGATCTTCGCGGAGACCGCGGGCGGTGTGACCACCGGTGTCCTGCGCAAGCTGGTCCGCGAGGGCAGGCTCGACCCCGAGGCGGAGACGGTCATCGTCAACACCGGCGACGGGCTCAAGACCCTCAACGCCGTCGACTCGGGCGTCACCGCCACGATCAAGCCGTCCCTGGAGGCCTTCAAGGCCCAGGGCCTGGCCTGACCCGGACTCGCCCCACGTCCACCACCCACGTCCCAGGAGTACGAACACCATGAGCGTCAGCGTCCGCGTGCCTACCATCCTGCGCACCTACACCAACGACGCGTCCGAGGTGACCGCCGAGGGCGGCACCCTGGCCGAGGTCCTCGACCACCTGGAAGCGAACCACCCGGGCATCCTCGCCCGCGTGCTCGACGACGGCGGCAAGGTCCGCCGCTTCGTCAACGTCTACGTCGGCGACGAGGACGTCCGCTTCGAGAAGGGCCTCCAGACCGAGGTCCGGGACGGCCAGCAGATCTCGATCATCCCCGCCGTCGCCGGGGGCTGCTGACCCGCACGAGCAGTGGGCGGACCACGGGGCGGGCACCGGTCGGTGCCCGCCCCGCCGCGTGTCCGGACCCTCGTAACCTGGGAGGGAGATTCTCCAGGGGACGAGGGTGGCGATGTCGGCGACGCGGTTGTTGGTTCGGAGAGAGAAGAGATGAACCATGTGGGGCCTTTGGGGCTTCCTGTTTTCGGTGTCCAACTTCTGAGAAGTTGGAAAAACAACCCCTTGCCGCTGGTAAGTTTCCTGTTCACATAGTCTGCTCCCCGCGCACGCGGGGATGGACCCCCGCCGCCGCACCGGCCCCGCCGAGGACCCGCACTGCTCCCCGCGCACGCGGGGATGGACCCCGTACTGAGGACATCCCCGCGCCGGAGCCCCTCTGCTCCCCGCGCACGCGGGGATGGACCCGCAACCCCCGCCCCCGACTCCGCTCCCGCTGGCTGCTCCCCGCGCACGCGGGGATGGACCCGTCGTGCAGCCAGTCAGGCGCATCCCCAGCGCCTGCTCCCCGCGCACGCGGGGATGGACCCTGGCATTCCGCAACCCTCAAGAGTCAACATGCCTGCTCCCCGCGCACGCGGGGATGGACCCAAGGGCATCATGCCCCTGTGGAACAAGGTCGCCTGCTCCCCGCGCACGCGGGGATGGACCCGAAGCCGCCCAACTCCGCGCCAACCCCAGCCGCTGCTCCCCGCGCACGCGGGGATGGACCCGTGTTGCCGGTGACGGTGTTGTCACCGCCGTACTGCTCCCCGCGCACGCGGGGATGGACCCACCGAACCGTCCAGCATCTTGCGGATGAGTTCCTGTCTCCCTGCGCACGCGGGGATGGACCCACGGTGCTCGGGTACCAGAGCATCCTGACGAACCTGCGCCCCGCGCACGCGGGGATGGACCCAGCTCCCCCTGCGGAACCGCCTCGTTCTCCACCTGCTCCCCGCGCAGGTGGGGGTGGCCCCCCAGACGGTTCCCCTGCGGATCGCCTGCCCGCCTGCTCTCCGCGCCCGCGGGGATGGACCCCCTCGCGCATCCGCCAAGACACCGCGAGGGCCCTGCTCCCTGCGCACGCGGGAATGGGCCCGCTTGCGCGCCAACGTTCAACCAGATGGTGGGGCGACCCCTGGTCACCGGGCTGGCAGAACCTGGCCACCCGGTTCCACCAGGGGTTCGTCCGTTGTTCGCCGAGCGCTCAAACCGCCCTGTGGAGGGAAGTCCGCGCTGTTCAGGGCTGTTTCCGAAGCTGGGGAAATCGTGACCACATCGTTTGCACTCTCCATGGTCGAGTGCTAAAAAAGGGAGTGGTTAGCACTCACCTTTACCGAGTGCTAACCGGATCGAGGCTGCGAGATCGCGGTCCTCCGGCAGCAGGGTTGCCGGTGCGAACGCGGTCGTCCGTCGCGGGCGCACGCCTCGTCCCATCGCGTATCAGCCCGGTCACGGGAGGACAAGAACTCAATGGCAGCCAAACTGATCGCGTTCGACGAGGAGGCCCGTCGCGGCCTCGAGCGCGGCATGAACCAGCTCGCTGACGCCGTGAAGGTCACGCTCGGCCCGAAGGGTCGCAACGTCGTCCTGGAGAAGAAGTGGGGCGCCCCCACTATCACCAACGACGGTGTCTCCATCGCCAAGGAGATCGAGCTCGAGGACCCCTGGGAGAAGATCGGGGCCGAGCTGGTCAAGGAGGTCGCCAAGAAGACGGACGACGTCGCCGGTGACGGTACGACCACCGCCACCGTCCTGGCCCAGGCTCTCGTCCGCGAGGGTCTGCGCAACGTCGCCGCCGGCGCCAACCCGATCGGCCTCAAGCGCGGCATCGAGGCCGCCGTGGCCCGCATCAACGAGGAGCTCGGCAACCTCTCGAAGGACGTCGAGACCAAGGAGCAGATCGCCTCCACCGCCTCCATCTCCGCTGGTGACACCCAGATCGGTGAGACCATCGCCGAGGCGATGGACAAGGTCGGCAAGGAAGGCGTCATCACCGTCGAGGAGGGGCAGACCTTCGGGCTCGAGCTTGAGCTCGCCGAGGGCATGCGCTTCGACAAGGGCTACATCTCGCCCTACTTCGCCACCGACCTTGAGCGCATGGAGACGGTCCTCGAGGACCCCTACATCCTCATCGTCAACTCGAAGATCTCCAACAACAACGAGTTCCTGCCCGTTGTCGAGAAGGTCCTCCAGTCCGGCCGTCCGCTGATGGTCATCGCCGAGGACGTCGCCGACGGCGCCCTCCAGACCCTCGTGGTCAACAAGATCCGCGGCACCTTCAAGTCCGTCGCCGTCAAGGCTCCGGGCTTCGGTGACCGCCGCAAGGCCCAGCTCGGCGACATCGCCGTGCTGACCGGCGGCCAGGTCATCACCGAGGAGGTCGGCCTCAAGCTCGAGAACACCGAGCTCGACCTGCTGGGCCGCGCCCGCAAGGTCGTCGTCACCAAGGACGAGACCACCATCGTCGACGGTGCCGGTGACGCCACCGCCATCGCCGGTCGCGTGAACGAGATCCGCAACGAGATCGAGCGCACCGACTCCGACTACGACCGCGAGAAGCTCCAGGAGCGCCTCGCGCGTCTGGCCGGCGGCGTGGCCGTCATCAAGGCCGGTGCCGCCACCGAGGTGGAGCTCAAGGAGCGCAAGCACCGCATCGAGGACGCCGTCCGCAACGCCAAGGCCGCGGTCGAGGAGGGCATCCTGCCCGGTGGTGGCGTCGCGCTGCTCCAGGCCAGCGTCCCCGCGTTCGAGAAGCTGGACCTCGACGGTGACGAGGCCATCGGCGCCGACATCGTGCGTCGCGCCATCGCCGAGCCGCTCAAGATGATCGCGGTCAACGCCGGCCTCGAAGGCGGCGTCGTGGCGGACAAGGTCAAGAACCTGGAGCCCGGGTTCGGCCTCAACGCCGCCACCGGCGAGTACACCGACCTGTTCAAGGACGGCGTCATCGACCCGACCAAGGTCACCCGTTCCGCTCTGCAGAACGCGTCGTCCATTGCTGGTCTGTTCCTGACCACCGAGGCCGTCATCGCCGACAAGCCGGAGAAGGCCTCGGCTCCCGCCGGCGACCCGACCGGTGGCATGGGCGGCATGGACTTCTAGCAGGTCCGTGACACCGGGCGCGAGCCCGTAGGCGCCTGAGGTCCGGATACGCGACCTCGCCCGCGACGACCGGGCGGTCCCCATGGGGACCGCCCGGTTTCGCTCTTTCAGGGATTCCCGGGGGTCAACCCTGGGCGGGCCCGTGCGGACGGATCGCGTCGGCCAGTTGGTGCCAGCCCTGCGGACCCGGGAGCACCTGCGCCGACTCCGGTCCGTAGGAGCCCCGGGGATAGGGCTCGGGCTCCGTCGCCGAGTCCATCAGCGGGTCGACGATCCGCCACGACTCCTCGACGACGTCGAAGCGCACGAACTGCTCCGGGCTGCCCACCACGGCGCCGTGCAGCACGTGGTCGTAGGCCTCGTGCCCCCGGCCCAGCTGGCGTTCCACGTCGGCCCCGAGCACGAGGCGTGCCGCCGAATCGCTCTCCGCACCGGGTTCGTTGAGCAGCATCTCGAACGTCACCCCGGCCCACGGCTCCAACTGGAAGCGGACCAGGTTGGCGGGCCCCGGGTAGAGGTCGGCGGCGGGGCGCTTCAGCTCGGCCACCACCTCCCATGAGGTGAGGGGCATGTGCTTGCCCGAGCGAACGTAGAAGGGCACGCCCGCCCAGCGGCGGTTGTCCACCCACATGCGCAGCGCGAAGAAGGTCTCCGTGGTGGAGCCGGGGCCCACCCCCTCCGTGCCGAGGTAGCCGTCGTAGCGGCCCCGGATTGCTTCGGCCGGTTCGATGGTGCGCACGGCGCGCAGCAGGCGCAGCTTCTCGTCCTTGACCACCGAGGGGTCGGTGGAGACCGGCGCGTCCATGGTGAGCAGCGCGAACAGCTGGAGCAGGTGGTTCTGGAACACGTCCCGGACCGCCCCTGCGGCGTCGTAGAAGGACCCCCGGTCGTCCACCCCGAAGTCCTCGGCCATGGTGATCTGCACGTTGTCCACGTAGGCCCGGTTCCACACGGGCTCCAGCAGGGTGTTGCCGAACCGGGTCACCGGCAGCCCCCTGACGGGTTCCTCGCCCAGGAAGTGGTCGACGAGGTAGAGGCTCTCCGAGGGGAAGCACTCCAGGAGGGCGCGGTGGAGTTCGCGGGCCGAGGCGAGGTCGTGGCCGAAGGGCTTCTCCACCACCAGGCGGGCGTCACGGTTGAGCCCGGCGTCCGCCAGGGCGCGGGCCACCGTGGTGAACAGCGCGGGCGGTACTGCCAGGTAGTGGGCGGTGTGGGAACCGTCGGGCAGGGTCGCGGCGAGGTCCGCGTAGGTTCCGGGGTCGTTGAGGTCGCCGGTGACCAGCGTCATCCGGTCGGTCAGGGACCGCAAGACGGACTCGTCCAGGGCGGTGGAGGCCTCGGAGCCGGTCTCGGCCAGGTGCTCGGTGACGGCCTCGCGAGTGCGCCGCCGCAACTCCCCGGTGTCCCAGTCGGACTTGGCCACCCCCACGATCCGGGTGCGCAGCTCCTCCCGTTCCGCCAGGTGGTACAGGGCGGGCATGAGGTACTTCCGGGCGAGGTCACCGGTCACTCCGAAGATCACCAGGGTGTCGGCGTTGGGTCCTGTGGTCATGCTGTCCCCTCGTCGGCGGCCGGTGCGCGGTCGGCGCACGTTGGCGGGGGTACCCGGTCCGGGCCGGTGACGTGCCCAAGGGAGGGCCAAGAAAGGGTGACCGGGCCGGCCTGGGGCGTCCGCGCGGGGGCTCCTGCCAGCGTCCAGGAGCCCTGGGCGATCCGGTGCAGGTGGGCCAGCTGATGCCGCACCCCTCGTCCAGCACGTCGCGCGCCCCGCGGACCGCCGTCCGGCGCACCACCCAGGGGAAGGGGCGGTCGTCGTGGCTCCACGGATGCCGCAGGTGGGCGGTGCGGGTCCGTGCCGTGGGAGTCCTCGGACCGGCTAGAGGGGGGCTGACCCCGCGTCCCGGCCGTCGAGCCAGGCGCGGACCGCCGCCTTCACCTGCGGGGTGAGGTCGCTGTCCGCGTACTCCTCGGCCGGTATCCAGCGCAGGTCCGTGTGCTCCTCGGAGAGCACCACCTCCGCGCCGTCGTGGGGGAGGGCGAAGGTGAACTGGCGCTTGCGTGCCCCGTGCCGGGAGACGTAGTCGAACCAGGTCACGAACGGTTCGAGGGGCAGCGCGCCGGATGCCCGGCCGATCTCCTCCCGCAGTTCCCGCGAGAGGCCTTCCAGGATTGCCTCCCCGGGGTCCACCCCGCCCGAGGGGAGGCTCTCCGCGCCGGGGTGGGAGGTGTCGTCGTCGCGGCGGCGCAGCAGCAGGATCTCCCGCCCCGAGCCCCGGTGGACGATCGCGCCCGCCGCGTACCGTTCGATGCCCGCCGCTCGGGCCTGGTCGGCCAGGTCATCGAAGGCCGGGGGTTCCGTGGTGTCCATGGGGTGACCGTACCGAGCGGCGGGGCGGGCCGTCGGTGTCCGGCTCCGGTCGGCACCGGGACCGGACACCCGCGCTCTACCGTGGGCCGGTGATGCGCAGGGCCACCAGGGTGGCGAGCATCCACGCGACCCCGGCCACGATCAGCGTGACGGCCGCAGGGGCTCCGACGACGTGGGCCAGGCCGCCGAGCGCGAGAGGGGGAAGGACGGTTCCGCTCAGGGCGAGGAACGAGGCCGAGGCCCGCTCGGCGGGGGAACCGGCTCGGGCTCTGCCCTTGAAGCGGGCCGAGAGCCCCTCCGAGCTGAGGCGCGCCTCCATCCCGTAGGTGAAGGGGGTCCGGTCGATGTCGACGTCCGCTCGTGAGCGCGGGGACTCGGCGTCCAGACGGAGTTCCCTCACGTGTGGTTCTTCCCGAGTCTCCCGGTGTCGCGGGAGAGGTCCCCGGGGATCTGCCATGAACGAACCTCCAGGCGTTGGCGTGCAGGGGGGCGGTGCCGCTCTCTGGTTCGGTGGGGGGCCAGGCCGGCACCTGGTGACGCCGCAGCGCCGAGTGTCCACGCTCCGTAGCCTACCATGAGGGCGTTGTTGGTGCATGTGATGTGATGACGAAAGATGCCTTGACCGCATCTCATATCAGTCTGTTAAGCTTTTCCTAGCCTTACCAAAGTCGCGGAAGTGCTGGGGGGAAATGCCGATGGCCGGGATCAGCTCATGGAAGTGCCCCGGTCCGTGTCGCTGCCGGAGGGATCTCCGCGTCGAGGCGTTTGATCCTCCGTGCGAGCCCCGTCGTTTCCCCGTGCCGACCGCGCCGTCCCGCGTGCGGTGTCTCCGGCACGCTCCGAGTTCGTGTTTCCCGCGGCTCCTCGCGGATCGAGCCCACCGCAGTCAAGCCAGAGAACGAGGTCGCGCCATGTCACCCAAGGGCACAGGAACAGAACTGACCGACGCCTCCCAGGGGCGGGGGCGACCTGCCGGGAGAAGGGTCGCCGGATCCCCGGCGCGGGTCACCGTCAACCTCACCGCGCGTTCCACGAAGGCGATGGAGGAGGCCGTCGCCGCGACGGGCGACACCCAGACCGACGTCATCAACCGCGCCCTTCAGGTGTACGCCTACCTTGAGTCCGTCATGGCCGAGGGCGACCGCGTCTACGTCGAGAACGCCGAGACCCAGGAGCGGGAGCGCCTGCGCTTCTTCTGAACCCTCCCCTTCGGTGTGCCCGGGAAGCCCGGGTGCCGTGCCAGTGCCCCGACCGTGAGCGCCGAGTGTCCACACCACCGCCGCCCGGTCGGGCGCACGAACGCCGGGAGCAGCCGAACGTCCTCCCGGTGTCGTGCGCGGTCGTCTCTCCTCAGACCCGTAGCAGGGTGAGGTAGGCGAACCCCAGCGTCTCCCGCTGGGCGTGCACGCGCGCGTGGCGGTGCCGGTCGGCGCGGTCGCGGACCTCGTCGAAGTCGGGGGAGTCGGGGTTCTCCCGCAGCCAGTCCTCCCAGCCCAGGCAGTGCCGGTTCTCGAACTCGTCCCACTCGTCCACGGTGGTCTCCGCCAGCGCGATCAGCCGGAAGCCGTGGGAGAGAGCGAAGTCCACCAGCTCCGGCATGGAACGGTACTGGTCGCGCGGGATGAACGGCATGGCCGCCATCTCGGCGTCGGTTGGCGGCCGCTTCCAGAAACACTCGGCGAACGCCGCCCGGCCGCCCGGTCTGGTCAGGTCGGCCAGGGCCGCCAGGGCGTTGGCCGTGTGCACCACGGGGTCACCGCCCCACACGTGGCTGGCGCCGATGTTGAGCATGACGTCCGCGGGTTCGCCCCGCCACGCGCCGACGTCCCCGGCCACCAGTTCGACCCGGTCGGCCAGCCCGCGCTCCTCGGCGTTGGCCCGGCCGAGCCGGACGTAGTCCTCGCTGAGGTCGATGCCGAACCCGGTCGCGGTGGGTTCGGTCGCCAGTGTGCGGAGCAGCAGTTCGGCCCAGCCGCAGCCGACGTCCACCACGTGGCGATCCGTCAGGGGACCCAGTGAACGGATCAGCCGAACGGCCCGCTCGTCGTTGAGCGGGCCGTTGAAGTCGACGTCGCGGTACATCGGGGGAACCTCGGGGGTGGTCATCGGAGGAGGATCACCCGTGCGGGGGCGGTCTGTCAACGCTTTTCCGGCGCCCGCTTCCCGCGCCCCGTTTCCTACACCCCGTTTCCGGCCCCTGCCCCGGGCTCAGCCCTCCCCGTGCCAGGCGTTCCACAGTGCCGCGTAGGAACCGCCCCGGGCGAGGAGTTCGTCGTGGGTGCCGAGCTCGACGATCCGGCCGCCGTCCACCACCGCCACGCGGTCCGCGTCGTGCGCGGTGTACAGGCGGTGGGCGATCGCGACGACAGTGCGGCCCGCGAGGACTCCGGCGAGCGACCCCTCCAGCCGGCGGGCCGACCGCGGGTCGATCATCGAGGTCGCCTCGTCCAGCACCAGGACCTGCGGGTCGGCCAGCACGACCCGGGCCAGCGCCAGCTGCTGCACGTGGGCGGGGTCCAGGGCGTCGCGCCCGGAGCCCACCAGGGTGTCCAGGCCGTCCGGCAGCGCGCGCACCCAGGAGTCGGCGTCCACCGTCTCCAACGCCCGCCACAGCCGGTCCCGGTCCACGCTCTCGTCGTCCAGCGCCAGGGCCAGGTTCTCGGCGATCGTGCCCCGGAACACGTGGCTCTCCTGGCTGAGCAGGATCGCCCGTTCCCGGCGCTCCTCGGGGGACAGCGAGGTCAGGTCCGCGCCGCCGACGCGCACGGTCCCGGTGCCGGGCAGGTACACCCCGGCGAGGAGCTTGCCGAGGGTGGACTTCCCGGCTCCGCTCGGGCCGACCATGGCGAGCCGTTCCCCGGGGCGCAGGTCGAGGTCCACCCCGCGCAGCACCTCCGTGCCGGGGGTGTAGCCGAACCGCACACCGTGGACGGCCACGGTGCCGGGCTCGCTTGACTGCCCCTCGGCTTCGTCGCCGGGGAGTGCGGGCCCGTCCGGGGCCGGGACCCCCAGGAGGCGCCGCATCGCGGTGAAGCCGACCATCACGTTGTCGATCTGGTCGATCATGCGCTCCAAGGGCTTGGACATCTGCACGGTCAGGAACACCGCCGTGGCGATCTGGCCCAGGGAGAGCTCGCCCTGGACGTGCAGCACCCCCGCGACCAGGAAGGTCGTGGCCGAGGCGAACATGTACGAGAACTCCAGCGGCGGATACCAGACGGTCCGCAGCCACAGCGTGTACCGCTCGGCCAGGTACGCGCGGCGCACGTCGGCGTCCGTGCGCAGGTCCTGCCACCGCTGGCGGCCCAGCGCCTCCAGTGTGTGCGCACCCTCCACCGTGTCGGACACACCCTGGGTGAGCCTGGAGTAGGTGCCCATCTCGGCCAGGTACCCGTCCGGGGCCCGCCGCGTGTACCACCGCGTGCTCACCCAGATGACCAGCACGGACGGCACCCACGCGAGCAGCAGCGCCGGGTGCAGGAAGGCCTGGGCCACCATGATGACCAGCACCGTCGCCATACCCGTGGCGAACACGGGCAGCGACTCACGCACCATCACACTGAGCGAGTTGATGTCGCGGCCGGTCCGCGAGACCAGGTCGCCGGTGCCCGCGCGCTCCACGGTGCCCAGGGGCAGCCGCAGCACCGACCGGACGAACTCCTCGCGCAGCTCGGCCAGCAGCCCCTCGCCGAAGCGGATGGACTGGGCCACGGCCGCCAGCAGAAGGGCGGCGTTGACCAGGAGGGACGCCACGATGACCAGGGCCATGGCGTCCACGCGCCCCGGCGCGGCGCCGTCACGGACGGCGTCGATGACCATCCCGAGTACCCACGGGGCGACCAGCGCCGACCCCGTGGCCAGCGCGTACAGCGCCACGACCTGGATCAGGAGCGGTCCGTGGTCGCGGCCCGCGCGACGCATCCGCCGCCACACCACGGGGGCGGGCGCCACCGGGAGGGCCGTCGGGTCGACCGCGACGGTGGGCGGACCGCCGGGAACGGAGGGCGGCGCGGGTTCCTCGGCAGGGGGCCGGGGGCCTGCTGTCTGGGTCATACCCTCTCCTCCTCCAGAGTCGTGCGCAGGACGGTGGCGGCGTAGGCGTCTTCGGTGCGGAGCAGGTCCCGGTGGGAACCCTCGGCAGCCACCCGGCCCTCCACCACGAACTGGACGTGGTCGGTGCGGTCCAGCAGCAGCGGGCTGGTGGTGACCACCCCGGTGGTGCGGTCGGCGCGGACCCCTCGGAGCCGTTCGGCGACGGCGGCCTCCGAGTGGGCGTCCACCGCCGAGGTGGGTTCGACGAGGACCAGCACGTCGGGGTCCCTGAGCAGGGCACGGGCCAGGCGCAGGCGCTGCTGCTGTCCGCCGGAGTACTCGCGGGCGCGTTCGGTGAGTTCGACCTCCAGCCCCAGGGGGGACTGGGCGAGCACGTCCTCGGCCGACGCGGCTCGGAGCATGGCGGTGACGTGCTCCTCCGTCCCGGTGCCGTCGGGGTCGAGCTCGTCGCGCAACCGGCCGGAGAACAGGTGGGCGTCGTTGCCCGCGACCAGCACGCGGCGGCGGACCTCCCGCAGTGGCAGATCGTCCAGGGGGACGGCGGACAGCTCGGCGGCGCCGTTCCGGTAGCGGCCCAGCCGCTCGACCAGTGGGCCCACGTCGGTCTGGTCGGCGCAGACCACGCCGGTCACCCTCCTGTGGTGCAGGAGCACCCCGCTCGTCGGGTCGTGCAGGTCGTGCGGCCCGGTGGGTGCCTGCGCCGGTGCGGCGGGTTCCGTGAGGTCGTGCTCCAATCCCAGCACACGCACCACGCGGCTGGCCGCCACCCGGGCGGTCACCAGGTCGGAGGAGAAGAGCATGAAGTAGCGGACGGAGCTGGCCAGCGCGCCCGTGTAGCCGTAGAAGGAGACCAGCTGGCCCACGGTGATCTCGCCGACCAGCGCCAGCCGCGCGCCGTACCAGACGATTCCCACCAGGAGCAGTCCCGGGTAGAGGGTGCGGACGGCCTCCAGCGCGGCGTCCATCCAGCCCACCCGGACGCCCGCGGCCCGCACCCGCTGGGACTCGGCGCGGTACCGTTCGCCGGTCGACCGCTCGCCGCCCACCCCGCGCAGGACCCGCAGTCCGGCCACGAGGTCGGTGGCGCGGGTGGTGAGCTCGGCCTGCCGGTCGCGGTGGGCGTGCGTGCGGCGGTTGAGCGGACGCAGCAGAGGGACCATGCCGACAACGATCAGCGGTACCGCCACCAGGACGATCAGACCGAAGGTGACGTGGGAAGTCAGCATCAGGAAGGCGACCATCAGGACCGCGACCATGGAGGAGACGGCCAGGTTGGAGCGTTCGTAGAAAGCGCCGAGCCGGTCGATGTCGTCGGTGCCGACCGCCACGACCTCGCCGGTGGGCAGCCGCCGGGTGAGCGTCGGCCCCAGCCGTGAGGAGTGGCGGGTGATGAGCTGCATCGTCCGGTACGCGGACGCGTACCAGTTGAAGCAGCTCGCGCGTTCGAACAGGGGCGTCAGGGCCGCGCCCGCCACGGCGCACAGACCGATGAGGGCGAACCAGTACAGCAGAGTGCCGTACCCGCCGCCGTCCAGCCCGGAGTCGAGCGCCGCGCCGAGCACGAACGACACCAGGATCGTGCTCAGGTAGTACGCGGAGGCGACCAGCGAGGCCCACAGCAGTGAGCGCCACTCCTTGCGGGCGAGCCAGAGGAGGTAGCGGTTGGCGGAGCGGTGGTCCGGAGTGCCCGGGGGCTGGGGAAGTACGCGCACAGTTACGGCACTCTAACCAGGTCCTCCGGCGGAGACCACTGGTTTTTCCGGCCGTCGGAGGGCCCGCCCGGCGGTCGTGCTCAGGGGGTTCTCCGGGTGTTCCCGGATGGTGCGCGGCGGCCCCGGAGCGGGAGGCTGGTGCCATGAACGACACAACCCTCCGTGAGGTCGGGCCCGCCCGGCCTGGTCTCCCCCTGCGGATCGCGGTCGTCACCGTCGGCGCCGTGCTGATCTGGGTCGCCATCACCCTGGCCAACGACCTGCTCTTCGCGGAACCCGGGGGCCGGGGCAACCTCGCCCACTGGACGAACGCCGGGATCGCCGTCGTCCTGGGGACGGCGTTGGTCTGGGCGGCCCGCCGCTACCTGGATCGCCGCCCGTGGTCCGGTCTGGGGCTGACCGGCCCGAGCGAGGCCTGGTGGCCGCTGCTCGTGGGCGCGCTCTCCTGGCTGCTACCGGCCGCGCTCGGGCTGGGGTTCGCCCTCGCTCTCGGGGTCTCGATCACCCCGAGCGTTCCCGCGAGCCAGATCGTGCTCTCCCTGGTGCTGCTCACGGTGTTGGTGCTGCTCTACGAGGCCCTGCCGGAGGAGCTGATCTTCCGGGGCTACCTCTTCCGCAACCTCAACACCGCGATGTCCGCCTGGTTGGCGGTGTTCGCGCAGGCGGCGCTGTTCACCCTGTGGGGGACCGGCCTGTGGGTCCTCACCGGCGGGTGGGAGGTCGTCGCCGAGAGGATGCCGCTGTTCCTCGGTATGAGCGTGGTGCTGGGCTGCCTGCGGGTGGTCACCGGGAACCTCTGGGCCTGCGTGGGCTTCCACCTGGTCTTCCAGGTGGCGGCGCAGGCCCTGCTGAGCTGGGACCTGTTCGAGGTGAACGGGGTCGACACCGTCATGGCGACCGTGTTCCTGCTCCCGTTCGCACTCGGGGTCACCGTCGCCATGCTGTTCCTGCGCGACACCGGCAGCTGGGGCGGACGGGTCCCCGACCCGTCGTCCTGAACGCGGTGCGACGCATCGGGGAGGACGGCCGTGCCTCATTCACAGACGGAGGAACGCTGTCCGACGCGCACCACCCAGATGATGAGCCGATCGTTCTCCAGGGTGTGGATGACCCGGTAGCCCCCACACGGAGGCGCCGCACCTCGGGACCACCGACCGGGGCTGTGGTTCCGTCCCAGGGGGCCGCTCACATCGCTGGCGGCTCCGCCACCAGCGAAGCATCCAGGAAGCGCGTCCTAGGGGAGCTCGCCGCGCTGGTGGAGGAGCTCGACCAGCTCGCGCACGGCCGGGGCGCACAGGTCGCGCTGGGCGTGGGAGACCCACACCGCCTCCAGGATCTCGTTGTCCGGCACGATCTCCCCGTCGTGCTCGGCGGCGTAGCAGACCAACCGCACCCGGGTCCCCGGCGCCTGGGCGTGCGCCTCCTGGTCGATCTCCGCGACCGGGCGGAAGGTGCCGGGACGCAGGACCACGCTGACCTCCTCCAGGGTCTCGCGGGCCACCGCCTCCTCGTCGCTCTCGCCGGGCTCGCGCTTGCCGCCGGGGATGTACAGGAGGTCCCTGCCTTCGGGGCGCACGCACAGCAGGCGGCCCTCACGCACGTGGACCCAGGCCAGGGCCTCGATGACGGCGGGGGGCGAGGGAAGTGAGTTCGCGGACATGTGGCCACTTTAGGTCGCGGTGCGCTGGGGTGAACGGCCGCCTCCGGGTGACCTGAGACACTAACCTCGTCGGGTAGGCGGTTGCGTACACCCACGGCCCCGCGCACCGGACGGGCCACGGCGAGAGCGGACGAACATGGCACCCTCCCCCTCCGGAACCGGCCCCGGCATGGGCCCCGACCCCTCGGCCGAACACGTCGGGGCGGAGGTCACCCCCCTCCTCGCGGAGAGCTCCAGCGGCGGGGTCCCGCCCCAGACGACGGAGCAGCGCCAGGAGCGCGAACGCGCCTACAACCTGTACAGCGCGGCGATCGGCGCCTGTACGGCGCGTCTGGAGAAGGACCCCGAGCTGTCCGAACGCGCCGCGCGACTGCTCTCCGAGGAGGCGCGCCTGCCCTTCATGACCCCCGACGAGGTCGCCCGCGCGAACGCCGAACTGCCCCGGACCATCGGAGGACTCCGGGCGGACCCCGCGCAGCCGACGGCCGGTGCCACCCCCGGCGACCTGGGGCGCGAGCTCACCGACGCCGAACTGGACTCGCTCTTCGACCTCGCCCTGCGGGACCGGCTCACCGGCACCCCGCGCGAACGCCCCCGTCTGCTGCTCCTCGGCGGCCAGCCCGGCTCCGGCAAGTCCACCCTCCAGCGCCTCCTGCTGCCGGTCCTGCCGCAGGGGACGGTCAGCTACGACGGCGACGACCTGCTGCGGCTCTCGCCCGACTACGAGTGGTCCATGACCGCCGACGACAGGGCCGCCTCCACCTCGGTGTCCATGCAGGTCGGCGGGTTGCACGGGCGGGCCATGGAACACGTGCGGCGGGGCCGCCACGACGTCGTGTGCAGCCACCCGCTGGGCCGCGCGGACTGGGCCGCCTCATGGGTGCTGGGTTTCAGGGAGGCCGGGTACCGGGTGGAGGTCGCCTTCGTGGCCACGCACACCTCCAACAGCCGGTTCTCGATCTTCGACCGCCACGAGCGCGCCACCCGGGACCAGGGGTTCGGCCGCTGGCTGCCGGAGATCCACCACGACCGCTTCTACCTGGGAGTGCCCAACACCGTCGAGTTCCTGGAGACCCACCACCTCGCGGATTCGGTGTACGTGCTCTCACGGGAGGGCGAGGTCCTGTACGCCAACCACCAGCGGGACGGGGTGTGGCGGTCCGAGCCCTTCGGCCGGATCGCGTTGGAGGCCGAGAGGGGCAGACGCGAGCTGTGGCGCCGCGAGGACACGCTCTAGGGTCGTGCCCCATGGACCTCCTCACCGCGAACCCCCTCCTGGTACGCCAACCCAGACGCTTCATGGCTGACATCTCCGACTACGAGATCCACGACCAGTCCGGACGGTGGATCGCCCGGGCGCGTGAACAGGGCGCGGGTGGGGGCGTGCAGGTGCTGCGGCAACTGTCCAGCAGTACCGAGGGGTTCGAGAGACGGGTACACGTCACCGACCCGAACGGGGCGCTCCGGCTGGTCATCCGCAAGCACTGGTCCTGGATGACCGCGACCACCAGCGTGAGCCTGCCCGACGGCCAGCCGGTGGGCACCATCGAGCAGGACCTGAAGTTCTTCCGGGCCAGCTTCACCCTGCTGGACGCGTGGAAGCGCCAGCTGGGCACGATCGAGGGCGACCTCGTCGGCCGGGACTTCCGGATCAGCGACCACGTCGGCCACGAGGTCGCCAGGGTCGACCGGCGCCTGCCCGACCTCGGGGAGTTCCTCACGGCGGCGGACAGCTACGCGCTGCACCACCGCTACCCCTCCCTCCCGGAACCGTTGCGCACCCTCGTGGTGGCATCCGCGATCGCCATCGACCTCGTGCTGCGCGAGGGGAAGTGACCCCCGGAGCGTGCCGGGCCGCGCGCTCAGGTCTCCAGCCGGGCCATGGTGGCGCGGTCCTCCTCGCCGAACCGCTCCTCCAGCTCCTCGGGTGAGGCGTCCAGGTCGATCCGGGAGAGCGGCACCCCGCGCGCGGACTCGATGGCGCCCAGCCGCCGCAGCGCGCGGTCGCTCGCGTACTCCAGGAGTTGGCCCGGGGGGAGTTCGTAGCGCTGGACGGCCGGGTCCTTCGAGGGCACGTCGCCGTCCCTGACGGTGCCCATGACGTGGGGGAGGAGTTCGTCGAGGCGTTCGCTCACCGTGTCCCAGTTGCGGTCGTCGGCGGCCACGTGGCGTCGGCAGGTGAAGGTGCCCCAGGCCATGTGGCGGCGTTCGTCGTCGCCGATCCGCCTGATGATCCGGCGCATGCCCGGGAAGATGTCGCGGACGGTGCACACGTGGTTCCAGGCGTAGTAGCCGGTCAACGCGAGCGAGCCCTCGATGATGTGGTTGTAGGTGACCGAGGCGCGCACCTGGTTGCGGGGGCTGGGGTCGTCCAGGAGGGCCTCCATCGAGCGGGGGAGCTCGTCCTGGAACAGGGTCCGGTAGCCGGGGTTGGTGTCCACGTACTCGTGGAGGTCGTCCCGGACGCCGATCGCGTCCAGCCACAGACGGAAGGCCTGGACGTGCCTGGCCTCCTCGAAGGCGAACTGGGTCAGGTACATCTCGTCGCCCAGGCGGCCCTCGGCGGCCATGGCGCGCAGGAACGGCTGGAGGTCCTCGGTGACCGCCTCCTCGCCCGCCGCGAAGAGCGCGCACAGCCGCAGGACGCGGGTGCGCGCCTCGTCGTCGAGCCCCTTCCAGTCCTCGGCGTCCTGGGAGAGGTCGATGTCGGCCGGGTTCCAGAACCTCGCGTTGCCCTTGACGAACAGCTTGAGGGGGAGTGAGTCCCAGTTGAGTCCGCCGCTGCGGAGCGAGTGGAAGCCGTCGCGGTGCTCGGTGGCCGGTGCCTCGGTCATGGGGGTACCTCCGTCAGGTGTACTGCCCCTCATGATTGGACACGGTGCGGGTTCGCGTAAAGCCCTTCGGGTGTCCTGGGTCACTCGAATTCCGAGCGTGGTTCGGTTTGGCGGGAAGGCCCGGCCACGACCGGGATGCGGTCGTGACCCGGGGCGATCCGGCCCCGCCGAAACGGTACGGTCTTGGGAGTACGACCGCATGAACGATCCGATCGGGGGACGACGTGTTCTGTGGTGATCCCGGCAGTCCCGGCTACACCGCGTGCGCCGCCCAGTCCCAGCTGTTCGCGCTGGCCTCGGTGATCCCCGCGCTGCTCGGCCTCGCCCTGTTGGTGGCCGCCTTCACGGCGCCCTCGGTTCGGGGCGACCGGTTGCTGCGCACCCGGACCCTCAGCTACTCCCTCATCGCCTGGGGCATCGCCGCCGGGACCTACGTGATCGGCGTCCTGCCCTCGCTCTGACCGGCGTGGTGGCGCACCGCTCCGGTCAGATCTCCTCACCGGCGAGCAGGTCGCCCGCGTCGGCGATGCGGTACGCGTAGCCCTGCTCGGCCAGGAACCGCTGCCGGTGCGCGGCGTAGTCCTGGTCCAGGGTGTCCCGGGCGACCACGGCGTAGAACCGCGCGGTGCGGCCGTCCGCCTTGGGCCGCAGCACACGGCCCAGCCGCTGCGCCTCCTCCTGCCGCGAACCGAAGGAACCCGACACCTGGACCGCCACCCCCGCCTCGGGGAGGTCGATCGAGAAGTTGGCGACCTTGGACACCACCAGGGTGCGCAGCTCACCCGAGCGGAAGGCGTCGAAGAGGCGCTCACGCTCCTTGTTGCGGGTCTCACCCTTGATCACGGGGGCGCCCAGCCGCTCGCCGAGTTCGTCGAGCTGGTCGATGTAGGAGCCGATCACCAGGACTTGCTCCTGCGGGTGACGCTCCACGATCCGCCGCACCACGTCGGTCTTGGTCTCCGAGGACGCGCAGAACCGGTACCGGTCCTCGGGCTCGGCGGTCGCGTACGCCAGCCGCTCGGAGTCGGTCAGGTCCACCCGGACCTCCACGCAGTCGGCCGGGGCGATCCACCCCTGGTTCTCCATGTCCTTCCACGGGGCGTCGTAGCGCTTCGGCCCGATCAGCGAGAACACGTCGCCCTCCCGGCCGTCCTCGCGGACCAGGGTGGCGGTCAGGCCGAGCCGACGGCGGGCCTGGAGGTCGGCGGTCATCCGGAAGATGGGGGCGGGCAGCAGGTGCACCTCGTCGTAGACGACCAGGCCCCAGTCCTTGGCGTCGAACAGTTCCAGGTGCGTGTAGACGCCCTTCCGGCGCGCCGCCATCACCTGGTAGGTCGCGATGGTGACCGGACGGATCTCCTTGCGGGTCCCCGAGTACTCGCCGATCTCGTCCTCGGTGAGGGAGGTCCGCTTCAGCAGCTCGGTCTTCCACTGGTGCACGGACACGGTGTTGGTCACCAGGATGAGGGTCGTCGCCCCGGTCATGGCCATCGCGGCCGCGCCGACGATGGTCTTCCCGGCGCCGCAGGGCAGCACGACCACGCCGGAGCCGCCCGCGTGGAAGCTCTCGGCGGCCTCCTGCTGGTAGCCGCGCAGCTCCCAGTCGCCGTCGGCGAGGTCGATGCTGTGGGCCTCGCCGTCCACGTACCCGGCCAGGTCCTCGGCGGGCCAGCCGATCTTCAGCAGGGCCTGCTTGAGGTTGCCGCGCTCGCTGGGGTGGACGGAGACCGAGTCCTCACTGATCCGCTCGCCCAGCATGCCCTTGACCTTCTTGGCCCGGACGACCTCCTCCAGGACGGCGCGGTCCGAGGACTCCAGGACCAGGCCGTGCCGGGGGTCGCCGACCAGCCGGAGCCGCCCGTAGCGGTCCATGGTCTCGGCGATGTCCACGAGCAGCGAGTGCGGCACCGGGAACTTCGAGAAGCGCAGGAGCGAGTCCACGACCTGCTCGGCGTCGTGCCCGGCCGCGCGCGCGTTCCACAGGGCCAGCGGCGTGATCCGGTAGGTGTGCACGTGTTCGGGGGCGCGTTCGAGCTCGGCGAACGGCGCGATGGATCGGCGGCACTCCGGGGCGAGTTCGTGGTCGATCTCTAGCAGGAGCGTCTTGTCGGACTGGACGATCAGGCAGGACACACGGGGCCTTCCGGCGGGTACGGGCACTGACACGGGGAAGAGGGTGGCCCCAGGTGCAACACGGGAACCCCTCTGATCATGCCCGTACCCGGGTGGGGTTCGTTACGGTCGCGGGTCAGACCCCCAGATAGAGGATCAGGGACGCGATCACCATCACCGGCAGCAGGAAGACCACCGAGAACGCCGTGTAGGCGAAGGTGGCCGTCCACGTGTAGCGGATGTACCGCTCCACGGCGTCCGTGTCGGGGACCTTCGTCAGGGCGAGGACGCCGAGGACGATCCCGGGGACGTTGGCGAACAGCACGACGAACCACAGGCCCAGGGAGACGCCGAGGACCTGGACCAGCAGGGTGCTCACGGCCACGATCAGAGCCGCGACCGCCCCGCCCACCCGGGGCGGGGGACCGGAGGGGGGTGGCGGTCCCGTCCAGGGGCGGTGGACCGGAGTGGCGGGCTGGTACGCCTGCGGCGCCGGTCCGGGAGGGGGCGCTGGCGCAGGGCGCGCGACGGGGGCTCGCGCGGGCGCGCCGGACCCGGGGACGGAGGTCCGTCCCCGCTCCCAGAAGGCCCTGGGGTCGCTCCGGTCGCCGTTCACCGCTGGTCCGTGCCCCCTAACGCAGAACACCGTCTGTGGGTCGCATACCCGCCGCACCCGGGTGGGACGCGGACGGTGCCGTACTCGTTGCCCCAAACCGGGGTCAGAAGTTCACCACGGGGACGATCTGCTGGATCCAGTCTCCCGCCTGGGTGAACATCACGAAGGTCAGCACCAGCATCACGAAGAACATCACTCCCGCGGCGCCCAGGCAGTACCAGGAGTACCGGGTGAGGACCTCGGCCTGGTCCGGGCGCCCCCGGTCGCGGGCGTGCGCGGCCCGCACCGCGAAGGTGATCCCGGCGATCCCGAAGATCCAGTTCATGCAGCAGAGCGCGGTCACCGCGTGCAGGATGAGCGCCATGGTGGAGCTGTTGGCCCCGCCCGTCGACCCCGCGGGGCCGGGTGTGCGGCGGTCGTCGTCGAGATCCCGCTCGGGTGCCCGGTCCCGCCCCTCGACGGTGCGGTCCTCGCGCGCCCGGTCGCGGGGGGAGGAGGCTCCGGGGGGCAGCGGTGCGTTGCTCATGGGGTGTCTCTCGCCGTCGTTGATCGACCTACGCCACTCTAGCCCGCCCGCCCCGCCGGTGTTCTCCGCGCCAGGCGTCAGCCGAGCCGCCAGACGAGGATGGCGCCGTCGCGGCCGACGGACGTCAGGGGCGGCTCCGTCGTCGGAGTACGCCGCGGCCAGGACCTCGTCGTTCGTGTCCCTGGAGGGTGTGGAGTTCCTCGCCGGTCTCGGTGTCCCACACGCGTCCGGTCCGGTCGGTGCTGGTGGTGATGGTGCTGCCATCGGTGGCGTAGACAACCGAGGTGACGGGGCAGGGGTGGCCGATGGCGGCCAATCGGCCACCGTCCCCTGTCGGGCGGGTCAGTCGGAGGGGGCCAGCTCGGCGACACCGGTGATGCGGTGGATGGCGAAGCGGTGCACGGCGTCGCGGGTGGTGTCGTAGGCGGTGAGGAAGCCGCCGTCCACACGGGAGGGTTCGACGATCCTGCTGACCTGGCGGCCGTCGGTGTCGGTGTACCCGATCCACACCCTGCGCTCGGCCACGGCGGCCTCCGAGAGCACCTCCATGACGGCGGAGGCGCGGGACCCGGCGGTGCCTCCCTCCGGCAGCGACACCGGCACACGGGCCACCGTGGCGGCCTCGTCCCCGGCCCGCAGCGCGCGTACGGCGGCCCGGGTGAGCTCCGGGGTCGGCGCACCCTCGACGGCCGTGGAGGGCTCCGGGTCGGCGCGGCGCACCTCGGGGCGGCCCAGCCGCATCGTGCCGTCACCGCTCTCGGGCACCGGGTGGTACCCCAGCTGGCGCAGACGCTCGGTGAGCGCCGCACGGTTCAGCCCGCTCACCACCACGGTGGGAGCCAGGAGCAGGAGTTCGAGGTCGGCGGCGCGGCGGTCGGAGACCAGCTCGGTGAGCAGCGCGGGTTCGTCGCAGCGCAGGTAGCTGGAGGCCGTTCCGGTGCGCAGCCTGCCGTGTCTGCGACCCGCGTCCGACACCAGGTAGCGCAGAGCCTGCGGCAGAGGGGTCCGCGAGTGGCGCTCCAACAGCCCGGTGATGTCGGCGACCCCGCGTCCGGCGTCCAGCGCCCGGCGCACGGAGTCCTCGGTGAAGCGGTACACGGTGGCGCCGCCGGTGGACTCCACGTCCGCGACCATCGCGAGCTCCCGGGCGAGGCCGGTGACGAGCGGACCCGGCGCGACGGCGGTCAGGTCGCCCTGCACGAGGACGTAGTCCAGCGGTTGCGGGAGTTCGGCGGACAGCACGCGGGCGGCGGCGTCGTCGGCGTCCTCGTCGAGTGTGAGCAGGGGACGGGTGTGCTCGGCCAGCGCCCCCATCCCGGTGAGCCCGAGCGCGGCGGCCTCGGTCACGGCTGCCCCGACCAGGTCCGAGTACACGGGGGACTGGCGGCGGGGGCGGCGCCAGGCCAGCCGTGCCAGGAGTGATTCCTCGTCGGGAGCCAGGCCGGGTTCGGCCTCGCCCAGCTCGGCGAGGAGGTCGCGGCGTGACTGCGGGGCGGCGGGCCGCACCAGCCCGGGGCCGAGCACGTTGCGCACGCGTCCGCCCGCGTCGCGCGAACCGGTCAGCGCGGCCACGCGGTCCGAGCCGAGCCAGGCCCGGGCCAGGAGCAGCCAACGGCGTTCCGGCGGGCGCTCCCGCCACAGGTCGTACTCGCGGGTCGGCAGCCACTCACCGGCGACCCTGTGGTCGGTCCCGATCAGCCCGGCGGCCCGGACCACCTCCAGGTACAGGGCGGCGGTGTCCTCGTCGGTGTCCATCGCCTGCGCGGCCCGGCGCAGGTCGCGCACGCCCACGCCGCCGTTGCGCAGCACGGCGGCGGGTTCCTGGGCCCAGCGCTCCAGCAGCTCCTCCACCGCGCGCAGCACGGTGAAGGCCTGCCCGGCGGCGGCGCGGGCGACGGCCTCAGGAGGGACCGGGCGCCCCTCGAAGGCGGGCGGTGCGGTGTCGACCTCGCGGAACAGCACGCCGGAGCGCAGGTGCAGGCCGACCTCGCGGGGCAAGGTCAGGGTGTCGTCGCCGGTCGCCACCAGCAGACCCCGGGCGATGAGCTCCTCGACCGGTGAGGCCGCCGTGGCCAGGCTGACCTCCCGGCGGGCGTCGGTGACGGTGCCGTTGGGCGGCCCCCAGGCGAGGTTGTCCAGCAGACGCCGCGCGGGCGCCTCCACCTGAGCGGCCAGGGTGGCGAGCCGCGCGGGATCGGACAGCGCGGTCGCGACCGTCTCCACCGGGGTGCTGGCGGTGCTGTGCGGGACGAGGTCGCGCGCCAGTCGGCGGACGGCCTCGTACGGGAGTGCCGCCAGGAGGGCCCGGGCGGGCGGTCCCAGCTGTGCCGGGTGGGGCAGGAGTTCGCGCAGGACCTGGACGGGGCGCAACCGCCCGTGGTCCGGCCAGACCAGCGCGAGGGAGAGCAGGGTGTCCACAGCCGCGTCCAGTGGTTCCGTGCCCCGACCACCGGAGGGGGTCAGGCCCAGTCCGCGGGCGAGATCCGCGGGCTGGGCGCCCACCGGTTCCGAGAGCCGGTCGTCGCCCAGCGCGACCACGGCCTCCAGGACCTGGAGGGTGAACCGGTCGAGCCGTTCCAGGGCGCGCAGCGCGGCGTTGCGCGAGGTCGCGCGGTGGGCCAGGGCGCCGATGTCGGCCGGGACCGGCTGCGCCAGGTCCGGGCGCGCGTCCAGGAGGGCGGTGAGCTCCTCGTCGGAGCGCGAGCGCAGCCAGGAGGTGAACGTGGGGGGCCGCCCCGGCGGGTCGCCGGGGTCGCCCGTGCCCCGGCCGGACCCGGGTGGCGCGTAGTCGGTCATCGGATCAACGCTAAGTGATGGCGCGGGGCGGAGCACACCCGCTCCCGGTGCCTCCCCCTTCACGGCGAGCCGAACCGTATCGGCGGAGAAGTCTGCGACCGAAAAGGAGGGGGAGGGGTTAAAAGGCAGGTCAATGTGGGCCAATATGGGGCCATGAACCAGCGCTCCGAACAATTGGTACTCGACTATCTCTCCGAGGTCGGACTCGCGCTGTACGGACGTGTGACGGCCAGGGAACGGACCGCCTATCTCACCAGCCTGCGGGCGCGCATCGACGAGCGCCGCGAGGCCGAGGGCGACGACGTCGACACCGTGCGGCGGGTTCTCCGTGGCTTCGGCTCCCCCGAGCACATCGTTCAGGAGGAGCTCACCGGCCGGGCGGTCGACCTCGAGGACGACGAGATGATCCCGCCCAAGCCGCGTCACGCCGACCGTCCGGCACCGCCCTGGCGCGGCGGCCCCAACCAGGGGTTCATGTCCCTGCTGGAGGGCCCCAGCCAGACCGACCTGCGCATGGACGGCAGGGTCGCCCGCAAGCCCGGGGTGACCCGCAACAGCCTCATGCTGGTCCGGCACCACCCGCCCGAGGCCGTGGCCCTGGTCATGCTCATCCTGACCGGAGTGTGGTGGGACGTGGCCTTCCTGTGGGTGCTCGGAGCCGCCCTCGTTGTGCTCAGCCAGGTGTGGAGCACCCTGGACAAGTGGGTCGGCGCGGGGCTCCCCCTGCTGGCCTGCGTCGTCGGGACGGCCCTGTGGACCGGCGAGGCGAAGTTCGTCGACCAGTACATCCAGCAGGCACTGCCGGCCACCGGGGTCCCCGCCCTCGCGCTCACGTCGCTGGCGTGCGTGGTGTACCTCTTCCCGAAGGCCGCACGCGCGGCCCGGGTCGCGGACCGGGCAGCGAGGAGCTGACCTCGCCGGGGTGCCCGATCACCCCGAACCGGTCCGTTTCGTCATTGGTTGGCAAACCCTGGGGAATAACCTCTTCCGGCCCGCCCGTTGCCGCGTATCCGCGTGGGGTGCGTCGGGTATTCATGTCGGTACACCGCCGCTGTCGCTTCGAGGCGGTGCACGATGGGTGGTCCGGCCTCCAGCCCGGGCACCGACTCGTCGACGGCGTCCCTGACTCCGCCGAGTCCCGTCCCACACTCCGCACCCAGCGGTGACGGGGACGACGTCGACATCGCGAGGCCCGGGTGAGCCGTATCCGGGCCTCGTTCCGTGCCCGCGGCCCTCAGATGGAGCACGCGAATTCGGTCCCGCCCATAACCTCTCGCCTTGGCCAGCCCTCGGGCACTAACCTGGGGCCACCCATGGAAACCAGGGGCCGCCCGGGGCGGGGGAACAGGTGGACGGCACCGTTTCCGACGCCGCGTGCGCCCGTCAGTGAAAGCATGAGGTCTCTACGTGCCCACCGGCAAGGTCAAGTGGTACGACGGCGACAAGGGTTTCGGCTTTCTCACCCAGGACGACGGGGGTGAGGTCTTCGTGCACTCCACCTCGCTGCCGACCGGAACCACCACCCTGAAGCCCGGCCAACGGGTCGAGTTCGGCGTGGCCGACGGGCGCAAGGGCGCCCAGGCGCTCCAGGTCAGACTCCTGGACACGCAGCACTCGGTGGCCAGGGCGCGGCGCAAGAAGCCCGACGAGATGGTGCTCATCACCGAGGACCTCATCAAACTCCTGGAGAACGTCTCCAACGGCTACCGCCGGGGCCACCACCCCGACAAGCGCGAGGCGGCCAGGGTCGCCGCCGTGCTGCGCGTGGTCGCCGACGACCTGGAGGCCTGACGCTCCGGGGCCCGTGAGACCTGGTCAGGGCCGTGGTGTACGTGCTCGGCGTCCGCCACGGCCTTCCCTCCGTCTCGGAACCCTTCGTTCGCGTTGGGGATGGGCTGGCCGAAAAAACGTGTGACTTCCTGTCCTGAACCCCCGGAATCACGGCGGGTGAGCGCCCAGATCGCCCGTATCCGCCGTCTCCGGTGGCACAAGACTCCGTCAAGAGGTCGTATCGGGCGAACCTTGACCCGCGTTATGGTCAAATCGGTGCCCGCGATCAGTGAGAATGGTGAACGTGAGCCCTTCTCGACGTTCTCCTGTACCGGACAAAGCATGTGTCGACGCGGTGGATCTGGCCCGCTCGGTGGCGGCGGAGGTCGGGCGACCCGAATGGGTCGGTGAGCACCTCACCGCCCAGGTCGAGGACACGCGCCTGGTCACCCACTACTTCCAGTGCCTGGACCCCTCCTACCCGGGATGGACCTACTCGGTCACCGTCGTCCGCGCTTCGCGCGCCAAGGACGTCACGGTCAACGAGGTCGTCCTGCTGCCCGGCGAGGGTGCCCTGGTCGCTCCCAACTGGGTGCCCTGGAAGGAAAGGCTGCGCCCCGGCGACGTCGGTGTGGGGGACCTGCTCCCCACCGAAGAGGACGACGAACGTCTCGTCCCCGGCTACGCGCAGGTGCCCGACAGCGAACTCGACGCCGAGGGCATGGACAAACAGATGGTGTGGGAGCTGGGCCTCGGCCGACGCCAGGTGCTCTCCGAGGTCGGCCGCGAGCAGGCCGCGGAGCGCTGGTACAACGGCGATCCCGGACCGCGCAGCCCCATCGCCACGGCCGCCCCGGCGGCCTGCGCCACCTGTGGGTTCCTGACCCCGCTCGCGGGTGAGCTGCGCCAGATGTTCGGCGTGTGCACCAACGAGTACGCCCCCGACGACGGCAGGGTCGTGTCACTCGACCACGGTTGCGGAGCCCACTCCGAGGTCCGTCGCCCCGGCCCGCAGAACGAGCCGGTCGCACCGGTCGTCGACGAGATGGGGTACGACCACATCGTCTTCGACGACACCACGGAACTGGAACTGGTCTCCAGCGACTCCTGACGACACCCGTCGCGGAGCCCGCCAAACGGGCCGATCCACCTGATCAACGGGTCCCGTCGCACACGCGGCGGGGCCCGTTCCCGTGCGTGCCCCCACGCCCGCGCCACGCGAGCCGCCCGGACCCGAACCGCCGCGCTCGTGGGCTAGGGTCGACCTACCATCAAGCTCGCCCTGTCGCTCCCGTCCCGTGGCCGCGTACACGTGTCGGGCTGATCGGACCGCGCGCAGCGCAGGAGGAGACCCACCATGGCCGATCCGGTGACCGCTTCGGTGGCTGACACCTTCGACACGGCCGAACTGCGCCGTCGCGTGCTGTCGGCGTGGGCCGACGCGCCCGCCCGGTTCCGTGAGGACGCCAACGCGGAGGAGGACTTCGCACTCGGCGGCTACCGCGACCGGGTGGTGGTCGAACTCGCGCAGAACGCCGCTGACGCCGCCCGCCGCGCGGGGGTGCCCGGCCGTCTGCTCCTGGCCCTGGAGGGTGACCGCCTCACCGCCGCCAACACCGGTGCGCCGCTGACCTCGGACGGCGTGGAGTCGCTGGCCACGCTGAGGGCCTCCAGCAAACGCGACGACCATGGTTCCGCGGGCCGGTTCGGGGTCGGGTTCTCCGCCGTGGTGGCGCTCAGCGACGACGTCACCGTGGACTCCGGCGGCACGGCCGTGCACTTCTCCGCCGAGCGGGCCCGCGCCGTGGTGACGGACCTGCTCGACGCCGACGGCACGCACGCCGACCTCGCCGACGAGGTGGGCCGCCGCGCCGGGCACGTGCCCATGCTGCGCCTACCCTTCCCCGCCGACGTCGTGCCGGACCGCCCCGAGGGCGACTACGACACCTTCGTCACGCTGTCCCTGCGCGACGGGTCGCGTGAGCGGGTCTTGGAGCTGCTGGACCGCACCGGCGAGGCGCTGCTCCTGGCCCTGGACGGGCTCTCCGAGGTGCGGGTTGTCGTCGACGGCGAGGAGCGCACGCTCACCCGCGAGGGCGGTGACGAGGAGGCCGGGACCGACCTGGTCACCACCCACTCCGACGCCGGTGGCAGCCGGGTCACGCCCTGGCGCGTCCTGCGCCGCTCCGGTGAGTTCGCCCCGCACCTGCTCGCGGACCGTCCCACGGAGGAACGCGAACGCTCCGCGTGGTCGCTCACCTGGGCCGCGCCGGTGTCCCCCGACGGCGGAGTGGGCGCGCTGCCCGCCGACGTCGAACACGTCGTTCACGCCCCCACCCCCACCGACACCGAGCTCGACCTGCCCGCCGTGCTCATCGGCACGTTCCCGCTGGGGGCGGACCGGCGCTCCGTGCAGCCGGGCGCCGCCACGGACCTCCTGCTCATGGAGGCGGCCGACGCCTACTGCGCGCTCCTGCGCCGCTTCACACCGGGGGCCGCCCTCGACCTCGTGCCCGCCACACGGGTGGGCGGCGGCGCCGTGGACGCGGTCTTCCGCACCCGGGTCGCCGAACCGCTCCAGGACACCCCGTTCCTGGTCACGGCGGCCGGTCACCCCCTCGCCCCGCGTGACGCCGTCCTCCTGGACACCGGGGGAGCCAGCGGCGCTGCCGACCTCGTCGACCTGCTCGCCGAACTCGTCCCGCCGCTCCTGCCCGGCTCCTGGAGCCCACGGCACCCCGCCCTGGCGGCCCTGCGCGTGCGCCGTCTGGGCCTGGCCGATCTCGCCGACCTGCTCGGGGACACGCAGCGCCCGCCGGAGTGGTGGCGCGGGCTGTACGCGGCCCTGGGCTCCGCCGGAAGCGGCGGCGCCGACCTCGATGAACTCGGCTCCCTTCCGGTGCCCCTGGCCGACGACCGGCTGGTCCGGGGGCCGCGCTCGCTGCTGGTGCCCACCGAGGACTGGGCGAGGGTCACCGACGCCGACGGCCACCGGCTCGACCCCGCCGCCCTGGCCACCCTGGGTGTGCGCGTGGTGCACCCCGAGGCGGCCCACCCGCTGCTGCTGCGGCTGGGTGCCGTGGAGGCCGGGGCCGCCACGGTCCTGGCCGACCCCAACACCGAGGCGGCGGTCCGGGAGTCGTTGGACGCCGAGGACCCCGAACCCGTCGCCGAGGCGGTCCTGGACCTGGTCGCAGCCTCCGGCACGACGGTCCGGGACGCTCCCTGGCTGGCCGAACTCGCCCTGCGCGACGACGAGGACGGCTACTCGATCGCCGCCGAACTCCTCGTGCCCGGAGCGCCTCTGGCCGACCTGCTGGTGGACGACGCTCCTTTTGGCACCGTGCACGACGACCTCGTCCGACGCCACGGCACCGACGCCCTGCGTGCCGTAGGAGCCCTGTGGGAGCTCACCGTGGTGCGCACGGAGGAGGCAGCCCTCGGAGAGGCGCCGCTGGCCTTCGACGGCGCCGGTGACGAGGGACCGGACGGTCTGGACGATTGGGCCGACGAGGTCCTGGAGCGCGTGGGCGACCCCGAACTCCCGCCAGTGGTCCCCGAGCTGGTGTGCGTCGCCGACCTCGACTACGTCGCCGACGACGCCTGGCCGCAGGCCCTGGCGATGCTCTCCCGGGAGCCGCTGCGCGAGGCCGTCACCGAACCCGCCCGGCTGGTCATGCCGGACGGCCGGGTGGTCGACGTCTCCTCCTACACCGCCTGGTGGCTGCGCACCCGGGCGCTCCTGGACGGCCGCGCCCCGGTCGAGCTGCGCACGGCCGACGCCGATCCCGCGCTGGCCGGGCTCTACGACGAGGTACCCGCCGACGTCGACCCCGAGTTCGCCCGGGCCCTCGGTGTGCGCACGACCCTCGCCGACCTGCTGGCGGACCCGGACGGCGCGGACGACCTGCTCAACCGTTTGGCCGACCCGGCCCGGCACGTGAGCCGCTCCTCCCTGCGCCGCCTGTGGACCGTGCTGGCCGAGGCCGACGCCGACCTCGTCACCCCGCCCTCACTGGTGCGAGCGGTCAACGAGGGCGCGATCGTGGTCGCCGACGCGGAGGACGCCGTGGTGGTGGACTCGCCGGACCTGTTGCCCCTGGTGGCGGACCGGCCGCTGGTGCTGGCCGAGACGGCGTCGGCCGAACGGTTGGCCGACGTGCTGGACCTGGACCTGGCGTCGGAGAGCGTCACAGGGAAGGTCAACTCGGCCGGCCGCATCCGCGCGGTCCCGGACGAGGCCGCCCTGTTCCTCGCCGGTGACCGGGAGCCGGACCGCACCTACCTGCACCACCAGCAGCTCACCGTGGACGGTGTGGAGGTGGACTGGTACACGGGCGACGGCTCGGTGCACGCCTCCGGCACCGAGGGGCTGGCCCGGGCCCTGTGCTGGCGGTCCGGCCAGTGGTCCCGCCGCCACCTGCTCGCGGCCGTGCTGCGGGACCCGTCCTCCGCCGCGCACCTGCTAGCCGAGGCCGACCTGGAGTAACACCCCCGCACCAGGCCCGCGCCCGGAGGGGCGAAGAGGCACGGGCGTGCACCCCCTGGGGGGTTGGAACCGCAACCACGTGCTGTTGTGAGCTGCACGGCGCAGTTCCCCTCAGACTCTGGGGGTCTAGAAACGGGCACGTGTGTGCGCTCGTTGGTGTGTGCGGGTTGGCGGGAGTGCGGTGGGCGGCGCTGGGGCGGCGGGGGTTTTCGCCAGTGCTGGGGACACGTTCTTCTAGAGCACGTCAGTAGTCCTGGGGGGTGGGCCGGCTGCGTTCCTCGCGCTTTTTCATACTGCCAGTGGTAGAGGCCGAGGGCACGTCCAGCGAGGTGCGTAGCGGCCACTGATGGCTGCCACATCAACCTCCACCTGGCTCAGTTGGATGAACACCGGGCTCCCGTCAGCACCGGGGGGTGGCCCGAACCCCCACCACAGACGCCCGAACGGAAAACCCACGCAGATCCCTGCACCACCCACCACCCACCCACCCGCCTGCCCCACCCACCCCGCCAGGCCACCAACCCGCCAGGCCACCAACCCACCAGGCCACCAGGCTCAGCCCTAGGTCGCGTTCCGGGATCGATCCTTCCTCCCAGCCCTGGACCGCCACCTCAACTGACCCCTGCGGCACGATGTCCTCGCGTCGCGACCAGGCTGCATCTCACCGCGCCAATCAAGCTCCCAACCCCAACCCCAACCCCAACCCCAACCCCGGGAGCCCGCTGCGCGACACTACGAAGCTCGCGTAGCCGGACACAGCAGTGAGGTAGCCGTACACAGCAGGGAAGGTAGCCAGACACAGGGAAGACGGGCCCGCTCGCATCGATCACTGCTCCGCCCCCACCGGCGAAAGCACCCAGAACACGCCCTACGCCTCCGGCGCCTCGGCCCACTCCACAACGTCCAGCGCGTCGCCCACCGACACCACGCCCGTACCCGTCACCGCGAACTTGGTGCAGAAGGCAACGCCCCCGTCGGCGACGCGGCGGTAGGCGGCCAGGGCGCGCAGCGGCTCAGGGCCGCACCGGTCCCCGGTCTCCTGATCGACGGTGGTGACCGCGCATCGGGTGCACATCTTCGCGTAACCCAGCTCGGTGGTGCCCACGCGGACACGGCGGATCAGGTCCTCCGTGTGCGGCTCGGTCCAACCGGTGACGACGACGTTCGGCCGGAACCGGGCCATCGGCACGGGCTGGGCGCCGTTGGCGACGATGCGCTCGTTGAGCTGCTCCAACGAGCGAGTCGACCCGATCACTGCAGCGTGGCCGTCTGCGAACCCGGCGGTGCCGGGCGTGACTCCGGTGGTCACCCGCCTGTTGTCGTCGGGGACCCGAACCAGACGGCTGGTGCGGCCGAACAGCTCGCTCAGCCACCCGGCCACCTCGTCGCCCTGGTCCACTCCGACGAGCGGGTTGTTGTGCACCGTCACGTCCAGGCGGGGACCCTCGGGGTCCACGTCGACCTTGACGGGTGAGAGGCCCTCGGTGCTCAGGACCAGCCGGGAGCCGTCCGCGGTGAGGTCGGGCACGATCCGAGCCATGCGCGGGTCTCTGCGCTGGCTGCGGAAGTCACCGGAGTCGTCGACCACCATGAACGAGCGGTCGTGGGTGATCCCGGCGGCGGTGAACTCTGCGGTGCGCAGGGCGAGACCGGCGCATCCCTTGACGGGGTAGACGACGAGGGAGGAGACACGGGCGGTCGGAGTAGGGCTCATGTCGAAGACGCTACCGGGCGCCGCCGCACCCGTCCGACGGGACCCGACCGCCGCTCCGGTCCCACGGCACCCATGCGACGGGGCCCATTGGTCAGGCCCACCCGACCGACCCGAGCGACGCCCCCATGCGACGGGGCTCACCCGAAGGACATCTGAGGGGAACCGACCTCCGGAACCATCCAACGGCCCGCTCCGACAGGACCGATCGCCGCACCCATCCGACGGGGCCCGCCCGAAGGACCCATCTGCGGGGAGACCGGCCGCTGGGATTGACCGTCGCCACCGGCCGCCTCTGGGACCCACCCCATCCCACGGCAGCCGTAGGTCAGACCCACCCGACCGGCCCACCGATGGACCCGAGCGGTGCACCCGCCCCCCCGCACCCATCCACGGATGCTTGAGTCCACGAGACGCCGACGTGGTTCCTCTCTCGCATAGTAACTGTACCTTCCAGAAGGTACAGTTACTCCCATGCGACCCAGTTCGAGAACCCTCATCCTCGATGCCGCCGTCCGGGTGACCGACCGGCAGGGCATCACCGCGCTGACCCTCGAAGCCACGGCAGAGGAGGCCGGGCTGACCAAGGGAGGCCTCCTCTACCACTTCCGGACCAGGGAGGACCTGCTCCTGGCGATCCAGCGCCACCTCGTCCAAGGCTGGGAGGAACGGCTCCTCGCCGAACTCGGCCGACCCTGGACGCAGGCCAGCCCCACCGAGCGCGGCGCCGCCTACGTGCGCGTCATGATGCGCGGGGAGGTCCGCCACGCCGACCTCGCCTTCATGGTGGAGGCCGAGTCCAACCCCGACCTGGCCCGGATCTGGGACGAACTGATGGAGCGCTGGGCGCCCACGCCGCAGTCCCCCGACCCGCGCGCGCTGGACCTGTTCCTCGCGCGCCTGGCCGCCGACGGGCTCTGGCTCTTCAACGCCACCCCGGGCAACGCGCTCCCCGAGGAGGTGGCGCGGGCCCTCCGGGCGCGCGTGGCCGAACTGACCGACGGGGGGCCGCAGGCTCCCGAGACCAAGGGGGCGAACTCTCCCGTGACTGTGACCAAGGGCGAGAACACTCCGGTGACCGAGACCAAGGGCGAGAACACTCCGGTGACCGAGACCAAGGGGGAGAACCGATGAGCGGCGTGCACGATGACGCGCACGAAGACCCGCACGAGCGCACGCACCAGGACGCCCACACCCCCAGAACCCCCAGAACCCCTGGAACCACCGGATCCCCCGGCACCCAGCCGGTCTCCCGGGCCAGACGCTGGCTGGTGCTGGCCGCCGTCTCCGCCGGGCTGCTCCTCATCTCGGTGGACATGACCGTGCTGTACACGGCGCTGCCCACCCTCAGCTCCGAGCTCCAGGCCACCGCCTCGGAACGCCTCTGGATCATCAACGCGTACCCGCTGGTGATGGCGGGTCTGCTACTGGGCGCCGGAACCCTCGGGGACCGGGTCGGCCACAAGCGGATGTACCTGGTGGGGCTCGTGCTGTTCGGAGCGGCCTCGCTGGTCGCCGCCTACGCGGTCAACCCCGCCATGCTGATCGCCGGGCGGGCCTTCCTCGCGGTGGGCGCCGCGGCGATGATGCCCGCCACGCTGTCTCTGATCCGCATCACCTTCGTGGACGAGCGGGAACGCGGGATCGCGATCGGTGTCTGGGGCACCATGGCGATGGTGGGCGCGGCGGTCGGGCCCATCGTCGGCGGAGCGCTGCTGGAGTTCTTCTGGTGGGGCTCGGTGTTCCTGGTGAACGTGCCGATCGTCCTGGTCGCGCTAGTCCTCGCCGCCGTGGTCGCGCCGGGCGGTTCGGGCAGCTCGGACCGCCCCTGGGACCTGCTGGCCTCCGTGCAGGTCATGGTCGGCCTGGTGGGGACCGTCTACGCGATCAAGGAGCTCACCAGCCCCGATCCCTCCGTGCTGGCCGTCGGGGCGGCCTTGGTCGCCGCCGCGCTGGGCTTCTGGAGCTTCGTCCGGCGCCAGCGCGGCCAGACCTACCCCCTGATCGACTTCTCGCTCTTCCGCGACCCGCGCATCCTCGTCGGCGTGCTTGCGGCCGGGATGGCGATGTTCGCGCTGGCCGGGGTACAGCTGGTCCTCACCCAGCGCCTCCAGCTGGTCCTGGGGTTCACCCCGTTGCAGGCGGGTACGACCGTCGCCGCCATGGCTCTGGGCGCCCTGCCCGTGGGCGTGGCCGTGGGAGCGCTGCTCTACCGGGTGGGCACGCGACCGATGATCGTCGCCGGGCTGCTGACCTCCGCCGTCGGGACCGTGGTGGTGCTGCTGTCCGCCTCCGCTCCGCTGCCCTGGACCGTCGCCGGACTGCTGGTGCTCGGCGCGGGCACCGGTGCCGCGATGACCGCCGCGTCCGCCGCGATCGTCGGCAACGCCCCCGCGCACCGCGCGGGCATGGCCGCCTCCGTGGAGGAGGTTTCCTACGAGCTGGGCAGCCTCACCGGGGTCGCGGTGCTGGGAAGCCTGATGGCCGCCGTGTTCACACGGACCGTCACTCTGCCCGACGGGGCACCCGCCTCGGCGGCCGAGGGCATGGACGAGGCCCTCGCCGCGGCCCGTGACCTGGACGCCGCGAACGCCGCCGAGCTGGTGTCCGCAGCCGCCCGGGCCTTCGACAACGGCTTCCTGGTCACCCTGGTCATCGCCGCCGTCGTCCTGCTCGCCTCCGCCGCGTTCGCCTTCTTCCACAAGCGCGGCTGGAACGGCGAGGCCACTGGGAAGGCCCCCGGTCAGAGAAGGAACGGCGAGGCCACTGGTAGGGCCCCGGTCAGAAGAGGAAGGGCGAGGTGAACAGCAAGCTCAGGTCGACGGAGTAGACCAGCGGGAAGACGACGGAGACCAGGGCGGCGACCGCTGCCGCGCCCAGCGCGGGGAGAAAGCGGGGGAAACGGCGGACCACGGCCCAGATGAGCAGGGCCGCGCCGACCGTGACCGACCCCCACCAGTACTCGGCGGGCGTGGTGGCGGCGATGACCGTGAGGCCGTACAGGCCCTCCCCGACGAGAAGCCCGCTCACCGCGCCCACCGCGAGGGGAGAGTACCGGGAGCGCGTTCTGAGGGCGTGGGCGCCCCACCCGAGGAAGGGGCCGACGACGACCGCGGTCGTGCACCAGAAGAGTGACGAGCCCAGGGAGGGGGAGAAGCCCCTCAGAACCGAAGCCAGGTCGTACCCGGCGACCATGGCGAACAGGGTGAGCACGCCGGTCGCGATCGCGAATCCCCGCCGACGGGACGGGTACGCGAGGAGGAAGGCGGCCACGCTCCAGGACCCCGATGAGTTGGCCAGGGGCGCCAGGACCTCGGGGAGCAGTCCCTGCGCGTACGAGGTGAGGACCCCCACCAGCAGCCCGACTCCGACGGCGACGGCCAGTGAGAACCACAGAGACCGGCCCGAAGCGGGCGCGGACCGCGCCCCGGGCCCGTGCTCGGGCCCGGATCCCGGTGCGGATCCCAGTTCGGATCTGGGATCGGATTCGGGAGAGGGCTGGTCGCTGCCGGTGCCGGTGCCGGTGCCGGGTGTGGTCACGGTGGGGTCCTCGGGGCATGGTCGACGGGACACGTCGGCCCCTGCGGAGTGTCCGGGGGCCGTTCCCTGTGTCCTATCGCCGGGCTCCGCCCCACCGGTTCGTCCCAGGGTTCGTCCCGCCGGTTGTCCCGCCGGTTCGCCCCACCTGTTCGCCCCGGCGGTTTGTCCCGCCGGTTCGCCCCACCGGCTCGCCCCACCGGCTCGCCCCACCTGTTCGTCCCGCCGGTTCGCCCCACCGGCTCGTCCCACCTGTTCGCCCCGGTGTTCGCCCCACCGGCTCGTCCCACCGGCTCCTCCCGGTGTTCGCTCCACCGCCCCCGCCCCACCGCCCCCGCTCCACCGGTTCGTCAGCGGGCGACGCGGAAGAACCCCTCGGAGATCAGCGTGCGCAGCGCCTCCGGGGTGCGCTCGCGGATCATCACCGGGTCCTCGCCCATGAGGTCGGCGATCGCGTCCAGCAGCGGACCGACCGGCATCGTGCCGTCACAGACACTGGCCAGCGCCGCCTCCACGGTGCCGATCCGCGCCACGCGGCGCAGGCCGTCGCGCTGGCGCAGCAGGATCTTCTCCGGGTCGGGAGCCCCGGGCACGGCCACGCGCTCCTCCACCACGTTCGGCGCCAGCGCCACGTGCGCGGCCAGGAGCGCCGCGTCGGTGAGGCGGTGCGCGGTCATCGCGCCGTCCACCACGTCCGGCAGGTAGGGCCCCACCGGCTGCTGGACATCGTGCCGCAGCTCCTCCACCCGCACGGTGGCGTCCTGGGCGACGTCGTTGCGCAGGCTGATCCAGCCGAAGCCGATGCCCTTGATGCCCTCGCGGTCGAAGTAGTCCAACCAGGCGTCGTAGCGGCGCGTGTACTCGGGGGTGCCGTGCTCGCAGGAGTCGCGCAGCCACAGCTCCACGTACTCGGCGGGGTCCTGGACGTCGCGCTGGACGACCCAGCCGGAACAGCCGGTGCCGGTGATCCAGCCGCCCACCCGGTCCTGCCAGTCGTCGGTGTCCGTGTGCGTCCAGTTGGCGAGGAACTGTCCCCAGCCGCCCTCGGTGAGGTGGGCGGGGGCCTGCCGGACCAGCTCCGCGCAGACCGTGTCGCCGGGCAGGTCCGACTCTCGGTAGGTGTAGCGGGCCGCCTCGGGGGTGATCACGAACGGCGGGTTGGACACGATCAGGTCGAAGCGCTCGTCGCGGACCGGCTCGAACAGCGAACCCTGGGCCAGCCGGGCGCCGGTGATCCCGGACAGGGCGAGGCTGATCCCGGCCAGCCGCACCGCGCGGGGGTTGAGGTCGGTGGCCACCACCTCGCGGGCCCGGGAGGCCAGGTGCAGGGCCTGCACGCCGCAGCCCGTGCCCAGGTCCAGGGCGCGTTCGTAGGGGCCGTCGACGATCAGTCGGGAGAGGTTGGCGGAGGCGCCGCCCGCCCCGACCACGTGGTCGGGGCGCGGGACGTCCCCGCTGCCCGGGCGGACCTTGGGATCGGAGACGACGAAGCCGGGGCGGCCGTCCTCCAGTTCCCAGGGGCCCAGGTGGACGAGGGCGCGCACGACCGCGCCGTCGGCCCCCTCCTCGACGGTGACCAGTCCGGCGTCGGCGAGCTCGTCGACGGGGAGGATGGCACGGGCCGCGCGCGCCGGGATGGGGGTTTGGAGCCACCACAGGCGCAGGAGCAGTCCGAGGCGTTCCTCCCCGCCCGTGGCGCGGAGTGCGGGCACGAGCTGCTCGCGGGCCAGGGCCTTGGCGGCGGCGTCGCCGAGGCGGTCGCGGACCCCGGACACCGTGTAGTCGGCGTCGATCAGGGTGCCACGGAGCCGGTCGGCGAGTCCTCGCGGGAATTCTGTCTCAGACACCCGCCCATTATCGGTCAGGTGACGAGGTGCCCCGGTGGGGTGGTGGCGCAGTTCAGGGGGTCCCGGGTTCACGGGTGCCCGGTTCCGTGAACCGTTCGGCCGCCCGATCCGCCGCTTCGTCGCGTCTGCGGAGCAGGCGGGGAATGTAGAGGAACCCGAAGACGCCCAGGGCGATCCCGGTCACACAGACGCCGATCCACCACTGCTCCGAGGCGGGCAGGCCGTCCCCCATGGCGAGGAGCACGACGAGCGCGATCGTCCAGGCGCCCGTGCCGATGGCGGCCGGGACGCGGTAGTCGCTCTCGTGGACTTCGGGATCGGGCTGGCGAGGTTTGGGCACGGCCCCAGGCTATCCGCTGGTGTCCGGAGCGCGGGGGAGCGGTGCGGTCGGTCGAGGTCAGCGCGGAGATGCCTTGGTCACACCCAAAGATCCGATGTCCCCATCATGTGGTGGTTTCTATGAAAATCGTGTGAATCAGGTGTCTGGTGTTGTACGAAGATGCAACTAACCTGGCGCAGAATCCTTGTTGTCCAGTAACACGACCAGGTCAGGCTGACGACGTGAACGCACCGACACCATCCCCCACTGACGAGCACAGACAACCCAGGAACGCGCTGGACCGCTACTTTCGCGTCACGGAACGCGGCTCCACCATCGGCACCGAGATCCGCGGTGGCATGGCGACCTTCTTCGCCATGGCGTACATCGTCGTCCTCAACCCGCTGATCATCGGCACCGCCGAGGACGTCAACGGCGACACCCTGGGCATCCCCGGCGTCGCCGCGATGACGGCCCTGGTCGCCGCCCTCTCCTGCGTCCTCATGGGCGTCGTGAGCCGCTACCCGTTCGCCATCGCGGCGGGCATGGGCCTGAACGCCGTGGTCGCCTACGGCATCGCGCCGCTCATGTCGTGGGCCGACGTCTTCCTGCTGATCATCATCGAGGGCGTCCTGCTCCTCATCCTGGTGCTCACCGGGTTCCGTACCGCGGTCTTCGCCGCGATCCCGCCCGGTCTCAAGGTGGCCATCGCGGTCGGTGTGGGTCTGTTCCTGGCGTTCATCGGCCTGGTCAACGCCGGGTTCGTGCAGGCGGGCGAGGGCACCCCGGTGCAGCTCGGCGACGGCGGCCTCAACGGCTGGCCGATCCTGATCTTCGTCATCGGCCTGCTGCTGAGCATCGGCCTCTACGTGCGCAACGTGCGCGGCGCGCTGCTCATCGGCATCGTGGCCACCACGTTCGTCGCCATCGGGGTCGAGACGCTCCTCGGTGACGGTGCCGACGGCCTCGGGTGGGGTCTGACCGTCCCGAGCCTGCCCAGCAGCCCGGCCGACCTGGTCGCGCTCCCCGACATCTCGCTCCTGGGCCTGTTCCTCGACGGCGGGCTCGCCGGTCGCTTCTCCGACGTGGGCGTCGCCACCGTCATCATGCTGATCTTCACCCTGCTGCTGGCCGACTTCTTCGACACCATGGGCACCATGGTCGGCGTCGCGCACCAGGGCGGCCTGGCCGACGAGGACGGCAACATCGAGGGCACCCGTGAGGTGCTGGTCGCCGACTCCCTCGGCACGGTCCTGGGCGGTATCGGCTCCGCGTCGGTCGCCACGCTCTACGCGGAGTCCGCCGCCGGTGTCGGTGAGGGCGCCCGCACGGGTATCGCCCCGATCGTCACCGGTGCGATGTTCCTGGTCGCGACCCTGTTCACGCCGCTGGTCACCCTGGTGCCGTTCGAGGCGGCCACCCCGGTCCTGGTGATCGTCGGCTTCATGATGATGACCCAGGTGACCAACATCGACTTCAGGGACCCGGCCATCGGCATCGGTTCCTTCCTGGCGATCATCATGATGCCGTTCACCTACTCGATCGCCAACGGGATCGGGTTCGGCCTGCTCGCCTTCGCCTTCGTCATGCTGGTCACGGGCCGCGGCCGCCGGGTGCACCCGCTCCTGTGGCTGATCTCGGTGATCTTCCTGATCCACTTCGCGGAGGCGCCGATCTACGCCCTGATCGGGTGACCTCCTGACGCGGTGAACCGCTTCCGACACGGGCCGACCTCCCCTCCACGGGGACGTCGGCCCCTGTCATGGGCGGGTCGGCCCCTGTCGTGGGCGGGTCGGCCCCTGTCGTGGGCGGGTCGTGGGGAATGCGCGGCGGGGTGGACGGCGTTGCGTCAGTTGATGAGTCAACGCCGTTTACTTCTCCGCCCCCGAAACCACGTACCAGTGGTCGTCTCCGTCCCTTCCCGCCGTCCGACGGGGAGGGACTGATGCGCCGCATCGCGATGTTCCGTTCGCTGGCCGTCCGCAACTACCGCATCTACGCCCTCGGCCAGCTGGTCTCCAACCCCGGCACCTGGATGCAGCGCATCGCCCAGGACTGGCTGGTCCTCCAACTCAGCGGAGGCAGCGGGATCGCGCTGGGGATGACCACCGCGCTCCAGTTCCTGCCCATGCTCTTCCTCGGGCTCTGGGGCGGCGCCATGGTCGACCGGTTCGACAAGCGCAAGCTCCTGGTCATCACGCAGGCCAGCATGGGTGTGCTCGCGGTCGGCCTGGGCATCCTGGCCACGCTCGGCGCCGCCGAGGTATGGCACGTCTACCTGTTCGCCTTCGGCCTCGGCATGATCACCGTGCTCGACAACCCGGGACGCCAGGCCTTCGTCCCGGAGATCGTCGACCGCGAGCTGCTGCCCAACGCCATCGCCCTGAACAGCGCCAGCTTCCAGCTCGGCCGCGTCACCGGCCCCGCCATCGCCGGTGTGCTGATCGGCCTGGTCGGCAGCGGACCGGTGTTCATGATCAACGGGCTGTCGTTCGCCTTCACGATCGTGGCGCTGCTGCTGATCCGGACCGCCGACCTCAATCCCACCGAACGCGTGCCGCGCGGCAAGGGGCAGATCCGCGAGGGCCTGCGCTACATCGGGAGCAGACGCGACCTGGTCCTGCTGCTGGTCCTCGCCGGTTCCGTGCAGTTCTTCGGCGCCAACGCGCAGAACCAGATCGCCCTCATGGTCAACAACGTCTTCGAGGCCGGTGCCACCGCCTTCGGCGTGGCCGCCGCCTCGCTCGCGGTGGGCGCGCTGGCCGGTGCCCTGCTGGCCGCGCGCCGCGAGCACCCGCGCCTGAAGCTGGTGCTCGTCGGCGCGATGGGGTTCGGCGTGACCCAGCTCGTGGCGGGACTCATGCCCGGCTACGTGGCCTTCGTGGTGATCCTGGTCCCGATGGGCGTGCTCTTCATGACCTTCGTGACCACGCTCAACGCCACCTTCCAGCTGAGCGTCGACCCCCAGATGCGCGGCCGGGTCATGAGCATGTTCCTGCTGGTGTTCATGGGTGTGGCCCCGATCGGCGCGCCCGTCGTGGGCCTGATCGCCGACGCCTTCGGACCGCAGGCCAGCCTGTTGACGGGCGGAGCCGTGACGACCGTGGTGGTCGGCGTGCTCACCCTGCTGCTGATGCGCACCAGGGGCGTGGCCGTCCGCGACCTGCTGACCCGACGCGGGCGCGGGCCCGAGCCGGTGGCCTCAGGCGGTGACCACCCGGGTGACCATGGAGACCGAGCTGACCGCGAGCAGCACCAGGACGGTGCGGCGGAAGAGCTCGGCGTCCAACCTGCGGAAGAGGTTCTCACCCACGAGGGTGCCGATCAGCAGGGCCGGGGCCCCGACCACCAGCAGGCCGCCGACCTGCGGCGTTAGCTGGCCCCCGAACCCGAACCCCACCAGCGTCGCCACGCTCGTCGCGGAGAACGTCACGGCGAGTGTGGCCCGCTGGACCCGCGGTTCGAGCTCGGCCAGCCGCGAGCCCTGGAGCCCGGCCACCATGAGCGGGCCGTCGATCGCGGTCGAGGCGAACGCCGCGCCCGAGAGCGCGCTCATCCCGGCCACCGCCCCCATCCCGCCGGGGATGCGCACCCGGCGCCACACCAGGACCGTGCCGAGGACGACCGTCGCCGCGATCAGCACCAGCAGCACCTGCTCTGACAGCACGTTGAGCGCCCACAGACCGAACGGCACCCCCGCCAGGGCGCACACGAGCAGCAGCAGCGCGGAGCGCCGGTCCACGTGCGCGCGGTCGCGCAGCGCGACCCACAGGTTCAGCGGGACCGCCAGGGTCGCTGCCACCACCACCGCCGTCACCGGGTCCAGGAGCAGGGCCAGCGGTGGCACCGCCGCCAGGGCGAACCCGAACCCTGCGGTGATGCGGATCAGGGCCGCGAGGGTCAGGACCACGAAAACACAGGCGAGGACGTACACGGAGGCGACTCACAGGACGAGGGCGGGTGGACCGGGCCCGGCGCCGGAGGGTGGCGGGCGGCGGGTGTCGAAGGGAAGATGATGTCATGACCCTGTTCGTCGCGCTGTGGCCGTCCGACCAGGTGCGGGAGCGTCTGGACGGGGCCGTGCGAGCCGCACGTCCCACCGCGCCTGAGCTGCGCTGGAGCCCGCCGGAGAGATGGCACCTCACCCTGGTCTTCCTGGGGGAGCCCGCCGTGCCGCTCCCCGGCCTGGCCGCCGCGCTGGAGCGCGCCCTGGAGGGACGCCCGCCCCTGGACCTGGCACTCGACGGCTGGGGCGTCTTCCCCCAGACGGACCAGCCGGCTTCGGGTGCCTCCGTCGTGTGGGCCGGGGTGACGGGCGACGGACTCCCCGAGCTCGCCGACGCCCTGGCCGACGCCGCCCGGGACGCCGGGGTGCCCGTCTCGTCACGCCCCTTCGTGCCGCACATCACCCTCGCCCGCGCCCGCCGACGCCACGACGTCTCCCGGACCCTGCGTGCCCTGGGCCCGGCGCTCGCCACCGGCTGGCGGGCCGACCGGGTCGACCTCGTCGAGAGCCTCCCGTCGGGACCGGACCGCTACCGGACCGTCCGGAGCTGGGGACTACCCTGGGGTAGCGAATCCCAACGAGCACCGGAGCGGGGCACGTCATGAGCATGCTCACCAACAACCGCAAGCAGCGCTGGCTCCTGCCGGTGGTGCTCGGTTCGATCATGCTCATCGTGATCCTCGGCGCCCTCGTGGGCTGAGCCCGCCGGGCTTGACCCTGACACCGGTGTCAGGGTCCTAGCGTGCGGCACATGTCCACTCACACGCTCCGTTCCGGCTGGCTGGCCTGCCTGGCCCTGACCGCCTTCGCGGTCGGCACCGACGACCTCGTCATCGCCGGGCTCCTGCCAGCCATCGCTCTGGACCTCGACGTCAGCGTCGCCGCGGCCGGGCAGCTCGTGACCGTCTTCTCCCTCACCTACGCCCTGGCCGCCCCGCCGTTGGCCGTGGCCACCGCGCGGGTGCCCCGCCGTCCCCTTCTCCTCGGCGGACTCGCGGCGTTCGCCCTCGCCAACCTGGTCACCGCCCTCGCGCCCACGTACGCCAGCCTCATGGCGATGCGGGTGGTCGCGGCGCTGGTCGCGGCGGCCCTCACCCCGGCGGCCTTCTCCATGGCCGCCCGCCTCGCCCCGCCCGGACACACCGGGCGGGCGGTGGGCGCGGTCGCCGCGGGGCTGACCGTCGCCCTCTTCCTCGGTGTGCCCATCGGCGCGCTCCTGGGATCAGCCCTCGGCTGGCGCTGGGCCTTCGTCGCCGTCGCCCTGCTCACCTGCGGGGTTCTCGCCGCCTCGGCCCGGTACCTCCCCCCACTCCCCGGAGCGGCCCAGAGCAGTGTGCGGGAACAACTGCGACACCTGGGCCGACCGGCCATCCTCACCTGCGTCACCGGGACCGTCGCCGGGTCCACCTGCGGCTTCATGACCTACACCTACGTCGCCCCGCTCACCCGCGACCTCACCGGGGCGGGCGGCGCCCATCTGGCGCCACTGATCGCCATGGTGGGCGCGGCGGGGGCGGTCGGTACCTTCCTCTGCGGGCGGGCGACCGACCGCTGGGGCTCCGACCGGGTCCTGCTCGGCACCTTCACGGGGATGGTCGGGACCAGCCTGATCCTGGCCGCGTTCGCGCTCCCCGCCAGCGTCCCGGTATGGGCCCTGGCCTGTGTGCTGGCTCTGTGGGGCTTCGCCGCCTGGGGGTTCGCCGCGCCGATGAGCGCCCGGCTCCTGTACCTGGCAGGGAACGCGGGCACCGAGGCCCTGGCACTCAACACGGGCGGGCTGTACGTGGGCACCGCCCTGGCCGGGGCCCTGGGCGGCGTGGTCGTCGCCGGACACGGGGGAGCGGCCGTGCCCGTGGTCGCCGCCGCCGTAGGAGTCGCCGCCCTGGGGTTCATGGCGCTCTCCGTCCGCTGGTTCCCCGCCACCGCACCCGTGGCCGCCACGGAGCGGTCTTCGTAGGCTGTGGGGTGGCCCCGTACCGGCGCGGCCACCCCACAGAGGTCGGAGACGGCATGCGCATCGGAGAACTCGCCGAACGCACGGGCGCCAGTCCGCGCTCCCTGCGGTACTACGAGCAACGCGGGCTGCTCGACTCGGAGAGGACGGCCAACGGCTACCGCGAGTACGGGCCCGGGGCGGTGGAGCGGGTGCGCAACATCCGCCTGCTCCTCGAATCCGGGCTGACCTCGGAGGACGTCCAGGAACTCCAGGACTGCCTGGAGATCGATCTGGTCCGTGAACCCGCCTGTGCCGAGGCCGTGGCCCTCTACGAGCATCGGCTCCGGGCGGTCAGGAAGCGGATCGAGGCGCTCACCGCCACCGAACGGCGGATCGAACGCCAGCTGTCCGACGGACCCTAGGGCCCGGCCTGCTTGCCTGGATGCTTTCGCTCGTGTCGGCGGAGCCGGCATCGCGAGCGGCCGTCTCCCTTACTGTGTGCTGCTACGCAAGCTCCCCGCCGCCTCGCACAGCGGGGGCCCGGCCATCTCTGGCCAGACGATGAGCGAGGTCAGCCTGGGGTCGGCTGTCCGAGTGGTATCGGCGCAGCGAGAGGCCGCCCGGCGGTAACGCGAGGACACCGCGCCGCGGGCCGTCCGTTGAGGGTGGTGGCGGACGACGGGTGGGAGGAAAGGTCCATGCAGCAGGGCCTAGGCCGAGGCACCGGCCAGCGAGACCGCGTGCGCCACGAGGGCCGCGTTGTCGTGCGCCTCCGCGCCGTCGGGCAGGCGCATGGTGTCCTCCAAACCGATCCGGACGTCCAGACCGTCCTCCAGCGCCTGTCCCAGCATCGGCCAGGCCGTCGCGTCCACACCGTGCAGCATCCGGGGGACGTTCACCCGGCCGCGGTCCAGCACCCGGGTGATCGCCTCCGTGTTGCGGCGGGCGTCCTCCACCGCCACCTGGGTCGGCTCCACCAGCACCGCCGCCACCTCCACCCTGGTCGCGACCAGGATGCGCGCCGCGTCCACCGTCCACACACCCGCCTCCACCGCCACCCGGCGGTCGCCCAGGAGCTGGATCAGGTCCACCGAGCCCGGCTCGTGGAGGTTCACCGACACGGAGTCGGGCAACGCGAGGGAGGCCCACCTGTGCACGAGGTCGTAGCGGCGCCAGGGGTCGGACTCCGCAGACAGGGACGTGGTCAGCGACACCGGAACGTCGGGCCCCTCTTCGCGCATCCGCTCCATCAACGTCCCCACCACCTGCGGTTCCAGGGACTCCGCGCCCTGGGAGTCACGCGGATGGACGTGCAGTTCGGTGGCGCCCGCCGCCACCACGGCGTGCGCGTCGGCGACGAGTTGGTCCACGGAGACGGGCAGCGCCGGGTGCGCACCCGGACGGCGGTCACCGTTGAGACAGGCGACGATCCTCATGAGGTCTCTCCTTGCGGCGCTCTCTATGCCGAATGTTCCCGCTCGCACCCGGGTGCAAGCCCCCGGCGGCCCGCCCTGGCAGGATGGCGGGCATGAGAAGATCCCTGCCCTTCGTCGCGGCCGCCCTGTTCGCGTTGGCCCCGACGGTCCCCGCCACGGCCGCCCCCGTGGACCCGGGGGAGGGGTCGGGCGGGATCGACCACCCGCGCGGAGGCGAGGGCCCGGAGGGTTCGGAGATCGCCTTCGAGTTCCAGGACGACCGCATCTCCGAGTCCAGCGGGCTGGCCCCCTCACTGCTGCACGAGGGTGTGTGGTGGACGCACAACGACAGCGGCGACCACCCCTCGGAGGTCTACGCGGTCGACGAGGACGGCGAGACGCTCGCGACCGTCACCCTGAACGTGGAGCGCCGCGACTGGGAGGCGATCAGCCTCGCCCAGGGCCCCGAGGGGGTGCCCACGGTCTTCGTGGGGGACATCGGCGACAACTTCGGCGGAGGGTGGCCGAACATCCGCGTCTACCACTTCACCGAACCCGAGGTCCTCGGTGACTCCGCCCTGGACCCGTCGGTGTTCACCTTCACCTACGAGGACGGCGGGCGCGACGCGGAGGGGATGATGATCGACCCGCGCGACGGCCGCCTCTACGTGGTGTCGAAGGAGTTCGCGGGCAGTGTCTACGCCGCACCCGAGAACCTCGACCCCCTCGGGGAGAACGTCCTGACCAGGGTGGACTCCGCGCCGCTCTTCGCCACCGACGCCGCCTTCAGCCCGGACGGGACCCGCTACGCCGTCCGCACCTACTGGGGGGTGAGCGTGTACGACGGGACCAACGGGGTGCCGGGCCGGTCGGTGGGCTCCTTCGACCTGCCGGAGACGGAACAGGGCGAGTCCGTGGCCTTCACCCCGGACGGAACCGCGCTGATGGCGGGGACCGAGGGGGCCAACTCCCCGGTCTGGCGCGTTCCGTTGTCGGGGGAGCAGTTGCCCGACATGGCGGCCGAGGCTGAGGCCGAGGCCTCCCCGGCCTCCGACGAGGACGAGGGCGAGGAGCCCCAGGAGTCGGGTGCCAGCGGCGCCCTCCCGCTCATCCTCGGCGGCGCCGTCGTGGCCGTGGTCCTGATCGGCGCCATCGTCCTCCTGGTCCGGCGCACCTGAGCCCCTTGCGGGACCTCCCGGGCCCGAGGCGCCAACACTCCGGCCCGGCCCGTTCCGGTGGAATGTCGCAGCCAGGCAGTAGAACTGGCATCACGGAACCGGGCCCTCAGGAGGACGACCGATGGCACTCGACTACCAGATCACCATGGACTGCGCCGAGCCCCTGGAACTCTCCAGGTTCTGGGCGTCCGCGCTCGGCTACCTGGCCGAGGACAACAGCGCCCTCATCGAACAGGTGGCCGCCCAGGGACTGGCGACGGAGGACGACTACACCGTCGTGGACGGGCGCCGGGCCTGGATCACGCTCGCGGCCATCCGCCACCCCGACGACCCGGTGCACGCGTTCACCGGCGCGGGGCTGGGCCGCCGGATGCTCTTCCAGCAGGTGCCCGAGCCCAAGACGGTCAAGAACCGCGTCCACCTCGACCTGCGCTCCGGCCCCGAGGGCCGCGACGCCGAGGTGGCCCGCCTGGAGGCGCTGGGCGCGACGGTGGTCACGGTCATCGAGGAACCCGGCGCCTCACACGTGTGCATGCTCGACCCGGAGGGTAACGAGTTCGACGTCCAGTGACCCGTCGCCACGACCGCCGGAGGCGGGGCTTCGGGTTCCGGGGCCGTCGACCAGCCGCTACTTCTCGGGCTGGGGGTCCAGGTAGTGCTCGCGGCACAGGAACGCGTGGCGCGAGAAGTCCGTGAAGACTCCGTCCACTCCCGCGTCGAAGAAGGCCTCGTACTCGGCGGCGAAGCCGCCGTAGTCCTTGGGGTCGCCGTCCGAGCGCAGGTCGGTGGGCAGGAAGTGGTTCTCGCTGCGGAACGTGAAGGGGTGCACGACCAGGCCGGCCTCGTGGGCGTCCTTCACCAGGTCGGTGGGCTCCCCCAGGGAACCGTCCTCGTTGGTGGGGATCACCAGGCTCTTGTGCGGGCCGATGGCGTGCGCGAAGGTCGCCACCTCGGCCAGGCCGTCCGGGGTGGTGTGGTGCAGCCAGTGCTCCTCGGTGCCCATCAGGTAGACGAGGGGCAGCCCGGTCTCGGCGAGCTTGCGCAGGCTCTCGGCCTCGAAGGACTGGAGGAACACCGGGACCGCGGGTTCCTCGCCGACCAGGTCGGCCTCGCGCAGCGCGGCGATCAGCGGAGGTTCGAGGTCCAGCCCCTGCTCCACGTGGTGGGCGGGGTGCTTGGTCTCCGGGTAGATCCCGATCGGGCGGCCCAGCTCCTTGGTCAGGGACAGGGCCAGCTCGATGACCTCCTGGAGGGTCGGGATCCCGTAGGTCCCGTCCATCACCGCGTTGTCCGGGCGGACCTCGGCCATACGCTCGCGGGCCCGGAGCGTCCTGATCTCGGCGAGGGTGAAGTCCTGCGCGTAGAACCCCTCGGCGGTGCGGCCGTCGATGGTCCGCTTGGTGCGCCGGTCCGCGAACTCCGGGCGGTCGGCCACGTCGGTGGTCTCGCCGATCTCCTGCTCGTGGCGGCAGATCAGGTGACCGTCCTTGGTGGCGACCAGGTCCATCTCGATGAAGTCGCCGCCGTGCCGGGCGCCCAGTTCGTAGGAGGCCAGCGTGTGCTCGGGTCGGTGACCGGAGGCCCCCCGGTGGGAGATGATCTTGATGGGGAGTTCAGTCTTCTTGTTCCTGCGCACAGTGGGACCGTCCTGGGAAACGATGAGCGGAAGTAGGAGAAGGAGGCCGACCCACGCGCGGCGGGTCGGCCTCCATTCTCCAGTGTCCGTGGACCGATTCAGGACGGTCCCCGGGTGATCCCCGTCAGGACAGCTGGCTCACGATGTGGTCGACGCACTCGGTGAGCGCGTTGACGTCGCTGGGCTCCACGGCCGGGAACATCGCCACGCGCAGCTGGTTGCGGCCCAGCTTGCGGTAGGGCTCGGTGTCCACCACGCCGTTGGCGCGCAGCACCTGCGCGATCCGGGCGGCGTCGACCTCCTCGGAGAAGTCGATGGTGCCGACCACCTGGGAGCGCTGCGCCGGGTCGACGACGAACGGCGACGCGACGGGGGAGTGGTCCGCCCAGTTGTAGAGGATCGAGCTGGACTCGTGCGTGCGGGCCACGGCCCACTTGAGACCGCCCTGGTCGTTGATCCACTCCAGCTGCTCGGCGAGGAGCAGCAGTGTGGCCACGGCCGGGGTGTTGTACGTCTGGTCCTTCGCGGAGTTGGCGACCGCCGTGGGCAGCGAGAAGAACTCGGGAACGTAGCGGCCGCTCGCGGCGATCTCCTCCACGCGGGCCAGGGCCCTGGGCGACATGACCGCGATCCACAGGCCGCCGTCGGCGGCGAAGCTCTTCTGCGGCGCGAAGTAGTAGACATCGGTCTCGGAGATGTCGACGTGCAGGCCGCCCGCACCGCTGGTGGCGTCGACCAGGACGAGCGCGTCCTCGTCGGCCCCGGCGACCCGGCGGATCGGCGCGGCCACTCCGGTGGAGGTCTCGTTCTGGGTGAGGGCGTACACGTCCACACCGGCCTCGGCGACGGCCTCGCCGTGGGTGCCGGGGTCCGTGGTGATGACCGTCGGGTCGTCCAGCCAGGGGGCGCCCTTGGCGACCTTCGCGAACTTGCTGGAGAACTCGCCGAACGCCAGGTGCTGCGACTTGGAGCGCAGCAGGCCGTGGGCGGCGATGTCCCAGAAGGCGGTGGTCCCGCCGTTGCCCAGAACCACTTCGTAGCCCTCGGGCAGGGACAGGAGCTCACTCACACCGGAGCGGACCCGGCCGACCAGGGACTTGACCGGCTTCTGCCGGTGGGAGGTCCCCAGGTAGCGGGAGCCGGAGGCGGCGAGGGCGTCGAGCTGGGCGGCGCGGACTTTGGAGGGGCCGCTCCCGAATCGGCCGTCGGCGGGCAGCAGGTTCGCGGGAATCTGAATCTCGGTCACGCCGACCAGCGTAGTGGTGGACAACGTGGCGGCGCCGGTCAGGTCGGCAATTGGTGCAAGTGAAACCGCGTGACCCGCGCAACGAATCATCACAGGTCGGCGGTTCTGGCCGGTATGGGCCAGTCCCAATTCGGGGAAAAGGGATGTCGGCCGGCCTTCTCCTGCTGTCTAATGGGGCAGCTGCCGGGGGCCGACCCTTACAACAAGACCGTGGAGGGATGCTTCGAGTGTCCGATCAGACACCCGACACCCAGGACGACCAGCCGAGCAGACCCGCCTTCGTCCGGGTCTTCGAGAACCTGCGCCGACGCCCCTCGCGCTCCGAACACTTCACCGTCCGTAACCTGGAACACACGGTGGCGCGACGTCGACCCGCTCGGAGGGGCAAGCGGCAGCGCGGTGACATCGCCGAACCCCCTCCCGTCCTGGACCTGGTGACCGATCGCCGCGAGGACCGCCCCGCCGTGCTGCGCGCCCTGGTGAGGGCGAGCGCGCTCGGCCCCGTGTGGCTGCTCCCGGAAGGCATCCCCGAGAAGGAGCGCCAGGAGGCCGGGGAGGTCCCGGCCCGGGAGACCGGGGAGGCCCCCCGACCACCGGCGCGGCGCACCACCGGTTGGAGCCGCCGCTGGCCGTGGCCCGGGGACACCGACGCTCCGCCCCCTGGTGCCGAACCCGTCCGGGAACCGCGCGAGGGCACGTCCTCCGGGGACGCCGACGGCGACGTCACCACCCAGGAGCTGTACGAACTCCTGGAACGCCTGGTGGACGGCGGGTTCGCGTGGAGGGACGATCAGCCCGCGGCGCCCCGCGGACGAAAGCCGCCACCCCCGCCGCGCTTCTCCCAGGTCCGCTCCCTGCTGTGGCTCCGGCGCTGCAACTTCCAGGTCATCAGGGGCAAGTTCTCCGAGGGCACGGGCGTCTCCGAGCACGGCACCCTGCTCAACACCAGCAGCACCCAGGTCGAGGTGATCAGGGCCCTGCGGGAGACGCGACTCGACAGCGCGCTCAAGCGCAGGGACGAGCTCCTGGAACGCGCGGAGCGCGCCGCCGAGGATCCGGGCGCCGTGACGGCCCCCAGCCGCTGGGAGCTGCTGCGCAGCAGGTGCACGGTCTACTGGCGCGGGCTCGCCCGCGGCGCGGCCGGGTTCTCCCGGTTCGTCAACGCGGCCTCCAGGGTGATCACCTTCGGCGCCGCGGACGAGAAGATCCTCACCCCGCTGTCGTTCGTGTTCTCGCTGGTACTCGCGGCGACCCCCTTCGGTGTCGCCTACCTCGGTCTGCTCGCGCAGCAGGCCGACGAACTCGTCTCCCTGCTGGTCGGCACGCTCCTGGTCACCGTCTACGTGCTGACGGTGTTCTTCTTCCTGCTCCCGTGGCGCCCCTACCTGTGGCTGAACCGGCACCGCTACGTCATGGACCTGGACGGGCGCGGTCCCGAGCAGAGCGCCTCCCCGGGCGGCCGGGGCCGTCACCGCGCGCACGGCGTGCACCTGCTCAACCAGCTCAACAACCTCGCCATGGACCGGGCCCGGATCAACGGGCCGATCCGCCCGCCCGGCACTCACCAGATCGCGGTCAACGCGCTCCTGGACGACCTCCACCGGGAGTACGGCGCGGGCAGCTACCGCCTCCGGCGCGGCAGCGGCGCCCGGCCGGTGCTCGTCTACGACCAGCGACGGCTGGACCGGGTCGGCCGGTACTTCGTGTGGCTGATCGAGCAGGAGCGCCTGCGCCGGGCCTTCCCGGACCCCCTGCTGCTCGTCCAGGTGCGCGACGCCGGGCTCGGTCCCCTGGTGGAGGGCACCGTCGACTCCACCCGCAACGAGGCGATGCCCGAGTTCATCGAGGGCGGGGAGGAGAACGAGGAGGAGGAAGAGAAGAGGGCGCTCGAACCGGTGCGGTCGTGGACCCGGCGCCGCTACCTGGCCGGGGTGCTCGGTGTGGAACGCGTCATCACGAGACACATCGCGCCGCTGCCCGAGGGCGGTGGTGAGCTCACGCGGCGCGGCACCCCCGAGTGGGTCCTCAGCGGACCCGTCCTCGCCGGGCTGTGGACCGGCGGGGTCGCGGGTGCCACCGCTGTCCTGGTGCTGTTCGGAATGGTGTTCCTGCCCTCGCTGGCGCAGGCCAGCAACCCGTGTGTCCAAGACGGGGTCTGGCAGCCGCAGGGCATCACGCGGAAGGGCGACCAGTGCGTCGGCGTCACCGACGGCGCGTTCGTCTTCAACGAGCGGCTGACCGAGGTCACCGAGCTGGTCCATGAGCAGAACAAGGAGGTGGAGGCCAGCGGCCAGCCCTACGTCACCATCGCCCACCTCGCGGAGTTCGACGTGGTCGACCCCGACGACCCCTCGCTCTCCGGCAGCCAGGGCGAACTCCTCGGCCTGGCGTACCAGCAGGGCCAGCACAACCGGATCAAGGACTCCAGGTACCCCAGGATCAAGCTGCTCATCGCCAACGCGGGCCGGAACTGGGAGCACTCACTGGTGGCCGCGAAGGAGATCGTGGACCGCGCCGAGGACGAGCGGCTCGGGATGGACCGCCCGATCGCCGCGGTCGGCTTCGGCCACAGCGTCGTGCCCAACAGCAACGCCATCAAGGAGGTCGGGGACGCCTCGATCACCATGGTGGGCACCACCGCCACCTTCGACGACGTCGCCCAGTCCGGCGCGCGCGAGCACAGCGAGTTCTACTTCCCGGTCTCCCCGGCCAACACCAGGATCGCCGAGCAGTCGGCGCACTGGGCCCGGTACGGGGTGTCCTGGCGTGACGCCGACGGCGCGGAGCGCGGGCTGAGGCCGCACCAGACCGCCGTGGCCATCGCCAGCGGGGAGACGGACGCCGAGGGCGGGCCGCACGAACAGTACGGGCCGCACCTGGCGCGAGAGTTCATCGCCGCCTTCAAGGACCGCGGCGGCCGGGTGTGGGAGGGCGCCGAGGGGCTGGAGCGGGACGAGTACGACGGCCAGGGCGTGCTGCTCTACCAGAACGGTGAGTCGGAGACCGACACCACCTACGAGCAGCAGCTCGAGCGCCTGTGCACCGACGAGGATCCGCCGGACCTGCTCTACTACGCGGGCCGCTCCGACGACTTCACCGAGTTCTACCGCCGGTTCACCCGGACCGGCGGTGAGGACTGCGTGGACGGACGCATGACCATCCTGGGCGGGGACGACGTCTCCAAGTTCGTCTCGGACGAGGAGGAGCTCATCGGCAACAACGCCGCCTACCACTCGGTGTTCTACACGCCCCTGGCGCCCAGCGGGCCCTGGGGCGGTCCGGGTGGTCGACCCGGAGGCGGTGACCAGGGCTTCTACCGCGACATGGCGACGCTCCAGGAGGAGTTGTTCAGGGAGGACGGCCAGGAGGAGCGGTCGGCGCCCAAGACGGAGTTCCCCTCCATCGCGCACGCGGCCGTGGCCAGCGACGCCCTGCTGGTGGTCTCCGAGGCGCTGCCCACCACCGGGCTCACCCAGGAGCAGCTCGCGGAGAAGAGTCCACTGCGCTGGGTCGGCCTGGACCGGCCGCCCTTCCTCCGCACCCAGGAACAGTACGAGGAACAGCGGGACGACCTGCACAGCGGGATCAAGGGCATCCGGAACCTGACCGGGGTCTCCGGGTACATCGAGTTCGACGCCGGGAACGACGGGAACTGGTACGACGGTCGTATGGTGCAGCTGGTGCTGGTGGGCCCGGAGGTGGTCAACCCGGAAACCGGCTATGAGCAGCGCCAGCACGTCGTGCAGCGGTGCGGAATGCGCAACGCCAACACCATCGAACCAGGTGAGGAGTGCCTGCCCCTAGGCCCGGGGATCGGGGGACGACCGGCGTGAGAGTATGCGTCGTGTGGACCACCTGAACCCCGCGGAACTGCGGAAACCGTACCTGGGTGAACCCCTGCGCCGCCGCGACCTGGCAGAGCGGCCGATGGCCCAGTTCCACGTGTGGTTCGGCGAGGCCCACGAGTCCGGCCTCGCCGAACCCAACGCGATGGTGCTCTCGTCCGTGGAGCCCTCCGGGATGCCCAGGTCGCGGACGGTCCTGATGAAGGGCTACGACAGCACCGGCCTGCGCTTCTTCACCAACTACACCTCGCGCAAGGGCAGGGCCCTGGAGGCCGACCCCCGCGCGAGCGTGGTGTTCCCCTGGCACGCGATCCGGCGCCAGGTCCTGGTGGCCGGGCGCGTGGAGCCGCTCGGGGACGAGGAGAACGACCTCTATTTCGCCTCCCGCCCCCGGGGCTCGCAGCTGGGTGCCTGGGCGAGCGAGCGCCAGTCGCAGCCGGTGGCCGACCGTCCCGAGCTGGACCGGCTGTTCCACGAGTTCGACGTGGTCTGGGGCGCGGACGAGGCGATCCCGCGGCCCTCCTACTGGGGCGGCTACCGGTTGATCCCCAGCGAGGTGGAGTTCTGGCAGGGCGGCGAGGACCGCATGCACGACCGGTTCCGCTACCTGTGGACCGGGCGGGCCTGGGAGATCGAACGCCTCGCTCCCTAGCGTCCCCGGGACCTCCGGGCACCGCGAGGCCGCGCCCCTGTTCGATCGGTCGGCGGAGGGCCCGGACGGGCGCTCCCGTGGATCCTGGCCCCGAGGTGACGTTGGTCGCGTCGAACGCGGGTTCGGGCGGGAGCGGGGTTCGTGAGAGGGTTTGGCAAGGGTCTTCCGGATACTTCTTGTATCGACCGGATCACCTGCACGCCTGTGACCTTGGACCCTTGCGCGGTCGGGGCCACAGGGACCCATGGTGTCCGGATCGTGAGACGGTGTCGAAATCCACGCCCGTCGCGTCGCGATATGCTGGACGCATCGGTGGTCGCTCCCGCGGTCCTGCGGACGCCCCGGTCCCCACTTGGCCCCAGGGAATCACGTGGTCCCGGCCTGTGTTGTGAGAGACCTGCCGTGCCCGCACGTGACCGCGCGTCGGGCGCAGAGCCTTGGGAGGGGAGTCTTGACCGCACACGGGCTGATCGACACCACGGAGATGTACCTCCGTACGGTCTTCGAGCTCGAAGAGGAGGGCATCGTCCCGCTTCGGGCCCGGATCGCCGAGCGCCTGCACCAGAGCGGCCCCACGGTGAGCCAGACCGTCGCCCGCATGGAGCGCGACGGCCTGCTGAAGGTCGAGAACGACCGCCACCTGGTGATGACCGCCGAGGGCCGCAGACTGGCCACCCACGTCATGCGCAAGCACCGGCTCGCCGAGCGCCTGCTCGTCGACGTCATCGGGCTGCCGTGGGAGGACGTCCACATCGAGGCATGCCGCTGGGAGCACGTCATCTCCGAGGCCGTCGAGGAGCGTCTGGTGACACTGCTCAACGCCCCCTCGGTGTGCCCGCACGGCAACCCGATCCCTGGGCTGGAGGAGCTGGGCCTGGAGGGTTACTCCCCCGAGCCGTTCACCGACGACTCCATCGTGCCGATGATCGACGCCGCCTCCAAGACGGAGACCACCGTGACGGTGCGGCGCATCAGCGAACAACTCCAGCCGGACGCGGACATCATGCTCACCTTGCGCGAATCCGGGGTACAACCGGGACAGGAAGTCGTGCTTCAGGCTTCCGACGACGGTGTGCGCGTCATCGGCGAGATCGAGAACACCGAGCTCCCGGCGGACGTCGCCGGGCACATCTTCGTCGCCAAGCCGTGAAGCGTTCGTCCACGTTGATTGGTTGCTCATCGGGATTGTCTCATTGCGCTGCGGGAACGTTGACGGTGTTGCTACGCTCGCCCCAAGGTGCGGTCGTTCGGGGTACCCGGAGCGGGCATGTGTGCAGCTCATGACGGCGAGGTGGCGGCTAGATGACACGGTGGGGTGAGCCCTTCCGGGAGAGCGACGCGCTCGCCACGGCCGAGGTCGTCGACCAGGCCCAGATCGCCATCGTCGTCATCGACCGGTTCAGCCTCCTTCGTTACTGGAACCCGTACGCCCGCGAGCTGTTCGGGTTCGTCGGCGGGCGCGACTACGTCGGCCTGTCGCTGCTCGACATCGGCATCCACGAGTCCGACCGCGAACACGCCTCGCAACTGGCGCGGCGTGTGCTGCGCGGCGAGCCGTGGGAGGGCACGTTCGCCGTGCTCAAGGGCGACTCCACGTGGATCCACGTGCGCGCCCAGGCGGTGCCCATGCGCGACGAGTCCGGCGAGATCGACGGGATCACGCTCATCGCCCGCGAGGCGCTGCGCAGCGGCCGGGTCGAGGAGCAGTACGGCCTGCTCGAACGCATCGGCAGCCGTCTGGCCAGCTCCCTGGAGTTCGACTCCACGGTCAGGGGCGTGGCCGGAATCCTGGTGCCGCAGTTCGCCGACCACTGCTTCATCGACCTCTACGACCGCGACCGCCTGGTCAGACAGGTCTCCGTGCACGCGGAGGGCTGGACGCCCCCGGCTAACTCGTGGTTCGACGTCGGGGACGAGGTCCGCTACCCCGAACGCCACTTCGTCACCCAGGCGATGCGTCGTCTGGAGACGGTGGTCACCAGCGACTACCTCTTCGAGAACTCACCCAGCGACCGTTCCGACCGGGTCTCCCGGCAGGTCGGGGTCACCTCCGCCATCGCGGCCCCGCTCCGGGCCCGCGGCGAGATCCTCGGCGTGCTCACCCTGGCCCTGTCCGGGCTCTCACCACGGCAGAAGAGCAGCTACGGCGGCTTCGACCGCGACCTCGTCGGCGCCATCGCCTCCCGGGTCGCCCTGGCCATCGACAACGCCCGGCTCTTCGAGGAGCAGCGCAGCACCGCGGTGGCCTTCCAACGGAGCCTGCTGCCCACCGACTTCCCCGCCCTGGACGGTCTGACCGTCGCGCACCGCTACCTTCCGGCCGGCCCCCTCCAGGGCCACGGCCACGGCATACAGACCCAGGTCGGCGGCGACTTCTACGACGCGATCCCGCTCTCCGCCGGACGCGTCGGGCTCGTCATCGGCGACGTCGAGGGCCGGGGGCCGCACGCGGCCGCCGTCATGGGCCAGCTGCGCGCCGCGCTGCGCGCCTTCGCGCAGGCCGACCGGGAACCCGCCGACATCCTGCGCGAGCTCGACGAGTGGGTCCGCCAGCTCGGCATCCCCGACAGCGGGGGCGGCGTGTGGATTCCCAGCGTCAGCTGCCTGTACATGGTCTACGACGCCTGGTCCCGCGAGCTGTCCTACGCCAACGCCGGGCACGCTCCGCCGCTGCTCATCACCTCGGAGTCGGTCGAGACCCTCGACCTGGAGGTCACCGACCGCATGCTGGGCGTGCGCGCCAAGGGCGGCTCGGGCGAGGACATCGTCTACCACCAGGCCAACCTGCGCCTTCCCCTGGGCGCCACCCTGGTCATGTACACCGACGGGCTGGTGGACCGCCGGCCCGTGGGCGGCAAGGCCGACCCGGAGCGCGCGCTGGCCCGGATGACCGAACGCGTCGCCGAGGTCGCCGACAAGGACGTCGACCAGATCGCCGAGGCCGCCGTGCACAGCGTGCCCGGCGTGCTGGACGACGACACCGCGCTGATGGTGGTGCGCACCCACTCCGAGGAGCTGGCGCTGCGGGAGGGCTGGTTCCCCTCGGAGGCCTCCACCGTGGGCGCCGCCCGGCACCTGGCGGCCGACACCTTCAAGGAGTGGGGGGTCGACCGCGACCAGGCCGAACTCGCCTGCCTGCTGGTCTCGGAGATCGTCACCAACGTGGTCATCCACGCCACCCCGCACCCGGTGCACCGCGAGTTCACCGGCAGTGGGGTCCTGGACTCGGAGACCCCGATCGACGCCGCCGGTGGTGGGGCCGACGAGTTCGACGAGGACTGGAGCGACCTCCTGGAAGCGGTCGCGGAGGAGGACGAGTCCGCCGAGGACCCCGCCGACAAGGAGTTCCTCCTCCGGTTGCGCCGTGGCGCCAACGCGGTGTGGGTGGAGGTCTTCGACCACGACCTGCGCCTGCCGCGCATCCGCAGCGCCGCCGCCGACGACGAGGGCGGACGCGGCCTCTACCTGGTGGAGCAGCTGGCCAGTCGCTGGGGATCGCGCCCCACCCCGGACGGCAAGGCGGTCTGGTTCGAGATGCCCATGCAGGCCGAGGTCCGAGAGGCCGAGAAGGACGACGACGAGTAGCCGGGTCGCTCTGGGAGCGCCCGGCCCACCGCGCGGCTGTCGACCGGTGCCCCGCCCCCAGGGGCCCGGTGGAGGACGCCTCGTGGCCGAGGCGGATCGGGGACGGATCGTGGGACGAGGCGACCGCGGTCCGACGGTCCGCAGGGCCGTCGCCCTCCCGGGGAGCGTGACGCAGAAGACCTGGTTGTCCACTGCTTTGGTCGCTAATGTGGGGAAATCATCGTCCCCCGCCTGAGCCTCCGGAGCACCCCATGCCCCTGCGACCCCGCACCCGTGGTCCCCTCACCGCCTCACCCTTCGTCCGGCTCGGGGCGGTCGCGGCCTCGGCCGTGCTGCTGGCCACCGCCTGCTCCCCGGAGGAGGCCCCGGGCCCGGTCGCCGAGGGCGACGCCGCCGCCTGCGAACCCGGTGCCCTGCCCACGCTGACCGACGGCACCCTCACCGTCGGCACGGACAGTCCCGCCTACCCGCCGTGGTTCGTCGGAGACGACCCCGCCAACGGTGAGGGATTCGAGTCCGCGGTGGCGTACGCGGTGGCCGAGGAGCTGGGATATCCCGCCGAGCAGGTCGAGTGGACCGTGGTGACCTTCAACAACGCCATCGCCCCCGGTCCCAAGGACTACGACTTCGACGTCAACCAGTTCTCCATCACCGACGAGCGGCGGGCGGCCGTCGACTTCTCCTCGCCCTACTACGACGTCCGACAGGCCGTGGTGGCGCTCTCGGACGGCGAAGCGGCCGGGGCCGAGGGCCTGGACGACCTCCGGGAGCTGGTGATCGGCGCCCAGGTGGGCACCACCAGCTACGACGCGCTGATCGCGAGCATCGCCCCGGAGCAGGAGCCCCTCGTCTTCAACAACAACGACGACGCGAAGCAGGCCCTGGAGAACGGTCAGGTGGACGCGGTCGTCCTCGACCTCCCCACCGCCTTCTACGTCACCTCCGCCGAACTGGAGGACGCCGAGATCGTCGGGCAGCTGCCGGAGGCGGAGTCGGCGTCCGGGGACGAGTCGTTCGGGCTGGTCCTGGACCTCGACTCACCCCTGACGGACTGCGTCACCCGGGCCGTGGACAGCCTGCGGGAGGACGGCACGCTCGCCGAACTCGAACAGGAGTGGCTCGCCGACGCCGCCGACGCCCCCGAACTGTCGTGACCGGACCCAGGGAACCGCACGTCCCGAGCCTGCTGGAGACGGAGCGCGGCACGTTCCGCCGCCGCCAAGGCGTGCGCTCGGTCCTGGTCGGTGCGCTCTCCACGGCACTGCTCGGCGCGGTGCTGGTCACCGTGGTGGTCGGCTCGCCCGGATGGGAGCGGGTCCGGGAGACCTTCTTCGACCTCGGCGTGGCCCGCGAGGCCCTCCCGGCCGTCCTGACCGGGCTCTGGCTGAACCTGCGCGTCCTGGTGTTCTGCGCGCTCGGCGCGCTGGCTCTGGGCCTGCTCGTGGCGATCATGCGGACCCTGCGCGGGCCCGTGTTCTTCCCCCTGCGCGCCCTGGCCGCCTCGTACACGTACGGGTTCCGGGGCGCCCCGCTGATCATCGTGCTGTACCTGATGACCTTCGGTGTGCCCGGGCTCCGACTGGAGGGAACGCCGAGCGTGCTCGTGCTCGGCGGGATCGCGCTGGTGGTCACCTACGGCGCCTACATCGCCGAGGTGTTCCGGGCGGGGATCGAGTCCGTCCACCCCAGCCAGATCGCCGCCGCCCGCTCGCTCGGGCTCACCTACACACAGGCCATGCGCTGGGTGGTGCTGCCGCAGGCGGTCCGCCGCGTGTCGCCGCCGCTGCTCAACGACATGGTGGCCCTCCAGAAGGACGTGGGCCTGATCTCCCTGGCCGGGCCGATCGACGCCATCCGCGCGGCGCAGATCGCCACCGCGCAGACCTACAACTTCACCCCCTACGTGGTGGCCGGGGTGCTGTTCGTGCTCATGGCGATCCCGCTGGTGGCGGTGACCGACTGGGTGACCGTACGGGCCGCCCGCAGACAGTCCTCGGAGGGCGCAAGGTGAGCGAGCTCGAACGGCTCTCCCGACTGGAGGGCGACGTCCCCGTGCTGCGGGCGCGCGGGGTCCGCAAGGAGTTCCGGGGCGACGTGGTGCTGGACGGGCTCGACCTCGACGTGCCCGAACACGGTGTGGTGGTGCTCATCGGCGCCTCCGGTTCCGGCAAGTCCACGCTCCTGCGCTGCGCCAACCTGCTGGAGCCGATCAGCGACGGCTCCATCCACCTGGACGGCGAGCACGTCACCGACCCGAGGGTGGACCCGGACAGCGTGCGCCGCCGGATCGGGATGGTCTTCCAGGCGTTCAACCTGTTCCCGCACATGTCCGTGCTGGACAACGTCACACTGGCCCCGCGCCGCGTGCACCGCAGGCGGCGGGCGGAGGCCGAGGAGCGGGGGCGTGCCCTCCTGGACCGGGTCGGCCTGCTGGACAAGGCCGATGAGTACCCGGACCGGCTGTCCGGCGGGCAGCAGCAGCGGGTCGCGATCGTGCGGGCCCTGGTCAACTCTCCGCGCCTGCTCCTGCTGGACGAGGTGACCAGCGCCCTGGACCCGGAACTGGTCGGTGAGGTGCTGGACCTCGTACGCGGGCTGCGTGAGGACGGGATGACCATGCTCCTGGCCACGCACGAGATGGGGTTCGCCCGCCAGGTGGCCGACACGGTGTGCTTCCTCGACGGCGGGCGCATCCTCGAACAGGGGCCGCCGGAGCGCGTCCTGGGAGATCCGACCGAGCCGCGCACCCGTCGGTTCCTCCAACGCATCATCGACGCCGGACGGCTGTGACCGTCCTCCGACGCCTTTTTCGCTGGTCGGGGACAGTGCCGCGGTAAACCTGTTCCCGGCCACGAAAAAAATGCGGCGAACCCGTCTTGTTTGTCTGTAGTCGGCTGGTTACTTTATTCAGTGGTAAAGGGACTGGCAGGTGTGGAGAATGGCGGTGTGCGCATTGCGGGAAGACGGCGCGAAAGTGGCTCCGGGTTCCTCGTGGGGTTTCATGGAACAAAGTCCCAAGAGGTTCCCGGGGTCGCTTCGCCTCCCGAAGAGGTCCGCTCTGCGCGGCGGGGTCTCGCTCATGGGAGCCCTGGCCCTGGTGGTCGCGATGGCCACGCCGGCCTTCGCGGAACCGCCTCCCGCGCTCCCCGCCCATTCCTCCGAGGCCGAGGCCAAATGGCAGCCCGCCTTCGACTACGACACGGACGGTTGCTATTCCACCCCCGCCATCGGGCCGGACGGAACTGTCGCTGAGGGGCTCAACACCTCGGGTGCGCTGAACGGAAACTGCCGGGACCAGTCGGACCTGGACAACACCAATTCCTATTCCCGGTCCAGCTGTGACGGCAGCGGGTGGTGCGCGTACATGTACGCGCTCTACTTCGAGAAGGACCAGATCATGCACGGCTGCTGTGGGCACCGGCACGACCTGGAGCACGTCGTCGTCTGGGTGTTCGAGGACGAGGCCCGCTACGTGTCGGCCTCCGCGCACGGCGACTACGACACCCGCGCGGCGGAGGACCTCCTGTGGGAGGGCACGCACGCCAAGATCGTCTACCACAAGGACGGCGCCTCGACCCACGCCTTCCGGTTCGCCGCCGACCACGACGACCCGCCCGAGAACCACTACGGCGAGTGGCAGTACCCGGACCTGGTCGGCTGGGACGGCTACCCCGAGGGGATCCGGGAGATCTTCGTGACCGCCGACTACGGTGCGGCCCAGCTCGACCTCAAGGACGAGCGGTTCGCCGACTCCCTGGCCAAGGCCCTGCCCGACGGGATCGACTTCGACCCGTACGCCCCCTGACCCGACCACGAGAACCGGCCCGCCCCCGACCCGTCAGACCATCACGGCCGGGTCCGCCCGCACGGTCCTCACCCGCCTTTGGATCGTGCGCCGTGCCCGTCCCTCCTCCCGGACGCCGGAAGGCCCGCCGCCCCAGTCGAGGAGCTGGGATGGCGGGCCTTCGGTGTGCGTCGGGGCTCCGGTGTCGCGGCGGGCGCGCTCAGCGGTAGGAGTTGGCCCACAGGAGCAGGCAGACGAAGACGAAGAAGACCACGATGCCGCTGGTCGCCCAGGGAATGTGGATCTTCGGTCGGAGCTTGCGCACGGCGATGACCAACAGTACCGCCAGCAGGCCCATCACGATGAGGCCGTCCCACGATCCGCTCACGACCGGTCCCTTCGGGGTTCGGGGGGTCCTACAAGCCCAGGCCCCTGCCGACGATCTCCTTCATGATCTCGGTGGTGCCACCGTAGATCGTCTGGACGCGGGAGTCCTGCCAGGCCCGTGCCACGGGGTATTCCATCATGTACCCGTACCCGCCGTGAAGCTGGAGGCAACGGTCCATCACCCGGTTGCACATCTCGGTGGTCCACCACTTGGCCTTCGCCGCGTCCTCCACGGTGAGCTCACCCTTGTTGAGCAGCTCGACCCCGCGATCCACGTAGGTCCGGGCGATGTCGACCTCGGTCGCCAACTCGGCCAGGACGAAACGGGTGTTCTGGAACCGCCCGATCGGCCGTCCGAAGGCGGTCCGCTCCCGGCAGTACTCGATGGTGTGCTGGAGGACGTGGTCCGCCGAGGCCACGGCGCAGGTGGCGATGGACAGCCGCTCCTGCGGCAGGTTCTGGAGCAGGTGGATGAACCCCTGGCCCTCGGTGCCGATGAGGTTGGCGGCCGGCACGCGGACGTCGTCGAAGAACAGCTCCGCGGTGTCCTGCGCCTTCATGCCGACCTTGTCGAGGTTGCGGCCGCGCTCGAACCCGGTGGCGCCGCGTTCCACGGCGATCAGGGAGAAGCCCTGCGCCCCGGCGTCGGGGTCGGTCTGGCACACCACGATGACGAGGTCGGCGTTGACGCCGTTGGTGATGAAGGTCTTGCCGCCGTTGACGACGAACTCGTCGCCGTCGCGCACGGCGGAGGTCCGGATCCCCTGGAGGTCGCTGCCGGTGCCGGGCTCGGTCATGGCGATCGCGGTGATCAGCTCGCCGCTGGCGAAGCCGGGCAGCCAGCGCCGCTTCTGCTCGTCGGTGGTCAGGCCCACCATGTAGGGCGCCATGACGTCGTTCTGGAGGGTGATGCCCAGGCCGCTGGCGTGCGCCCGGCAGATCTCCTCGTTGACGATCTGGTTGTACCGGTAGTCGTCGAGGCCGGTGCCGCCGAACTCCTCGGGCACCCCGTGGCCGAGCAGGCCGACGGTACCCGCTTTGACCCACACCTCCCGGGGCACGATCCCGTCCTTCTCCCACTGGGCGTGGAAGGGGACGACGTCCCGCTTGAGGAACTCGGCCACCGATTCGCGGAAGAGGTCGTGGTCGGCGTCGAAGAGTTCCCGCTTCATGCTCTGCTCCGAGGGTGTCGGGGATCACTGTGCTCCCACACGGTAACCGAACCGCGTTCGGTTTTGAAGTACGGGGGGCAAGCCGGAGCAAAGTTCCGGGTGGCCTGGGCGGTTCCCGGGAGTGGCGCGGTCCCCGGTTCCTAGGGTGGACCAGCAGCCGGGCCGTGGAGAGTCGGGCGGCCCGACCCCGGGAGGCGATTCGATGTCACACAGCCCCGCCGACCAGCGCGAGTCCCACGGAGGGCGGATCGCGCTGATCATGACCGCCCTCATGCTGGCCGTCCTGCTCTCGGCGCTGGACCAGACCATCGTCTCCACCGCGCTGCCGACGATCGTCTCCGACCTCGGCGGGCTCAACCACCTCTCCTGGGTGATCACCGCCTACCTGCTGGCCGTGACCGCCAGCACCCCGCTCTGGGGCAAGCTCGGCGACCAGTTCGGACGCAAGCGGCTGTTCCTGGGGTGCATCGCGATCTTCCTCCTGGGCTCCGTCCTGTGCGGTCTGGCCCAGGACATGCTCCAACTGGTGCTGGCCCGCGGACTCCAGGGCGTGGGCGGCGGCGGCCTCATGGTGCTGGCCTCGGCGATCATCGGCGACGTCGTCTCGCCGAGGGAGCGCGGCAAGTACCAGGGCCTCTTCGGCGCCGTCTTCGGGGTATCCAGCGTGGCGGGGCCCCTGCTGGGCGGGCTCTTCGTGGACCACCTGTCCTGGCGGTGGGTGTTCTACGTGAACCTCCCGCTGGGGCTGATCGCCTTCCTCACGGTCCTGGCCGTGCTGCCGCGGCAGGATCCGGTCGGCCGCCGCGACATCGACTACGCGGGCATCGTGCTGCTGGCCGCCACCGCCGTCTGTCTCACGCTGGTGGCCTCCTGGGGCGGCGGGGTCTACGGCTGGCTGTCGTGGCAGATCCTCACCCTGGGCGCGGCGGGGCTGGTCCTCGGAGTGGGCTGGTGGCTCACCGCGCGCCGCGCCCCGGACCCGGTGATGCCGCTCAGTCTGTTCCACAACCCGACCATCGTGGTCGCCATGGCCATCGGCTTCTGCGTGGGCTTCGCGATGATGGGCTCGATGGCCTTCCTGCCGCTCTTCCTCCAGATCGTGCACGGGCTCTCCCCGACGGCGTCCGGGCTCCACCTGCTCCCGATGGTCATGGGGATGCTGATCACCTCGATCACCAGTGGCCGCCTGGTCACCCGGACCGGCCGTTACAAGTTGTTCCCCGTCGCGGGCATGGCCCTGACCGCGATCGGCCTCTTCCTGATGTCCGGCATGGGGCCCGACAGTTCCCTGTGGGAGATGGGTGTCTACTTCTTCGTCCTGGGCTCCGGACTGGGCCTGGTGATGCAGGTGGTGGTCCTGGTGGTGCAGAACGCCTCCTCCTACGACGACCTGGGAGTCTCGACCTCGTCCGCGACCTTCTTCCGTTCCATCGGCGGCTCCTTCGGCACGGCGGTGTTCGGGTCGGTCTTCGCCGGACAGCTCGCCTCGAACCTGGCCGCGCGGGCCGGGAGCCTCGACCTCCCCGCGGGGGTCGACGCGACCTCGCTGGAGAGTGACCCGAGCGCCATCGACCGCCTGCCGCCACAGGTCCAGGCGGGTTTCCTGGAGGTCTACGCCGACGCCATCGACACCGTGTTCCTGTGCGCCGTACCGGTCGCCCTCGTGGGACTGGTGCTCGCCCTCTTCCTGCGGCAGGACGTACTGCGCACCACCATCAGGACCCCGGACCTGGACGAGACGGTGTCCCCGGTGGTCACCCCCAGCCGCAGCGCCATGGAGCAGGTGGAGCGCGAGATCTACGAGGCCTGCGGGGCCGAGGGCGCCGAGACCATGTACCAGCGGCTGCGGGAGGCCTCCGGTCTGGAGGTGTCGACGGAGGCCTGCTGGGCGCTGAGCCACATCGGGGTCCAGGGGCCGCTCGGCGTGATCGACCTGGTCCGGTTGTCGGGCCTGAGCGCCGTCCGTTGGGAGGATGCCCACCAGGAGCTGCTGGAGGCGGGCTACCTGGCCGACGACAGCGACCCCTGGGAACTGAACTGGCGCGGGGAGGACGCCGTGCGGCAGTTGTACGAGGCCCAGCGGACGGCGCTGCGCTCGTTGCTCTCAGACTTCGGTCCCGACGAGCACCCGGACGTGTTCGACGTCCTGGAGCGGGTCACGGGCAGCACGCTCGGCGACGGGGAGGGCGGGCGCTGGGGCGACCGCACGGACTGACCACCGGCGACCAGTGCGGCCGTCCGGAATGCGGGGCCGGGGTCTTGCCAGGGAATTCAAACCGAATACAGTTCGGTTCTATAGGACGTCACATCCCACGCCCCTTGGAGGACCCAGTGGCTGAGGCCTACATCGTCGGTGCGGTGCGCACCCCCGTCGGCACCAAGAAGGGTGCCCTGGCCGCCGTGCACCCGGCGGACCTGGGCGCACACGTCCTCAAGGAGCTCGTCGAGCGCACCGGAGTCGATCCGGCCGCCGTCGAGGACGTCATCATGGGCGTCGTCAGCCAGGCCGGTCCGCAGGCCCTGGACCTGGCCCGCACCGCGTGGCTGTCCGCCGGCCTGCCCGAGTCGGTCCCCGCCGTCACCATCGACCGCCAGTGCGGCTCCTCGCAGCAGTCCATCCACTTCGCCGCCCAGGGCGTCATGTCCGGTACCCAGGACCTGGTCGTGGCGGCGGGCGTGGAGAACATGGGCATGGTCCCCATGGGCGCCAACGTCCAGTTCGCCCTCGACAACGACCTCCCGCTGTACGGCGAGGGGTGGGTCGAGCGGTACGGCTTCCAGGAGATCTCCCAGTTCCGGGGCGCCCAGCTCATGTGCGAGAAGTGGGGCTACAAGCGCGAACAGTTGGAGGAGTTCGCGCTGGAGAGCCACAAACGGGCCGCCGCCGCGCAGGAGGCCGGGCACTTCGACGCGCAGATCGCCCCCATCGCCGGGGTGGCCAGGGACGAGGGCGTGCGCCCGGACACCACCCTGGAGAAGATGGCCGGGCTCAAGCCGTTGCGTGAGGGCTGGGAGCTCACCGCCGCGGTCGCCAGCCAGATCTCGGTGGGCGCCGGCGCGCTGCTGATCGCCTCCGAGCGCGCCGTGGAGCGGCACGGCCTGACCCCGCTCGCCCGTGTCGTGCAGCTGTCGCTGGTGGGCGACGACCCGGTCTACATGCTCACGGCCCCGATCCCGGCGACCCGGATCGCGCTGGACAAGGCGGGTCTGGGCATCGACGACATCGACGTCACCGAGATCAACGAGGCCTTCGCCCCGGTGCCGATGTCGTGGACCGAGGAGCTCGGCGCCGACCCCGCCAGGGTCAACCCCAACGGCGGCGCCATCGCCCTGGGACACCCGCTCGGCGCAACGGGCGCGATCCTGATGACCAAGCTGGTCAACGAGCTCCACCGGACCGGGGGCCGTTACGGTCTCCAGACCATGTGCGAGGGCGGCGGCCAGGCCAACGTCACCATCGTCGAACGCGTCTGATCCCCCGACCTCGACGGGCCGCGCACCACGGGTGCGCGGCCGTCCGTCAGCGGACGGGGTGGGTGAGCCCCTCGCCGCCCACGCCGTTCTCCAGGCCGAGCCAGGCCGCCATCTCCTCCAGCTGGTCCACCAGCTCGGGCATGGTGTCGGCGGGTGCGTCCTCCTCCAGGGTGACCTGGCGGGCGAGCAGCGTGCCCGAGGCGCGGTCCGCCTTCAGGTCCACCCGGGCCACCAGGTCCTCGCCCAGCAGGAAGGGCAGCACGTAGTAGCCGTGCACCCGCTTGGCGGCGGGCACGTAGATCTCCAGGCGGTAGCGGAACCCGAACAGCTCCTCGGCGCGGTCGCGGGTCCACACCAGGGAGTCGAACGGGCTCAGCAGCGCTCGGGCGTCGACCCTGCGGGGAACGCGGGCATCCCGGTGCAGGTAGGCGGGGCGTTCCCAGCCGCGCACGGTGACCGGCAGCAGTTCGCCGGAGTCCACGAGGTCGGCCAGGGCGGCACGGGACTCGACGCCCTTGAGCCGGAAGTAGTCGCGCAGGTCGGGCTCGGTGGCGATCCCGTGGGCGCGGGCGGCGATGGCGACCAGCTCCCGGTGTGCCTCCTCCGGGGTGGGGTGCGGGAGGGCGTGCACCTCGGCGGGCAGGACACGTTCGGGCAGGTCGTAGCGGCGCTCGAACTGGGTGTTGCGGCCGTTGGCGGTGAGGTCGCCGATCCAGAACAGGTACTCCAGGCACCGCTTGACCTCGGACCAGTTCCAGCCCCAGTGGTCCTTGGCACGCGGCACGTCGTGGGCCAGGGCGGCCTCGACCTCGCGGGCGGTGGCCGGGCCGATCCGTGCCACCTCCTCGTGCACGGCCTTGACCAGCTCGGGTTTGTCCTCGCGGATGCCGTTCATCCACCCCACGTTCGGCTGGGCGCGGTTGTGCTCCATCCGGTACCGCATGAGGCGGTGCGTGGCGGGCGGCACCAGGCTCGCCTCGTGCGCCCAGCACTCGACCAGCCGGGCCGGGCTGTCGCCCACGCTCGTGGTGGTGGCCCGGTCCAGGAGGGCGGGGGAGTAGGCGCCCAGCCGCGCGAACACCGGCAGGTACTGGCTGCGGGCGAGCACGTTCACGCTGTCGATCTGGAGCAGGCCCACCCGGCGGACCACGCGCGCCAGGTGGGCGAGCGTGGGTGCGGAGCCGGGTCTGGGGTCGTGGAAGCCCTGGGCGGCCAGGGCGATCCGGCGGGCCTGCGGCAGTGAGAACTCCGCGTCGCGGCGGGGGTGCGGTGCAGCCATGTGATCACCGTATCCGCGGCCGACGACAGTTCAGGGGGGCGATCAGCCCATCCGGCGGTGCAGGTCCTCGTGCGGGGACGGCCCGGGGGCGGTCGGGGCGATCCACGGCCCGGGCACGGAGGGGTCGAGCACGCCCTCCTCCAGCCAGGTGTAGGAGTCGGCCATCAGACGCCGGGCCAGTCTGCCGTCGAGATCGTCGGTGTTGGACCACAGCCCCTCGAAGAGGGCGTCGACCCGCAGCCGGGACTGGCGGCAGAACACGTCGGCCACCTGAAGCGGCGACGCTCCGCGCTCGGGGCGGGCGTCCGCGTCGGCGCGGGCCCGAACGACCACGGCGCTCGCCGCGAAGAGCTCGGCGCCGATGTCCACCACGCGGCCGAGGAAGCCCTGCCGGGCCTCCAGCCCTCCCTGCCAGCGGGACATCGCGTAGAACGTGGAGCGAGCCAGGCGACGCGAGGCGCGCTCCGCGAAGCGCAGGTGCGCGGCGAGCGGCCCGAACTCCTGGAAGGCCGACGGCACCTGACCCCGGCCGACCACCAGGGTCGGCAGCCACCGGGCGTAGAAGCCGCTCGCCCTGACGGCGGCTCGCGCCTTCGCGGAGCGGCTGGTGTCGGGGTCGACGAGGTCCCCGGCCACGGACAGGTGGGCGTCCACGGCCTCACGGGCGATCAGGAGCCTCATGATCTCCGTGCTGCCCTCGAAGATCCGGTTGATCCTCAGGTCGCGGAGCACCTGCTCGGCGGGCACCCCGCGCTCACCGCGCGCGGCCAGGGAACCGGCGGTCTCGTACCCGCGCCCGCCCCGCACCTGGACCAGTTCGTCGGCGACCCGGTGGGCCATCTCGGAGGTCCAGAGCTTGGCGAGGGCCGCCTCGATCCGGATGTCGTGGCGGTCGTCGTCGGCCATCCGTCCGGTCAGGTCGAGCACGGCCTCCATGGCGTAGGAGGTCGCGGTGATGAAGGACAGCTTCCGGGCGACCTCCTCGTGCCGGCCCACCGGCCGACCCCACTGGACGCGCTCGCGGGACCACTCACGGGCGATCCCGGTCGCCCACTTGCCCGCGCCCGCACAGAGGGCGGGCAGGGAGAGGCGGCCGGTGTTGAGGGTGGACAGTGCGATGCGCAGGCCCTGCCCCTCCTCGCCGATCCGCTGGTCGGCGGGCACCCGTACCCGGTGCAGGCGAGTGACCCCGTTCTCCAGTCCCTTCAGCCCCATGAACCGGTTGCGGTGCTCCACGGTGACACCGGGGGAGTCGCCCTCCACCACGAACGCCGTGATCCCGCCCCGGCGTCCGGGCCCCTCGGGCACCCGCGCCATCACCAGGAGGAGTTCGGCGACCACGCCGTTGGTCGTCCACAGCTTCACCCCGTCCAGCAGGTACGCGGACCCGTCGTCCGTGGGCGTGGCCGTGGCGCTCAGCCGCGCGGGGTCGCTGCCCACGTCGGGTTCGGTGAGCAGGAAGGCGCTGACCGCGCCCCGGGCGCAGCGCGGCAGCAGGCTCCGCCGCTGTTCCTCGGTGCCGAACACGGCCACGGGCTGGGGCACGCCGATGGACTGGTGGGCGGAGAGCAGGGCGGCGATCGCGGGGCACACCGAGCCGACCAGCATCAGGGCGCGGTTGTAGTGGTACTGGGTGAGGCCGAGCCCGCCGTACTCGGTGGGGATCTTCATCCCGAAGGCACCGATCCCGCGCAGCGCCGCGACGGTCTCGTCGGGGACGCGCTCCTCCAGTTCGACGCGCGGGGCGTCGATGCCCTCGCACACCTCCCGCAGCAGGGCGAGGAAGGCCTCCCCGCGCCGCGTCTCGGACTCACCCGGGTACGGGGGCTGGAGCAGGTCCAGGCGCAGGCGGCCCAGGTACAGCTCCTTGGCGAAGCTGGGCCGGGTCCATCCGCTCTCCCTGGCCTGTTCGGCCACCCGTCGCGCCTCGCGGGGATCGACCGTCGACATGACACGTTCACCTCACCGGGGAGGGTCTGTGTGGCCTCTCCCACAGGCCTACCCGAACGGTGTGCGTCTGATACCCATGAGGCCCCTGGTGGGCGGGGGGAGAGCCGACACACCCCCCGGTTCGCGACAAAAACCTTGCGCACAATGCGAACCGTTCGAGGGGCCTGGCCGTCCAACGAAGCGCGACTGAAACCAACCGCGCATGTGCCGGGAGTCGCCGAACCCCGGTGCGGAGGACGGCCGCACCGGGGTTCCTCGTGTCCGCACCCCCTCACCCCGCGTGTCCGGCCAGGTCGGGGCGGTCCGTCGGCGCGATCCTCTAGCCTTTGGCTGTGCGTATCGCGACATGGAATGTGAACAGTGCCCGGGCCAGGGCCGAGCGGATCGGCGACTGGCTGGACCGGAGCGACATCGACGTCCTCGCCATCCAGGAGACCAAGGCGCGCGACGACCAGTTCCCCGAGTCGGTCCTCACGGACCGCGGGTACGAGGTCGCCCACCACGGCCTCTCCCAGTGGAACGGGGTCGCGATCGCCTCGCGGGTGGGGCTGGAGGACGTCCGGATCGGCTTCCCCGGCCAGCCCGGCTACGGCGACCCCGAGGAGCGTGAGGCCCGCGCCATCGCCGCCACCTGCGGCGGCGTCCAGGTGTGGAGCCTGTACGTGCCCAACGGCCGCGAGATCGACCACCCCCACTACGCGTACAAGCTGCGCTGGCTGGAGGCCCTTCGCGCGGCGGGCGCCGCGAGCCTGGCGGAGGACCCCGAGGCGCAGATCGCCTACGTCGGCGACTTCAACATCGCCCCCCAGGACGACGACGTGTGGGACATGGCCGCCTTCGACGGCCTCACCCACGTCACCGAGCCCGAGCGCACCGCCTTCGGCGCGCTGGTCGACGCCGGGTTCTCGGAGGTCGTGCGCGAGTACACGCCCGGCCCCGGCGTCTACACGTACTGGGATTACAAGGCCCTGGCCTTCCCCAAGCGCAGGGGTATGCGCATCGACTTCGTGCTCGCCTCGCCCGCGCTGAGGGCCCGGGTGACCGGTGCGAGCATCGACCGCGAGGAGCGCAAGGGCAAGGGCGCCTCCGACCACGCCCCCGTCATCGTCGCCCTCGACGGTGCGGACAGCCAGCCGGTCGACCGGCCCAAGAAGTGACCTGGAGAATGAACAGAGAAGTGGACAACGAAGTGGGATCCGCGCCGCGCGTCGCCGTGCTCGGCAGCGTCAACATGGACCTGGTTGCCTACGTGGACACGGTCCCGGGCGGCGGCGAGACCGTCACCGGAACTGACTTCCGGCAGATTCCGGGCGGCAAGGGCGCCAACCAGGCGGTCGCGGCGGCGCGGGCGGGTGCCGACGTGGCCTTCCTCGGCGCTGTCGGCGACGACGCCTTCGGTGCCGAACTGCGCGCCAACCTGGTGTCGGGCGGGATCGACGTGTCCGGTCTGCGCACGGTCCCGGGGGTGTCCGGGGTCGCGCACATCGTCGTGGACGGCCGGGGCGGCAACCGGATCATCGTGGTCCCGGGTGCCAACGCCGAGGCCGGGGCGGTCGACGGTGACGAGGCGCGGGTGGCCGACGCCGCCGCGCTGCTGCTCCAGCTGGAGCTGCCCATGGAGGCCGTGGTCGCCGGGGCGCGGCTGGGCCGCGGGTTGGGCGTGCCGGTCTACCTGACCCCGGCCCCCGCTCGTGAGCTCCCGGACGACCTCCTGGCCAACGTGGACGTGCTCGTACCCAACCAGCACGAGGCCGCCGCCATCACCGGGCACACCGAACCGCGCGCCGCGCTGGCGGCGCTGCTGGAGAGGGTGCCGGAGGTGCTGCTGACGCTGGGCGAGGACGGCTCGCTGTTCGGTCGCCGGGGCGAGGAGCCGGTGCACGTTCCGGCCCGGAAGGTGGAGGCCGTGGACACCACCGCGGCCGGTGACACGTTCTGCGGCTCGTTCGCGGTGGCCAGGGCCGAGGGCCGGTCGGCGCGGGAGGCGATGGAGTTCGCCGCGGCCGCCGCCGCGATCTCCGTGGGACGGCACGGAGCCAGCTCGTCGATGGCCTCGCGGGACGAGGTCGAGGCCCTGCTCAGGGGCTGAACGGGGGCGGTCGGACGGGATCGGGCGCGCACCCCGGCCACGAGTTCAGCGGGTGTGCCCGATCTGCTTGAGGAACGGCGCGGGGTCCTGGTCCTGGAGGCGGACCTCCAGCACGATGTCCACGGTGTCCCCGACGAGACGGCCGCCCCAGGGCACGGGCCCGCCGTCGCCGACCCCGAATTCGGACAGGCTGATCTGGGTCGTGGCGGAGAAGAAGTGGCCGTACGTGTCGTCGGGCGAGGCGTAGTCGGGGGCCTCGCCCACCCACTCGCCGTTGAGGACGACGGGGAGCGCCGTGCCGTGGATGGTGAGGTCGCCGTGCAGGCGGAAGGAGTTCCGCTTCCTGCCGGGCTCCAGGCGAGTGGAGGTGAAGCGGATCTCCGGGTGACGCTCCACGTCGAGGAAGTCGGCGGAGCGCAGGTGCGCGTCTCGGGCGTTGACACCGGTGTTGACGCTGTCCGCGTCGATCACGACCTCCACCGAGGACCGTGCGGGGTCCTCCGTCACGTCGACCCGCCCGTCGGCCCCGCTGAAGGTGCCCTGGACCCGGCCGAAGCGCAGGTAGTGCGCGACGAAGATCAGGCTGGAGTGCAACGGGTCGAGGTGCCAGGTGCCGGGGCCCGGGCCGTACTCGGTGGGGATGGATGCCATGGGTGTTAACTCCCTTTGTGTCCGTTATGGGACATTAGTCCACACACTGTAGGTCCGATGCTCGACCAGAACCCCTGGTTCGCCTCTGACCTGCGGCGAGACTTTCGACTCGCCCCACACGGGAAGCTTCCTGACCGCGCTGAGACGGCACCGGGCACAGGTCGGTACCGCGCACACGAAGGGAGGGCCGGAGCCCGTGGCCCCGACCCTCCCGTCGTGTAGGTGCCGACGCGCCACGGGGGCGCGCCGGGCAAGCGGCTACATGTGCTCGGGCGACTCCACTCCGAGCAGGTCCAGACCCTGGACCAGCACGCGCAGCGCCACGGACACCAGCGCCAGACGCGACTCGCGCTCGGCGTCGGTCTCCGCTGTCAGCACCGGGCAGTGCTCGTAGAACGCGGTGAGGTTCTGCGCCAGCTCGAACAGGTACGTGGACAGGCGGTGCGGCTGGAGGTGGTCGCCCACCTGCTCCACCACGGCGCCGAAGCCCAGCAGCTTGAGCGCGAGTTCGCGCTCGGAGCCCTCGGAGACGGTGATCCGCCCATCGACGGTCCGGGGGTCCACTCCGCCCTTGCGGAAGATGGACCGGATCCGGGCCTGCGCGTACTGGATGTAGGGGCCGGTGTTCCCGGTCAGCGCCAGCATGCGGTCGAAGTCGAACACGTACTCGGTGTCGTGCGAGACCGACAGGTCCGCGTACTTCACCGCGCCGATGCCGACCTTGCGGGCGATCTCCGCCTGGCTCTCGGCGTCCAGGTCGGGGCGGTTCTCCGCCACCACGGCCGCCGCCCGCTGGATCGCCTCGTCCAGCAGCTGCACGAGCCGGACCGGGGCGCCGCTGCGGGTACGCAGGATCTTGCCGTCCGAGCCCAGTACGTTGCCGATCTGCACGTGCGTGGTCTCGACGCTCTCCGGCAGCCACCCCGCGGCGCGCGCGGTGGCCCACACCATCTTGAAGTGCATGGCCTGCGGGGCGCCGACCACGTACAGGATGCGGTCGGCCTTGAGGTCGTCCACCCGGTACCGGACGGTGGCCAGGTCCGTGGTGGCGTAGCCGTAGCCGCCGTCGCTCTTGCGGACGATCAGCGGGACCGGCTTGTCCTCGCGGCCGGTGAACCCCTCGAGGAACACGCACAGGGCGCCGTCGCTGATCTCGGCGATGCCCTTGGTCTCCAGCTCGTCGCACACGTCGGCGAGCATCGCGTTGTAGCTGCTCTCACCGGCGAGGTGTTCGTCGGTGAGGGTGACGCCCAGCTTGGCGTAGACCTTGTTGAAGTAGACCCGGGACAGGCCCACCAGCTTGCGCCACAGGCGCAGGGTCTCCTCGTCGCCGCTCTGGAGGGCCACCACGCGGCGGCGCGCGCGGGCGGCGAAGTCGTCCGTGCCCTCGCCGGAGGAGTCGAACTTGGTTCGGGCCGCCTGGTAGAAGGCGTTGGGGTCCGTGGTGAGGAGGTCGGCCTCCTCGGACTCCTCGCCGACCTCCAGCAGGTGCTCGATGAGCATGCCGAAGGGGGTGCCCCAGTCACCGATGTGGTTCTGCCGGATGACGTTGTGGCCCAGGAACTCCAGGGTGCGGGCCAGGGAGTCGCCCACCACCGTGGTGCGCAGGTGCCCGACGTGCATCTCCTTGGCCACGTTGGGCGCGGAGTAGTCGAGCGGGATGTTCAGGCGCTCCTGGACCGGAACGCCCACGCGCGGGTCGTCGAGGAGCTGGCGCGCCTGGTCGGCGATCCAGTCCTCGCGGAGCGTGAGGTTGATGAAGCCCGGCCCGCTGACCTCGACGTCTCTGCACACGTCGGCGACGTCCAGGTGCTCCATGATCGCCGCGGAGACCTCGCGGGGCTTGCGGCCCAGGCGCTTGGCGAGCGCGAGTGCGGCGTTCGCCTGGTAGTCGGCGAACTGGGACGGGCGGACGACGGGATCGGTGTCGGCGAACTCGGGGCCGAAGGCGGCACCGAGGGCGGACTGGACCCGTCGCGAGAGTACTTCCTGCGGGTCGACCATGCCCCTAAGACTACCGACCGCCTATCCCCCTCCCGACAGGTTTCAAACGGACCCCCGGGGCGCCGATTCGCCGGGGGCCGGCCGGATACCCTCCCTCCATGAAGCAACCGTGGAACCCCGAAGCCCCCGGTGTGTTGAGGCTCCCCTCCGGTCGCGTGGTCCGGGGCCGCGGCCTGGGCTACCCGTTGCCGGAGGGCCCGGTGCCCGTGTTCGGGCTGTACCTGCTGGACCACGAACCGCCGACCTTCACCTGGTCCGGTCGCTGGGTGCACTGGCCGGACTTCGGTCTGCCCGCCGATGACGCGGACGCCCTGGCCGCGCTCCGTGAGGCCCTGGACCGAGCGGACCGGGAGCGGGTGGAGCTGGCCTGTCTGGGCGGGCGGGGCCGGACCGGGACCGCGCTCTCCTGCCTGGCGGTGCTGGACGGGGTGCCCGCGTCCGAGGCCGTGGCCTACGTGCGCGAGCACTACTCGCCGCACGCGGTGGAGACCCCCGAACAGGAGGCCTACGTGCGGGCCTTCGGCGGTTCCGAGGGCTGAGCCGCGGGGAGACCGGGCCGGGTCCGGGTCAGCGCTCCTCGGAACGGCGGTGGAGCCAGTGCGGGGAGCGCTGGGGTACCCGGCGGCGGATCTGGTCGCCTATCCGGCCGCCCGCGAGGTCGTGGGCGAGCCGGCAGGCCTGCGCGATGCCCTCGGGGTGGCTGTCGCCGTGCGCGATGACCACGGTGCCGTTCAGGCCCAGCAGGGCGGCACCCCCGTAGGTCTCGCTGTCGAACCGCTCCCGCACCCCGCGCAGGGCACCGCGCTGGAGCAGGGCGCCGGTCCGGGCCAGGGCGGACGAGGTGAGCGCCTCCTTGAGGGCGTTCATCGTGAAGGCGGCGGTCCCCTCGATGGTCTTGAGCGCCACGTTGCCGGTGTGGCCGTCGGTCACCACCACGTCGACCCTTCCCCGCAGCAGGTCGTGGCCCTCGATGTTGCCCCGGAAGTCCATGGACTCGGAGTTCTCCGGGGCGGCCAGCAGCTCGCTGGCCCTGCGGATCAGCCTGTTGCCCTTGCCGGGCTCCGAACCGATGTTGAGCACGCCCACGCGGGGGCGTTCCACCCCGAAGGCGGTCTGGGCGTAGGCGCACCCCAGGTGCGCGAACTGGACCAGCATCTCCGGTTTGGCGTCGGCGTTGGCCCCGGCGTCCACCATGATCGTCGGGACCGGACCGGTCGGCAGGGTCACCGCCAGAGCCGGGCGCAGCACCCCCGGCTGGGTGCGCAGCCGCACGGTGGAGGTGGCCACTATCCCGCCGGTCGAGCCCGCCGAGACCAGCGCGTCCGCGTCCCCCCGGCGGATCAGCCGACAGCCCACCGCCGCGCTGGACCGGGGACGACGCCAGCTGGCCAGGGCCCCCTCGTCCATGGCGATGTTGTCCTCGGCGTGCACCACCGGGATGTCGCGCAGGGCGCCCTCCTCGGCGAGCTGGGCGGCGATCTCGGTGCGGCGCCCCACGAGCAGGACCCGCAGGCCCAGCTCACGGAAGGCCATGACGGCGCCGCGTACGACCTCACGGGGGGCGTTGTCGCCGCCCATGGCGTCCACCGCGATGATCGGCGGTGACGTACGCGGTACCGGTGCGTCCGCGTCGGGTGTGCCAGTCACAGCTTCCTCACACGGTCGGTTGGTGCTGACGGACGGGTGTGGCGTGCCGTTGGCGCAGCTGGGCGCGGGCACACGGCACGGATGAACACGCCTCTTCGGGGCCGCACGGGGTGATGTGGTGACACGCTATCGGGTCGCCCTCCCGCTGACTGCGGACGGCACCTTCGTGTAGTCATGCGAGGATACTTCCTGTATGTCCAGGTCAGGGCTGGATATTACGCAGAGCGGGTACAAAGCCCCTAGACGGGGTATATCCGCTCGCTGGCCGTGTCGCTGGAAACACTCTGGTCACAGCCGATAACTGATTTTTCATCCCCAGGTGGTCGCCCGGCACCCGTATGCCGGAGCCACCGGCTCAGGGCTGCCCTGCTCCACGCGGGCGGGCCCCTGTCCAACCGCAGGAGAGGAGAGGCGTGAGCGTAACGCCAGACGTGGCACAGTCCCCGTCCGCCGGACGTCGGTTTCGTGCCTACACGACGAAACACCTTGACGAGCTCACGGCGAGAGCCGGTCTCGCGGCTGACGAGCAGCTCGCGGTCAAGGCGGTCGCCCATGTGCTGCCGTTCCGGGTCAACAGCTACGTCATCGACGAGCTGATCGACTGGGACGCCGCTCCCGACGATCCGATCTACCGACTGGTCTTCCCGCAGGCCGACATGCTCCCCGCGGCCGACGTCTCCCGGATCGCCGACCTCATCAGTTCCGGAGCGGGCCGCAAGGAGCTCAACGAGGCCGCCAACGGCGTCCGCGCCAAGCTGAACCCGCACCCGGCCGGGCAGATGGACCTCAACGTGCCCACCACGGGTAACGAGGAGCCCATCCCGGGCATCCAGCACAAGTACAAGGAAACGGTCCTCTTCTTCCCGAAGCAGGGCCAGACCTGTCACGCGTACTGCACCTACTGCTTCCGCTGGGCGCAGTTCGTCGGTGACGCCGACCTCAAGTTCGCGTCCGGCGAGATCGACCAGATGGTCGACTACGTGCGCAACCACCCCGAGGTCACCAGCGTCCTGTTCACCGGTGGCGACCCGATGATCATGGGTGAGGGGGTCATCTCCCGCTACATCGAGCCGCTGCTGGAGATCGAGCACCTCGAGGCCATCCGGATCGGGACCAAGGCGCTGGCCTACTGGCCGCAGCGCTTCACCACCGACCCGGACGCGGACGACACGCTCCGTCTGTTCGAGAAGGTCGTGGCCTCGGGCAAGAACCTCGCGTTCATGGCCCACTTCTCGCACCCGAACGAGATGAAGTCCGGGCTCGTGCAGGAGGCCGTGCGCCGCATCCGCGAGACCGGGGCGGTCATCCGTACCCAGGCGCCGCTGATCCGCACGATCAACGACGACTCGGCCACGTGGGAGGACATGTGGCGGACGCACCTGCGTCACGGCATGGTGCCCTACTACATGTTCGTCGAGCGTGACACCGGCCCGCAGGACTACTTCGCGGTGCCGCTGGCGGAGGCCTACGACATCTTCCGGGGTGCCTACCAGAAGGTCTCGGGCCTGGCCCGGACCGTGCGCGGCCCGTCGATGTCGGCGACCCCGGGCAAGGTGTGCGTGGACGGGGTGACGGAGATCTTGGGAGAGAAGGTCTTCGTCCTGCACTTCATCCAGGCACGCGACCCGGAGCTGGTCGGCCAGCCCTTCTTCGCCAAGTACGACGAGAAGGCCGCCTGGCTGTTCGACCTCAAGCCCGCCCTCGGTGCCACCCACTTCCCGTGGGAGAACGCCCCGATCGGCGCCAACGGCCTGGTCGATCCCGCCAGCCTCTAGCCGGAGGCCGCGTCCGCCCCGGTGGACGCGGCGGTGAACAGCGGAGCCCGGCACCCTGGTGGGTGCCGGGCTCCGTCCGTGTCCGTGCCGTGGACGGATGCAGGCCGCCGTGGGACGGGTGTCGACCACGGGGCCGACGGCGCGGACACGGTCCCGGGAAGGTCTGCCTGTGGGGGAGGAGGGCCCGGGGCCGGATGGTTCGTGGGGGTGCGGTGCGCGGGTCCGGCACCGCCCCGGTCAGTCGAGGAGGGCGTCGAAGTCGCCGGTCTTGGCGCCCCGGACGAAGGCCCTGATCTCGGCGGGCGTGTAGACCAGCGCGGGCCCTTCCGGATCGCGGGAGTTGCGCATGGCGATGTCACCGCCGGGCAGGGTCGCGACCTCCACGCAGTTGCCGTCCGGGTTGCTCCAACTGCTCTTGGTCCATGCGACCTCCAACCGGTCCGCGGGGACGCCGTTGTAGATCGGTTGCATCCTCAACCTCCTGGAAGTTCGGGGACTGGTGAGCGGGGTGTCCGCGAACGGCTCAAGCACGCCGTGCGTGTCGGACCTGACCACCCGGACGTCCGCCTTGTCCAGGGGCGATCGGTTTCTTGGCGGGTGATCCATTTGTCCCCATACGAGCCCAAAGCGTAGTCCATGCACGTGCATCGGTGATTGCATCGGTAATCAACCCCCCGTGTGCGCGCAGGGGGAAGCCGAAGGAACCGCATGTCAGACCTAACGTGCCAGGGCCGCAGAAGGTTCGGCTTTCCGCGATTGTTTCCCAGTCGTGGCCGAAGCCGGACACGAAAGCGACCCCGTGGGTACGCAGGGCGTTCACGGGGTCGCGGGGGGTACGGGTCCGGGCACGGTCAGCTCGGGTGGGGGATCGGGACGCGGAGGGCTGGTGTGGGGGATCGGCGGGGCCGAGGGCGGCCGGTCGCGGGTGGCTGTGCGCGGACGGGTGCCCGGCGGACCGGCTCGGAACCTCAGCCCCCGTAGCGCTTGAGGAAGTCCTGGAGGATGTCCGGGGTCTGGCCCGGAAGGGGAGCCTGGGTCGCCAGGTGGTCCATGGTCTGCGCGTAGCGGCTGGTGTCGTCGAACTTGTCGAAGTACAGGGCGCTGCTCAGCTGCTCCAGGTAGACCACGTCGGGCAGCTGGGGCGTGGGGAACCGCAGGATGCTGAACGGGCCGCCGGCCGCCGGGTGGCCGCCCATGGCGAACGTGGCGATCTGGATGGTGATGTTGGGGCGGCGGGCCATCTCCAGCAGGTGCTCGACCTGCTCGCGCATGACCTCGGCGTCGCCGAAGGGACGGTGCAGGACCGCCTCGTCGATGACGGCCCACAGGCGCGGCGGATCGCCCTCGGCGGACGAGAAACGCCGTTGCCGATGCATACGCATGTTCACACGGCTGTTGACGTCCTCCTCCGAGGTGGCCGTGCGCGAGAGCCGGATCACCGAGCGGGCGTACCCCTCGGTCTGGAGCAGCCCGGGTACGAACTGGACCTCGAAGGTACGGATGACCGACGCGGCCTCCTCGAGGCCGACGTAGACGCCGAACCACTGCGGCAGCACGTCGCCGTACTTGTGCCACCAGCCCTGGGCGTTGGCGCTGGAGATCATCCCGACCAGGGCCTCGCGCTGCTCGGGCTCCTTCACTCCGTACAGCTTCAGCAGGTCGTCGACGTCCCGGTGTTTGAAACTGACCTGGCCGAGCTCCATACGGCTGATCTTGGCGTGGGACGCGCGGATGGCGTATCCGGCGTCCTCCCGGGAAATGCCCTTCTCCTGGCGCAGGCGCCGCAGCTGGGTGCCGAGCAGAATGCGCAGCACGGTGGGACCACCACTGGAATTGGCCAGGAAATCCTGTGTGACCTGGTGGTTCGGCGTCGGGTCTGCTACCACTTCGCCTCCCTATGGAGTGGTATTGGCGGGAGCGACCGCTCAGTATACCGATGTCGTTCTTCCGGGACAGGGGGTCGAGAGCCGAATCGAACCCCAGTGAAGGGTACCGGCGAGAATCACGGAAGAGGGGCGGACTAATTCTTCGTGAGAGGGCCTACCGAAAGGGGGAGGGCTTCCTATAGTGTTGCCCAACGTTGGGCTGCACGTGCATCTGTGGTTTGCGTATGTAAGGAACACGTACGCGGGGCAGGGAGCGGCGCAGGACGGACGCGCGAACCGACATCATCCGTGAGGACCGTGATGAACACAGAGCTGGTGCCTTCGGAGCTGCACGCCGGGGCATCCTGGGGCCGCTCCTCCCGGACGCGCACGCCCGAGTCGACGCGCGGCGGGTGGTGGGACCCGTCGCTCGGTCGCTTGGGTATCGGGGAGAGTCGGTGCGCGCCTGGTGGCGCCGCCGCCTCCTTCGGCGCGGTGCCGGACTCGGTCCGGTCGGCCCGGGAGTTCGGGGCCGAGAACCTGGCCGCGTGGGGGCTCACGCGGCTGGCCGAGGACGTCCGGCTCATCATCTCCGAACTGGTCGGCAACGCCTGTCGGCACGCGGTGACCGACGAGCCCCCCGAGCGCACCCGGGTCACCCTCCAGCTGCGGCCGTTCCCCAGGGACGGTGCGGTGGTGTGCATGGTCGCCGACCCCGAGCCGCGCGGACCGGTCCGGGTCGAGGCGCACCATTTCGCCGAGTCGGGACGCGGACTCGGGCTCGTGGCCGCATTCAGTCGCGAATGGGGCTGGAATCCCGTGGACGGTCACGGAAAGATCGTTTGGGCGATTTGCGGTTCTGATCCGTTCTGACGGCACGCCGATATCCACGGGAAACGGACGGCGACCGTGTTCCGGGACAGGTGTGGAGTCCGCCGGGCCGAGTAGGCTGTCAAGGCATGTCGGCATTTGACCGACGGCGGCACAGACCCCACCGACCCCCACCACGGGAGTAAGGCGTGGACGTACTGGACCCGGACCAGGAGCGCTTCCGCTGCGACGGCATGACCGTCATCCACCTCGAGGGCGAGATCGACATCGCCACGGCCGAGGGCGTCTTCGCCCGCCTGGCCTCCTCCGTGATCGAGAACTGTACGATCGTCGACCTGTCCGGGGTGGGCTTCATCGACGCCTCGGGGGTCAACGCGCTGGTCGGGGCCATGCGGATCGCCTCCGGCTCCCAGCGCCACCTGCTGGTGTCGAGCCCGCCGCGGCAGCTGAGCCGCATCCTGGACGTCCTGGACCTGCACGGGATGCTGCCCACCCACGCCGACGTCATCGCCGCTCGGGCCAGCCACACCGCCCACGTCCCGCACTGACCCCCGGAGTCCGCGCGGCAGCCGCCCGCCGACGCGAGCGGGGTGCGCCGCCGGGGGAGGACCCCCGAGCGACGCACCCCGAACCGCCCGGGTGCGCGTCCCGGCCTACTCCACGGTCACGCTCTTGGCGAGGTTGCGGGGCTGGTCGACGTCGTTGCCCTTGGCCAGGGCGAGTTCGCACGCGAACACCTGCATGGGGATCGTCGCGACGATCGGCTGGAGCAGGGTCGGCACCGCCGGGATCTCGATGAGCGAGTCCGCGTACGGACGCACCGACTCGTCGCCCTCCTCGGCGATCACGATGGTGCGGGCGCCACGGGCGCGCACCTCCTGGATGTTCGACACGATCTTGTCGTGCAGCACGCTGCGCCCCTTGGGCGAGGGCACCACGACGACCACCGGCAGACCGTCCTCGATCAGCGCGATCGAGCCGTGCTTGAGCTCGCCGGCGGCGAACGCCTCGGCGTGCATGTACGCCAGCTCCTTGAGCTTGAGCGCGCCCTCCATCGCCACCGGGAAGCCCACGTGGCGGCCCAGGAACAGGACGGTGTTCTCGTCGGCCAGGGAACGGGCCAGTTCGCGGACCGGCTCCACCGAGTCCAGGACCCTCTCGATCTGCTCCGGCATGGTGGCCAGCTGCGCGATCACGGCGTTGATCTCGTCGCCGAACTTCAGCCCGCGCACCTGTGCCAGGTACAGGCCGATCAGGTAGCAGGCGGCCAGCTGGGTGAGGAAGGTCTTGGTGGCGGCCACCCCGACCTCCGGGCCGGCGTGCGTGTACAGCACGCCGTCGGACTCGCGCGGGATCGTCGAGCCGTTGACGTTGCAGATCGCCAGTACGCGTGCGCGCTGCTCGCGGGCGTAGCGGACCGCCATCAGGGTGTCCATGCTCTCGCCGGACTGCGAGATGGCGATGACCAGGGTCTGCTGGTCCAGGATCGGGTCGCGGTAGCGGAACTCGCTGGCGACCTCCACCTCGCAGGGGATCCGGCACCAGTGCTCGATCGCGTACTTGGCGATCAAACCCGCGTGGTACGACGTGCCGCACGCGATGATGACGATCTTCTCGACCGACCGCAGCTCGGCGGGGGTCAGCCGCATCTCGTCCAGGGTGAGCTGGCCGTCGACCGAGACCCGGCCCAGGAGGGTGTCGGCGACAGCCTTGGGCTGCTCGACGATCTCCTTGAGCATGAAGTAGTCGAAGCCGTCCTTCTCCGCCGCCGAGGCGTCCCAGTCCACGTGGTACTCACGCACGTCCACCGGGTTGCCGTCGTAGTCGGTGACGACCACGGAGTCGGCGCGCAGCTCCACGACCTGGTCCTGGCCGAGCTCGACCGCCTCACGGGTGTGGGCGATGAACGCCGCCACGTCGCTCGCCAGGAAGTTCTCGCCCTGCCCGCGACCGACGACCAGCGGGGAGTTGCGGCGCGCCGCGACGACCAGGTCCGGGTCGTCGACGGAGACGGCGACCAGGGTGAAGGCACCCTCCAGGCGCTTGCACACCTCGCGCATGGCTCCGGGGAGGTCCCCGTCGCCGCGCCGCTCCAGCTCCTTGCTGAGCAGGTGGGAGGAGACCTCGGTGTCGGTCTCGGACAGGAACTTGCAGCCCTGCTCCTCCAGCTCCAGGCGAAGGGCGGCGAAGTTCTCGATGATGCCGTTGTGGACGACGGCCACCCGGTTGTCGTTGTCGACGTGGGGGTGGGCGTTCACGTCGTTGGGCGCGCCGTGCGTGGCCCAACGGGTGTGACCGATCCCGGCGCCCTCACCCGAGACCGGGTTCTCCTCCAGGGCCTGACGCAGGTTGGCGAGCTTGCCCGCCCGCTTCTGGGAGCGCAGGGTCCCTTCACCCAGCACAGCGACACCCGCGGAGTCATATCCGCGGTACTCCAACCTCGCGAGGCCGTTCACGACGACCTCTAGCGCCGGTTGCGGCCCGACGTAGCCAACGATTCCGCACATGGGCGCCAGCGTAAGCCAAAAGATGTCCGGAATCGACCAACCAGTGGTTCATACCACTTGTTGTTTTCCCAGGTGGCGGTATAGACCATTTGGTGCATGCTGAGTAGACCACGCAGGTGGGAGGGTGGGAGCGGTCGTCGAGTGGAACCGGTTCCCACTCCGACGAACCCACCCAAAAAACCTTGCGTGTCGGGCGTGTGAACGTGTGGTGTCCCGCACGTTCCGCCTCGGCGCCGGACAATCGGGGGACCGGCTGCCCGGAGTGGGGGAGCGCCTCGTCTAAGGTGGTCAACCGTGTCTCACGCGACGAAGAACGGCATCTCCTCGCCGTACGTGGAACTGGACCGCGCGGCCTGGGCCGCCCTCCGGGCCTCCACGCCCCTGTCCCTGACCGAGGCCGACCTCAGCGACCTGCGAGGTACCAACGACCCCACCTCCCTCGACGAGGTCCGCGACATCTACCTGCCGCTGTCGCGGCTGCTCAACCTCTACGTGGGCGCCACGCAGCAGCGGCACGCCGCCGTGCGCGCCTTCCTCGGGGAGTCCGACCGGCCGTCGCCGTTCATCATCGGCGTGGCGGGCAGCGTCGCCGTGGGCAAGTCCACCACGGCGCGACTGCTGCGCTCCCTGCTCGCCCAGTGGCCCAACCACCCGGACGTCGAGCTCGTCAGCACCGACAACTTCCTCCACCCCAACTCCGTCCTCCAGTCGCGCGGACTCATGCGCCGCAAGGGGTTCCCGGAGAGCTACGACCGGCGCGCGCTGGTCCGGTTCGTCTCGGAGATGAAGGCCGGGGCCGACCGCCTCGACATCCCCGTCTACTCCCACCTGCACTACGACGTCGTTCCCGACGAACGCCAGACCGTGCACCGTCCCGACATCCTCATTGTCGAGGGCATCAACGTGCTCCAGCCCGCGACCGCCGGACGCCTGGCCGTCGCCGACTTCTTCGACTACTCCATCTACGTGGACGCCAAGGTGGACAACGTCCGCAGCTGGTACCTGGACCGGTTCCGGGAGCTGCGGCGCACCGCCTTCTCCGATCCCCGCTCCTACTTCCACCACATGGCCACCACCATCGAGGAGAACGAGGCCCTGGAGTTCGCCGCCAACACCTGGCAGACCATCAACGAGGTCAACCTCGTGGAGAACATCCGGCCGACCCGGGGCAGGGCCACCCTCGTCCTGTTCAAGGGAGACGACCACCGCGTCAGCCGGGTGCGCCTGCGCAAGACCTGACCGGCCCGCCCCGCCACGGGGCGGGCGGTCCCGCAATCCGGCGAACGGCCCCGTGCTCCCCGCCTCATGACTACCGTGACCCTATGGCCACTCCCAACGAGTACGTCCCCACCCCCACCGAGGTCATCGCATCATGGATCCCGCATGATGCCCGCTGGGACAAGCAGGCCCGCGCCGCCGCCCGCAGAGGCGTCACCGACCTGCGCCAGTACGTGATCGGACTGGTCTCCGACTACCGCGACGGCGGCGTCGAACTCACCGACGAGTACGACCGGCGGACCATCGACGCCGTCGTCGAGGACGTGGAGCTCGGGGGCGGGCTCGGGCGTGTGCGCTGGGACACCGTCCAGGACGCGATGCTCGTCCCGGACCGCTCCGGCGTCTGGTAGCTCCCCTGGGAACCTGGTCCCGGTCCACCGGGCTCGGGTAGGCTCACAGGTTCGGCATCACCGCCCCGCCGGGGCGTGGTGCGCGCTCATGGATCGGAACGAACCGGGCCCCTCGTGGCGACCGGGGCGGGACCGCGCGCACGCGTGAGGTCGCGTCCTGTCCCGCCGAACCACGAGGTTCCCCATGACCACGAACGATCCCTCAGCCGTGTCCGCTGACCCCGAGATCATCGCCGAACGGCGGGCGCTCAGCGCCGCCCGCGCCGCCCTGCGGGGCATGCGGGAGACGGTCGACGCCACCGAGATCCTCTTCGGTGACGCCGCCAAGGACAAGGTCACCGACGCCGCCCTGCGCCGCGGGCGCGAACGCCGGCTGGCAGCCCTGGCCGACATCCCGGGCGCCCCCCTGTACTTCGGGCGCATGGACTTCGAGCCGGGAACCGTCTTCCTCGACGACACCCCCTCCGAACGCCCCGACCGCGTCCACATCGGCCGCCGCCACGTCCACGACGGCCGCGGCCGCCCCGTGGTCCTGGACTGGCGCGCGCCCATCAGCGTCGCCTACTACCAGGCCTCGCCCAGCGACCGGATGGACGTGCGGATCCGCCGACGCTACGGGTTCGGTACCGTCACCGGCGAGGACGGCGAGCCCGAGTCGGTCCTCACCGCCTTCGAGGACGAGGACCTCGTGCTCGGCCCCCGGGCCCCCGAGGCCTCGCTGGGCAGCGACCTCCTCAACTCCGAGATCGAGCGCCCCCGCACCGGCCCCATGCGCGACATCGTCGCCACCATCCAACCGGAACAGGACGCGCTGGTCCGCGCCCCGCTGGAGACCACCCTCTGCGTCCAGGGCGCCCCCGGTACCGGCAAGACCGCCGTGGGCCTGCACCGCATCGCCTTCCTGCTCTACAGCGAACGCGAACGCCTCTCCCGATCCGGTGTGGCAATCATCGGGCCCAACCGTTCGTTCCTCTCCTACATCCAGGACGTGCTCCCGGCGCTGGGCGAGGTGGACGTCCACCAGACCACCGTCAACGAGCTCCTCACCCGGGACCTGCCCGCGCGCCTGCGTCCGGCCCGGGGGTGGGTCCGCCGCGCGGAGACCCCCGAGGCCGCGCGCACCAAGGGCTCCGCGGTCATGGCCGAGGTGCTCCGCCGCGACCTGTGGGCGCACCTGCGGGCCCCGGAGGAGACCGTGATGGTCCGCCAGGGTTCGCGCCGCTGGCGGCTGTACCCGGAGGACCTGCGCCCCCTGCTCGACGAACTCGCCGAGCGCGGGGTGGCCTACGGGTCCGGCCGTGAACTCCTGTCCCACCGCATGGCGCACATGATCCTCTCCCTCATGGAGGCCGAGGGCCAGGTCTGCGACGACCGGACCCACACCCGGGTGCGCCGGGACCCTGCGGTGCGCGCCGCCGTCACCGCGCTGTGGCCCAAGGTGGACCCGCTCAGGATGGTGCTCGGTCTGCTCACCGATCCCGAGCGCCTGGCCCGCGCCGCCGAGGGCCTGCTCAGCGCCGAGGAACAGCGGGCCGTGCTCCTGCCGGGGCGGCCGCGCGGCCCCAAGTCGGCGCTGTGGTCGGAGGAGGACCTGGCCCTGGTGGACGAGGCCGCGGCGCTGATCGAACGGGTCCCGGGGCTGGGGCACGTGGTCGTGGACGAGGCCCAGGACCTGAGCCCCATGCAGTGCCGGGCGATCGGCCGCCGCGCCGGTGCGGGGTCGCTCACGGTGCTCGGCGACATCGCCCAGGGCACCAGCCCCTCCGCGGCCCGCAACTGGACGACGCTGCTGGAACACCTCGGCAAGCCCACCGGCCACCTGCACGCACTGAACCGGGGCTACCGCGTCCCGGCGCAGATCATCGACTTCGCCGCCCGGCTGCTGCCCTCGATCGCCCCGGGGCTGGGCGCCCCGGTCGCGGTCCGGCGTTCTCCGGGCGCGCTCCGGCTGGTCCCGGCCGCCGAGGGCATGGCCCGGGCGCTGGCCGAGTCCTGTCGTGGGGCGCTGGAGGGGGAGGGGTCGGTGGGTCTGATCGCCGCGGACCACCGTCTGCCCGAGCTGTGCGAGGCGCTGGCCGCCGAAGGGGTGAGCGCCCCGCTGTTGGGTGAGGCCGGTATGGACGGCTCCCGGCTGGTGGCGGTCCCCGCCAGCCTGGCCAAGGGGCTGGAGTTCGACACCGTGGTGGTCGCCGAACCCGCCGAGATCGTCGAGGCAGAGGAGCGCGGGGTGAACCGCCTCTACGTGGTCCTGACCCGCGCGGTGAGCTCCCTGCACGTCGTCCACACCCGCCCGCTGCCCGACACGCTCGCCTGACCTGCACCCCCGGAATCCGGCCCGTTCTTCGGAAAGGCGCGTGCAACCCCACGGGCGATTCGGCCGTCGGACCTGGTGCGGGCGGACGCACGAAGGGGGAACAGCATGAGGGGTGTCGTCCTCGACGACCTGGGGAAGCCGGTCGCGATCGGGGGCCCGGAGCTCGACCGACGGCTGCGAGGGGCCATGGAACGCGGCGGCGCCGATGAGTTCGGGGCGCTGCACGAGGAAGCCGAGGACCGGTTCGGGGCCGACGTGCTTTGGCCGTCGCGGGCCCGGGGTGACGCCGGGGCGCTTGGCGTCCACACGCGGCTGCGGGATCGTCGGGAGTGGGAGTGGGAGCCCACCCACCCGAACGTCCTCCTGGCGCCTCCGCGCCTGGCCACCGTGGGCGACCTCCCCCGGGCGTGCGTGGAGGCCCTGGGCCCCAGGACCCACGGGACGTGCGCGGCGCCGGAGGCGCACGCTCGGTGGCGGGTCCACGTGCTTGGGGGAGAGGAGCGCCGTTGCGCGTGAGGGCCCAAGGAGGCGGACGCGCCCCGGAACCCCGGGACCCGGACCCGCGCGGCCCCGGCCCCCGGACCCCCGAACCGAGAAGGCCCGGTCCCGGGGTTCCCCAACCCCGCAGGCCGCACCCCGACAGCAGTCGGTGCCGCGCTCCCGGATCAGCTGACGGCGTGCCTGGTGCGCGCGCGCTTCCACTGCCCGGGTACGACACCGGTGGCCAGCAGCCACAGGGCCACGGTCACCAGGTGGGCGCGTTCGGCCAGGCCGAGGGCGACCCCGGGCGAACCGTCCCCGGAGGACGCGAACACCAGCGCGGCCAGCACCAGGACCACCGCGGCGGCCACGGCCTGGGCCAGCGTGATCACCGCGAGGACCACCCAGGCGCGCTCCCCGGCCCTGCGGCGGTCCCAGGTCAGGGCAGCCGACGCCAGCAGGGCGGCCAGGGTGGCGACCACGGCCAGCACCGGTTGGACGGCCGTCGCCCCACGGACCCCCTCCACCACGGACTCCACCGTGCAGGCGGCGTCCGTGGCCACCACGCACCGGCCGGGCAGCAGGGACGCCGCCAGGGAAGCGGCACCGAACACGGCCATCGACCACCAGGAGACCGTCAGCCAGCGGCGGGGGCGCCGCGCCCCCAGGGCCAGCCCCAGACCTGCGGCGAGGACCACCAGGATCGCGGCCGTCCGGTACGCGCTGTCGAGGAACTGCCCGAAGCCGGAGGCGGGATCGGCGAGGGCCCCCTCGGTGACACCCGGGCCGACAGGGAGGATGATCTCGACGGCCCACAGGCTGTAGACGACGGCGGCGACCACGGCGGCGACACGGCCGTCGCGGTGGTCCCAGTGCGGTGTCGCGGTGTTCGAGTGTGGCATCGCGCCCCCAGTCTCCCCAGCTGACTCGTGTATGTCTCTCGGACGCGGCGAGGCGCCCGCACGTTCCGTCGTCGCGGGGACACGGGCCGTTCTGGGACCCTACGTCAGTCAACTCGCGGCGGCACTGTTATCCACGGGTGCGTGTTCGAGCGGCATCATCGTGGAACACCACGGGACACCGGCCGGTAGGTCCGGGAGCCGCGAGGGTATCGACGACCTACGGAAGGGCGCACGTGATGAACGGCGCAACCACGACACGATGGCTGATCGTGGGGGTGGACGGCACCGACTCCAGCAGGCACGCCCTGGAGTGGTCCGCGCACCAGGCCACGCTCCGCGGCCTCGGGGTACGGATCGTCGCCGCGGCGAACCCCCTGGCCACCGAGGACTTCGGGGTCTGGGGCGACGAGGGGGGACGCATCGAGGAGGGACCGGGCGCGGGCGCGCGACGGCTGCTCGACCGCGCCAGCGACTGGACGTCCCGGCTGTTCCCCGAGCTCTCCGTCCAGACCCGCCTCTCCTACTCCCGCCCGACGGAGGCCCTGCTCACCGAGGCGGCCGCCCCCGGAGCGGTGGCCGTGGTGGTGGGGTCGCGCGGGCTGAGCGGGATCGCCGCCGCGTTCGTGGGGTCGGTGGGTATAGAACTGGCCGCCCGCTCGCCGCTCCCGGTCATCGTGCTGCCCCGGGACCACGCGTCCGCGCACGGGGTGCGCAGCCGGGTGATCGTGGGGGTGGACGGCTCCGGACCCAGCCGCCACGCCCTGGAGTTCGCCTTCTCCCAGGCGGAGTTCGCCGACACCGACCTGGTGGCGGTGAGCGCCTGGCAGCCGCTGGTCGCCTTCGCGGCGGCCACGGGACCGATCCCGCCCGAGCTCTTCGACGACGCGACCGCCGCCGAGGCCGCGCGGCACGCCCTGGAGGAGGAGCTCACCGACCTGCGCCTGCTCCGCCCGGAGGTCCGCGTCCACACGCGGGTGGTGCGCGCGCACCCGGTCGTCGCGCTCCTGGAGGAGGCCACCCCGGCCGACCTCATCGTGGTGGGATCGCGTGGGCGCGGCGGCTTCCGGGGCCTGCTGCTGGGCTCCGTGAGCCACTCGGTCCTGCACGGTGCCCGGGGCCCCGTCGCCATACTCCGCTGAGCCCGCGGATCCGGGCAGAGGTCTATTCCGCGTGAACCCGCCCCTCGTCCGTTGTGTGACGAACAGCACCGTGTGTCGCTCTGGAGGGCCGTCCGGCCCGTGACACAGGGGAAACCGGCTCCGAGCAGTACCGGAGCACGGCCCGTGCGGACACGTTCCGGCACGTACCCGAACCACCCGAATCCCCTGCTGTGCAGTGGAATCGGCTTCGTCGACCCCGGGCGTATAGACCATTGGCCTAGTCCAATTGGTCAGCTTCGGCACTCGTCGTTCATGATGCGAGGGATCTCGTAAGTTCGATGAGGAGCCGTTGTGACTGCTGACGTGGGTACTGATGTGGGCGCCGCCCCGACCAAGAACGAGGAACTCGTCTCCTGGGTTCGTGAGGTCGCCGAGCTCACCCAGCCGGACGAGGTCGTCTGGTGTGACGGCTCCGAGGAGGAGTGGACGCGCCTGACCGACCAGCTGGTCGAGCAGGGCACCTTCACCCGTCTCAACTCCGAGAAGCGTCCGAACAGCTTCTACTGCAAGTCGGACCCCACGGACGTCGCCCGGGTCGAGGACCGCACCTTCATCTGCTCCGAGCGTCCCGAGGACGCCGGGCCCACCAACAACTGGATCGCCCCCGACGAGATGCGCGCCACCTTCGGCGAGGTCTTCCGGGGCTCCATGCGCGGTCGCACCATGTACGTCGTGCCCTTCTGCATGGGCCCGCTGGGCGGCGACATCTCCCAGCTCGGCGTCGAGATCACCGACTCCGCCTACGTCGTGGTCTCCATGCGCATCATGGCCCGCATGGGCTCCGCCGCCCTGCGCCTGATCGAGGAGCGCGGCGAGTTCGTCAAGGCCGTCCACTCCGTCGGCGCTCCCCTGGAGCCCGGCCAGCAGGACGTCGCCTGGCCCTGCAACTCCACCAAGTACATCTCGCACTTCCCGGAGACCCGCGAGATCTGGTCCTACGGTTCGGGCTACGGCGGCAACGCCCTGCTCGGCAAGAAGTGCTACGCGCTGCGCATCGCCTCGGTGATGGCCCGCGACGAGGGCTGGCTGGCCGAGCACATGCTCATCCTCAAGGTGACCTCGCCCGCCGGGAAGTCCCACTACGTCGCCGCCGCCTTCCCGAGCGCCTGCGGCAAGACCAACCTCGCCATGCTCCAGCCGACCATCCCCGGCTGGAAGGTCGAGACCGTCGGTGACGACATCGCCTGGATGCGCTTCGGCGCCGACGGCCAGCTGCGCGCCATCAACCCCGAGGCGGGCTTCTTCGGAGTCGCCCCCGGCACCGGCGCCAAGACCAACGCCAACGCGGTGGAGACCCTCTGGGGCAACAGCATCTTCACCAACGTCGCGCTCACCGAGGACGGCGACGTGTGGTGGGAGGGCCTGACCGAGGAGGCCCCGGCCAACCTCACCGACTGGAAGGGCCGTCCGTGGACGCCCGAGTCCGGTGAGCCCGCCGCCCACCCGAACTCCCGCTTCACCACTCCGGCCGGGCAGGCCCCGACCATCGCCGACGAGTGGGAGGACCCCGCGGGCGTCCCGATCTCCGCGATCCTCTTCGGCGGCCGCCGCGCCACCGCCGTGCCGCTGGTGTCGGAGTCCTTCAGCTGGCAGCACGGCGTGTACCTGGGTGCCAACGTCTCCTCCGAGAAGACCGCCGCCCAGGAGGGCTCCGTCGGCGAGCTGCGCCGCGACCCGTTCGCGATGCTGCCGTTCTGCGGCTACAACATGGGCGACTACTTCGCGCACTGGATCAGGATCGGCAAGCAGGCCGACGCGTCCAAGCTGCCGAAGATCTTCTACGTCAACTGGTTCAAGAAGAACGCCGACGGCAAGATCGTGTGGCCGGGCTTCGGTGAGAACAGCCGCGTCATCAAGTGGATCGTGGACCGCCTGGAGGGTGAGGCCGCCGCCGTCGAGACCCCGATTGGCTACCTGCCGACCACCGACGGCATCGACACCGACGGACTGGACGTCTCCGCCGAGGACATGGAGTTCGTCCTCGACGTCGACACCGACGTCTGGAAACAGGAGGCCGCCCTGGTCCCCGAGTTCTTCGGGACCTTCGGTGACGACCTGCCCGGCGAGCTCTGGGACGAGTACCACTCGCTGCTGAGCCGCCTGGAGAAGTAGGGCCTCCCCGACTGTCCGTCCACACGTACGGACGGTCGACTCCCGAGAGGGTGCGGGCACCACACGGTGCCCGCACCCTCTCGTCTTTGGTGTGTCCGGGCAGGTCATGACATGGGGGGACAGGTCCCGGTGGGTGCGGGCACGTCCCGGTGACGCTTTGCGCTTTCCACGCGAATGGCGCGGTGCCGCGTGCTAAGGATGGTCCGTCCTTAGCCGAGAATCCCCGGGGAGCCCCCTTGGTCACGCTGTTCGTCGTCCTCGCCGTCCTGGTCGCCATGGTCGGCGGCGCCGCGCTCGCCGCCTGGCGCTACCGGATCAACGGCGCCTTCGCCGACGGTGCCCTGGGGGTCGTCATCGCCCCCTGCGTGCTGTCCCTGTACCTGGTGTCGGCGGCGATGGCCGTGGTCATCGGCTGGGAGGACTTCAAGTCGGCCGAGGACGACATGATCGCCGAGGCCGGGGCGGCCCAGGCCCTGTACTGGAGCAGCACCGCGTTCCCCGGCGAGGAGGGCGAGGCCGTGCGCGGCCACCTGCGCGCCTACATGGCGACGGTGGTGGAGGACGACTGGCCGCTGATGGAGTCACGGGGAGAGCTGAGCCCCGGAGGCGACGACGACCTCGCCCTGTTGGCGGGGTCGGTGCGGGGCCTGTCCGTCTCCGACACCGGCGACGGGCTGGACCGGCTGACGGCGCGCCAGGAGGTCACCAAGCTCAGCGACGCCCGCAGCCAGCGCGCCGACGCGGCGGGGGACCAGATCCCCCTGGCCCTGCTGGTCGTCTCGGCGCTGTCGGCCGTGGCCATCGCGGTGCTGCCCTACGCGATGATCAAGAAGGGTGCCAGGACGGCCTACTTCTGGGCCGGGGTGAACCTGGTGTTCGTGTTCGGCACCATCGTGCTGCTGCTGTTCATGGGGAACCCGTACAACGGTGTGCTGGCCAACGACGCTGGCGCCATGGAGGACGCGGTGGCGGCGTTCGACCGCGCCGACCTCACGGTGGACCGCCCGTAGGCGGTCCCGGACCGTCCCGCCGGAACCCGGCGGGACGGGACCGCGTCAGTCGGCGGTGCTTGCCACCACGGCACGGCCCCCGACGACGGAGGCACCGGCCGCGACGATCGCGACGACGACCATCGTGCGCAGCGGGGTGAACGCCGAGGAGGACGTGGACGGAGCGGGCGGGCCCGCGTCCACCAGGAGCGCCTGGGCGGGGGGCGAGGGTTCGGCGGGCGGTTCGGTAACCGGGGTCGGGGTCGGGGACGCGGGCGGGTCGGGGGTCGGGACGGACGTCGATGGCTCCGGGGAGGCCTCCGGTTCGGGGCGGTCCGGCTCGGGCTCGGCGGGGGCCATCCGTTCCTCCCGCTCGTGCGGCGGCGCGGGTTCCTCCTGGGGCGGCGGTTCCGGCGGTGGTGGTGCCGGGGGCCGCGGCTCGGGCGGTACCGGCGGAGGCGGAGGCTGGGGGCACGACGGAGCCTGACCCGTGTGGACGACCACGCGGACACCGTTGGCACACACCAGGACATGGGACCCGGGCCGGACGTCGACGTGGGCGTCCGGGGTGTCCACCTGGGTGCCCGTGGGACCGATGTCCACCTGGGAGGTGCCGTCGCCGACACGCACCCCTGACGGGCCGACATGTACGGAGGGGTCCGCCTGTTCGGCGAAGGCCGGAGCGGGTCCGCAGGCGAGTACGCCTGCGCCCGCCACCAGGGTGAGGAGCGCCCAGATCCGCCGGTGGGGGCTGAGGGCCCTCCACCGTGCGTGCCGGTGCCGGGGAGGTGACGGGGGTTGTGGGGGCGGCGAGAGGTTCCGTGACCGCCCGTGCTGAGGTCTGTTCACACGGTGATGCTACGGGGTGTGATCGGCGCCCAGGGTGGATTCGGGGCGCCGCCCGGGGCGCACGCCACGCTAGCGGCAGCTGATGTACTTGTTGACGAAGGTCTTGTTCTGCTCGTCGACCTGCATGCGGCCCTGGACGTTGCCAATGGGGGAGAGGTTGGCGGTGAAGCTGCGGGTCTGGCCCGCGTTGATGTTCAGGGTGGGGCCGTTGCGGGTGAGACTACCGAGCTGTGCGACGGAGAACTTGATGGTCAGCCGGGACCCGGTGGTCTTCTTGTAGGTGACCGTCGCGCTGTTGCAGCCGGTGGTGCGCGTGGTCAGTGTGCCGTGCGTGATGGGGAGGGACTCGGTGGCGCGGGCACCGACGCGGTCCGGGTCCTCGACCGCCGGAGCGTACTCGGGGTTCTCCTCCAGGAAGGCGTCCAGGCTCTCCACGTCCTCACCGACCTCGAAGACCCCCTCGTCGGTGATGATGATTTCCTGGCTCTCCGTGCGGACCTGACCCATCTCGGCGCTGGCCGTGCCGGGAACGAGGAGGACGGTGGTCGTGACCAGGGCGAACAGCGCGGTGAGCCGGGACGTTTTCTTCAGGCGGGGGGAAGCGTGGGGCACTTTGTCCTCCGGTGGTGGGTTCGCGCGGGGGTGCTGTGAACCTACCAACCGCAGACTCGACGGCCCAAGGGCCTTTTGGTCCCGGGACCTTCCGTGCCCCTATGTGGGAGGGGATGGCCGGGGCCCGGTGGCGAGGTCGTCACCGGGGCCCGGTCTCTCGTCGGGTCAGCTCAGGATGCCGAGGTGGTGGGGGAGGGTCCGGCCCAGGGCTTCCAGGGTGGTCAGTCCCAGGAGGAGGGTGGAGCTGATGGCGGTGGCGGGCCACCCCCACCACCGGCGCGGCGCCCGGTGACGGCCCCGGGGAAGCACGGGTTCCGGCTCGACCCGGGAAGCGGCCTGTTGGGCTTCCCGGGCCTCCCGCGCCGCGCGTTCGCGCTGTTGGCGGGCGACGTGCACCCAGTGCGGCACCGGACCGTGTTCGAGCATGTAGGCCACCCGGGGGTTGCCCTGCATCTGGCGGAGCAGTCGTTCCTGACGGGCTTGGTGCGATTCCGGCTCCTGGGACGCCGCTGACGGAACCGGGACGCCCCAGGAGGGGGCGGACCTCGACCTCCGCTGTGGGCGTGCGGCGGGCCGGGGGAAGCGGTGGCCTCGGGGTGCGGCCAGGACCGACCGCACTTCCGTGCTGACCTGAGCGCTGCCGGTCACCGGGCACCACCACTGGCGGAGCCGGTCCCGCGCGTGATGGCGCCACCGGTGGTCAGGGTGGGGAGGGTGAACTCGGCCCAGATGACGGTGCCGAGCCCGGCGCAGAACGGGAAGTCCAGTACTGGGCGGAACCCCCACCGGGACGCCAGCTCGCCCACCATGAACAGCCCCCGGCCGCGTTCGGCCTGAGCCCACTCGCTCCTGGTGCTCCTGCGCGGAACCCTGGGGGCGCTGTTGGTGGTGGCGTCGGTGCGGGTGCCGTCGTCGATGATCGAGATCCGGACCGTTCCCGGACGAGGCAGGTCCAGGGTGCGGACGACTCGTCCGTCGGGGTCTTCTCCGGAGCGGGAGTGGTCGCAGGCGTTGGCGAACATCTCGCTCACGCACAAGGCCATCTCCTCCCGCACATCGATCGTAGGGCCGGTCATCCGGCCGAGGTCGGTGTTCAGGTCCGCGCGGACCCGGCTGGTCTGCGACAACTGCCCCGGGTAGACGCGGTACTCCCACCGCCGTCCGGCGGGTGGGGTGATCGAGTAGTCGAGGGCATGCGTGTGCGGCACAATGGCCATGTCGGCAATCGCTTTCTCTTGAACGGGTGGTTGTTGTCGGCCTGCTCTGGGGGTGTTGTCGCACCCGCCAGAGCTTTTTCGTGGAAGGGCTTCGGGGACGGTCAGGCAGCGGGCGGAGGTTCCGGATCGCTCCGGTGAACACCGAGGTGGCGGTGGGCGAGCAGCCGCAGGAGTTCGGTGCGGTTGGGTGCGGTGATGCGCTCGTAGGGGTCGCCGTCCCCGGTCCAGCCCAGGGGGCGGCGGGCCACGTAGACCTCGTTTGGGGGCTGGCCTTCGACGGTCATGTTCCAGTGCTTGTGCAGCAGGGTGCAGAGCACGTGTTCGGGGACCGGCAGCGACTCTGTCTGGGGGTTGTGCTGCTTCGGGACCGTGCCCGCCACCGGCCTGTTGCCGGGTACCCGTGTGGGTGCGGGGTGGTCGTGGATGGCCTGGTCGATCAGCTGCATCGCTTGTTGCGCGTCGCTCTCTTCTCGGGCGATCCGCAGGGCCTCCAGGACCAGGGGGAGGCGGTTGCGCAGGGTGTGGTTGTGCCACACGTCCACCTGCGCGGGAGTCAGATGCGCGGGAGCGGCCAACGCGTCCTCGGCCACCGCCAGCAGGTCCCTAGTGTCGATGTCCAACATCACTGCTTCCCCTCGATCCGGGTCCACGGGTTGTTGGTGAGGTCGTAGGACAGGTGGAACCAAACCTGCCGGAACTTCGGGTTGCCGTTGTCGCCCCACCGGTCCGCCAACGCATTCACCAGCCCCAACCCCAGTCCCTTGCGCATACGGAACGGGGTGCCCACCGTGCGGGAGAAGTAGTGGGCGTGGAAGGGCTTGATGAAGCTGGCCAGGGGGACCGTGGTCTCGCGTTGGGTCAGTTCGGGGGAGAACACGCTCATGTGGCCACCGCCAACCGTCGTAGCCCGGCCAGGACGGTTCCCAGGACCTGCATGGGGGCGGAGTCGATCGGCCTCCTGGGCGAGGGGATCAACGGACCACGAGAACGAGACGTGGTGGTGCGGGGGTTGGCGGCGAAGGCACGCACACGCGCAGCCTGCCTGGGACGACGGCGGTGGAACGCCACGGACGCGAGATGGCACACACATGCCAGCGCGGACAGATTCAGGGAACGGGGCGCCACGGCGCACACCTCCGGTACGGAGAGTGCCGGGGATGGGGACCCCGGCGGAGTTGGGTACGCAACCATATTGACTCTGTCAGACTGACGCGTCAATAGGACCTCGTCAGACTGACCGTAATGCCCGTTTCTGGGTAGGAGCTTTATGATCCAGATGTCACCACCCGATCCAGCAAAGGCAGACGTGGCACAGAAAGACCGACCCAGTATTGAGCGGAGACGGTTCGCAGCGGAGCTGCGAAGGATGCGTGAAGCCGTCAGCATGACCGTGGAAGAGGCTCGCCTTGCACTGGCGTGGTCGTCCGGGCGCCTCAACCACATGGAGGGTGGGCGGCACAGCATCCCCGATGTATCGGCGCTCAGTGCCCTCATGGATCTCTACAAGGTGACGGATCCAGCTAGACGTGAAGCCTTGCTGGCACTTCGTCGTGAAGCGAGAACACGACCGTGGTGGCATGATTTCGAGGACGTACTGGACGATGGCTACGTGGGGTTCGAAGCTCAAGCACGCCGTATCTCAGCGTTCCATCCGATCGTGGTGCACGGTCTACTCCAAACACCGGCTTACGCAGCTGCTTCTGCACGCGCATCCCTAGCGCGCACTGAGGCTGAGATTGAACGCATCGTTGCTGCCCGCATTGAACGCCAGAAGCTGCTCAAGAGCCCTGGCGCCCCGGAGTTTCGATGTGTGCTCGACGAGGCGGTTCTTCTTCGGTTGGCAGTCAACTCTGAACTCGCACGTGACCAGTTGCAGCACTTGGTGGACATCGCGGAAGCCATCAACACCGTGGCGCTGCAAGTCCTCCCTATCGGGGCAGGGTTGCACGGTTGCATGCACGGCTCAACCGTCATTCTCGATTACGAGGACCAGCGGGATCCCAGCCTGGTCTACCTCGAAACGCGAGGGCGAGGCACCTACTTGGACTCCCCTGCGCAGGTATCTGACTACCGCCTCGCGCTGGATGACGTCGCCTCAGATGCTCTGTCCAAGATGGCAACGATCGAGCTCATCAAGAGCTTGATGAACGATTAAAAGAGGTACACCATGTATTCATCCCAGGCGTTTCACAAGAGTAGTTACAGCGCTAACGAGGCTGCCTGCGTTGAGGTCGCAGAGGGGCGGAGTGTGTTGGTTCGCGATACCCAGAACCGAGAGGCTGGGGCTCTGCGGTTCCCGCCCACCGAGTGGCAGGCCCTGATTGGCTCTACTCAAGACGAAGCATAGGAAAGCAAGCAGAAGCCCCCACCGGCAAGAGTGGGGGCTTCTGTGTATTCATCCCGCGAGCACTCTACTTCCCGAAGTGAGATCGGCTGTCCGCAGCTGGACAGGGATTTGGGACGTTGCCTCTGAACACGAGGTGTAGAAGCGGGCAGGACTGTGTATGAGTCAGTCAGTGCCCCCACCCGCAGCGGAGGTTCCCACGATGCACCCCCACATCGACGAACTCACCTTCCACAAGTCCAGCTACAGCGACCGCAACAACTGCGTCGAGGTCGCCCGCTACCGCAAGTCCTCCTACAGCGGCTCCACCACCCAGAACTGTGTGGAGGTTGCCGATCTCCCTGGTGAGCACCTGGTTCGCGACACCCAGAATCGCGCCCTGGGCGCTCTGGGGTTCGCCGGGGCAGAGTGGGCCGCTGCCCTCGGCGTTATCCGTGCCGACCAGATGTAGCCCCCTGTCCGTCTACAGGCCCTGACTGATCGCAGTCGGGGCCTGTCCGTTCGTCTAGCTGCCGCGAACTGGGTTCGCACCACCTTGTCGCTCCACGGGTCATGGGCTCCGCCGTCCGCAGTTGGGCAGGATCGGAGCTTCCACCGGTACCTGACCAAACGGCTCGCCAATCCGCTGTGGGACGCCAAACAGCTCGTGCTCTTCCGTAACATCCCGGTGTCGGATTCCCGGATGCTGGCCGAGGCACTGGCCAGTGTTCGAGAGTCGTTCAGCAAACACAACCTCGCTCGCGTGTACGCGGCCCTGGCCCCTGGAAGGGCATGACCCTCGATGCCACTGATGGAGATTGAGCGCAAACGTAAGTTGGAGAATCGCGAGCTCCTGGAACAGCGGCTGGAACAGTCGGGGTTCGTCGCGATGAGGCCGACGGTGGAGGTCGATACCTACTACAGCAGGCCCGACGTCGACTTCCTGGTCACTGTCGAGTGCCTGCGGGTCCGTGAACGTGACGGCGGGTGCGAGGTCACCTACAAGCCCGCCTCCGACTCCACCACCCACAGCACCACGGGTGTCATCGCCAAGCAGGAGACGAACGTGGCGCTGGCGGACACTGCCCAGGTCGCACACGCCCATGCTCTGCTGGAGGCGTTGGGCATGGTCCGGCTGGCCCGGGTGGAGAAGTCGCGCACCTGCTACCGCGACTCGGGGCAACCGGAGCTCTCGGTGGTGGTGGACACGGTCACGGGCCTGGGATCGTTCGTCGAGACCGAAATCGTCTCCGAAGGCTCTCGCCAGGAAGCCGTGCGGCAACTCGAAGAGATCGAACAGCTCCTGGAGCTGGGTCCCCACCCGGTGGTGACCTCGCCATACCGGGACCTGCTGTTGAGCGCCCAAGCGAACGAGGGCGCGGTGCGCACCTCTGTGTCCTGATCCGTCCTTGATGGCGTGGCCGGGTGGGGAGATGGGCTGGGCCATCCGCAGGAAGCCCAGAGGCATGACCACGATCTCGCTCGTCTCATGCCAGGGCGCCGGACTAGGGAGAGTGCAGGCGGAGCACCGCGTGCTCGGCCCACTCCGGCGGGCGGGTGAACCGCGAGACCACCATCATCGTGAGGAAGGCCAACGGGATGGTCCAGGCCGCTGGTTGTGCCAGCAGCACGCTCACCCAGCCCTCGGGCGTGCTGAACAGGATCGACCAGCCGACCGCGCCGGTCGCGGTGACCCCGCCGACGATCAGCCCGGCGGCCGCCCCGGGCAGGGTGAGCCGCCGCCACCAGATGCCCAGCACCAGCAGGGGACAGAAGGTGGACGCCGCCACCGTGAACGCCCACACGACCAGCACGTTGATGTCGATCATCTGCGCGGGCAGTGCCAGGAGCACGGCCACGCACGCGCCGACCGCCACCGCCAGCCGCAGCCGGGGCACGCTCCCCTGGAACAGGTCGTGGGACAGCCCTCCAGCCAAAGCCAGCAGGAGGCCCGAGGACGTGGACAGGAACGCGCCGAAGGCCCCCGCCGCTACCAGGGCGGTCAGGATCGTGCCCACCGAACCGGGGACCGCCTCGGCGGGCAGCACCACCGCCACGGTGTCGGTGCCCTGGAGCATCACCAGCTGCGGTGTGAGCACTCGGCCCAGCAGGCCGTAGACCGTGGGGAACAGGTAGAACAGCCCCAGCAGGGCGATGACGCCGACCGCCACCCTGCGGGCGATCCGCGCGGTCGGACTCGTGTGGAACCGCATGATCACGTGCGGCAGGCCCATACAGCCGAGGGTGATGGCGAGCAGGGTCGACCAGGTCTCGAACAGCGGGTACCCGCCCACATCCAGCAGCGGAGTGCTCCACCGCTCACTGCCCAGCTCCGGCAGGCCCGCGGGGTGCGGGATGGTGGCGCCCTCCGGGAACACGTACTCCGTGCCCTCGGACACCGAGTGCCCTCCGGCGGCCAGCTCCAGTTCCTCGCCGTCGGGGGTGGTCACGGTGACCGCGTCGTCCAGGCTGAAGTCCGTGGCCACGGTGAACTCCACCGGCGTGGTCCGGGGGAAGTGCGTGCCCCACTCCGGGTGCAGCGCGTCCGCGCGGGTGTCCGCGCCCGCGTGCACCACGAGGAAGATCGCGGGAACGGCGAGGAAGGCCAGCTTGACGACGTAGTGGAAGGCCTGCACGTAGGTGGCCGAGCGCATACCGCCCGCCGCGATCGACCCGCTCACCACCAGGCCCGCCAGCAGCACGCCCACCCAGTAGGGGGTCCCGCTGACCAGGCTCAGCACCACCCCGGCGCCCTTGAACTGCGGCACCAGGTACAGCAGCATGATCACCAGCACCACGCACCCGCAGAGCTTGCGCAGCCGGGGCGCGCCCAGCCGGTACTCGGCGAAGTCCGGCACGGTGAAGGCTCCGGACCGCCGCATCGGCCCGGCCACCAGCGCCACCACGGCGACGTATCCCGCGGTGAACCCCACCGCGTACCACATGGTGCCCAGCCCGTTCTTGAGCAGGAGCCCGGCGAGGCCCAGCACCGAGGCGGCCGACAGGTACTCACCGGCGATGGCGAGGGCGTTCCAGTTCGGCGACACGCGCCGGGATGCCACCAGGAAATCCGAGGTGGAGCGGGCCGCCCGCACCCCGTACAGGCCGATCACCAGGCTGGTGACCAGGACCAGGCCGATCGCCAGCACGGCCGTGGTCATGGTGTTCCGTCGGGATCGGCGCCGTCCGCCTCGGCCCGTTCCGACGCTCGGGCCTCGGCCCGGTCCTCCAGGCGTTCGGCCGCGCGCACGTGCCACAGGGCCAGACCGAACAGCAGCGGGTAGACCGCCACCGTCAGCAGCAGCCAGGAGACCGGGACCTCGGCCAGCCGCGTCCGCCCCAGTTCGGGGAAGGCGGCGAAGGCCCCGCTCAAACCGAAGAGCACCCCCGCCAGCAGCAGGACCGTGCGCACCGCCGTGCGCCGCTGGGCCCGGAAGAGCCGCCGCGCCGCCTCGGTGTCCACCGGGGCGGGCACCGGGATGAGGTGGTGCGCGGGTCGGTTGCCCCTGGCCAGCGCGATGCGGGTCTGCGGGCTGGTGAGCTTTTCGCGGCGAGGGCTCATCCGCGCCCCCGTCCGGCGTTCACTGCTGCTCCTTGACCGCTCCGGGCGGGCGGGCCGAACGGCCGAGCTGGTCGCGCTTGGCCGCCTCCATGAGCTGGCTCCGGAGGTGGCGGCTGTGGCGTCGGCTCACCGGCACGTCACCGGCGGGGGTCCCGGCCACCAGGCCTGACGAGGAGGTCACCCGCAGGTCTCGCACCCAGGGGATGGCGATCAGGAACCCCCGGTGCACCCGGATGAACCCGGCCGAGGCCCACACCTCCTCCAGGTACGACAGCGACAGGCGGATCAGGTGCGTGCCGTCGGCCGTGTGCAGCCGCACGTAGTCGCCCTGCGCCTCCACGAACTGCACGTCGTCGCGCTTGACGAAGACGGTCCGGCGCCCGGAGTCGATCTGCACCACGTGCAGGTCCTCCGCGGGGGGCGCGGTGCCGCCGGACCCGCGCAGCTGCGCGATCCGCCCCACCGCCTCGGCCAGCCGCTCCGGCCGGATCGGCTTGAGCAGGTAGTCCACGGCCCCGATCCCGAAGGCCTCCACGGCGTGCGCCTCGGAGGCCGTCACGAACACGATGGACGGCGGCTCCGACATCACGCTCAGCACGCGTGCCACGTCCATGCCGTCCAGCCCGGGCATGAGGATGTCGAGGAAGGCGGCGTCGATGCTGGTCGTACCGAGCAGGCGGACGGCGGTGGCGCCGTTCGACGCGACCAGGACCTCCGAGACCTCGGGCATGTCCGCCAGAAGGGAGGCCATCTCCTGCCGGGTGGAGGACTCGTCCTCCACCACCAGCACACGGAGTTCGGGCTTCACCGGACCACCACCCCGGGTGCGAATCTCGGTACGCGCACGGTCACCTTCGTCCCTTCTCCCAGAGCGGTCTCGATCACCAGACCGTACTCGGGCCCGTAGACCGCCCGCAGCCTCTGGTCGACGTTGGCGAGACCGACGCCCCGGGACTCGGGGCCGGTGCCCGCCAGCAGCGCCCGGGCCAGCTCCGGGTACATGCCCACACCGTCGTCCTCGATCTCGATGACGCACAGCGGCCCCTCGCCGAACCCGGACACGCTGATGTGCCCGGTGCCCTCCTTGCGTTCCAGCCCGTGCCGGATCGCGTTCTCCACGATCGGCTGTACGACCAGGAAGGGGATGGCAACGGGGAGCACCTCGGGAGCCATCCGCACGGTGATGTCGAGGCGGTCGTGGAACCGGGCCCGCTGGAGTTCGAGGTAGGTCTGGGTGGCTTCCAGTTCGTCGGACACCGTGGCGTAGTCACCCTTCTCCGAGAACCCGTACCGGAGGTAGTCGGCGAAATCCGAGAGCAGGTGACGGGCCCGGTCCGGGTCCGTGCGCACCAGCGCGGCGATCACGGCGAGCGCGTTGTGGACGAAGTGCGGGGAGATCTGCGCGCGCAGGGTCCGCAGGTCGGCGGCGGCGATCCGGGCGCGGGCCCGGCGCAGGGCGGCGTGGTCCAGGCAGTCCGAGACCAGCGCGGCCGCCGCCTCCACGTCCGCCTCCACAGGGTGGCCCGAGGCCACCAGCGCGCCGGAGAGCTCGTCGGCGACGGTGAGGGGCACCGCGCACACCGAGGAGCCGTCGGGCAGACGGGTGCGGGCGCCGCCCCCGTACTCGAAGACCTGGGACAGCAGGGCTTCGACCTCGGCGGGGGCCGGGCACCTCCCATGGGAGGCGACCGTTCCGTCGAGGTCGGCTAGCAGCACCCCGTCCACCGCCAGGACCTGGCGCAGGCGGCGGGCGGCGGAGTGCGCGCCGCGCCCGTGCAGGCCGTCCCGGAGGTCGACCCCCAGGGCGTGGACCTGGCGCATCAACTCGACGCTCGCCCGGCGTTCCGAGGACGTGGGGCGCCGGGAGGGGGAAAGCCACGACAGCCACCGATAGGACACGGACCGATCTTATCCTCGTAAAATGTGTCGACGATCACGTGCTGACGTCGCCTTTCCTCTTCGTGTCGGGGCGCGCACCGTCGGTGCGGACGGTGCACGGGGACGGGCCCGTCGCCTGGGGAGGCGACGGGCCCGTCAGTGGGAGACCGGCGAGCTAGTGGCTGCCGGCCTTCTCCGCGCCCGCGCCGGTGAGGGCGCGGACCTGGAGCATCGCGAACTTGTCGAAGTCGCGCTCCTTGGACATCAGCGTTCCGACGATCGCGCAGACCAGGCTGATCGGCACCGACACCAGGGCCGGGTTGGGCAGCGGGAACCAGGCGAAGTCGACGTTGGGCATGAGCGCGGTCTCCGAGCCCGAGACCACGGGCGAGAAGAACACCAGGCCGACGGCGCTGATCAGACCGCCGTAGATGCCCGCGAGGGCCCCGGCCGTGTTGAAGCGCTTCCAGAACAGGCTGAGCAGCAGTGTCGGCAGGTTCGCGGAGGCGGCCATCGCGAACGCCAGCGAGACCAGGAAGGCCACGTTGAGGTTCTGCGCGAAGATCGCCAGCACGATCGCCACCACTCCGACACCGATGGCCGAGAACCGCGCGACCCTGACCTCCTCGGCGCCGGTCGCCTTGCCCTTGCGGATGACCGAGTTGTAGAAGTCGTGGGCCAGCGAGGACGAGGAGGCGATGACCAGGCCCGCCACCGTCGACAGGATCGCGGCGAAGGCGGCGGAGGCGATGACGGCCAGCAGGACCGCGCCGACCATCTCGCCGCCGATGCGTTCACCCACCACCGAGGCGAGCTGCGGAGCGGCCGTGTTCCCGGCCGCGTCCTGTGCCGTGATGGCGTCGTAGCCCACCAGGGCGGCGGCGCCGAAGCCCAGCACGAGGGTCATCAGGTAGAACGCGCCGATGAGGCCGATGCCCCAGTTGACGGACTTACGGGCGCTCTGGGAGTCCGGGACCGTGTAGAAGCGGATGAGGATGTGCGGCAGACCGGCGGTGCCCAGGACCAGCGCCAGCCCCAGGCTGATCAGGTCCAGCTTGTTCCACAGGGTCTGGAGCGCGTCCCCCTCGACGACGACCCCGTAGCGCTGGCCCGGTTCGAGGAACGCGGCCGCGTCGCCGTCGGCCGCCGCCTGGCTGGCGTTGGCCGCGTCGGTCATCAGGGCGCCCAGGTTGAAGCCGTAGAGCGACAGCGTGAGCAGGGTCAGCAGCGCGGCGCCAGCCATCAGGATGACGGCCTTGACGATCTGCACCCAGGTGGTGCCCTTCATGCCGCCGAAGGCCACGTAGATCGTCATGAGCAGACCGATGACGACGATCCCGACGATCTTCGCGGTCGGGGCGTCCATGCCGAGGAAGGTCTGTCCCTCCTGGATGCCGAGCAGCAGGGCGATGAGCGCGCCCGCGCCGACCATCTGGGCGAGCAGGTAGAAGATCGACACGACCACGGTCGAGACCGCGGCCGCGGTGCGCACCGGGCGCTGCTGCATCCGGTAGGAGAGGACGTCGCCCATGGTGTAGCGGCCGGAGTTGCGCAGCAGCTCCGCGACGAGCAGCAGGGCGACCAGCCAGGCCACGAGGAAGCCGATGGAGTAGAGGAAGCCGTCGTAGCCGAAGAGCGCGATCATGCCCGCGATGCCCAGGAAGGACGCGGCGGACATGTAGTCGCTGCCGATGGCCAGGCCGTTCTGGAGCGGAGAGAAGCCGCGTCCGCCGGAGTGGAAGTCGGTGGCCGAGCGCGTGTTGCGGCTGGCCCAGACGGTGATGCCGAGCGTCGCCGCGATCATCAGGGCGAAGAGGACGAGGGTGACGATGCGGCTGCTCTCGCTGACCGCCTCCTGAGCGAGCATCATCGGCCGTCCTCCTGGTCCGTCGAGGAACCGTTCTGGAGTTCGTCGCGCAGCTCGGTGGCGAGCGAGTCGAAGTTCCGGTTGGCGTACATCGTGTACAGGACGGCGATCCCGAAGGTGGACACGAACTGGAGGATGCCGAAGACCAGGGCGACGTTGACGCTGCCGAACAGCACGGTGCCCATGACGTCGCGGCCGAACGCGGACATGAGGACGTAGAGCAGGTACCAGGCCATGAAGGCGATGCTCATGGGGAAGATGAAGCGGTACAGGCGCCGTTTCAAGTCGACGAACCGCGGGTCGGCGTGCATCGCGACGTACGCCGCGTCGGTGATGGGTGCGTCGCCACCGCCGTTGCCGTCCGGTGGTGTCGGACCCTTCGGGGGGCTGTCGTGTGCCATGTTTCGTGAACCTCCGGGGGGATGGCGGGGAAGGTGCCGCGTCCGGTCGCGTTCCCGCGTCGAGCGGGTTCGCCTGGAATAACCGGTTCGTGTGACGTGCGTTACTCAGCACTGTAAGGAGGGCCACCCGGCCTGAGCAGGGGGGCGTGCCGGGGCGCGCGCCGAACGCGGACGAGGAGCGTCGAGCGGTCGCCCACCGTGCGACGAACGGTCGGTTGACGCGACGAACGGTCGACGGGCGGTCCGCGCCCCGTCCCGCCTGGGGAGACGGCCCTCGGAGGGCACTTCCCGCACAGCTGACGGCCCCGGCGGGTGGGGGCCCGCCGGGGCCGTCAGCTCGGTTCCCGTTCCGTGGACGGGGGCGGGTCAGTCCGGGCGCCCGCGGCCGCCCGGTGACCGACGCGCCCTGCGCCCCTCGCGTCGGCGGTTGAGATGGGCCGCGTGCACCAGGTAGCGCTGGAACAGCGCCTCCGCCACCGGGTTGTGGCCGCGCACGCGGATCAGCCAGTGCGGCATGGTCCGCTCGTGCAGCCACAGGAAGCCGATGGTGAAGCCGAAGCTCAGCATGGCCTGCAACGCGAGGAACGACATCAGCGGTTCGCGCAGGGCGGGGCCGTCACCGATCACCCACGCGACCATGTGGGCGTCGAACAGTTGGGCCGCGGGGAACCCGACCAGCCAGTACAGGGCCAGCGGGGCCACCGCCCCGATGGGGAAGACCCCGCGTGCCAGCAGCACGCTGTACACGGCGCCGAGCACGGCGAGGGGGAGGCCCAGCGCCAGCCCGGCGGTGCCGGTCATGGCCAGCGGCAGCCCCGCCACCATCCCCACACCCGTGGCGAACAGGCCGGCGACCAGGCCGATGGCCGCCCCCGGAAGCGCGACCTCCAGGTGGTTGGGCGGGGTGCCTCCCAGACGGAGGGCGGACGTGGCGGGCATCAGTCGACCACCACCCCGAAGGCGAACAGCGAGTAGAAGAGCGCGCCGAGGTAGAACACGGCGGCCAGGGCGATGATCGCGTTGGAGACGATCCCGGGACGGATCGGTTTGGGCAGCGCGATGTTGTTCACCAGCAGCAGCACCACGCAGTACGCGCCCATCGCGAAGGCCGATAGGAAGGCCAGCACGTCCAGGATGGCCGCCGGGCCGTCCGCCGGGCCGAACAGCAGGATGACGGTGCCGAAGGCGATCAGCCCCCACAGGAACATCCCGTACAGTTTCGACATCCCGAGCCGTTTGGCGCCCGGCACGAAGTTGTACGTCATGTCGGCCTGGCCGCGAGAGAAGGAGTCGAACAGACCCAGGGTCGCGTTGATGCCGATGAGCGCGATGAAGAGGAAGAAGACCGTGCCGAGCACGGGGCTCCCGGCCGCCGAGAAGGCACCGGCCATCGCGTCCAGCGACGCCTCCCGGTCGCCGTCCCGGATCAGCTGCGCCACCTGCGGGTCGAACCGGGCCGCGGACTGGGCCAGCACGGTGAAGGAGATCGTCACCAGCATGGTGATGCCCCAGAAGAGCACCAGGGCGTCGAAGGTCACCCAGCGGCGCCACCCCCTCCACTTCTCCATCTCCCTCGGGTCCGAGGTGTCGAACATGAAGCCGCGCGAGGGTATGGCCTCCTGCTCGCCCGCGTGCCGCAGGCCCCGGATCTGGGGGATGTGCGCGCCCATGCCCGCGCCCTTGTCACGCAGGTGCAGGGTGTACCACATCTGCTGCATCCCGGAGGGCCCGGCGAAGGCGATGGCGCCGACGACGATCGGGAACCAGGCCGCGGACATGGCCTCCTCGGGGAAGTACCCGAACGCGAACATTCCGCTGATGGTGGAGGTGAGGTCGGACAGGTTGCCGACCATCGCGGCGACCACGGACGTGCCGACCACCAGCAGGCCGATGCAGATGGAGAGCACGTTCTCCAGCAGGTCGTAGATGACCTTGGCGAGGGTGAACACCACGCCGACCAGGATCATCCCGGCCACCGCCGTGACCTGCCAGGGAACACCGGTCACCCGCTCGAACGCGGAGGCGCCCGCCGAGAGGTGCCCCGGCCAGATGTACACGAGGATCGCTGTGAGGAAGAAGAACCACATCAGCGGCTTGAACACGCGTGCCGCGCCGTAGAAGATGCTCTCCCCGGTGGCCATCGCGTAGCGCGACATCTCCAGCATGACCACGGCCTGGAGGGAGACGCCGATCAGGAACAGCCAGCGGATCTCGGGGCCGAAGACGAGGACCAGGCGCGGCCACATGTAGGACTCGCCCATGCCCACGCCGAGCGCGACGAGGAACACCGTGGGGCCGAGGATGTGGATGGAGGGGGGAGCCTTCGGCAGGCTCCGGATGGGCATCGGTTCCAGCTTGCCCGCCTTCCAGAACCGCTCCTCCTGCGGGGGTGCGGCCACGTCGTCCGGGGTGTCGGAGGACGCGCCGTCGGAGGCGGTGACCGGTTCGGTGGCGGGGCCGGTCTCTGAGGGGTGGGGCTGGCGCTGGGCCGGGACGTGGGGTCGTCGGGTCCCGGACGGCGCCGGGGGTTCTGAGGAGTCGGGGTCGGGGCGTGAGGAATCCAAGGCGGTACTCCGTATGTGCGCGAATGCGATTCGGTGGTTCGCATGTCGCCCCCGGGTGGTGCGGCACCTCCCTGCTTGTGGTGGACACGTGGCTGGGGGTCACCGTGTCTGGACGTGGCTGTCCCTTGCGGTGGCCGGGGGCCCGGCGGCCTTGCGGCGGCGGCTCCAGGACTGCCGGGCTGGTGTGGCTCGTGTGCTCAGTGTGTGGCGCGTGGCTGTTGTCGGTTCTGGGTCGTGACGGCCCGGCCGGGGCCGGTGGCACCGGCCGGGCACTCGGTCAGAGTAGTCCGGCCGCGCGGGCCCAGCGATACTTCGCGCCCAGAACCTTCACCGGCATCTCGGTCGTGTAGGGGTAGGCGACGATCCCGTGCTCGAACAGCTTCTGGCTGGCCGCCTCGACCTCGGTGTCACCCGAGAGGGAGGCCACCACCGGCTTGTCGATCCCGGCGGCGCGGGCCTTGCTCACCACGTCGATCACGACGTCGGCGAAGACCAGCGGCGGGGTGACGATGGTGTGCCAGTAGCCGAGGACGAGGGCGTGGACGCGGGGGTCCTCCAACCCGAGGCGGATGGTCTTCTCATAGGTGGAGGGCGGTTCGCCGCCGGTGATGTCCACCGGGTTGCCGGCCGCCCCGAACGGCGGGATGAAGGCGCGGAAGGCCTCGTCCAGGTCCGGGGGGATCTCGTACAGCGACATCCCGTTGTCCACCACCGCGTCCGACAGCAGCACGCCGGAACCGCCCGCGCCGGTGATGATCACGATGTTCTCGCCGCTGGGCGCGGGCATGACCGGCAGGGCGCGGCCGTACTCCAGGAGTTCGGTCAGGCCGGGGGCCCGGACCACGCCCGCCTGGCGGAGGATGTCGTCGTAGACCTTGTCGTCCCCGGCGAGCGCGCCGGTGTGCGACCCGGCGGCGCGGGCCCCGGCGGAGGTCCGGCCGGCCTTGAGCACCACCACGGGCTTCTTGGGGACCACCTCGCGGGCGGCGGCCACGAACGCGCGGCCGTCCTTGAGGTCCTCCAGGTGCATGGCGACGGCGTTGGTGTTCTCGTCCTGCCCGAAGAAGGTGAGCAGGTCGTCCTCGTCGATGTCGGCCTTGTTGCCCACCCCCACGATGGCGGACACGCCCGTGCGCGTGCTGCGGCTGTACCCCAGGATCGCCATGCCGATCCCCCCGGACTGCGAGGTCAGGGCGGTGCCTCCGGCCACGTCGTAGGGGGTGCAGAAGGTCGCGGACAGCTTCTCCGGCGTGTAGTAGTAGCCGTAGATGTTGGGGCCGAGGATGCGGACCCCGTGCCTGCGGGCGACGGCGAGGACCTCGTCCTGGAGCTCGTGCTCTCCGGTCTCGGCGAACCCGGACGGGATGAGGATGGCGCCCGCCACCCCCTTGCGTCCGGCCTCCTCCAGCGCCCCGGCCACGAACTTCGCCGGGATCGCGAAGACCGCCACGTCCACCTCGCCGGGCACGTCCGTGATCGACTTGTACGAGGTGAGGCCGTTGACCTCGTCCGACTTCGGGTTGACCGGGTGGATCCCGCCCCGGAACCCGCCGTCCACGATGTTGCGGATCACCGAGTTGCCGATCTTGCCCGCCTCGTTGGAGGCGCCGATCACGGCGATGGAGCGCGGCTTGAAGATGCGCTCCATGGACGCCAGGATCTCCTCCCGCTCGAAGGTCCGGGGCCCCTCGGCGGGCTCGAAGTCCAGGACGAACCGCAGGTCGGCGGCGATGGCCCCGGAGGCCGAGGCGAACACGGGGTTGAGGTCCGCCTCGGCGATCTCCGGGAAGTCCGTGACCAGCTCGGACAGGCGCACGAGGAGGTCGGCCAGGGCGCCCCGGTCCACCGCCTCGGCGCCCCGGACCCCGTCCAGGACCTCGGCCGCCCGGATGTCGGCGACCTGGGCCAGCGCCTCCTCTCGCGTGACCGGGGCGAGGCGGAAGGAGACGTCCTTGAGGACCTCCACCAGGACGCCGCCCAGCCCGAACACCACGACCTTGCCGAACGTGGGATCGGTGGTGGCGCCGACCAGGACCTCCAAACCGCCCTGGACCATCTGCTGGACCTGCACACCGTCGACGCGGGCGTCGGGGTCGTGTGCGCGGGCGTTGGCGGTGACGCGCTCGTAGGCGGCGGCCACCTCCTCGGCGGTGTTCAGTCCGATCTCCACGCCGCCCGCGTCGGTCTTGTGCAGGATGTCGGGGGAGACGATCTTGGCGGCCACGGGCAGGCCGATCTCGGTGGCCAGGGCGGCGGCCTCCTCGGCGCTGCGGGCCAGTGCCTCGCCGGGGACGGGGATGCCGTAGGCCTCGGCGAGGAGGCGGCCCTCGGGGGCGGTGAGCGCGGTCCGGCCCTCGGCCCGGGCCCGGTCGAGGACCTCGCGGACCGGGGAGGGGTCGCGGTCGGAACGCTCGGGTGTGTAGACGGCCATGCGCTCAGATCACTCCGTTCGATGAGAGCTCCGCCAGTTCCTCGGAGGTCAGGCCCAGCTCGTCGCGGTAGATGTCGGGGTTGTGCTCACCGAGCAGGGGGGACCGGCTGACGTCCACCGAGGAGTCGGAGAGGCGGATGGGTGAGGCCACGGTGTGGTAACTGCCGCGTTCGGGGTGGTCGACCTCGGTGACCACGCCGTTCTCCCGCAGGGTGGGGTCCTCGATGATCTCCCGGGTGGACATGATCGGCCCGCAGGGGATGTTGTGCGCGTTGAGAGCGGAGAGCACGTCCCACTTGGGCAGTTCCCGGGACCACTCCTCGATCAGGGCGAAGGCCTTGTCGAGCTTGTCGAGCCGGGCCTCGGGTGTGGCCCACTCGGGGTCCTCGGCCAGTTCGGGACGGCCGATCAGCCGCGCGATGGGCGCCCAGCCCGCGGGCTGGATGATCACGTACACGTAGTCGTTGGGGCCGCCGGGCGCGGTGCGCACGGCCCAGCCGGGCTGTCCGCCGCCGGAGGCGTTGCCGGAGCGCGGGACCTCGTCGGTGAAGTCGTCGTTGGGGTACTCCGAGAGCGGGCCGTGCGCGAGCCGCTGCTGGTCGCGCAGCTTGACCCGGCACAGGTTGAGCACCGCGTCCTGCATCGCGACCTGTACGCGCTGGCCCCGGCCGGTGTGCACCCGCTGGTACAGCGCGGCGAGGATACCGGCCACTGTATGCATTCCTGTGCCCGAGTCGCCGATCTGGGCGCCCGTGGCCAGCGGCGGGCCGTCCTCGAACCCGGTGGTGCTCATGGAGCCGCCCATGGCCTGGGCGATCACCTCGTAGGCCTTGAAGTCCGCGTACGCGCCCGGACCGAAGCCCTTGATCGAGGCGTAGACCAGTCTCGGGTTGGCCTCCGCGAGCACCTCCCAGGTGAACCCCATCCGGTCCAGGGCTCCGGGCGCGAAGTTCTCCACCAGCACGTCGCTGCGGCGCACCAGGTCCAGGAAGATCCGCTTGCCCTCGGCGCTCTTGGTGTTGAGGGTGATGCTCCGCTTGTTGGAGTTGAGCATCGTGAAGTACAGGCTGTCCACGCCGGGCCGGTCCCGGAGCTGGCGCCGGGTGATGTCGCCCGAGGGCGCCTCCAGCTTGACGACGTCGGCGCCCATCCACGCGAGGATCTGCGTCGCGGACGGTCCCGACTGGACATGGGTCATGTCCAGGACGCGGACCCCGTCGAGTGCCTTGCCCATGACTCTCCTTCCGGGCTACTTGTACATCGTCTGGTTCATGGTCCCCGGGGCGTACACCTCGGGGTCGATCCAGACGTTGATCAGTGAGGGCTTGCCGGACTCGCGGGCCCGCAACAGGGCCGGGCCGATCTCGGCCGGGTCGTGGACCTCCTCGCCGTGTCCGCCGAGCATCTTCGCGAACTCGGAGTAGCGCACGTCGCCCAGGGTGTTGCCGAGTTCGCCCCGGTCCGCGCCGTACTTGGCGATCTGGCCGTAGCGGATCTGGTTCATCGAGGAGTTGTTGCCGACGATCCCGACGAAGGGCAGGTCGAAACGGACCAGGGTCTCGAAGTCCCATCCGGTGAGGCTGAAGGCGCCGTCGCCGAAGAGCGCGACCACCTCCTTGTCCGGGCGGGCGTACTTGGCCGCCATCACGAACGGGATCCCGACGCCCAGCGTGCCGAGCGGCCCCGGGTCCAGCCAGTGGCCGGGCGACTTCGGCTGGACCACCTGGCCGGAGAAGGTGACGATGTCGCCGCCGTCGCCGACGTACACGGAGTCCTCGGTGAGGAACTGGTTGATCTCGTTGACCAGGCGGTAGGGGTGGATCGGGGTGGAGTCCGAGGTCAGGAGGTGCGCGCGCTTGTCGAGCGCGGCCTGCTCCTGGGTGCGCAGCTCCTCCAGCCAGCCCTTGCGGCCCTGCGCCCCGGTGTCGCCGTAGCCGGAGACGGCCTGGAGCGCCGAGGACAGGATGACGTCGGCGTCGCCCACGATGCCGAGGTCGATGTCGCGGTTCTTGCCGACGGTGGCGTAGTTGAGGTCGATCTGCACCACGGTCGCGTCGGGGGAGAGGCGCTTACCGTAGCCCATCCGGAAGTCGAACGGCGTGCCGACGATGATGATGAGGTCGGAGTTGCTGAAGGCGTAGCGCCGGGAGAGCTGGAAGTGGTGCGGGTCCCCGGGCGGGAGGGTGCCGCGTCCCGCGCCGTTCATGTACGCGGGGATGTTGAGGGCGCGGACCAGTTCGACGGCGGAGTCGGTGGCCCGGGTCGTCCACACCTGGTTGCCGAGCAGGATGCTGGGACGCTCGGAGCGCACGATCAGTTCGGCGAGGCGCTCGATGGCGGCAGGGTCGCCCGCCTGACGGGTGGAGGCCCGGTAGTGCCCGGCGGCGGGGACGCGCGCCCGCTCCACGGGGACCTTGGCGTCCAGCACGTCGCGCGGGATCTCCAGGAAGGACGGGCCGGGGGCGCCGTTGTTGGCCTCGCGGAAGGCCATGGAGACCAGGTCGGCGACGCGCTCGGTGTGCGGGACGGTGGCCGCGAACTTGGAGATCGGGTTGATCATGTCCACGTGCGGCAGGTCCTGGAGGGAGCCCATCTTGTGCTGGCTGAGGGCGCCTTGGCCGCCGATGACCAGCATGGGGCTCTCGGCGCGGTAGGCGTTGGCGATGCCGGTGACCGCGTCCGTGGTGCCGGGGCCCGCCGTCACCACCGCGCAGCCGGGCTTGCCGGTGATGCGCGCGTAGCCGTCGGCGGCGTGGGCGGCGACCTGCTCGTGCCGGACGTCGATCACGTCGATGCCCTCGTCGGCGCAGCCGTCGTAGATGTCGATGATGTGGCCGCCGCAGAGCGTGAAGACGACGTCGACCCCCTCGGCCTTGAGGGCCTTGGCGACCAGGTGGCCGCCGGAGATCGTGCTGCTGTCGCTGTTCGTTTCGGTGGGTACCTTGCCTTCGGCCATCGGTGCGACGACCCCTTTCGTGCTGAGGTGCGGAGCGTACGGTTCAGTGAAGATCGGATACTGTATACCGTGTGCATCACATTGGAACACTCCGGCGCCGCGCTGTCCAGACCCCGTGGGACTCCGTTGTCCCGGCAGTGTGGGGCAGCGTCCGGATCGGCAGGGGGCGGCGCAGGCGCGCGGTCAGGACGGCGGCCACGGCCGTGAGCAGGCCGGAGGCGGCCAGAGCGACGGGTTGGGCGGTGGTCGGGACCAGACCGAGCAGGGCGATCGCGCCGCCCACGCCGAGCAGCCCGCCGACCGCCTTGGAGCCGTGGACCAGCCCCGCGAGGTCGGCCGAACGGGCGGGGTCGTCCTCGCGGGGGGCGCGGAACCGGCCCGCGCCACCGCGTTGCCCCGCGCCGCCGCGTTGCCCCGCACCACGGTGCTGCCCCGCAAGACTGTGCTGGACTGCACCACTGTGCTGGCCCGTACCACTGTGTTGGCCCGTACCGAAGTGCCCCTCGGTGATCGCGCGGGTCAGCGGGTAGCAGGAACCGGTGCCCGCGCCCACCACCAGGACGCCGGCGATCAGGAGCGGCAACGGACCCTCCGGGGCGGTGGCGGCCAGGACCGACTGCCCGAGCGTGGTCGCCGCCAGCAGCGCGGCGAGGGTCCGACGCCGCCCGGCCCGCTCCGCCGCCCCGCTCGCGGCGAGCCGTCCGACCCCGCTGGCCAGGGCGAACGCGGTCACGGCCACCGCGATCTCCGAAGGGGCGCGGCCCGCGCCCGACAATACGGGCGGGAGTGCTACGAGGGTGAACAGCCCGACCGTTCCGGACAGCGCGACGATCGCGTGCAGTGCGTGGAGCGAGTGCCCGCTCGCCCACGCCTGGCCCGCGCTGAAGTCACGTGCGGCGGGCGGCTCCGCGCCCCGCCGCAGCGCGGCCGCTCGGGGGTCGCTCCCCGGGGGCCACCAGAACGCCGGGGCCCCGCGCTGGCCCGCGCCGCCCGCCACGCCCAGTATGAGGACCGCCGCCGCGAGCACGGTGGCCGCAGCGCCGGGGTCGCCGGGCGGCCCCAGGACGAGCGCGGGCAGCAGGGGTACCGCGCCCAGGGCGAAGGCCCCGCCCACGGCGCCCAGGCGCACGGTGCGCCGGTCCGGGAACCAGCCGCCCACCAGGTCCACGCAGGAGTGGTAGACCAGCCCCGCTCCCACGCCGCCGAGCAGCCCGTACCCCACCACGGCGGCCAGCGGGTCCCCGAAGTGTCCGACCGTGTACACGGCCGCGGCGCACAATGCCGCCCCCACACAGATCGCCGTGCCGGGGTCGAGGAGCCCGCGCGTCCGGAGCAGGCGCGGCACGGGGGCGAGGGATCCCTGGACCAGGGCCCAGACCAGGAACGGCGTCAGGGCCTGTGCGGGGGACCACCCGTGCGTCGCCGTCAGCAGGGGGACCGCCGCGCCGTAGCCGAACTGGAGCACGCCCACAGCCCCGACGGCGATCAGCGCGCGGGCCAGCAGCACGGACCGGGGTGTTCCGGTGAGCCTGCTGGCTGAGGGGCCGACGGTGTAGCGCCTGCCCCGCCAGTCGTGGACGTGCGTGGGCGTCGACGCGGTGGCGGGTGGGGGCTCCGGCGCCGGTGGAGCGGGCCGGGGCGGTGGTTCGGGCAGATGGCGGGGGAACATGGCGACCTCCTTGTATGCAGTATGCAAAGCGGGGCGACGCTTGTGAAGGGCCATCTCGACAAGAATGCCTATTGAATACTGCATACAATGTGGAGTATCACTGGAGAGGGGGCGACGAGCGGACGGAGGAGGAGCGTTGGATCTCCACGAGTACGAGGCCAAACAGATCTTCGGTGAGTACGGGGTCGCGCTGGTTGAGGGCGAGATCGCCGACACCCCCGGACGGGTGGCGTCGGTGGCCGGTCGCCTCGGCCGGAGGGTCGTGGTCAAGGCCCAGGTCAAGACGGGCGGCCGAGGCAAGGCCGGCGGCGTGAGGGTGGCCGAGGGAGCCGACGAGGCCCGAGCGCGGGCCGAGGAGATCCTCGGCATGGATATCAAGGGCCACTCGGTCCACCGTGTTCTCGTTGAGGAGGCGAGCGACATCGCCGAGGAGTACTACTTCTCCTTCCTGCTCGACCGCGCCAACCGCGAGTTCCTCTCCATCTGCTCGGCACGGGGCGGCATGGAGATCGAGGAGGTCGCCGCCGCCGAACCCGACGCGGTCGTGCGCACCCCGGTCGGCCCCGAGGGGGTGGGCCGGGAGGAGGCGCTGGGCATCTGCGCGGCCGCCGGACTGCCCGAGGCGGTCCGCGACAGGGCCGCGACGGTCATCGCCGCCCTGTGGGACGTGATGGTGGGCGAGGACGCCACCCTCGTCGAGGTCAACCCCCTGGTCCGCACCGCGGACGGGCGGATCGTCGCCCTCGACGGCAAGGTCACGCTGGACGACAACGCGGCCCACCGCCACCCGGAGCGGACCCCCTTCACCCACGGCGCCGGGACCGACGAACGCGAACTCCGCGCGCGTGAGCGGGGCCTCAACTACGTGCGGCTCGACGGCGAGGTCGGCGTCATCGGCAACGGCGCGGGACTGGTGATGTCCACCCTGGACGTGGTCGCCCAAGCCGGAGCGGACCACGGCGGCGTCCGCCCCGCCAACTTCCTCGACATCGGCGGCGGCGCCTCCGCCGAGGTGATGGCCAACGGCCTCGACGTGATCCTGGGCGACCCGGCCGTGCGGAGCGTGTTCGTCAACGTCTTCGGCGGGATCACGGCCTGCGACGCCGTCGCCAACGGCGTCGTGCAGGCCCTCGAACTCCTGGAGAGCCAGGGCGAGGACGTCAGCAAGCCGCTGGTGGTGCGCCTGGACGGCAACAACGCCGAGCAGGGCCGCCAGATCCTCACCGCCCGCGCCCACCCGGCCGTGCGCCAGGTGGACACGATGGACGGCGCCGCCGAACTCGCCGCCGAACTCGCCGCACGCTGACCGGCCCACCCCCTTCGACAGGAGAAACCCATGGCCATCTTTCTCAACAGGGACAGCCGGGTGCTCGTCCAGGGCATGACCGGCGCCGAGGGCACCAAGCACACCCGGCGCATGCTCGCGTCCGGTACCAACGTCGTCGGCGGCGTGAACCCGCGCAAGGCCGGTCAGAGCGTCGACTTCGACGGCACCGAGGTGCCCGTCCTCGGCTCCGTGGCGGAGGGCGTGAAGGCGACCGGCGCCGACGTCACCGTGGTGTTCGTCCCGCCCCGGTTCACCAAGGACGCGGTGGAGGAGGCGATCGAGGCCGAGATCGGCCTGGCCGTCGTCATCACCGAGGGCGTCCCGGTCCACGACACCACGGCTGTCTGGCACCTGGCCACCGCGCGCGGAAACCGCACCAGGATCATCGGCCCCAACTGCCCCGGCCTCATCAGCCCGGGCCAGTCCAACGCCGGGATCATCCCGGCCGACATCACCCGGCCCGGCCGGATCGGCCTCGTCTCCAAGTCCGGCACGCTCACTTACCAGCTCATGTACGAGCTGCGGGACCTCGGCTTCTCCACGGCGGTGGGGATCGGCGGCGACCCGGTCATCGGCACCACGCACATCGACGCCCTGGCCGCCTTCGAGGAGGACCCGGACACCGACGTGATCGTGATGATCGGTGAGATCGGCGGTGACGCCGAGGAGCGCGCGGCCGCCTACGTCCGGGACCACGTCAGCAAGCCCGTGGTCGGCTACGTGGCGGGCTTCACCGCCCCGGAGGGCAGGACCATGGGCCACGCGGGGGCGATCGTCTCCGGTTCCTCCGGAACGGCCGCCGCCAAGAAGGCGGCCCTGGAGGCGGCCGGGGTTCGGGTCGGCCGGACCCCGAGCGAGACCGCCCGCCTCACCCGGGAGCTCCTGGGCTGAGGCCGAGCGGTCGGATCGACCGGGACACCGCGACGGGGCGACGGCACGGATGCCGCCGCCCCGGGTGTGCCGGTATCGGACCTGGTTGGTGCGGGGGGCTGGAACGCGCCAACCAGGTCCGCGTCTACCGTTCCGGAGGGCGCGCAGCCCCTGGGGCCGCCGAGGACGCGGTGAGCGTCCTCTCCAGGAGAACGCGATGCCTTCCGGTGTAGACGTTCATGGAGCTGCCGCGCAGGAAGCCGACGAGCGTCATGCCCGCCTCCGTGGCCAGGTCGACAGCAAGGGACGAGGGCGCCGAGACGGCGGCCATCATGGGGATGCCCGCCATCCACGCCTTCTGGACCAGCTCGAAGGAGGCGCGGCCCGACACCATGAGCACGGTCCCGCTCAGCGGGAGGCGGTCGGAGCGCAGGGCCCAGCCGATCAGCTTGTCCACCGCGTTGTGCCGCCCCACATCCTCGCGCACGGCCAGCAGCTCACCGTCGGCGGTGAACAGCCCGGCGGCGTGCAGGCCGCCGGTGCGGTCGAACACCCGCTGGGCCTCACGCAGCCGGTCCGGGAGGACGGTGAGGGTGGGCACGTCGATCCGCAGGCCGTCGTCGGACACCGGCCACCGCGCCTTGGTGCGCACGGCGTCCAGGCTGGCCTTGCCGCACAGCCCGCACGAGGACGACGTGTAGAAGTTGCGCTCCAGCGAGGTGTCGGGGAGTGCCACCCCGGGAGCCAGGGACACGTCCAGCACGTTGTACGTGTTGGACCCGTCCTCGGTGGCCCCCGCGCAGTACCGGATGGCGGTGACCTCGGGCCCCTCGGAGACTACCCCCTCGCTCACCAGGAACCCGGCGGCGAGGTCGAAGTCGCTCCCCGGGGTCCGCATGGTGATGCTCAACGGGGCGCCGTCCAGCCTGATCTCCAGCGGCTCCTCCACTACGAGGGTGTCGATGCGTTCGCTCTCGACTCCCTCTCTGATCCGGAGGACCTTCTCACGGGCGGTCACCCGTCCCATTCCCCACCACCGCCTTCCGGTGCACGAGTGCGTTTACTGGTCTACTCTTCCCGACATTCGGTGTCGAGGGGACGAAGCGTCAAATCGGCGTATGGAGGACAGACCGCCCCGAGAGGCCCAGGCCACCGTCCGGTGCCTCAGCCGTCGCCGCGCCGCTGCACGTGTTGGAAGCCGAACCTGCCCTTGATACACAGGTTGCCGTGCGTCACCGGGTTGTCGTGCGGCGAGGTCACCTTGACGATCTCGTTCTCCTGGACGTGCAGGGTGACGTTGCACCCCACACCGCAGTAGGTGCAGATCGTCGTCGTCTCGGTCTGGCTCTCCTCGTCCCAGGTGCCCGCCGCGCGCATGTCGAACTCGGTGGCGAACGACAGCGCCCCGGTCGGGCAGACCTCGATGCAGTTCCCGCAGTACACGCAGGCCGAGTCGGGGAGCTCCACGTCGTGTTCGGTGGAGATGCGGGCGTCGAACCCCCGCCCGGCCACCCCGATCGCGAACGTGTTCTGCCACTGGTCGCCGCAGGCGTCCACGCACTTGTAGCACATGATGCACTTCGAGTAGTCGCGCACGTAGAGGTCGTTGTCCACCTTGGCGGGCTGCTCGACCGTGGCGGCCGCCCCGCCGTCGCCGGGCTCGTGCTCGCCCGCGCGCCGGGCGTCACGGACCCCGAGCGCGGCCGGTTCGGCGCGGGGGCCGAACCGCTCCGGCTCCGCCTCGTAGCGCTCCATCCACTCGGAGACCTTCGGGGTGGTGGACAGGTCCACCGAGGAGCCCAGCAGTTCGAGCACCAGTTTACGGCTGTGCCGCACCCGTTCGGAGTCGGTGGCCACGCTCATGCCCTCCTCCAGCTTGCGTGAGCAGGCCGGGGCCAGGGTGCGGGCGCCCTCCACCTCGACGACGCACACACGGCAGGCGTTGCGGGGGGTGAGTGTGTCGCCGTGGCAGAGGGTGGGGACCTCGGTCCCGGCGGAGGAGCAGGCCTCCAGGACGGTGGTGCCCTCCGGCACCCGGACGGTCTCGCCGTCGATGGTCGCGTCGATCAGGCGTCGGGGAGTGGGCAGGAGTACGGGGACGGTCATCGGGCCTCCTCGGTCGCAGCCCGGTCGCCCGGGGCTGGAGTGTGCGCGGGGTCGGGGTCGCGCGGATGGTCGGGGTCGGCGGCGCCGGAGCCGTCGGGGCCGGTCCCGGAGTAGAGGCCGAGCCGGTCGATCGCGGACTCCACCGCGTTCCAGGCGGTCTGGCCCAGGCCGCAGATGGACGCGTCCCGCATGGCCCGTCCGACCTCCCGCAGAAGGGGCAGTTCCCGGGCGGGTGAGGCACCGGAGCGCAGCCGCAGCAGCGACTCCTCCTGGCGTACCGTCCCCACCCGGCAGGGCACGCACTGCCCGCAGGACTCGTCCCGGAAGAAGGCCGCCACCCGGGCGAGGGTCGCACCGAGGTCGGCGGTGTCGTCCAGGACCAGTACCACGCCGGACCCCAGCGAGGTCCCGGCCGCCCGCGCTCCCTCGAAGGTCAGCGGGATGTCCAGCTCGTCGCCGCGGACGAAGGTTCCGGCCGCCCCGCCCAGGAGCACGGCCCGGATGGAACGCCCCTCGGGCATCCCGCCCGCGGCCTCGACGAGGTCGCCCAGGGTGGCGCCGAAGGGCAGTTCGTACAGTCCGGGGCGGCGCACCCCGCCGGACACGCAGAACAGTTTGGGTCCGGTGGAGCCCTTCGTGCCCACGGCGGCGTAGGCGGGCCCGCCCATGAGGAGCACGGGGAGCACGTTGACCAGGGTCTCCACGTTGTTCACCGCGGTCGGTTTGCCGAACAGCCCCTTCTCCACGGGGAAGGGCGGTTTGGTGCGGGGCTCGCCGCGCTGGCCCTCGATGGACCCGAAGATGGCGGTCTCCTCGCCGCAGATGTAGGCGCCAGCACCGCGCCGGATCTCGATGTCGAACGAGAAGCCGGATCCGAGGACGTCGGGGCCGAGCAGGCCGCGCTCCCGGGCCAGGGACAGCGCGTTCTCCAGGTGGCGCAGCGCGCGGGGGTACTCGCCCCGGATGTAGAGGTAGCCGGTGCGGGCGCCGATCGCGTACCCGGCGACGGTCATGGCCTCGACCACGGAGAAGGGGTCGCCCTCCATGAGGACCCGGTCCTTGAAGGTGCCGGGCTCGCTCTCGTCGGCGTTGCACACCAGGTAGTGCGGGGTGTCCGGCTGCTGAGCGGTGGCGTTCCACTTGCGCCCGGTGGGGAAGGCGGCGCCGCCCCGGCCCACCAGACCGGAGTCGGTGACCTCGCGGATCACCCCGGCGGGGCCGAGGCGCAGGGCCTCGCGGAGCGAGGCGTATCCGCCCGCCGCGCGGTAGTCGTCGAGGCTGAGGGGGTCCACGCGGCCGATCCTGCTCAGCAGGACGTGGCCGGGGGAGCCGGCGTCGGGGACGGCGGCCGCAGGGTCGGGTTCGGGGGCGCCGCCGAGGAGGGGGTCGGACGCGTAGGTGGTGGTGCCGGGACGGTGGCTGTCGGGGGAGCGCCCGTTGTCGACGTTGACGGCGCGGGCCGGGGTCGGCGGGGCGGCGTTCGCTGAGTCGTCGGCGGTGCCGTCGGTGCCGGTGGTGTCGTCCGGGGCGTGCGCGCCATCGTGCGCCGGGTCGTCCCCGGCGCTGGTCGCGGATTCCGTCTCCGGGGGCGGGGCGTCGGCGAGGGCGTCGAGGGAGTCGGGGGTCGCGGGGGCCGCGACCGCGTACCGTGCGGGGCTCCCGGCCTCAAGGGCGAGCGCGGCGGGGGCGCGCTCGCACAGGCCCAGGCAGGGGCTCTCGTGCCAGGTGGTTCCGGGGGCCTCGGGGTCGTCGGGGTGACCGCCGGGCGGGCCCAGACGGGCGTTCAGGCGGTCGCGGAGCCCGCCGGAACCGGAGGCCGCGCAGGCGATGTCGGTGCACAGGTGCACGACCCGGCGGGGGCGCTCGTGCAGCGCGAACATGGCATAGAAGGAGGCCACGGCGTAGGCCTCGGCCGGGGGGACGGTGAGCCTGCGGCAGATGTGGTTGAGCGCGCCGCGGCTGATCCAGCCCATGCGGTCGTTGACGGCGTGCAGGGCGGGCAGGAGCAGGTCGCGCCGGTCGCGTGCGGCGTGTCCGCCCCGTGCGTAGCGCAGGTCGGAGTCCTGGCGGGTCCCGCCCTCCCAGCCGGATTCGGGTGCTCCCAGGAGTGTGTCGACGGCGTCGCGTTCGGCGTCGGTGGCCACCTCGTCCAGAAGTCGCAGGTCCACGCCCGGATCACCTCAATCATGTGTAAGACAGATCACAGGATTCTGTATACAAGAGACAGTAAGATGGGTGTTGCGGATTGACAACCCTCGTTCCCCAAGTGAGTTGGGGGACGGGGGTCGCCCTCCGGGCACACCGGGCGGACCGTCCCACCGGGGCTGGTGGGACGGCCCGCGCCGTGCTCGGCCCGCCTCCACGTGCTCGGACCGGGTGACTCAGCCCGAGACCCGTTCGGGGACCTCCCGTCCCTGGTTCCGGGGGCGCGGGGCCACCCGTTCGATGCGTACCGCCGCCGCCTTGTACTCGGCGGTCCCGGCGATCGGGTCGGTGGCATCGATGGTGAGCAGTTGCGTGTCCACCTGGTGCGGGAAGTGGAAGGTCATGAACACCAGTCCGGGCCGCATGGACTCGGTGACCGACGCCGGTACCAGCACCGAACCGCGCCGCGAGGTCACCCGGACCGTCTCACCGTCCTCCACTCCCAGCTTCGCCGCGTCCTCCGGGGACAGGTCCAGCAGTTCTCCACGGCGCATCGGCGAGGAGAAGCCGGAGGTCTGCACGCCGGTGTTGTAGTCGTCCAGGCGGCGGCCGGTGGTGAGCCGGAACGGGAAGTCCTCGTCCAGCAGGTCCACCGGTGGCGAGTGCCCGACGATCCCGAACGGTGCGGGCTCACCCCTTTCGAGCGGGTCCTTCGACCACAGCCGGGAGTGCAGGTAGCTGGGCTCCAGGGTGTCCTCGGAGTAGCAGGGCCACTGGATGCCGTCGTGCTCGGCCAGGCGCGCGTAGCTCATGCCCCGGTGTATGGGGGACAGTGAGCGCACCTCGTCCCAGATCTCCTCCGCCGAGGGGCGTTCCCAGTCGTACCCCAGCCGGGTCGCGAGCGCGCACATGATCTCGATGTCGTCCCTGGCGCCCTCCGGCGGGTCCAGGGCCTTGCGGACCAGCTGCACCCGCCGCTCGCTGTTGGTGAAGGTGCCGTCGGACTCGCACCAGGCGGCGCTGGCCGGGAGCACCACGTCGGCGAGTTCGGCGGTGCGGGTGAGGAAGATGTCCTGGACCACCAGGTGGTCCAGGGACCGCAGCCGTGCGGTGGTCTTGTGCGTCTCGGGCTCGGACTGGACGGGGTTCTCGCCGATGACGTAGAGCGTCTTCAGCTCGCCCTCCTCCATGGCCTCGAACATCTGGGTGAGGTTGAGGCCCTTGCGGTCCTGGATGGGGCGGCCCCAGGCCTGCTCGAACGGGGCCCTGACCTCGGCGTCCAGGATGTCCTGGAACCCTGCCAGGCGGTCGGGGATGGCGCCCATGTCGCCGCCGCCCTGCACGTTGTTCTGGCCGCGCAGCGGGTTGAGGCCGGAGCCGTGCCGCCCGACGTGTCCGGTGAGCAGGGACAGGTTGATCAGAGAACGCACGTTGTCGGTGGCGTTGTGGTGTTCGGTGATGCCCAGGGTCCAGCACATCTGGGCGCGTTCGGCGCGGGCGTAGGTGTGCGCGAGTTCGCGGATGGCCTCGGCGGGGACACCGGTCTCGGCCTCGGCGGCCGAGAGCGTCCACGGCTCCACCAGCGCGCGGTACTCGTCGAGCCCGCTGGTGGCGCGCTCGATGAAGGACTCGTTGGCCAGTCCGGCGTGCAGGATCTCCCGGCCCACGGCGTGGGCGAGCGGGATGTCCGTGCCCACGTTGAGGCCGAACCAGCGGTCGGCCCACTCCGCGGTGGGGGTGCGGCGGGGGTCCACGACGAAGAGCCGGGCCCCGTTGCGCACTCCCTTGAGCACGTGCTGGAAGAAGATCGGGTGGGCGAAGCGGGGGTTGCCGCCCCAGATGACGATGAGGTCGGTGTCCTCGATCTCCGCGTAGGAGGAGGTGCCGCCGCCGGAGCCGAAGGCGGCGGACAGGCCCGCGACGCTGGGGGCGTGGCAGGTGCGGTTGCAGGAGTCGACGTTGTTGGTGCCGACCACGACGCGGGTGAACTTCTGTGCGACGAAGTTCATCTCGTTGGTGGCCCTGGCACAGGAGAGCATGCCGAAGGAGTTGGGTCCGTGGCGGTCGACGCCCTTCCGGAAGCCGGCCGCGGCGCGGTCGAGGGCCTCCTCCCAGCTGGCGGGGCGGAGTTCTCCGTGTTCGCGGACGAGGGGTCGGGTGAGTCGGTCGAGGGGGTTGGAGTGGTCTGCGGAACGTCGCATGTGGCCTCGCTCGGGGTTCGTGGCCTCAAAGGGAATACTGTATGCAATGTTGGTGAAACGGGCAATGGTACGGGGTTGTGGAGGCGCTAGACCAGCGCGGGTTCCGACACCCGCTGGTTGAGCAGGCCGGCCACGGCGTCGACCGCGCGCAGGGTGGGCGCGGGGGCGCCGGTGAGGTCGGCCAGCTCGACCACGGCGGACAGGATCACGTCCAGCTCCATCGGGCGGCCGCGTTCGAGGTCGTGCAGGGTGGAGGTCCGGTGGTCCCCGGTCCGTTCGGCGCCCGCGAGCCTGCGCTCCACGGAGACGTCGGTGCGCACGCCCAGCCGGGCGGCCACGTCCAGGGTCTCGTTCATCATGGTGCGGGCCAGGTCGCGGGTCGAGCGGTGGCGGCAGATCTGCGCCATGGTCGAGCGGGTGAGCGCGCTCAGCGGGTTGAAGACGATGTTGCCCATCAGCTTCACCCAGACGTCCACGCGGAGGTCGGGCACGACCGGGCACTTGAGCCCGCCCGCCGTCATCGCCTCGGAGAGGTCGCGACAGCGCCGGGAGTCGGAGCGGTCCGGCTCCCCGACGGAGAACCGGGTGCCCTCGATGTGCCGGACCACCCCCGGTTCCACGATCTCGGTGGCCGCGTAGACCACGCAGCCGACGGCGCGCTCGACGGGGATGGCGCGGCTGACCGCCCCCGCCGGGTCCACGCTCTCGATGCGATGGCCGGCGAGCGGCCCCTCCACCCCGTGGAAGTACCACCAGGGGATGCCGTTCTGCGCGGCGACCACGGCGGTCGCCGGTCCCAGGAGGGGGCGCAGCATCGGTCCGCAGTCGGCGTAGTGCTGGGCCTTGAGGCCGAGCAGGACGGCGTCCACGGGGCCGATCTCGGCGGGGTCGTCCGTGACGTGGGGGCGTGCGGTGAAGTCGCCACGGGGGCTGAGGACCCGGACGCCGTGCTCGCGCAGGGCGCGCAGGTGGGCGCCCCTGGCGATGAGGTGGACGTCTGCTCCGCCGCGATGGAGGGCGGCGCCCGCGTAGGCGCCGATGGCTCCGGCGCCGAGGACGGCGATGCGCATGAGGACTCCTTCCTATTCCATACTGTATACAGTATGCTCACTTGCACCCGTCCCCTCACCACGGCAGGGAGAGAAGGAATGCCCGACTCGGGTGCCTGGGAAACTTCTCCGCTTCTTCGTGACCGCCGCCCCTCCGGAGACCACACGCCCACCCCGTGGCCCCGGGCGCGCGAGCTGGCCCGGGAGGTCGGCGCCGCCGCGGGCACGCCCGCCGAGGACGTGCCCCTGACCGAGGCCCGGGGTGCCACCCTGGCGGCCGACCTCGTCTCCGCCATCGACGTGCCCGTCCTGGACAGCGCCGCCATGGACGGGTACGCCGTCTGCAGCGAGGGGCCCTGGCTCGTCCTCGGGCGGTCACTCGCCGGTCACCGGGGGCCGGTCGTGCGCCTGAATCCGGGAGAGGCGGTGGAGACGGCCACGGGCGCCGTCGCGCCGGACGGAACCACCGCCGTCCTTCCCTACGAACACGCCACCCTGGCCCCCTGGGAACCGGACGGCACAGGGAGAATCGGTGATCCGGCATCCGGAGCCGACGCCCCTTCCGCGCCGGACGGTGCACGGCTGCTGTACGGCGAGGTCGCGCCCGGGCGGCACCTCCGCCGCAGGGGCGAGACCACCCTGGCCGGGACGGTGGCCGCACGGGCTGGCAGCCCCGTGACCCCCGCGCTCCTGGGGCTGGCCGCCAGTCTGGGCAACGACTCCGTCCGGGCGCTGCGCCCGCGCGTGCGCGTCCTCGTCACCGGTGACGAGGTGGTGCATGAAGGGGTGCCTCGCCCGGGCGCCGTCCGTGACGCCATCGGCCCGATCCTCCCCGGGCTGGTGGCCTGGGCGGGCGGCCGCTGTGAGCCCCCCGTCGCGGTGGCGGACCGCGCGGGTGCCCTGGAGGAGCGGCTGGACGCCGCGTCGGGGACGGATACCGTGGCCGTCTGCGGCTCCTCCTCGGCGGGCCCCGCCGACCACCTGCGCGCGGCACTGACCGCCCTGGGTGCGATCTTCGCGGTCGACGGGGTGGCCTGCCGTCCCGGCCACCCGCAACTGCTCGCCGTCCTGCCCTCGGGGGCCGTGGTCGTCGGCCTTCCCGGTAACCCCGGTGCCGCCTTCGTGGCCGCGCTCACCCTTCTGGTCCCCGTGCTCAGCGGGCGCGCCGACCGTCGGGACCCCGCGCACACCGGAAGGCGGGTCCGGCTGGTCGGTGACGTTCGGCCGCACGCATCCGACACCCGCCTGCTCCCGGTGCGGGTCAGCCGCGACCTCGCGGTGGAACTACCCGCGAGCGGCTCCGCCGACCTGCGCGCCGCCGCCGTGGCCGACGCGCTCGCGGTGGTCCCGCCCGGCCGGGTTCCCGGCCGCGTCGAGCTGGTCGGCCTTCCCGTGTGACCCACGCACGCACCGAACTTCGTACACTGTCTACAACGACCACCGGATCCGGGAGACTCCTCATGTCCTCGCAGGGATTGAACGCCGTAGCGGGACGCATCCAGCGCCCGGTTCCGCTGCGCGAGGCCGTCTACGAGGCGATTCTCGACCTGATCACCACCCGGGCGCTCTCACCCGGGCAGCACCTGGTCGAGACCGAGCTGGCACGCACCCTGGGGGTCTCGCGCCAGCCGGTCCGCGAGGCCATGCAGCGGCTCAGCAACGAGGGCTGGGTGGACCTGCGGCCCGGCTACGGGGCCTTCGTGCACACCCCCACCGAGAGCGAGGCCGACCAGCTCCTGGCCGTGCGTGCCATGTTGGAGGCCGAGTCCGCGCGGCTGGCCGCGGAGAACGCCTCCGACGAGCAGATCGGCCAGCTGCGCGACCTGGTCTCCACCGGCCGCGCCGCAGCTGAGCGAGCCGACACCGACGCCGTGGTCAAGGCCAACGCCGACTTCCACCGCACCGTCACCGAGGCCTCCGGCAACCGGGTGCTCGCCGAACTCGCCGCGCAGGTGGACCGCCGGGTCCGCTGGTACTACGCGCCCGTGGCCCGGATCCGCGGCTCCGCCTCCTGGGACGAGCACGAGCAGTTGGTCGAGGTCATCCAGCGGGGCGAAACGGCTCGCGCGCGCGAACTCATGAGTGAGCACACCGAACGCACCCGCCGTACCTACCATGAGGAAGTCGACGGCACGCGGCCCTGAGATGGTGACGGGTCTGACCACCCACCCTGGAAGCCTCACCCCTCAGGGGCCGTTGTAGGGTTCGAGTACCTGAGACTCCGGACGAGGGGCGCCGTACCCGGTCAAGACAAGACGGCGCGAACCACAGTTCGTACGTCTTGGAGGTAACAGGTCATGGCCTGGATCGTTCTCGTGATCTCCGGTCTTCTCGAAACCGCGTGGGCCGCCGCGCTCCACGCCTCACAGGGCTTCACCCGCTTGTGGCCCTCGGTGATCTTCGGTGTCACCCTCGCCCTGAGCATGGCCGGTCTGGCGTTCGCGCTGCGCACCATCCCGCTCGGCACGGGTTACGCCGTCTGGGTGTCCATCGGTGTGGTCGGTACCGCGCTCATCGGTATGTTCTTCCTCGGTGAGGGCTTCAGTGTGCCCAAGGCACTGTGCCTGATCGCCATCGTCGCCGGCGTCGTCGGCCTGAAGGTCCTCCACTAGTCACCCGCCCGCCCGGGCTCGGCGCCCGGGCGGACGGCCCGCCCGCTGTTAGGGTGCCCGCATGACTCAGGGATCCCTGGCCCAGTGGGTGGTCAACGCCGTCGACCCGCTCGCCCTCGCCCGCTTCTGGGCCTTCGTGATCGGTGGTGAGGTCGAGGCCCGGTCGGACGGCTGGGCCGTTCTCCACGGAGCCGACGGCCAGCCCCGGCTGTCGTTCCAGCCGACCCCGGAGGCCAAGGCCCGCCCCAACCGCGTCCACGCGGACGTGGTCGTCGACGACCTCTCCGCGTCCGTCCGTTCCGTCGTGGAGCACGGCGCCACCCCCGTGGGGGAGGTGGTCACCGATGAGGAGGGCTCGTTCCAGGTGCTGCGTGACCCCGAGGGAAACGAGTTCTGCCTGGTCAAGCCGGACGCCGACGGCTTTTGACCGGCCCCTTCCCCTACCCTCGGGCGAGGCGGTAGCGGCTGCCGTCGTCCTCGCGGTCCAGGAAGCCCTCCTCCACCAGGTAGCGGCGCAGGGCGGAGGGGTCGTCGAAGCAGGTCAGGATCGCCGTGTTCACCTGTTTCTCCGTGTACTCCAGCTCCGGGGCGAACAGGCGCTCGGCGATACGTCCGAGGGCCGCCAGGCGGAGGTCGCGCTTGGCGGGCATCGAGGTGAGCCGCCCCTCGTGGAAGAGCGCGTCCACGGGGTCGGTCGTCCGGGTCACGTCCTTGTGCTCGCGCATGGCCTCGGTGAAGACCCCGGGCACGGCGACGAGCCGCGCGCCCTCCTCGCGCACCAGACCGTCACGCACGAGCCGCGCCAGGTGCTTGGCCGTCCCCCGGACCTCACCCCGGTCGAGCCCCTCGGGTCCGGCGGTGACGATCCGGGCGAACAGCGACAGCCGCTCGGGGGCGGCGAGTGACGACACGAGCTGGGTGGGGTGCGGCACGGCGGGTTCCTCGGGGCAGAGCGAATGGATTCCGCCACCGTAGGGGCCGCGCCGCGACCCCGGCCAGTGATTATCCGGTCAGGCCCGCTCCAGGATCTCCTCCACCACGCGGCCCACCCCGTCCTCGAAGCTGGACGGGGCCACCCTGAGACCCAGCGCGGGATCGAGCAGGTCCCGGTGCCCACTGCTCATCGCGTACCCCGAACCCGCCCAGGTCAGCGCGGAGCGGTCGTTGGGCATGTCCCCGAAGGCCACGACCTCCTCGCGGTCGACGCCCCAGCGCTCGCAGAGCATCGCGAGCGTGCTGCCCTTGTTGACCCCCGCCGCGCTGATCTCCACCAGGCCCGCCCCGCCCGAGTAGGTCGGCTCGGCGAGCGTGCCCACGGCCGTCACGGCCGCCTCGTACATCTCGTGTACCGGGTACTGCTTGGACCGGGCGATGAGCTTGGTGACCGGGGTCGCGGCGGTCAGCAGGGCGTCGGTGCCGTCCAGCACCCCCTTGACCCACTCGGCCCGAATCCACGGCTCCAGGTGGTAGTCGGTGTCGTGGTAGAAGTCCGTGCCGGTCTCCACCCCGAACCCGAGGCCCGGCAGGGAGAACCGGAGTTTCTCCACGATCGTGCCGGAGGTGTCGCGGTCGATCGCCCGCACCAGCGGCTCCGCCTCCCCGGGCAGCTGGGTGTGGGCGCCGTTGCCGCAGACCACGGCGGCGCAGTCGAACATGGCGGCGAAGGGTTCTGTGGTGCGCGGCGGACGGGCGGTCACGATGACCACCCTGACCCCCGCCTCCACGGCGGCGGTGAGGGCTCGGTGGTTGCGGGGGGAGACCTGGCCGTTCTGGTCGAGGAGGGTTCCGTCAAGGTCGGTGGCGATCACACGAGGAAGGACCATGGGCACATTATGGCGTCGGGGAGTGACGGTCCCGGAGGGGCCCCACCCCCCGGGACCACCGGCCGTGGCGCCGCCAATTCCTGGCTTGTGGGGGGCCAAATGTTGCGAAAACCGGGTTACCCGGATGAGGGCCACGGGCATCCCCAGCCCGGGTTCCGGGACGGAGTACGCGTGCGGAACCCCGACCCGTTCTGACGCCGTACCCATGGAGTAGGCATGTCCGAGAACAAGGTGGTTCTGGAGAGGGAAGCCCAGGAGTTCGCCGACGCCAACGCCAACGAGCCCTTCATCTACCAGCTCCCTCCCGAACAGGGCCGGGACATCCTGGAGGGCGTGCAGAGCGGCGAGGGGGTGCCCAAGCCGGAGATCACCGACGAGTGGATCACCATCGAGGGCGGGCCGACCGGCCAGGTGCCGATCCGGATCGTGCGCCCCGCGGGCGCCACCGGCGTCCTGCCGGTGATCCTCTACGTCCACGGTGCGGGCTGGGTGTTCGGCAGCTCCAACACCCACGACCGCCTGGTCCGTGAACTGGCCACCCGCACCGGTGCCGCGGTGGTCTTCCCCGAGTACGACCGCTCACCGGAGGCCAGGTACCCGACCGCGATCGAGCAGAACTACGCGGCCGCCCAGTGGGTCGTGCGCCACGGCGCCGAGAGGAACCTGGACGGCGGCCGTATGGCGGTGTCCGGTGACTCGGTCGGCGGCAACATGGCCACCGTGCTGGCGCTCATGGCCAAGGACCGCGGTGACGTCTCGCTCAGGGGACAGGCACTGCTCTACCCCGTGACCGACGCCGACTTCGACACCGGCTCCTACCACCAGTTCGCCTTCGGGTACTTCCTGAACAGGGACGGCATGATCTGGTTCTGGGACCAGTACGCCCCCGACCCCGCACAGCGCAGGGAGGTCTACGCCTCCCCGCTGCGGGCGTCGCTGGAGGAGCTGCGCGGCCTGCCGCCCGCGATCGTGCTCAACGGCGAGGCCGACGTTCTGCGTGACGAGGGCGAGGCCTACGCCCGCAGACTCCGCGAGGCCGGGGTGCCGGTGACCGCGGTCCGCTTCCAGGGCATGATCCACGACTTCATGATGGTGGACAGCATGCGCGACACCCACGCGAACCAGGCGGCCCTGCTGCTGGCCAGCGACTTCCTCAGCGACGTCCTCGGCATCCGCTCGTCGGTGCCCCGCCAGCAAGCCGCGCGGTCCACCGGCGCCGGGGCTCGCTAGGGCGTGCGTCGCGCGTCGGAGTTGTCCGACGAGGGTGGGCGCCCGCCGCCCACCCTCGTTCCCGGCGCGGCACGGTGCGCTCCGTTGGAACGTCTCACACGACAGGGGTCGAGCATGAACATGTTCACGCGCGGTTTCCAGGGTCGGCGCGGCGCCGAATCCGACCGCGTTCCGCCAGGGCAGTACCAGACCGACGACTTCCCGGTGCTGAGCGCGGGCCCCACGCCGCGCGTCGACACCGACGACTGGGCCTTCACCATCACCGCGGAGACCGGAGCCGCCCACAGCTGGACCTGGGACGAGTTCATGGGGCTGGCCCAGGAACGGCCGCACGTGGACATCCACTGCGTCACCCGCTGGTCCAAGCTCGACACCGACTGGGTGGGCGTCTCCCTGGACACGCTGCTGGCGGACGTGGAGAGCGCCGCCGATCACGCACTGGCCCACTCCTACGGCGGCTACACCACGAACCTGCCGCTGGAGGACCTCACCGACGGGCAGGCGTGGGTCGTGCACACCTTCGACGGGGAGCCGTTGGCCGCCGAGCACGGCGGTCCCGCCCGGCTGCTCGTTCCCCACCTGTACTTCTGGAAGTCCGCCAAGTGGGTGAGGGGCCTGACCCTGACCCACGAGGACGAGCCCGGGTTCTGGGAGCAGAGCGGCTACCACGACTACGGCGACCCCTGGCGTGAACAGCGCTACCGGGGAGACTGACCGGTGCCCTCATGGACGCCCGCGCTCCTGGAGTCCGACCGGTGGGAGACCCCCACCGCACGCACGCTGGTGCTCGCGGTGCCCGGCTGGTCCGGGCACCGTCCCGGACAGCACGTGGACGTACAGCTGCGAGCGGAGGACGGGTACACCGCCGAGCGCTCCTACTCCGTCGCGTCGGCCTCCGGGCCGGACCGCCTGGAACTCACCGTCCAGCTGGCACCCGACGGGGAGGTCTCCCCGTACCTGGTCCAGGACTTCCGGCCCGGGGACCGGGTGTGGGTGCGCGGTCCCCTGGGGGGCTGGTTCGTCTGGCGGACGGACGACACCGACCCCGTCGTGCTCATCGGCGGCGGCTCCGGCGTCGTCCCGCTCGCGTCGATGGTGCGCGAACGCCGACGCACCGGGAGCCGGGCCCTGTTCCGCGTCCTGTACTCGCTGCGATCGCCCGAGGACCGCTACTACGCCAAGGAGCTCGGGGCCGCCGCGGACCCGGGCGTCGACGTCTTCCTCGCCTACACGCGGGACGCCCCGCCGGGTTCGGTGCGCGGAGCCAAACGGTTGAGCGTGGCGGATCTGAACACCCACGGGTTCCCGGCCGAGTTCGCACCCCTGTGCTACGTGTGCGGGCCCACCGGGTTCGTCGAGACGGTCGCCGACGGGCTCGTCGCGCTGGGCCACGACCCGCGCAGGATTCGAACCGAGCGCTACGGCAGCGGAGGCGGGCGATGAACGGACCGACCCACCTGGACGGAAACGTGCTCGCCGGTCCGCTGTCGGAGGTCTTCAGTGTGGATCTGACGACCGCCGTGCGCCAATGCGCTGTCTGCGGCGACGAGGGCGTGTGTGCCCAGCTGCTGGTCTACGCGGACGGCCCCGGACTGGTCGCCCGCTGCCCGAACTGCGCGGTGCTGGTGCTCCGTCTGGTGCGCACCCCGCAGGGAGTGGTCCTGGACCTGGGCGGGACCGGCTGCGTCACCATCCCGCTCCCGGAAGCGCCCTGAGTTCGGATCGGCGGCCGGGCTCCGGGGAAATCGGTCGGTCCGGGGCGTCCGGAGGACTCCCGGAAGTGCGCGGGGGCGTGACCGCCGGAACGCGCTCGATCACCCCGCCACGGAACACGTCGTACAGGTCCAGGGTCTCCAGGTGCACGTATCCGATGTGGCAGTCGCAGCTGGTGAGCGGGCACGGGCTCGGTCCGAGGCCGTCGGCGAAGGACCCGTCGTAGAGGTTGCCGAGCGGGGTGTCCACGAAGTGGCAGCGGCGCACGTCGCCGTCCCCGTTGACGGACAGCACGGTGTCACCCGTACGACAGGGCGCCCCACGGCTCGGGTGCGGGTCGCGGCTGTAGTGGAAGAGGGGGTCGATCCCCTGCCAGACCTCGGCCTCGGCGTCCGTGTAGGTCAGTCCCTCAGCGGCGTTCACCCAGAGGTAGACGTCCTCGGGGAGGTCGTCGCGCATGCGGCGCGCGGCCGCCAGGTGCTCGGGCTGGCCCACCACCCCCACGCTGAACCGGACCCCGAGTTCGGTCAGCTCACTGGTCTTCTGGAGGAAGCGCTCGTGGTCGACCTCGCCCGGGTGGTAGGTGGCCCACAGGGCGACGGAGTCGCGATCGCAGTCGGCGAGCCAGGCCGTGCGGCCGCTGAGGTTGGTCTGGATCGCCGCCCGCTCCACGTGCGGCAGGTGACTCAGCCGGGTGATGGCGCGGCGGTACCAGGAACGGGTCAGCCCCTCGCCCCACGGCGTGAACAGCACCGAGAAGCGCGTGCCGGTCCGCTCGGCCACCCAGTCGGTGAACCGTTCCAGGGCGGCCCGGTCGGCGCGCAGCGTCTCGGGGCTGTCCCGGCGCTTGGCGAAGGGACAGTACGGGCAGTCGTAGTCGCAGCTGGCCAGCGGCCCCCGGTACAGGAGGGTGAGGTGGGCGGGCAGCGGCCGGTTCGTGGCGGGGCGGAGCAGTGTGGGTTCGGGGAGGTCCACGGGGGAGCTCATGACGCCTCGTACTCGGCGGTCAGGCGGTTGACCCGTGCGGAGAAGAAGTCCGGGCCGACGGAGTCGGAGTGCGCCAGCCCGTCCTCGGTGAGCCGGACCGTCGCGGCGTCCGCTGCTCCGTCCTCCAGCCAGCCTCGTGCGGTCAGGGCCGCGAACTCCTCGGGGAAGTCGCCCACCGGGTGCGCGCCGAACCTGGCCGTGTAGTCGGCCACCTCCAGCCCCTCCACACGCAGCAGCGACTGGAGCACGTGTCTGCGGCGCCGCTCGTCCGCGTCCAGGACGAACCCGACCTCGGCACGGGCGAAGTCGGCCCCGTCGCGCCCCACGTAGTCCGCGATGATCGACCGCACGCGGCCCACGCCCACCGCGTAGTCGAACGAGTAGTGCGTGGTGCCGGTGTAGGAACGGGCACCGCAGCCCAGGCCCACCATGCCGTCGGTCTGGCAGCTGTGGTCCGGGGCGGAGGCCAGGGGCTCGGGGGCGTCGGCCCGCCGGAACATGCGCATGGACACCTGCTCGTAGCCGCGCTCGCGCAGGTGGTCGCGGCCCTGCCGGTACAGCGCCAGCCGGTGGTCGTCCCATTCGCGGGCACGTCGGCCCAACCCGGTGAGGGGCCGGACGTACAGCGGGTAGAGGTAGACCTCCTCCGGTTCCCACGACAACGCCGTGTCCAGCGAGTACTCCCAGGTCCTCGCGGTCTGCCGGTCGATGCCGTAGATGAGGTCCACGTTGAGGTCTGCGCGGGCGTGCTTGCGGATGGCGGCCAGCGCCCGGTCCACCTCCGCGCGCTTCTGCGGGCGCCCGGCGGCGTGCGCCTCGGAGTCGATGAAGCTCTGCACGCCCATGCTGATCCGGGTCATCCCGCGCGCGTCCAGCACCTGGAGGCGGTCCGGGGTGGCGGTGGCCGGGGAGGTCTCCACGGAGACCGGGACCCCGCCCATGTCCAGCGGGAAGTGGCGTTCAAGAGTGTCGTAGACCCGGGCCAGCTCGTCGGCGGTCAGGTAGGTGGGAGTGCCTCCGCCCAGGGCGGCGCGGGCGAACAAGCTGTTCTCGGGCAGGCAGGCCGCGACCGTCTCGGCCTGGCGCTCGAAGGCGTCCAGGTAGGCGGTGACCTGTTCGGCCGGGGGCGTTGACCGGGTGAAGAGGTTGCAGAACCCGCAGCGCATCTCACAGAACGGGATGTGCGCGTACAGCGAGAGCGCGCTGGTGTTCTCGCGCAGCCACAGGTCGTACAGGTGGGGCCGTTCGGCGAAGGGGCGGTAGGCGCTCTTGTGCGGGTAGGCGTACACGTACGAGCGGTAGGGGGAGTCCGCGCGGACGGGTTCGGCCATCGGTGTGACGCTCACGCGGCGCTCTCCTCGGTGCCGTGGCCGTGGGGCAGGACGGCGTGGGTGTAGGGGACGGTCCAGACGGTCTCGTGGCCGATCCGGTGGCCGGTGTGGCCGTCCTCGCCGTAGGCGGTGCCGTGGTCCGAGCACACGATCGCGAAGCAGGGGCGGCGGGCGGACATCGCGGCCAGCAGCGGTGGCAGGTGCCGGTCCACGTACTCCAGGGCGGCCGCGTGGCTGGTCCGGGTGTCCCCGTCCTCCCGTGTCGCTCCGGGCAGGTGGAACCAGTTGGGCTGGTGCAGGGCGGCGACGTTGAGCAGCAGGAACAGGGGCTGTCCGGCGGGCACGGCGGCGCTCACCTCGACCGCGCGGGCCACCTGGTTCTCGAAGGAGTGCGGGTCGGCCACGCCGAACGACTCCTCCCAGTGGCTCTCGGCGAACAGGTTCGGCAGCACCGACCCCAGCTCGGACCTGCGGTTGAAGAAGCCGGTGCCGCCCACACAGGCCGTGTGATACCCCTCCTGGGCCAGGCCCGAGGCGAGGTCGGGCGTGTCGAAGGTCCAGGTCCCCGGCGCCGTGGAGACGCTGCCGGGGAACGCGGCGGCGAACAGGCGCGGATGCGGCCCCGGCGCTGCGGGGGTGGGCAGGAATCCGGCGAGCATGGCCAGGTGCGAGGCGTACGTGAAGCTCGCGGGCGAGTGCCGTTCCTCCCAGCCGCCCGGCGGCAGGAGCCGGGCCAGGTTCGGGGTGCGCCCGGTCTCGGCGAGCTCGACGGCCACGTCGTGGCGCAGGGTGTCGAGGGTGAGCAGCAGGATGTCGTGCGTGCCCACCACGGAGTTCATGTCCGGTGCCGGGAGGCCGGCGGAGGTGGTGGTGTTCATGGGCGTTCCCCGGAGAGTGCGTGTGCGGGTGTCGGGTGCGGGGCCGTGAGGGGGAACCGGCCGGTGGCGAGGGCGTGCAGCTGTTCGGCCTGGGTGCTGCGGCCCTCGTGGAGGACCCCGGGCAGGAGGTCGCCGAAGGCGTTGACCTCGCAGACCGTGAACCCGCGCCAGCCGGGCCGGACCAGCAGGTCCACGCCGGTGTGCAGGGTTCGGGGGAAGACCCCCGCCGCGGCCTCGGCCGTGGCCGTGGCCGCCCGCCAGGTGCGCGGTCCCATGCTCTCGCGCAGCGCCGCGAGGTCGCCCCGGGCGTTGCCCAGGTGCAGGTTGGTCATGGGGGAGTGCGACGAGCGCACCACCGCGTGCGTGGCCCGTCCGGCGACCACCAGGACGCGCAGGTCGATCACGCGCCCCTGGAAGCCCGCCTTGGGCACCCAGCGCTCCACGTGCAGGCCGTCGGGGGCGAGCGCGTCCACGATCGCGGCCACGTCGGCCTCGTTGGTGTAGGTGAACGGCCGCAGCGAGTTGTACAGCTCCACCGACCCGCCGTCGCGGACCAGGTGGGCGGAGGTGACCGCCCTGATCCGCCCGCCCGGGGCGGTGGCGAGAGCGACCACCCCGGAGGCCGAGGAGCCGTGCGCGGGCTTGACGAACACCCTCCGCCAGCCGAGCCCGGCCATCGTCGCGCGCAGGGAGTCGTAGCCGGTCACCGGCCCGGGCAGGGCCGGTGCGACGGGAACCCCGGCGGAGTCCAGTCGCGCGTGGCAACGGCGCTTGTCGCACAGGTCGGCCAGGTCGTCCACGTCCTGGAGGAGGTGCGCCCCGGGGGTGGCCGCCACCGCCCGGGACAGGCGTCCCAGGGCGCGGACGAACCCCCGGTGCTGGTCGGCGCCGCCCTCCACCCGGTGGAGGTCGGGGTCGTGCCGCCACCCGCGCAGCAGGCGGGCGGTGGGGGCGTCCTCGCCCGCGGAGTCCACGCGGACCAGCGCGCCCTCGGGCAGGGTGACCGGACCGGCCGCCGGGTCCGCGAGGTCGCGCCAGGGGAGCGGGACGGGGTCGGGCAGCCCGGCAGCCCGAGCCGCCTCGGTGAACAGCGCCAGGCGGCGGTTGCCCGGAACGCACACCACCACCAGGGGGCGGCCGAGGGCGGGCCGGTCCCGGCTCACTCGGATACCGCCGTGTAGTAGGAGAGGCCGCCCTCCGCGTAGGGGTTCTCCTCGGGCTCCTCCCGGTCGGAGAGGTCGTGCTCCACCCCCGAAGCGGTCAGGGCGGCGCGCAGCCGTCCCTCCATCTCCTCGGAGAGGTAGTGGTGGTGCAGGTCCAGGCGGCGCAGGCCGTGGAAGACGGGGGTGTCCAGGATGATCCGGGCGCCCCGGTCCGTCAGGATCCCGAGGGACAGGTCCAGCTCCGCCAGCGTCCCGGTGACCGGGGCCTCGGCCAGGGCCGCCACCCAGTCGTCGGCGCGGTCGGCGTTGCGCAGGCCCAGGGAGCGCAGCTTCGGGAAGGCGGTCCCGGACAGGACCGGGGCGAGGTCCTCACGGGTGGTGCGCCCACCGGCGTACTCCTCCACGCCCAGCCACAGCTCCAGGTGCTCCAGCTCGGGCAGGGACGCGGCGCACACGTCCCGGACGACCTCGGGGTGGAGTCCGCCGGACTGCACGGTCAGGCTCCGCAGCCCGTGGGGTTCGGTGACCCTCAGGCCGAGGTCGGCGCTGCCGCCGCGCACCGTGAAGGCCGTCAGTCGGGGGAGAGCGGCGAGCAGCGGGGTCAGGTCGCCGTGCTTGATCCAGGAGATCTCGTTCTCCTCCTGGAGGATGTCGCCGAAGAACAGCGAGCGCAGGCTCGTGTACCGGGACGCGCGCTCCAGCAGAGGTGCGAGGAAGTCGCCGTTCCCCTCCTGAAGCTCGGAGTGGCCCACCACCAGGGCGCGGACCGAGTCGTGCGGGACGAGCTGGTCGAACTCGCGCAGGTACTCGTCGATGGTCTGCCCGTCCCTGCCGTTGACCGACTCCTCCGTGCGCCACCGCCACGCCACTGAGCCGGGGTCGGCGAGCGCCGCGAAGAGCGGCTCGTAGGACGACGGCAGGTTGGGGTGGCGTTGCCTCCGGTTGCTCGCCCACGCCATGGCGAAGTGGAACTCGCGGCGGATGGTCTCCCACCCCGTGAACTCCACCACGGGCAGCCCCGCGTACTCGGTGAGATGGCTGCTGTTGGGCATGGGGCTCCTGCCAGGGGAGGGACCGGGGTGGCTTGGGGTGTCGGGCTGTCGGGCCGTTGGGCCCGTGGGGGACGGGCCGGGACCCGGGAGGTGCCGCGCGATGCGGCCGGACTCACTCGCCCACGGCCGGGTAGTAGTGGAGGTCGTCCGCGTCGTCGGACCCGCTCGGGGACTTCCTGGGGCCGTCGGAGAGGTCGACGCGCACCCCGGCCTCCGTGAACGCCGCCCGCACGCGTTCGGCGTCGTCCTCACCCAGGTAGTGATGGTGCAGGTCCAGGCTCTCCAGGTGGGCGAAGACCGGTACCGAGGCCAGCAGGTGCTCCACGTCGCTGTCGCGCAGGGTGCCCAGCGACAGGTCCGCCGAGGTCAGGCGAGCGGTGACCGGTGCCTCCGCCAGGGCCCTCAGCCAGCTGCCCGTGCGCTGGGAGTTGCGCAGGCCCAGGTGACGGAGCGCGGGCAGGGCGGTCCCGTGCAGCAGGGGTGCCAGGTCCTCGACCACGGTGTCGCCGCCGTAGTCCCCCACACCCAGCCACAGCTCCAGCCGCTCCAGCGCGGGCAGTTCGGCGGAGACGATCTCGCGCACCACCCGGCCGGGCAGGCCGCCGCTCTGGACGGTGAGCGAGCGCAGGGCGGCGTGCCCGCCGACCGCCAGGGAGAGCGTGTCCCCGCCGCCGTAGGTGTCGCCGACTCCCCGGACGGCCAGGTCCTCCAGCAGGGGATAGGCGTCCAGAAGGGGAGCGAGGTCGCACTGCTGGATCCAGGAGATCTCGTTCTCCTCGAAGGTGACGTCACCGACGAACAGGGAGCGCAGGGCGGGGAAGGCGTCGGCGTGCCCGATGAGGGCGTCCCGGAGTTCGCGGGACGAGATGTCGCCGCCGTCCTCGAACCCCCAGTCGCCGATCACCAGCGCCCTCACCCGGGAGGTGTCCACCTCCTCGACGAACCGGCTCAGGTAGGGCACGAACTCCTCGGAGTAGCTGGCGAGCCGCAGCCGCCACGACACGGAGCCGGGGTCCTTCTTGGCCTCCTCCATGAGCACGTGCTGCTTGGAGGGGGCCTGTGGCGCCTCCTCGGCCCGGCGCCGCCCGTGGCCGGAGTCGTGGAGGTAGTACTCGTTCGCCCCCTGGTCGAGGAACTCGACCACGGGGAGTCCGGCGTGGTCGGTGAGGTGTTCGCGGATCATGGAGGGGAGCCTTCCGTCCTGGCCAAGGGGTGTGCCACATGTTCTAGCAGCGGAGGGTGACAGACCGGGGTCGGACACCCGCCCGGAGCGGCACGCCGGGTGTCCGGGCGAAGGCCGCGAACGTTCCGAAGCGGGTGGTTTCCTCTTTCATAGCAGCTCACAGGGGCGCTTCCGGACTTGTGCACAGGTGTGGACGCGAACACGGCCGATCGGCGCGTCCGGCCCGCGGGATACCGGCCGGTACGGCGGTGCGGCAGGACAACGCGGGGCGGCGGTGTGAAAGTGGTCGCATGGCTACGCACAGTGAACTCCGTGACTTCTGGGAACACCGGCTCGAAGGCGACTGGACCGAGAGCGGCGTCGGCTACCGGGCCCTCGGGCGCCCCTTCAACACCTGGATGTACCGGGTCCGCGAGGAGGTCTTCCTCCGCGAGGTCGGCCAGCTGGGGCTCAAGGGCGCCAGCGTGCTCGACGCGGGCAGCGGCACGGGGTTCTACGTGAGCCAGTGGGAGCGCTTGGGCGCCGGTGACGTCACCGGCTGCGACATGACCGACGCCGCTGTGGAACGCCTGAACGGCCGCTTCCCGGACCACCGCTTCGTCCGCCAGGACGTGTCCGAGCTGGACGCCTTCGAGGACGCCAGCTTCGACGCGGCCTCCTGCATGGACGTGCTCTTCCACATCACCGACGACGACCGGTACGCGGCGGCCTTCCGGTCCCTTGGCCGGGTCGTGCGTCCCGGCGGCACCCTCGTGATCTCCGAGAACTGCCTCCAGCGCCCCGAACAGCGCGGAGAGCACCAGGTCAACCGGACCCTGGAGACGATCGCGTCGCTGGCGGACAAGTCCGGGTTCGACATCGTGCGCCGGGTGCCCATGCTGATGCTGATGAACGCGCAGGTCGACGCCGCACTGCCGTGGCGCAAGGTCTGGGGCGGGGTCCTGCGCGCCGCCACCGTCACCGCCCCGACGGGCTGGCTCGCCGGGGCCCTCCTGTACCGCGTGGACCGCAGGCTCGTGCGCGGTCGCAGGGAGAGCCCCACGACCGAACTCCTCGTGCTCCGGCGGCGCGAGGACACCTGACCCCGAGGCGGCTCGGGGGTCACGCGCGCCGGAGCCGGTTCGTTCCGGAAGGTCCGACCGGGTAGCCGGTCAGCACCGGGGACGCGCGGCCCCCGTACTCGACGAGGTGAGGGCGGCGGGCCGCCGCGCGTCCGGACCCCGTCCCGTCCGGGGGCCTGTTCGTCGCGGCCCCGGGCCCGGCGCCGAGTTCGCCCTGGTACGCGGTTCGTGTCCGGAACCGGAGTGGGCACCGGGTTACGGTGGTGCTCCACCTTGGTGCCGGGGTGGCCGCCGTTCCGGGGGCACGGCGGACGGCCTGTTCGGGAGGCGACCGCATGCTGAGACGCTCGACCATCACGACCTGGGTCAAACGGGGGCTGCTGGGGCTGCTGGCCACCCAGGTCGCCGTGGTCGCGACCCTCGTCGGGATCGACCACTGGCGCAAGAGGGTGCGGCCGCACCGGGCCAACTTCCCCCGCACCGACCCTGCCTCGCTGCCGGTGGGGGAGACCACCGCCACGGTCTACACCTACGGCGAGGACCTGTTCGAGGACATGCTCTCCGCGATCCGGGGCGCCCGCCACCGCGTCCTGTTCGAGTCCTTCATCTTCAAGTCCGACGCGGTCGGGCAGGAGTTCAAGGCGGCGCTGATCGAGGCGGCCGAGCGCGGTGTCGAGGTCTACGTCATCTACGACGGCTTCGCCAACCTCGTGGTGCCGCGGTCCTTCTTCCGCTTCCCGTCCTCGGTGCGGGTCATGCGCTACCCGGCGTTCCGCCCCGGAGTGCTCCTGCTCAACGTGCGCAAGTCCGGCCGCGACCACCGCAAGATCCTCACGGTGGACGGGGAGACGGGCTTCGTCGGCGGGTTCAACGTGGGTTCCACCTACGCCATCGAGTGGCGCGACACCCACCTCCGGGTCGTCGGACCGGTCGTGTGGGAGCTGGAGAACGCCTTCGCGGACTTCTGGAACACCAACCGGCGCGCGGACCAGCCCGAGTTGCGGGGGCTGGGCGACGCGGAGTGGGACTCGCGCATCCGCGTCCACCGGAACGTGCCCGAACTCCTCATCTACCCGATCCGGGCGATGTTCCTGGAGGCGGTGGACCGTGCCAAGGAGCGGGTGATCTTCACGCAGGCCTACTTCATCCCGGACCGGGAACTGGCCAACGTCCTGATCGAGGCGGCCGGACGGGGTGTGGACGTCAACGTGCTCGTGCCGGAGAACTCCAACCACGTCGTCGCCGACTGGATGGCCCGCGGCCGGTACTCGGAGCTGCTCCGGGGCGGGGTGCGGCTCTGGCTGTACGAGGACGCCATGGTGCACGCCAAGACCGCGACGGTGGACGGCAGGTGGAGCACGGTCGGCACGGCCAACGTGGACCGGCTCAGTCTCACCGGCAACTACGAGATCAACGTGGAGATCTTCGACGAGAGCGTGGCCCGGCACCTGGAGAAGGTCTTCGAGACGGATCTCACCAACGCACGCGAGCTGACCGAGGAGGAGTGGCGCGGGCGCCCGATCGCCGCCAAGTTCAGCGAGATCGTCCTGGCGCCGTGGCGCGGTTTCCTGTGAGTCCGCACCCCTGAGTGTGGGGCCCGGTCGAGGGGAGCGGTTCAGAGGTCCTTCGGAGACAGCCGGGGGAACTTCCTGGGGAAGAACCGGTCCGGATCCGCCCTGCGGGGCCTCGGGCCGCCCCAGTGCTGCGGGCCGGGCTGGGGGTCCTTCTTGAGCGCCCCGGAGATCGCCGAGGGCGATCCTCCCCGCTGGCGCCCCTTGGCGTCGTCCCCGAGTTCGGTCATGTCGTCCCGGTCCCCGTCCGCCATCCGGCCACCCCCGTCCGTGCGCGTGCACGCCTCCGACCTGGTCGTTCCTGCCCATGATGACTCGGAAGGGTGCGAGGGCCATCGCCCGACACGGACGGCGCCGCCAACTTTTCGCCGCACGGAGGGAAAGGTGCGCGAGAACTTGTGACGTCTTGACGGGGTTGGGACGGATTCCTGGTGAGGGAAAAGGACGAAGGGGCTCCCCTCTCGACCGAGAGGGGAGCCCCTTCGTTGATGCGGCCCCAGCAGGATTCGAACCTGCGACACCCGCTTTAGGAGAGCGGTGCTCTATCCCCTGAGCTATGGAGCCATGGGTGATGCCAGGGCCGGACGTTACCCGGCCACGGGGCCAAGCCTAACCCAGGATGGGTGTGCGTGGGGTGCCGATTGGTGTCGGGGCGGTGGGGCCGAGGCACTCTGCGTGCGCGGCACAGTACGCTGACCTACGATTGGTTGTCCTGGTTGCGGTGTGATGTTGTTCATTTCGCGTGTCGTGATGAGAGCCGCCAGCGCCCTTCGGTCACTCTGGGCGGGCGGGTGCGCTAGGTCACGGCACCCCGACGACCAGGCCTTCTTCCAGAGGCCGCGCGAGACGGCCGGAAGGACGGCGGGGAACCGTCCACGGGTTCGGCCGCCGGGCCGTTCGGTCCAGTGTGTCCGCATGTGGACATGTAGTACGTTGCCTTGCGGCCACGAGTAGGTGTTCGAGGAAAATGCAGCCGGAGGATCATTCGTGCCGTTCACTTCCGAGTCGGCGCGGCGTAGGTCCCGCGTACCGGGTAACGGGGTGCTGACCACCCTGGGGGCACACCACCGGGTCCGGATCGCGCAGGCGCTGACACTCATGCTGGTCACGTCCCTGTTCGTCGTTCCCGGGTCCGTGACAGTCGCCCCGCCAGCCCAAGCGAGCCTGGAGGACCTCCGCGAGCGCGCGGAGGCGGCCGCCGACGCCCTTGAGGAGGCGACCGACGAGTACGTCGAGCGCCAGGACGCCCTGGAGGAGGCCCAGGAGGACCTGATCTCCACCCTCCACGAGCTCCAGCAGATCGAGGGCGACCTCAACGAGATGCGCGAACCGCTCGCGCGGCTGGCCAGCACCATGTACCAGCAGCCCGACGCGGGTGTCCTCGGCATCCTCGCGGCGGGCGACCTCGACGACGACCTCCAGACGCAGTCCTACGCGGCCAAGCTGTCCGAGGACAACCAGGCGCTCATCCAGGACGCCACCGACCTCCGCGAGGAGCAGGTGGGGCTGGCAGGGGAGGCCCAGGAGCTCCAGACCTTCACCCAGCTCGAACAGGCCGAGCTGTCCGCGGAGGTCGACTCACTGCGCGAACAGTCCGAGACGAGCATGACCGAGCTCACCGACGAACTGGAGTCCCGGGGCCTGGACCCGGAGGCCTACATGGCGGCTGCCGACTGCGACCCGAGCGCGGCCTCGAACGCGGGCGGCTACCCCAACGGGCTGCTCCCGCAGGAGGCCCTCTGCTCGCTCTACGACGACAAGTTCCTGAGGGCCGACGCCGCCGTGGAGTTCCTCCAGCTGAACGTGGAGTACGTCGAGGAGTTCGGCGAGAACATGTGCATCACCAGCGCCTACCGCGACCTGCCCAACCAGCACCGCGTCTACGCCCAGGAGCCGCCCGGGTTCGCCGCGGTGCCCGGCACCAGTAACCACGGTCTGGGACAGGCGATCGACCTCGGCTGCGGTATCCAGAACTTCCGTTCGGAGCGGTGGAACTGGATGGAGGAGCACGGGGCCAAGTACAACTGGATCCACCCGGCCTGGGCGAAGTCCAGTCCCTTCGAGCCCTGGCACTGGGAGTACGAGGGCTAGGGCGGCCCGATCCGCGACCGGTTCCGACCGGCCGCCAAGCGCCCGGAGGGCGGCCCCGCGGGGCCGCCCTCCCGTGTGCCGGGACGGGTGCCGAAACGCCCCTGTGTGCCCTAGGAGGCGGTCTCGGGCGTGACCTCACTGGTGCAGTGGGCGCACTTGCTGGCCTTCTTGTTGATCTCCGAGAAGCAGTGGGGGCACTCGCGGGTGGTGGCCTCCTCGGCCTTGATGAACTTCTCCATCAGCTTGCCCATGGGCAGGACCACGAGGAAGTACAGGACCGCGGCGGTCATCAGGAACGAGATCATGGCGTCGACGAAGGCGCCGTACATGAACCGGCTGCCGTTGATCTCGAAGTAGAGGTCCGCGAAGGTCGGGACCCCGCCGAAGATGCCCAGGAGCGGGGTGATGAACCCTTCGGTGAACGCCGAGATGAGTCCGGCGAAGACGGAGCCGATGACGACCGCGACCGCCAGCTGCACCAGGTTTCCCTGGAGCAGGAACTTCTTGAAGCCTTCCATGGAACTGCCCTACGTGTTCGTAATTGATGGAGACGCGCCCGAAGTGGCGCCCGGACAGCTTTCACCACCCCTGGTCATCGGTCAACCGCGAATCGTCACAGACAGCCGCGAAGAGGTCGCGTGCCCCGCCAGGGCCCGGGCTTCCTCGCTGGTCGCGGCGATCAGGACCAGCGCACCGCCCTCCCCGCTCGGACCCTCCTCCGGAGGTACCGCGAGCACGGGCCGGTCACCGACCACCTCGACGGCGGGCCCGGGTCTGGTGGGCGGCCCGCCGAAGTCGTCCGCGCCCGTCGCGGCCAGCACGTCCACGCGGCTGCCGGGGGAGAGCAGACCGACCGCACCAGGGTCGGCCACCCGCACCGGCACGGCGACCATGTCCGCCCCGTAGGGGAGCGCGGGCGGGTCGCTCAGGCGGGCGTCGGTCAGCACCTCACCCCGGCGCACCGGTGCGTTCAGTGAGAGCCCGGCCGCCCGGTCCGCGGGTGAGAGCGCCCCGTCCGGAACGGAGCTCTCCGCCAGGAACAGGGGGGTGAGGTCGTCCTCGGACAGCGGCGCGGAGGCGTCGAGGTCCCGCGCGGCGACGAGCACCTCCGCCCGGGGCTGGGGCGGGGGCCGCATGACGAGGATCGCGCACACCACGGCCAGCGCGGTCAGGACGGCGGCGACGGTACGGCGGTGGCGGTCGAGCAGGCGGAGCGGGCCGCGCCGGAGCCGGAACGCGGGAGGGGAGGTGCTCATACCTTCAACGCTAGGCCGGGAGGGGCGTCTCCGGAGGGTTGTCCACAGGGCGGATTCCCAGCCGGTCCCCGTCACACGGGGAGCCCCCGGAGACAACAGAAGCGCCGCCGAGGGGTCTCGGCGGCGCGGCCACGGTCAACGGTGCGGTGGCTCAGCTGCTGGTGGTGGCGGCGGTGCTGCCGCTGGTGCTCTTACTGGTCGACTTGTCGCCGCCGCCCGTGCTGGGGGTGGAGGCGGCGGGGGTGGCGGTGGAGCCGGAGTCGGAGGAGGGCTTGGCGGAGTCGCCGGACTTGCCGCCGTTGCCCTCGGTGCCGCCGTCGGCGGTGTTGGAACCGGTCAGGGCGGAGCTGTTCGTGGTGGACTTGCCGCTGTCGGTGCGGTAGAAGCCCGAACCCTTGAAGACGATGCCGACCGCGGAGTACACCTTGCGCAGGCGCCCCTCGCACTCGGGGCAGACCGTCAGCGAGTCGTCGCTGAAGCTCTGCACGACCTCCATCTGGGCGTCACACTCGGTGCACGCGTACTGGTACGTAGGCACTGTTCCGGGTCCTCCTTGCTGGCACTCACACCCGTTGACTGCTAAATAGTACGCGTTCGCCGACCACAGCCGCGACAACCCCTCCCGCTGCGGCGCCGGGCGTGCCCGGGTCGGGCCGTACCCGGCCGGGGCCGCACGGGGTGCTCGAGTTCGGGGCGGGGTGCGGGACACGACCGCCAGCCATAACGCCGCGACCCGGTGCCTTAATCCCCGGGCCTTCCGGGGAGCGGCGCCCCGACCTCCGCACGACTCACACCGCCCGGCCGTGCGGGTTCCCTCCGGGCCAGACCGCCGAGTCCGGGTCGAACACGTGGAGCCCGCTGCCCGGGGTCACGACCCCGTCCACCGGCCGGTCGTGCTCCTCAACGGGCAGCGCGTCCACGAACTCCTCGTCATGGACCACGGCGATCGCGGGGGTGTGCGGGCCCCTGTGCGGCAGCGCGCGGTCGTAGCAGCCGGCGCCGCGCCCCATCCTCGTCCCGCGCCGGTCCACCGCCACAGCCGGGCAGACCACCGCGTCCGCGCGGCCGAGGACCTCGGGGCCGTACCGGTGTCCGGTCGGCTCCACCAGGCCGTGCCCGGCCGGTTCGAGGCCGTCCGGGCCCTCGTAGGCCGCCCAGTCGAGTGTCCCGTCGGGCAGGAAGATCGGCAGCAGCACGTACGTGCCCCGCTTCCACAGCGCGTTGACCAGCCTGTGTGTGCCGGGTTCTCCGCCCACGGAGTAGTAGCAGGCCACGGTCCCGCCCATCGCCAGCCAGGGCAGCTCCATGAACGTGTCGCGGACCGCCGAACCCACACGGTCGCGCTCCGGCGCGCTCCGCTCCCGCCGCGCGGCGAGCATGCGTGCGCGCAGTGCGTGCTTGGCGGTCCGGTCGTGGTCGTTCGAGGCACCCATGGGCCCCAGTGTGGCACCGGGCCCCGACTTCCTCCGGGGGGTGAACACGCGGTTGCGGTTTCCACGACTTCGCCCGAAACGACGGGGACTTCTCGGCCACGGGAAGTCATCGGTCCACGTAACGCGGGTTGTCTGTCCTAAAGTGCCGTTCATGAGCGCCGACACCGACCAGAAGCGACCCCGCACCGACGCCGCCGTGACCAAGGCGGTCGTTCCGGCCGCGGGCCTGGGCACCCGCTTCCTGCCCGCCACCAAGGCCACTCCCAAGGAGATGCTGCCGATCGTGGACAAACCCGCGATCCAGTACGTCGTGGAGGAGGCCGTCGAAGCCGGGCTCGGCGACGTCCTCATGATCACCGGGCGCAGCAAACGCTCCATCGAGGACCACTTCGACCGCGCCTACGAACTGGAGGAGGCGCTCGCGGCCAAGGGGGAGGACGACAAGCTCCGTTCCGTCCGCGAGTCCAGCGACCTCGCCCAGGTCCACTACGTCCGCCAGGGTGAGCCCCGGGGCCTGGGACACGCGGTGCTCTGCGCGGAGGCTCACGTGGGCGACAGCCCCTTCGCGGTCCTCCTCGGCGACGACCTCATCGAGTCGGCCGACCTGCTCCGCCGCATGATCGAGGTCCGCCAGAGCCATGGCGGCAGCGTCGTCGCGCTCATGGAGGTGGAGCCCGAACAGGTCTCCCTCTATGGCTGTGCGGCGGTGGAGACCACCGACGAGGACGACGTCGTCACCGTCACCGACCTGGTCGAGAAGCCCTCGCCCGAGCACGCGCCGAGTCGCTGGGCGATCATCGGCCGCTACGTGTGCGACCCCGCGGTCTTCCCCGTCCTGCACGACACCCCGCCCGGGCGCGGCGGCGAGATCCAGCTGACCGACGCCCTGAAGGAACTGGCCAGGACCAGCCCCGAGAAGGGCGGCGGCGTGCGTGGCGTCCTGCTGCGCGGCAACCGCTACGACACCGGGAACAAGGCCGAGTACATCCGTACCGTGGTCGAGTTCGCCTGCGGCCGCCCGGACCTGGCGGACGAGCTCCTGCCCTGGCTGAGGGAGTTCCTGGACCGCCAGGAGAAGCTCCGGGGCTGACCCGGGGGACCGGGTCCGGGACGTCGGCTTCGGAGATGGTCACAATGGGACCGGGGCCTCCCCCTGTGACGGGGGAGGTCCTCCCAGCGCGTTCACGACCCGGAAGGACCTCATGAAGAGCGTCGAACAGCACATCTCCGACCTTCTGGGGCTGGTCGCCGTACCCGGACCGACCGAGCTGGACCTGCTCCAGGCGCACGGGACGGTGCTCGCCGAGCCGGTCGTCTCCCCGGTGTCCCTCCCGGGCTTCGACAACTCCTCGATGGACGGCTACGCCGTGCACGCCGCCGACCTGGCCGAGGCCTCCGCCGAGCACCCGGTCCGGCTGCCGGTCGTGGCCGACATCCCCGCGGGTGACGCGGACCCCGCCGCGATCCGGCCCGGGCTGTGCGCCCGCATCATGACCGGCGCCCCCATGCCCGAGGGTGCCGACTCCGTGGTCCCGGTGGAGTGGACCGACGGCGGCACGGTGGAGGTGGCGATCGACCGCCCCGCGCGGGCGGGCGGCTTCGTCCGGCGCCGGGGCGAGGACGTGCTGGAGGGCGCCACGGTGCTGAGCGCAGGAGTGCGCGTCGGTGCGGGGGAGATGGGTGTCCTCGCGGCGGTCGGGTGTCGCTCGGTGTCAGTCCGCCCGCGGCCTCGCGTGGTGGTGCTCTCCACCGGTGAGGAGCTGGTCGAGCCCGGCCGCACCCTCGGCCCGGGGCAGATCTACGAGTCCAACAGCTACATGCTGGCCGCCGCCGCCCGGGACGAGGGCTGCGAGGTGTACCGCCACGGCTTCGTCGGCGACGACCCGGTCACCGTCTGGGACACGCTGGAGGACCTCCTGGTCCGCGCCGACGTGGTGGTCACCACCGGCGGTGTGAGCATGGGCGCCTACGACGTGGTGAAGGAGGTGCTCTCCACCAAGGGCACCGTGGAGTTCACCCAGGTGGCGATGCAGCCCGGCAAGCCCCAGGGGTTCGGCACGATCGGCCCGGACGACACCCCGATCATCACCCTCCCGGGCAACCCGGTGAGCGCCTTCGTCTCGTTCCACCTGTTCGTGCGGCCGGTCCTGCGCAGGCTGCGCGGTCTGCCTCCGAACCCCCTGCCGAGCGTGCGGGCGCGGCTGGCCACCTCGGTCGGATCGCCCCGGGACCGCCGCTCCTACCTGCGCGCTGTGCTGTCCGACCCCATCGCGCCGGACCCGGTACCCGCAGTCGCCCCTGCCGTGCGCCAGGGCTCCCACCAGCTGTCCGCGCTGGCCGGCGCCAACGGACTCCTGGTCGTCCCGGAGGAGGTCACCGAGCTGGCAGCCGGTGAGGTGGTCGAGGTCCTGGTCCTGCCGGAGCCCTGACCAACGGTCCGGCTGTCCCAGCGGAGGAGTACCGTCGTCCTGGGACGCGCGCCGCGTCCCCGTGGCTGACCGTTCCGGGCTGCCGCGTGTCCGTACGAGACGATGAGTGGCTCCACAGCGATGACCGACACCCCACGCCCGGAGGCGCACCCCTCCGGCCTCACGCACCTCGACGAGTCCGGCTCCGCGCGCATGGTGGACGTCTCCGCCAAGTCCGTCAGCGCCCGCACGGCCACGGCCACCGGCAGGGTCCTGCTCAACCCGGAGACGGTCGCGGCCCTGCGTGGCGGAGGGGTCCCCAAGGGCGACGCCCTCGCCGTCGCCCGGATCGCCGGTATCCAGGGGGCCAAGCGCACCCCGGACCTCGTCCCGCTGTGCCACCCGATCGCCGTGCACGGCGTGGACGTGGACCTGAAGGTGACGGACGACGGGGTGGACGTCAGCGCCACGGTGCGCACCGCTGACCGCACCGGAGTCGAGATGGAGGCGCTCACCTGCGTGATGACCGCCGCCCTCGGGCTGGTCGACATGGTCAAGGCGATCGACCCGGAGGCCGAGGTGACCCGGGTGCGGGTCGAGGAGAAGACCGGCGGGAAGAAGGGCCACTGGAGGCGCGGTGAGTGACGCCGTGCACCGGGTCGCGGTGGTGACCGCCTCCAACCGCGCGGCGTCCGGGGTCTACCCGGACCGCTCCGGGCCGGTGATCGCGGAACGGCTCCGGGACATGGGCTGCGCGGTGGTCGGGCCCTGGGTGGTTCCGGACGGCGCGCCGGTCGCCGAGGCGATCGAGCGTGCCCTGGACGAGGGCGTGGACGCCGTCCTGACCACCGGGGGCACCGGGCTCACGCCGCAGGACCTCACCCCGGAGGCGACGCGCCCGCTCCTGACGCGGGAGATCCCCGGGATCGCGGAGGCCCTCAGAGCGGCCGGCCGGGAGAAGGGTGTGCCCACCGCCATCCTCTCGCGCGGCCTGGCAGGGATCGCGGAACGTTCCGGACACCGGGCTGTCGTGGTGAACCTGCCCGGTTCCAGAGGCGGCGTGCGCGACGGGATGGACGTCCTGGAGCCGGTTCTGGGCCACGCGATCGACCAGCTCCGGGGTGGAGACCACCCTCGGCCCGAATGACACCCGAGAATGACCGGAATCACATCCGGGGCATTCCGGGAGCGGAGAATTGCTTGACCCGGTCCCGGTTTTCGGTGCTGGAGTGAATGGAGTTTGGAAACATCCGATTCTCGTGCAGTGAGGGTGACGCCCGCCACCTCACGCCCGCGGAGTGGAATACTGGAAGGCGTCACCGACACCGGGAGCTCCGCGAGCGCCGAGGGTCGGTGGCACGACCGCGCAGGGCGGTCCGGAGGGCTCGGAAGGACGGACGTGAACCGCAGACAGGGGTGGCCCGTCACCCTTCACGAAGGGCCGATCGCGCTTCGCCCTCTGCGCCTTCGCGACGCGCCCCTTCTCCGGGACACCCGGGCGCGCAACGCCGAGTGGTTGCGTCCCTGGGAGCCCACCTACCCCGAGATGCCGCTCCGCACCACCGGGCTGGCGCCCTACGTGGCCATGCTCCAGGCCATCCGCCGCGAAGCCAGGCAGGGCCTGTCGATGCCGTGGTCCATCACCTACGAGGGTCGCTTCGTGGGCCAGATCACGGTGGGCGCCATCGTGTGGGGCTCGGCCAGATCGGCGCAGGTCGGCTACTGGGTCGACAGCGCCTACGCGGGGCGCGGGATCACCCCGACCGCCGTCGCCCTGGCCGTCGACCACTCCTTCTTCACTGTCGGACTCCATCGGATCGAGGCCAACATCCGTCCCGAGAACCGCGCCAGCCGACGAGTGGTCACCAAGCTGGGATTCCGCGACGAGGGGGTGCGCAGACGCCAGCTCCACATCGACGGCGCCTGGCGGGACCACATCTGCTACGCCCTCACGGCGGAGGAGGTGCCCCGGGGCGTGCTGCGCCGCTGGTACGACGGGGCTCCTTCCGGTCCACCCGAGGAGGGGGGTTCCGGCCCCGGTTCCGCATTGGGGCCACAGGGCCCGAACGGTGCCGGCGATCCGTGGGATCCGGCGAGTCCGTACCCGGGATCGAACTGAACATGGCACGATCACGGATGCGTCCGGATCTTAAACCCCTCTTTAAGCACAATGATTCATTACTTTGCGTTGAATTGGCACTGCGCTCCGCAGTCATCGCCTGACCTGCTCTTTCGTTCGGGAGGGTGTGACGACCGAAACTGAGGGTCCACAATCTTGCGACACTCCGGTCGGAATGTGGCGCATTTATGGACACGGGGTCGTACCGTGCGGAACATAGACGCATTGACGATGCGGGCAACGCGTGGATATGGCACATGGGAATCGACCCCGGTCCGACGAGGGCCAGGAACGAAGTCCAGCCGGAGGACGTCTCTACTTCCGGGAGTACGTCCAGCCACACGCGGGGCGGTGTCGACGAAGTGTCGACCAACGTTCAGTGGCCGTCATCGTGAGGAGGGGTGATGAGCAGCTCTCCTCTGTACCTGGCCATCGTGGTGGTCTGGCTCATCGTCCTCGTCCCGATGCTGCTGCGGAAGGACTCGGTGGACACCGTCCACGAGGACACCCGCCGCGAGGACGAGGACGCCGAGGCGACCGAGGCCGACGAGGACTCCGAGCAGCGCGCTGAGGACGCCTCAGACGACGAGGCGGACCCGGACCTGACCGAGACCCAGGTGATCCACCGTCCTGTCTTCAGCGGCGACCAGGGCGCCGTGGGGGGTGCACCGGAGCGGAGCCGTCCAGTCGCCGAGGCGCGCACGCGTGTCGGGCACGAGCCCCGGTCCCGCGTCATCGCCCGTCGGCGCCGACGCACCACCGTGCTCACCCTGCTGAACCTCGGCACGATCATCGCGGTCGCCTTCGGTCTGGGTCCCTGGTGGGTGATCGCCCCCCCGGTCCTGCTGCTCTTCGGGCACATGGCCCTGCTGCGCGAGGCCGCCAAGGCCGACGCGGAGCGCCGCGAGGCGGCGGTCAGGGCGCGCCGCCAGGCGGTCCTGAGGGCTCGCCGAGCCGAGGTGGAGCAGGCCCGAGAGGCCGAGCGCGAGGCCGAGATCATCGCCTTCATCGAGCGCCGCAGCCAGGTCTACGACCAGTACGCGGACGCCCGACTGCGGGCCGCCGGAGACTGAGCCCGAAGATCCGGTTCGGACCACCCGCAATCTCCTGATAGTCTTTCAAACGTCTTCAGGGGCTATGGCGCAGTCCGGTAGCGCACCTCGTTCGCATCGAGGGGGTCTGGGGTTCAAATCCCCATAGCTCCACTTCACTCTGAAACGACCCTGTTCGGGGGCCTCTGGCCTCCTCACGGGGTCGTTTCGTCTTTTCCCCAAGGGGGGCGACCCCCTTGGACCCCCGGGGCTCTGAAGTGACCCTGTTCGGGGGCCTCTGGCCTCCTCGCGGGGTCGTTTCGTCTTTTCCCCAAGGGGGGCGACCCCCTTGGACCCCCGGGGCTCTGAAGTGACCCTGTTCGACTCTGAAACGACCCTGTTCGGGGGCCTCTGGCCTCCTCGCGGGGTCGTTTCGTCTTTCCCCGAGGGGAACCCAGGTTTTCCCAAGGGGAACCCAGACACGTCGAAGGGCCCGGTTCAGCGAACCGGGCTCTTCGACGTGTCCCTGGTCGTTCCGGACGGATGCTGCTGTTCCCTGTGGCGGGCGGTCGTCCGGACCGGAGCCCCGAGTGTCACCGGCGAAGCGTCTATTCCCTGAAGCGGGCGGACCGGTGTGCGTTCCACGATACCTCGGTGGTCCCGGATGTCCTATGGGTCAGGGCGTGCGGATCTTCGCAACCGAATCTATACGATGGAAACTTTCCGGTGTATAGTCGCCCGCATGACAGACGGATACCACCATGGGAACCTGCGGGCCGCCGTGCTCGCGCGGGCGGCGGAGGTCATCGAACGGGAGGGCCCCTACGCCTTCAGCCTGCGATCGCTCGCGGCCGACCTCGGAGTGAGCCACACGGCCCCGAGGTACCACTTCGGCAGCCGGGAGGGCGTCCTCAACGCCCTGGCCACCGAGGGCTTCACCGAGCTGGCCGACCGGTTGGGTGCCAACAGGGAAGCGGGCGGCGGATTCCTGGAGTCCGGGGTCGAGTACGTGCGCTTCGCCACGGAGCGCCCGGCCCACTTCCAGGTGATGTTCGCGCCGACCCTGCTCGACGAGGCCGACCCCGCGCTCTCCGCCGCTCGGGGCGCCGCCTTCGACGAACTCCGTTCGGGTGCGGCCTCGGTGTCCGACGAGGGGGACCGGGGCGACGACCCCGCCGCCGGGGTGGTGGCGGGATGGGCGATCGTGCACGGCATCGCCACGCTGGCGCTCACCGGGAACCTCGACAGCTCCGGGGTGCGGGCCCTGCTCGGGGACGCCGATCTGCTGACCATCACCCGCCGCAGCGCCGGGCTCCTCTTCGGCCCCTCCGGGCAACCCCCCTCACCAGCACAGGAGTGACCCATGTCAGCCGCGACACTCATCACGTCCGGTGCCGTTCTGCTCACCGTGGTCGGCATCGCCTACGGGGGCACGTTCCTGCTCCGGGTGGTCAACGGCGTCTTCCCCGCCAACGAACTCCAGCGCTCCTACTTCCGCGCGGGGCACGCGCACGCCGGGGTCCTGGTGATCCTCGGCCTGGTCGTCCGGCTCCTGTTGGACCAGCCGACCGTCCCGGACTGGGGGCGGCTGCTCGGGGACCTGGTTCTCCTGGCCGCCATCCTGATGCCCGCCGGGTTCTTCCTGTCGGTGGTCGGCCGCGATCCCCAGGCCCCCAACCGGCTGAGGGTGCTCATCCCGTTGGGGGCGGCGAGTCTGGTGACCGGCCTGGTCGCCGCAGGTGGCGCGCTCATCGTGGGTGGCCTGGCGATCGGCTGAGGCCCCACCTTTTCCGGTCGTGAACGGCCTCCGGCCCCGGTGCGGACGGGGGAGCCGTTCACGGCGTAAATCGGCGGAGAATACTGCCGTTAGTGAATGGCCGAAACCCGGTCCCGGCGCGTGGGGCGGGACCGTCTTCCATGGGGAGGCGCGTTCCGCTTCCAACACGAAGCGTGATCGTCCGTCTTCTGGTGATACGCCCTGGAAGCCATGTTCTGTGCTGTTTTCTTCCGGCTTGTCCCCCTACTGGTACGCGTTGCCGCGACGGGACCCGCCCCGACGTGGCCGATTGTGCGGTTTCCCAGCGTCGAAACCACAATAGCGATACCATCACACTCTGTTATGTTCACCCTCGGGGATTTTGCCCCGCGCCGGTCTTGTCTTTGCAGGTCATCGGGGAGGGTCCGTTTGGCATGGGGCAAAGGGAACTCGCCTGAACTGCGACGACAGTGACTTCGTCGGGCTTTCCTGTGCCGCTGCTGCAATCTTCGGTCGAGGGCTGACCACGGAATGACGATTATTCGAGCATGGGTCTTGTGAAGCCCGTCCGGATGGGACATCTTGGTTGCGGGATGGGCCGGAGACATCGATGGAAAGGTGGATGCCATGACCATGCACGCGAAGGCCTCTCGCAAGAGCAACGGCTGGAGCTGGTGGTAACCAGCAGACGCTGAAAGTTCTCTCGGGAACTCACGTGTACGGGGGCCTGTCCGACCGCGTCGGCTGGCCCCTTTCGCGTGCCCGGAACGGGTGCGTTCGCGGTGCGGGGCGGCCGCCCCGCGGGCGACCGACTCCGGAAGGGGGATTCGACCCCCGACCGCAACGGGTAGGAGCCCGGTACGACAACAGGACAGTCAGGTCCGGACCGACCGTGAAGGGGCGGAACCTCCGTGTCCGACTCCCCCCAGTACCCAGGCGGATACCAGCAGCCAGAGGAACCAGAACCGCAGGGCGGGTACGTCCGCCCCACCGAATCCGAACAGGCGCCGCGCCGAGCCGCGCCCCGGCCGGAACCGAGACCGGGGGAGCACGAACCACCGGTCGCCGCCGAACGGTTCCGGCGCACCACCCCGGCCAGGAGCAAGGTCATCCCGGTGGAACGGAGCCGGGGATTCTGGCGCCTGGCCACCGGCACCGTCTTCTACGTCATGATCGTCGGCGGCATGGCCGACTACGTCGATCCGGGGGTGCGCATCGCCGCCCACCTGGGCTTCTGGCTCCTGATCGGGCTGGCGTTCCTGGTCGCGACGGCCCGCGAGCGGCGTCACGACTGGGCGCCCCGACCCCGGTGGCCGTGGATCGCCGCAGCGCTGGGCGGTGCCGTGACGGCGGAGGTGCTGATCGTGGTCCTGGGCTCGCCCGCGATCATCATCGGGGGGGTGGTGCTGCTCGCCCTGGGATCGTTCTTCCTGATGCTCGTCGGCTGAGGGGCCGACGGCAGGAGCGCTACGTGGCCTCGTCGTCGAAGGGCGGGCGCTTGCCGTTGAGCTGGGAGGCGGGCCTGCGCTCCGCCTCCTCCTCTTCCTCCCAGAAGTGCTTCTGGATGAAGCGCTTGGGGTTGAGGTCCTGGACGTCGAAGTCCTTGTACTCCGGGCCGAGCCCCTCCTTGATGTCGTTGGAGGCGGAGTTGGCCATGGTACGGAGCTGGCGCAGGACCCGGCCGACCTGCTGGGCGGCCTTGGGGAGCTGGTCGGGGCCGAAGATCAGGAGAGCGAGCAGAAGGAGTAGGACGAACTCTCCCCCACTGATGCCGAACATGTTCAGTCCTCGCTCCTGGTGTACCTACCGGCTTCAAGCAGGTTAACCGGTATCGCCGGGCTTGGGTAACCGCGTACCCCCTTGTTGGGGATCGGCGCGGCGCGGACCTTCCGACCACCCGGCAGGCCCCCGGTCCGCCGCCCGAAAGCGGTCCAGCCCCCCGCTCACCGAGCGGAGGGCTGGGAAGACGCACGTGTGACGGTCAGACCGCGCGAACGTCCGCCGCCTGCGGGCCCTTCGGGCCCTGGATGATGTCGAACTCGACCTTCTGGTCCTCTTCCAGGTTCCGGAAGCCGGTACCCGCGATCGCCGAGTAGTGCACGAACACGTCGGGCTGACCACCCTCGACGGCGATGAACCCGAAACCCTTCTCAGAGTTGAACCACTTCACGGTGCCCTGAGCCATGTGCTCTCCCTTGGGGACTACGGCGGGACCGCACCCTGCTGGTCCCGGGTCGCCGGGCGCCAACCGACGAACGGTAATCCCGAATCGACGAGCGCCCACGTGCAGTTCCGCGAGGCGCCTCGGGCATCCATGGAAACAACAACAGCAACCAGTTGCAGACAGTACCAGGGGGAGTGGGGCTTTGCCGAGGCTTTTCCGGCGCGAATCCGCGATTCCGGAGTGTCCTCTTTCGGCAACTCGAAACTGTTGCTTTCCTGCCCTTCTGCCACTAATGGAGATGTGTTCCGGGGAACGGTTTTCACCGTTCCCCGGAGAGCGTCAGGAAGCGTCCCTGCCGTAGACCCACACGTCGAACCAGAGTCGGTCGCGCCAGGTCTCCTCAGGTATCGGATAGGCGGACAACACCGGATACAGATAGGCGAAGTGGGCGATGATCAGCAGGACCACCACACCGAAGACCACCCCGCCCAGCGCCCGCAGGTACGGGGCGAACCGGGGACTGTCCTCGCCAGCGCCCATCACGAGTCCCAGCGCCAGCACGATCGCCAGGATCAGGAAGGGCAGGATCGGCAGCGCGTAGAAGAGGAACATGGGGCGTTCGGGGTAGGCGAACCACGGCAGCCAGCCGGCGGCGACCGCGAGGAGCACCGCGCCCGCGCGCCAGTCCCGGAAGGTGATCCACCAGCCGAACATCACGGTCACGGCGATGATGCTGAGCCACCAGACGACCGGGGTGCCGATGGAGACCACCGAGGTCACGCAGTTCCCGGTGTCGCACCCCACGGCCTGGCCGTTGTAGTGGAACAGCACCGGGGTGCGCATGACCAGCCACTCCCACGGCGCCGAGATGTAGGAGTGGTCGCTGCTCAGGTTGGAGTGGAAGTTCATCATGCGGCCGTGGTAGTCCCACAGGCTCCACAGGGCCTCCAGCGGCGTGCGCAGGAACCCCGGAACCCAGCCGGGGACCAGGCCCTCCGCGAAGTCCCGGTTGTAGCCGCCCCGGGTGAGGAGCCAGCCCGACCACGAGACGAGGTAGACGACACCCGCCACCACCACGGTCTGCACGAACGCCGGGACGGCGTCGAAGCCGAACCACCGGCCCAGCGGACGCCGCTGACCGGCACTGCGCCGAGCCCCGTAGTCCCAGGCGACGGTGAGCAGGCCGAAGGCGGCCACGAAGAACAGAGCGGACCACTTGGTGCCGATCGCCAGGCCGAAGCACAGTCCCGCTGCCAGGCGCCACCAGCGCATCCCCAGCCAGCCCACCGCGGTGACGTCGGCACCGGCCTCCGCGATCCGGGCCAGCCGCTCCCGTGTCCGGTCCCGGTCGATCACCAGGCAGGCGAACCCGGCCAGGATCCACAGGGTGAGGAAGATGTCCACCATGGCGATGCGGCTGAGCGTGAAGTGCAGGCCGTCCAGCGCCATGATGAGCCCGGCCGTGCAGCCGAGCAGCACCGAGCGGGTCATCCGGGTGGCGAGCCGTACCAGGATGAGCACCGAGAGGACCCCGGCCACGGCCGAGGCCACCCGCCAGCCCTCGGGGGTCACGGCCGAGCCGAACGGCATGATCGAGTACAGCCAGTCACCGAGCGCGATCATCCACTTGCCGACCGGCGGATGGACGATGAAGTCGCCCCCGCCGGTCCAGATGTTCGCGTCCCCCTGGCTCAGCAGGTCGTCGGAGTGGTCCAGCGCGTCGTGCTCGTACCCGAACTCCCAGAGGGCGTGGGCGTCCGTGGCGTAGTAGGTCTCGTCGAAGTAGATGCGGTCGGGCTGGCCGAGGTTGAAGAACCTCAGCGCCCCCGCGAAGCCCGCGACGACGAGGGCGCCCAGCCACCCCAGCCACCACGGGCTGGGCAGGCGGGGCGAGAAACGGGAACGGAGCGTGGGCGGCTGGGCCGCGGCCGGGGGGTTCGAGGGCGGTACCTCGCTGTGAAGTGCGGTGCTGGTCATCTCGGCTCGTAGGTTGGGGTCAGAGATGGGGGTCCGTTGCGGACGGGCCGCGAAACCGGGTTTCGGGTGGCGCGATAGAGCCAACCGTAGCGCGACAGAACGGGGATCACAGTGGTTGAGGTCGTTGACGGGACGCGGCGAGTCGGGAGGCTCGTACTGGCGGGTCTTCCCATCGGAAACCAGGAGGACGCGCCGCCCCGACTCCTCCACGCGCTCGAGGAGGCACGCGTGATCGCGGCCGAGGACACCCGTCGCCTGAGGCAGTTCGCCTCCCGTACCGGTATTCGGTTGGGCGGGGCGACCGGTGCCCGGATCGTCTCCTACTACGACCAGAACGAGAGCCGCCGGGGCGAGGAACTCCTCGCCGACCTCCGCCGTGGAGAGGAGGTGCTGGTCGTCACCGACGCCGGGATGCCCGGGGTGTCCGACCCCGGATACCGCCTGGCAGCCGCCTGCGCCGACGAGGGGATTCCGGTCACCGCCATTCCGGGTCCGTCCGCGGTGACCACGGCCCTGGTGGTGTCCGGTCTGCCCACCGACCGATTCTGCTTCGAGGGCTTCCCGCCGCGCAAGGGCCTGAAGGGGTATCTCACTGAACTGGCCGAAGAGCGCCGCACGATGGTGTTCTTCGAGAGCCCGCACCGCATCGCCGCCACCCTGGAGGCGATGTCCGGGGCCTTCGGCGCGGACCGCCGCGCGGCGGTGTGCCGTGAGCTCACCAAGACCTACGAGGAGGTGCGCCGGGGTGGCCTCGGGGAGTTGGCCGCGTGGGCGGCGGAGGGGGTGCGGGGTGAGATCTCCGTGGTCGTGGAGGGCGCCCGGCCCCGGGCGGAGCGCACCAGCGACACCGACCTGGTGGAGGCCGTGGCGGCCCTGGAGGAGGAGGGTGTGCGCCGCAAGGAGGCGATCACCCGGGTCGCCAAGGAGACCGGCGTGCCCAAGCGCCGCGTGTACGACCTGGTCCACGGGGTCGTCGAGGCTGAGTGAGACCCGCGTCGCCTTCCGGAACCTTTTCGGGCGGGCGGCGTCGAACCTGGCAGTAACGGCGACAGGAACGAGGATCCGACCATGCGCAGCGAGCTCTTCCAGCAGGCCCAGGAGACCCAGCGTCCGGGCATGCACCTACAGAACCACAAGATGCTGAGGGTGGGCCTGAACGGCGAGTTCCTCGCCCGGCAGGGCTCCATGGTCGCCTACCAGGGCAACATCGACTTCGCCTACCAGGGCTCCGGCAGTGTCGGGAAGTTCTTCAAGAAGGCCTTCACCGGTGAGGGCCTGCCGCTGATGCGCGTCTCCGGGCAGGGCGACGTGTTCCTGGCCAGGGACGCATGGGACGTCCACCTGATCGACCTGGAGGGCGACTCCATCACGGTCAGCGGGGAGAACGTGCTCGCCTTCGAGCCGGGCCTCGAATGGGACATCCGCCGTGTCCAGGGCGCCGGAATGGCGGCCGGGGGCCTGTTCAACACCGTGTTCACCGGGCACGGCCGCGTGGCGGTCGCCTGCCACGGGACGCCCGTACTGCTCAACGTCGACCAACCCACCTTCGTCGACACCGACGCGGCCGTGGCGTGGTCGAGCACGCTCCGTGCCGGCATCCGGAGCACCGTCAGGGCGGGCGCCATCATCGGTCGCGGCAGCGGCGAGGCCTTCCAACTCTCCCTGGAGGGTCAGGGCTTCGTGCTGGTGCAGGCCTCCGAGGGCGCTCCCGCCCCCACGCAGGCCTGACGGAGCGCCCCCGGAAACGGGGAGGGGCCCCGGACCGCGCGGTGTGCGCGGACCGGGGCCCCTCCTCTGCCGGAGGCCGGGATCAGACGACGGCACCGTCGTCCGCGTCCCGGGCGGCCTTGGCGGCCACCTTCTCCTTGGCCTTGCGCTCCTTGAGCACGTGCGGCGCGGGCGTCCTGTCCCACTTCTGGAGCCAGATGGCGATCGGCACCGCGACGAACACCGTGGAGACCACACCGGTGGTGAGACCGACCAGCATCGCGATGGAGAAGTCCTGGAGCGAGGACCCACCGAGGAAGGTGAGGAAGCCCAGGATGATCCACGCGCCGACGGTCGTGTTGACCGTACGCGGCAGGGTGTTGAGCACCGCGCGGTTGGCGATCTCCTTGAACGAGGACTTCTCGTCCCTCGCCCATTCGTCTCGGACACGGTCGAACACCACCACCGTGTCGTTGACCGTGAAGCCGATGACACTCAGGATCGCGGCGAGGAAGACACCGTCGATCGGCTTGCCCAGCCAGATGAACAGCCCGATGACCAGCACCATGTTGAAGGCCAGCGACAGCATGGTGGACACACCGAAGGACCAGCGGAAACGCCAGGCCAGGTAGATCATCTGGAGGGCCAGGGCCGCGCCCAGGGCGATCAGGGCCCGGTTGCGCAGCTCGTCGCCCATGCTCGGGCCGATCAGCTCGTCGCTGACCATCTCCACGCCGCCGGTCTCCTCGGTGAGGGCGTCGGCGATGGTGGCGGCCTCGGCGTCGGAGATGTCGCCGGTACGCACGGCGATGTCGCCGTTACCGGACTCCTGCACCACGGCGGTGTCCGAACCCGGGAAGTTCAGCCCGGAGATGACCGAACGGGCCTCGTCGACCGAGAGGGTCTGGTCGCCGGTGATCTCGTACTCCAGGACCCGGCCGCCGGTGAACTCGACACCCAGGTTGGTGTCGCGGACCAGCGGGGCGGCGATCGCGACGAGCACGATCAGCGCCGCGACGATCAGACCGGTCCGGCGGTGGTCCATGAGCTGCGGGTTCTTCTCGACCAGCCAGGTGCGGACCGGGCCGACGCGGTCGAGACCGGTGATCGACGGGTGCTTCTTGATGACCGCGCGCCGCACGGCCCACTCGACGAACACGCGCGCGATGATCAGCGCGGAGATCATCGAGGCGATGGTGCCGATGCTCAGCGTGACGCCGAAGCCCTGCACGGTGCCGGAGGCGAAGAAGAACAGCAGACCGGCGGCGAGGAACGTGGTGACGTTGGTGTCGAGGACCGCGCTCCAGGCCTTCTGCGTGCCCTGGACGAACGCCTTCTCCAGGTTGGGCGCGATGGCCCGGCGGCGACGGCGAGCCAGTGCGCCGCTCTCCGCCTTGGCGACCTCGGAGTCAGCGTCCTTCATCCCCGCGGACTTGTTGGCCTCGTACGTCCGCTGTTGGCGTTGGTACTCCTCACGCGCGCGCTCGAAGATCAGCACGTTCGCGTCGATGGCCATACCGATCGCCAGCACGAAACCGGCCAGACCCGGGAGGGTCAACGTGGCCCCCAAGGCGACCAGCGCTCCGTAGGCGATCAGCGTGTAGAACGCCAACGCGATCGAGGCCAGGAAGCCCACGAGCCGGTACACCACCGTGATGTACAGGGCGGTGAAGGCGATGCCGAGGAGCGCGGCGATGGCGCTGGCCTCGATGGCGGCGGCACCGAGGGTCGGGCCCACGGTCTGGCGCTGGACCTCGGTGACCGGAAGCGGCAGCGAGCCGCCCTCGATCAGCACGGCCAGCTCTTCGGCGCTCTCGCTGGTGAAGTCGTTGCCGCTGATGGTGGTCTGACCGCCGGACATACCGGCTTCACAACCGATCTCCGGGGACACCTGCGGAGCGGAGATGATCTGGTCGTCCAGCACGATCGCCACGCGGCGGCGGGGGTCGCCCTCGTTGTAGCAGGCGGCCTTGCCGGTCAGTTCGCGCCACTGCTCGCGGCCCTCGCCACGGAAGCCGACGTTGACGACCCACTGGGCGCGGTTGGCGCTGTCCAGCGCGGCGTCGGCCGTGGAGACCCGGTCGCCCTGGATGAAGGTCTCACCCAGCTGGAGCATGGTGCCCTGCTCGTCGGGCAGGGTCTGCGCGACGTCCTCGGGGTTCTCCGCGGAGGGGCCCGCTGGGGCCTGGGGCATGCCGCCCTGGCCGCCGAGCATGTCCTCCAGGCCCTCCATGCCTTCGAGGCCCTCCATGCCCTCCGGCAGTTCGCCGCCGCCCTCGGGGGCGCCGTCCTGGCCGTCGGAGGGGGCGCGGGCCTCGTCCGCGGGCGGGTTGGCGAAGTCGCCGCCTCCGCCCGGGGCCTGCACGCCCTGGCCACCCTGGTCGCCGACGCCCAGGACCTCGTGGAAGGACAGCTGGGCGGTCTGGCCGACGATCTGCGCGGCCTCCGCCGGGTCCTGCACGCCCGGGAGCTCGACGATGATGCGGTTCTCACCGGAGCGGGACATGGTCGCCTCGGCCACACCGAGGCGGTCGATGCGCTGTCGCAGCACCTCGACGACCTTGTCGGTGTTCTCCGAGTTGGCCTGCGTGCCGTCGGTGCCGTCCTGGGTCTCCAGGACGATCTGCGTACCGCCGCTGAGGTCGAGCCCCAGGCGCGGTGGGATGAACCACGCCGCGCCGAACGCGACGAGGATGACGAGGAGGGAGATGAGCGCGCGCGTCCAGCGCGCCCCGGCTCCCGTTTGACTGGACAAGGGGTGAACCTCTCACTGCGGATGGTGGGTACCGGTCGCTTGCCCGGCGGCGCCGGGCAGGGGGGTGCGTGGGGCCGGTCCCGGTGCCGTCGAGGGCTCCGGGAAGCGGCCGACCGGGATGGTCAGACGAGGGTGTGCGCGGTGAGAGGCGGTGCCCGGGTGGGCGGCAGCTCCTCCGCGTCGACCTGTTCGGGAACGGGGTCGTGGTGCGGCAGGGGCAGCGGCCACCAGGGTTGGTCCCACACCGCCAGGCGCAGTGCGCACGTGGGGACGACATCGGGCAGGTCCCGCAGTACCGACCGCTGGTCGCAGACGGAGACGGGCGGCCCGAGGGAGACCGTCTGGGTGCCGCGGTAGGGATGCGCCTCCTCCGACGTCCCCGAGGGGTCGTCGGCGGCGGCGGCCTCCGCGGCGTCGCGCTCGGGGGCGCTCTGCCCTCCGTGCGCGGGCAGGGCGACGGTGTCCCTCTCCCCGGACAGGCCGGAGGCCACCGGGAAGGACAGGATGACCAGCAGGACCACGCTGGTGATCAGCGATCCGGTCCGCAGGGCAGGGCGGGGTAGGGCACGGGTAACCGTGGGGACCACCGCCTCAGAGCCGGGTTGGAGGGTCGTGCTGGCTTCGGCCGGTGCCCCGGGGCACACGGCTCCATCCAGCAGAGCATACGGGTAGGCACCCTTCGGGGGGAATCATGTGAGTCGCCCCTGTGGACGGGGCCCTCCCGGCCGGACACCGGGCGTCCTTTGGTGCTCGGACACCCCGGGCCACCTTTAGTCTTGAGTCATGTCGTCGAATCGCCACATCCTGACCGCGGTCGCCTGGCCCTACACCAACGGCCCGCGCCACATCGGCCACGTCTCCGGTTTCGGGGTCCCCTCCGACGTCTTCTCGCGCTTCCAGCGAATGTCGGGGAACAACGTGCTGATGGTCAGCGGCACCGACGAGCACGGCACCCCGATCCAGGTGCTGGCCGACCAGGAGGGCGTGAGCGCCCGGGAGCTGGCCGACCGCTACAACCGGATCATCGCCGAGGACCTGGTCGCGCTCGGACTGTCCTACGACCTGTTCACCCGCACCACCACCGGCAACCACTACTCCGTCGTCCAGCAGCTGTTCACCACGCTCTACGACAACGGCTACGTCTTCACGCGCACCACCAAGGGCGCGATCTCCCCGTCCACCGGCCGTACGCTGCCCGACCGCTACATCGAGGGCGTCTGCCCGATCTGCGGCTTCGACGGCGCGCGCGGCGACCAGTGCGACAACTGCGGGAACCAGCTCGACCCGATCGACCTGATCTCGCCCCGTTCGCGGATCAACGGCGAGACGCCGGAGTTCGTGGACACCGAGCACTTCATGCTCGACCTGCCCGCCTTCGCCGACGTCCTCACCGACTGGCTCAAGGGCAAGGAGGGCGAGTGGCGCCCCAACGTCCTCAAGTTCTCCCTGAACCTGGTGGAGGACCTCCAGCCGCGCGCGGTCACCCGTGACCTCACCTGGGGCGTGCCGATCCCGCTGGACGGGTGGAGCGACAACGCCGCCAAGCGGATCTACGTCTGGTTCGACGCGGTCATCGGCTACCTGTCGGCCTCCATCGAATGGGCCCGGCGCGTGGGCGAGCCCGAGGCCTGGCGCCGCTGGTGGCAGGGCGACGACAACGAGTCCTTCTACTTCATGGGCAAGGACAACATCGTCTTCCACTCGGTCATCTGGCCGTCCATCCTGCTCGGGGCGAGCGGGAAGGGCGACCGGGACGGGGACGTCGGCCCGCTCGGCGAGCTGAACGTGCCCACCGAGGTGGTCTCCAGCGAGTTCCTCACCATGGAGGGGCAGAAGTTCTCGTCCTCGCGCCGCGTGGTGATCTACGTGCGCGACTTCCTGGAGCGCTACTCCGCGGACGCGCTGCGCTACTACATCATGGCCGCGGGCCCGGAGAACCAGGACACCGACTTCACGTGGGCCGAGTTCGTCCGCCGCAACAACGACGAGCTGGTGGCGGCCTGGGGCAACCTGGTCAACCGCTCCATCTCCATGGCGGCCAAGAACCTCGGCGAGATCCCCGCCGCGGGTGAGCTCACCGACGAGGACCGGGCGGTCCTGGCCGCCTCCCGGGAGGCCTTCGCCACCGTGGGCGCCCGGCTGGAGAGGTCGCAGTTCAAGGCGGCGCTCCAGGAGGCCATGCGCACCGTCGCCGAGGCCAACAAGTACATCTCCGACCAGGCTCCGTGGGCGCTCAAGAAGACCGACCCGGAGCGGATGGCGACCGTCCTGCACGTCGCCCTCCAGCTGGTCAGCGACGCCAACACCCTGCTCACGCCGTTCCTTCCGGAGTCGGCGAACAAGGTGTACGCGATGCTCGGCGGCACCGGCACCTGGACGGGCATGCCGCGCATCGAGTCCGGCCACGACACCATCGGCGGCTCCGAGGAGAAGGTGGACTACCCGGTCATCACCGGTGACTACGCCGACAACGACGCCCGCTGGGAGTCGGTGCCGATCGTCGCGGGCACCCCGCTGGGCCGTCCCACCCCGCTGTTCACCAAGCTCGACCCGTCGGTGGTGGACGAGGAGCTGGCCCGCCTGTCCGGCGACGAGTAGCGCTCGACCCCGCGCCGAGGCGGGCACCGGACCCACGCGGACCGGTGCCCGCCTCCCGCGTTCGGGGCCGTTCGGGCCCCGTGGCGCCCATCGGTGCCGATCCGGGGGGCCGGGCCGCCTAGAATCACCACGGCGCACGCGGTACACGGTGATGGGGGCATGACATGGGCAGACGCAAGGGCAGTGCGGTCAGGGAGCGCAACGCGCAGACCCCGCCCCCCGCACCCGAGGCGCTGCGGGTGCCGGTGGCCGACAGCCACACCCACATGGACATGCAGACGCCCGAGGTCGAGGAGATCATCGCGGCCGCGGAGGCCGTGGGGGTCACCCCGCTCGTGCAGGTGGGGGTCGACCTGTCCTCCTCGCGTTGGGCGGCGGAGGTCGCGGCCGAGCACCCCGGGAAGGTGTGGGCCGCCGTGGCCCTGCACCCGAACGAGGCACCGCGCGTGGTGCACGGTGACGGCGCCGAGGGCGTGGAAGCCGACGACACCGACTGGACCGGGAAGGCCCGCCCCGCCGGGGGGATCGAGGCCCTGGAGGCCGAGCTCGCCGAGATCGACGCGCTGGCGGCGCTGCCGCAGGTGGTGGCGGTCGGTGAGACCGGCATGGACACCTTCCGGACCGGGCCCGAGGGCGCCCGCGCCCAGGAGGCGTCCTTCCGCCGCCACATCGCCATCGCCAAGAGGCACGGCAAGGCGCTCATGATCCACGACCGCGAGGCACACGAGGACGTCCTGCGGATCCTGGAGGAGGAGGGCGCGCCGGAGCGGGTGGTCTTCCACTGCTTCTCCGGTGACGCCGACATGGCCCGGGTGTGCGCCGAGCGGGGCTACTACATGAGTTTCGCGGGCAACGTCACCTTCGCCAGCGCCGAGCCCCTGCGCGAGGCCGCCAAGGTCGCCCCGCCCGAACTGGTGCTCGTGGAGACCGACGCGCCCTTCCTCACCCCCAAGCCCTACCGGGGCCGCCCCAACGCTCCCTATCTCATCCCGCTCACCCTGCGGGTGCTGGCCGAGACCAAGGGCCTGGGCGAGGAGGAGCTGGCCGGGATCGTCGCCGGCAACGCGCGGCGGGCCTTCGGGTTCTGAACGGCGGGTGCCGGGGCGGGTGAACCACCCGCCCCGGCACCGCACCGGGTCAGAGGCCGCGCTTGAGCCTGCCGGCCTCCCGGCCCTCGCGGGTGTTGCGCTTCCCTTGCCGGCGGCGCTCCGCACGCAGGCGGGCGTCGCCCCGGGACCGGTTCCACTCGGACTCGCGGTGCAGCCTGGACCAGCGTTCGAGGCGCCCGGAGTCCAGTTCGCCCTCGTCCACGGCGGCCCTGACCGCGCACCCGGGCTCGGCACCGTGGGAGCAGTCCCGGAACCGGCACCGTTCGGCCAGTTCGTTGACGTCCGCGAAGGTGCGGTCCACGCCGCTCCCGTCACCGGGCACGTCGATGCGGCGCACCCCCGGGATGTCCAGGAACAGCGTGCCCCCGGGCAGGGGGATCAGCTGGCGGTGGGTGGTGGTGTGGCGGCCGCGGCGGTCGTCGCGGATCGCCCCCGTCTCCATGACCGGCCGCCCGGCCAGCGCGTTGAGCAGGCTGGACTTCCCGGCGCCCGAGGTACCGAGCAGGACCCAGGTGGCCCCTGGGCGCAGGCGGGCGGACAGCTCGTCCAGACCGGCGCCCGTGTGCGCGCTGACGGTGTGCACCTCGGCGCCCGTGGTGACCGACTCGACCAGCTCGACCACCTCGGGGAGGCGGTCACCGGCGAGTTCGGCCTTGGTGACGGCCACGACCGGGGTGGCGCCGCTGGTCCAGGCGAGGCTGAGGAACCGTTCCAGCCGGCCCACGTTGGGGCCCTGGTCGGCGGCCTCACAGATCAGGACGGCGTCGACGTTGGCGGCCAGGACCTGGTCGTGGGAGTCCTTGGCCACGCCCTGGCGGACGAGGGTTCCCGAGCGTTCCAGGACCGCCTCGACCAGCCAGGTGTCGCCGGAGCGGCGGACGGCCACCCAGTCCCCGGTGGTGGGTGCGGTGAAGGGGTCGGCCTCCGCCGCCCTGCGCACCTCGGGTGAGAGCGCGGCGGTCTCGTGCCCGGGCAGACGGACGCCGACGGCGCCCCGTCGGGCCTCGGAGACCCGGGCGGGAAGCAGGGCGTGCGGCACGCCGCGGGCGACGGCGTCGAAGGCCGCCTCGACGCGGGCGTTCCAGCCCAGTGCCGAGAGCGGGTGGGCGGGGTGTTCTTCGGATGTGGTGCTCGTGCTGTGGTGACTCACGGTGCTCTCTCTGGGAGCGCGAGCCGCCGATCTGACGCGACCTACGGCTCGCTGACGACGGAAGTTCGGAAACCGGTGCCAGGCATGAGGTGGGCCATGGCGTGCTCCTCTCGTCAGCGGCCGGCGCGGACCGCACGGCACGCACCGACCCTAGGGCAGGGGGCGGGTGCGGTGCCAGTGGTTTTCCCGGCGCCGGTCAGCGGTGCCGGGTCCACACGTCGTCCCCGGGCCGGGGCTCCGCCGGGGCGCCGTGCCGGGGCGTGTAGGTCTCCTCGGAGCTGATCGTGTGCTCCGCCGCCCGGTGCGAGGAGCGGGAGTAGTCCCGCCGTTCGTTCTCGTCGTCGTCGCCGAGCAGAAGGAAGAGGCTACAGATGAGCAGGAGGACGAACAGCCCGGTGATCACCGGGAGCAGGAGGTCCCAGGCCTTGGCTCCGTCGGGTGGGCCGACGGGGGTGAAGTTCGGCGGGACCACGTGCGTCCCGGCCATGCTGGTGTAGTGCGTGGCGGTGACCGCGGCGGCCATCACCAGGGAGGCGAGGAGGGTCGCGGGCGGTCCCTGCACCTGGCGGGCGCACCACAGGGCGACGGTGGAGGCGACCACGGCGATCACGGCGGACAGGGCCGTGAGGAGCGGGTCGTGGTGCATGGTCCCGTGCACGTTCATGGCGACCACGCCGACGTGGTGCATGGCGATGATGCCGACGCCGACCAGGAGGCCGCTGGCCAGGAGCCGCATGGCGGTGGCCTCGCGCAGGATCAGGTGCAGGGCGAACACGGTGACCACTACCGGGATCACCCCGCTGACGGCGGTCAGGAGACCGTCGTAGCGCAGGGCGGTGCCGGGGACGCTGAACCCCAGCATGGCGACGAAGTGCATCGCCCAGATGGCCATGCCGCCGAGGGCGAGCGCGGCCAGGCCCTGCCACTGCCATCGGAAGAAGCCGGTCGCGTGGCGGGCCCTGGCGGCGAAGGAGAGCCCCAGGAACGAGCCGATGACCGAGATGGCGTAGGCGATCGAGGGTGTCATCCAGTCTTGGGGGAGGAGATCGGACACGGTCGCTCTGCTTTCCATGATGTGGGTCACAGACGTGACCCCCGTTCATGGAGCGTAGGGACGCTCGCCGCCGTTGACCAGGGCTTCCGCCGCCGATTCAGTGGCCTGATGTGGCCAGTGGTGATTCCTGGGGCCAGTGGGGCGATTAGTCCCGGCTGGACCGCAACCCTTCGAAGGCGATGCGGCACAGGGAGTCGGCGATCTCCTCGCAGGACATGCCCCGGTCCGGCTTGTACCACTCGACGATCGAGTTCACCATGCCGAAGAGCAGGCGGGAGGCGACCGCCGGGTCGACGTCGCTGCGGATGTCACCGTCGACCACGCCCTCGCGGACCAGGTCGGCGATGAGGTGGTCGAACCTGCGGCGCCGTTCCAGGGCGTGCTTCTCCACCTCGGTGTTGCCGCGCACCCGCAGCAGCAGGGTGACGTGGGGCAGTTCCTCGACGAGTACCCGGACGCTGCCGCGCATCACGTGTTCGAGTCGCGCGATGGCCGGGCCGGTGGTCGCACCCTCCTCGCGGGTGACCTCGAACAGGGCGTCCATGGCCAGGTCGAGCGACTGGCGCAGGAGTTCGGACTTGCCGGTGACGTGGTGGTAGATCGCGGACTTGGTCACGCCGAGGGCGCGGGCCAGGTCCTCCATGCTCGTTCCGTCGTACCCGCGTTCGTTGAACACGCGAGCGGCCACGCGGAGCACGGAGTCGGCGTCGTGCCCGGGGCGGCCGGAGCGGCGCCTGCCGGTCTGCCTCGGGGCGGCTGGTTCGGGTGCGGAAGATCGGGACACGGTTGTCGAATCTACCTCGTGACGGGGGCGAACGTGCGCGGGGTCGGTGGTCCGACCGCGTCGGCCGCCCGAGGGTTTGCTAACTTAACGAACGGTCGGTTGGTAACCCACCCTAGACCCCGCACCACCACCCGAGGAAGGGCGCGCGCCGTGTCGAAATCCCACCCGGACCTGCTGGAACGACACCGGACCACCCTCGACGACGCCGTGGCGGCGGTCCGCGGGCGGTACCACCACTCCGCCTTCCCGGAGTCGCCGAGCCGGTCGGTCTACGGCGAGGACGCCGCCGCCAGGGGGCGGGCCGCCTTCGAGGCGCTTCTCGACCGGGACTTCCCGCTGTCCGGACCGGGAGAGAGGGGCCGCGTGGCCACGGAACGCTCCCCCTACGGCCCGGAACTGGGCGTGGGCTACCCGCACGCCGACCCCGACGCGCTGCTGGCCTCCTCCCGCCGGGCCCTCGCCTCCTGGCGCCGCGTGCCCCTCGACGTGCGCACGGGTGTGTGTCTGGAGATCCTCGACCGTCTCAACCGGCGTTCCTTCGAGATGGCGCACGCGGTGCGGCACACCACCGGTCAGTCCTTCGTCATGGCCTTCCAGGCGGGCGGACCGCACGCCCAGGACCGGGGGCTGGAGGCGGTCGCCCTCGCCCACGACCTGATCACGCACTACGCGGGCGAGTCCCGGTGGGAGAAGCCCCGACGCCGGGGCGGCCCGATCACGATGGCCAAGCGGTACACCGCGCGGGGCCGGGGGGTCGGTCTGGTCATCGGCTGCAACACCTTCCCCACCTGGAACTCCTACCCCGCGCTCTTCGCCAACCTGGTCACCGGCAACACCTCGATCGTCAAGCCGCACCCGGGCGCGGTCCTGCCGTTGGCCATCACCGTGTCGGTCGCGCGCGACGTGCTCACGGAGCAGGGGCTGGACCCCGACACGGTCCTGCTGGCCGCCGAGGCCCCCGAGGACCGCCTCGCCGCCGACCTCGCCACGCGCCCCGAGACGCGGCTCGTGGACTTCACCGGCTCCACGGAGTTCGGGGACTGGCTGGAGGAGCACGCGCGGCAGGCCTTCGTCAGCACGGAGAAGGCCGGGACCAACACGGTGGTCGTGGACTCCACGGACGCGTACCGTCCGATGCTCGCCAACCTCGCCCACTCGCTGGCGCTGTACAGCGGCCAGATGTGCACCACCCCGCAGAACGTCTACGTCCCGGCCGGGGGCGTGGCCACCGACGAGGGGCACCGGAGCGCGGAGGAGTTCGCCGCCGACCTCGCGGCCGCGGTCTCGGAGGTCGCCGCCGACCCCGCCCGCCTCGTGGGCGTGCTGGGCGCCGTGGTCAACGACGGGGTGCGGGAGCGGGTGGACGCCGTGGCGGACCTGGGAGAGGTCCTGCTCGCCCCGACGGCGCCCGCGCACCCGGAGTTCCCGGAGGCCGTCGTCCGCACCCCGGCCCTGGTTCGACTGGGTGCGCGGGACCGCGACGTGTACGGGCGCGAGCACTTCGGCCCGGTCTCCTTCGTGATCACCACCGCCGACACCGACGAGTCCCTGCGCCTGTTCGGGGAGACCGTCGCCGAGCGCGGTGCCATCACCGCCTCCGTGTACTCCACCAGTGAGGACGTGCTGGAACGCGCGGAGGAGGCGGCCATGGAGGCGGGGGTCAACCTGTCCGCGAACCTGACGGGCGAGGTGTTCGTGAACCAGTCGGCGGCCTTCAGCGACCTCCACGGTTCGGGCGCCAATCCGGCGGCGACCTCGTCGCTCACCGACCCCCGTTTCGTGGCGGGCCGGTTCGACTTCGTGCAGGCCCGGAAGCACGTCTGATTCCCGCTTGGCTGAATGTGGCCATACGGCGTTAGGAACGCGTCAATCCCCTTGTGAGCGCTCTCGCGCCAGGAGTAGCTTTTACCCGCTTTGCTGGCAAAAGTCATTTTGTTCGTAAAACGGAAAAAGAGCCCCAAATGGCTATAACCCGTCGCGGCGCCTTCAAGGCGTCGCTTCTCGGCGGCGTCGGCGCCGCCGTCGCCACCACCATCCCCGCCTCCGTCGCCTGGGCCGACGCCGCCCCCGCGGCCCCCGCCGCCCGGAACGCCAGGGAGGCCCTGCGCCTGCTGAAGGAGGGAAACCGCCGCTGGTCGCGCTACGTCTCCAGACACCCGAACGAGGGCAGAGCCCGCCGTGCCCAGCTGGTCGAGGGTCAGGCACCCTTCGCGACCATCCTCGGCTGCGCCGACTCCCGTGTCCCCCCGGAACTCGTCTTCGACCAGGGGCTGGGCGACCTCTTCACCGTCCGTTCGGCCGGCCAGGTCCTGGACGGCTCCGTGCTCGGCAGCCTCACCTACGCCGTGGAGCACCTGCACACGCCGCTGATCGTGGTCATGGGTCACCAGAGCTGCGGCGCCGTCGACGCCGCAGTGGAGGCCCACCGCACCGGTGAGCTCCCGCACGGACACATCGGCGGTCTGGTCGCCGAGATCCTGGAGGTCGTCGAGTCCACCCCCGACGACGGCGAGGACTTCCTCGACGACTGCGTCCGGGCCAACGCGGAGCACATCGCGCGGCTCCTGCGCGAGGACAGCGAGCTCGGCGACTTCGTCTCCGACGGCAGGGTCGAGGTCGTCGCGGCCCGCTACGACCTGGAGGACTCCAAGGTCGCCTGGCTCTGACCCCCACTGGCCAGTCCGCCGAGTATGGGGGAGAATGCCGGTGACCATCCCCCAGCAGTGCAGGGAGACCCGGAATGTTCCGGATCGCGATCAGTCGGCTCACCGACGGCGGCCAGCGCATCACCCCCGAACACCGGGGAACGGCGCTGTCCGTCGACGAGGCGGTCCTCGCCCTCCGGGAGCACCTGCCCTCGGTGGACACCAGTGCCTTCGGCAGTGACGCCGTGCAGCGCTCGGTCAACCGGGTCAACGACTTCCGCCACGACGTGGCGACGTCCGACGGTGGACACTACCGGGTGGTCATCGCGCCGATGATGTGAGTCCGGTGCCACGGGGGCCGTGGCACCGGACGGTCCGCTCCGGCGTCGGGCCGGTCAGTCCGACCCGAAGGCGGAGTCGAAGGACGCCTCGGGCGCGTCGAAGGCGTTCGCCCTCACGAACCGCACCGCCTCGGCGGCCCCGGCCAGGCGGTCCATCCCGGCGTCCTCCCACTCCACGGAGATCGGCCCCTGGTAGCCGATCGAGTTGAGCACGCGGAAGCACGCCTCCCACGGAACGTCGCCGCGACCGGTGGACACGAAGTCCCAACCCCGGCGCGGGTCGCCCCACGGAAGGTGGGATCCGAGCCGCCCGTTGCGGCCGTTGCCCACGCGCTTGCGGGCGTCCTTGCAGTCCACGTGGTAGATCCGGTCGCGGAAGTCCCACAGGAAGCCGACCGGGTCGATGTCCTGCCACACCATGTGGCTGGGGTCCCAGTTCAGCCCGAACGCCTCCCGGTGTCCCACGGCCTCCAGCGCCGCCTGGGTCGACCAGTAGTCGTAGGCGATCTCCGACGGGTGCACCTCGTGCGCGAACCGCACGCCGACCTCGTCGAACACGTCCAGGATCGGGTTCCAGCGGTCGGCGAAGTCCCGGTAGCCCGCCTCGATCACGTCCGCGCCCACCGGCGGGAACATCGCCACGTACTTCCAGATCGCCGAGCCGGTGAAGCCCACCACCGTGGACACACCCAGTTTCGCGGCGGCCCGGGCGGTCAGCTTCATCTCCTCGGCCGCGCGCTGGCGGACCCCCTCGGGGTCGCCGTCGCCCCAGACGCGGGAGGGCAGGACGTCCTGGTGGCGGTGGTCGATGGGGTCGTCGCACACCGCCTGGCCGAGGAGGTGGTTCGAGATCGCCCACACTCCGAGGCCGTGCCGTTCGAGGATCTCCAGGCGCTCCCGGACGTAGGAGTCGTCCACGGCGGCGCGGGTGACGTCGAGGTGGTCGCCCCAGCAGGCGATCTCCAGGCCGTCGTAGCCCCAGGAGGAGGCGAGCGCGCACACCTCCTCGAAGGGCAGGTCGGCCCACTGGCCGGTGAAGAGGGTGACCGGTCGGGTCATCGGACTGCCTCCAGGGTGGTCGGGGGTGGGGCGGCGCCGGACGGCCCGCCCCGGATCGCCGGTGGATTCAGCGCGGGGTCGGCCCCGCCGGTGCCGGCACACCGACGAGGCCGAGCATGAGGTCGCGCACCTCGGTGGCGGCGACGCGTTCGCGGGCGAGCGCGGGTTCGGTGCACAGCACGAGGGGCCCGTCCCGGGGATCGTCGTGCGGGCGTCCGTGCGTGCCCCGGACACAGCCCGGGTCCAGGGGGACGACGTTCATCGTGTAGCGCAGGCCCGCCTTCTTGCGGACCAGGTTGGCCGCCGCCCGGGCCTTGACCAGGGGGTCGGCGGGGTCCAGGAAGAGTTCGGCCGGGTCGTAACCGGGCTTGCGGTGGATGTCCACACCGCGCGCGAAGTCGGGGGCCGACCCGTCGTCCAGCCAGTAGTAGTAGGTGAACCAGGCGCCGGGCCGGGCGAACAGGACCAGTTCCCCGGAGCGTTCGTGGTCCAGCCCGTACTCCGCCTGGGCTCCGCGGTCCAGGACGAGGTCGACCCCGTCCAGCCCCCGCAGGAGTTCGGTGACCTTCGCCAGGTCGTCGGAGTCGTGGACGTACACGTGAGCGCACTGGTGGTCGGCGACCGCGAAGGCCCGCGAGGCCCACGGATCGAGGTATTCCATGCCCTCCTGCGTGTACACCTCCAGGAAGCCCTCCCGGCGCAGCAGCCGGTTGACGTCCACCGGCTGGTCGGCGGGGGTGATCCCGTACTCACTGAGCACCAGGACGGCCGCTCCGGCCGCCTCGGCGTCGTCCAGCAGCGGGGCGAGCGCGGCGTCGAGGTCGCGCACCGCCTGCCGCGCCCGGTCGGAGTCGGGTCCGAACCGCTGGAGGTCGTAGTCCAGGTGGGGGACGTAACAGAGGGTGAGGTCGGCCCGGGGCAGCAGCTTGCGGGTGGCGGCGACGATCCATTCGGTGGAGCGGATCGAGGCGGTCGGTCCCCAGTAGTTGAACAGGGGGAAGGGGCCCAGGTCCGAGGTGAGTTCGTCATGCAGCCCGACCGGCCTCGTGTAGCAGTCGGGGGACTTGCGGCCGTCCGCGTGGTAGACCGGCCGGGGCGTGACGGTCCAGTCGGTGGTGGCGCCCATGGCGTACCACCAGCAGACGTTGGCCGTGCGGAAGTCCGGGCGGTGGCGGCGGGCGGTCTCCCACACCTTCTCGCCCTGGACCAGCCGGTTGTGCTGGCGCCACAGGTACACCTCGCCCAGATCCCGGAAGTACCAGCCGTTGGCGACGGCGCCGTGGTCGGCGGGCGCGGCCCCGGTCAGGAAGGTGGACTGCACGGTGCAGGTGACGGCGGGCAGGACGGTGTCCAGCGGCGCCCGCCACCCGCGCTCGGCCAGGCGGCGCAGTCGTGGGGCGTGTTCGAGCAGCCGGGGGGTGAGCCCGACCGCGTTGACGACGAGGAGGCGGCTGGTCATGGGTGGCGGTCCCTTCCTTGGTGGGCCGTGGTGGGCCGTCAGAGCGGGGTGAGCCCGAGCGCGGTGAGCCGGTCCCGGGCCCAGGCCAGTTCGGCGGCGATCCCGGCGATCAGCCCCTCCTCACCGACCGGGCGCCGGTCCTCGGGCAGCACCGTCCAGGTGTAGGTCTCCACCTCCACGTGGTCGGTGCGGGCGCCGTCGGGGCCGAACAGGCGGGACAGGGTCCGGTCGAGGTGGTCGGTGGTGCCGCGCAGGGGAGCGGCGGCCGGCGAGTGCAGGGGCGCGTGGAAGTGGGTGCGCCAGGGGCCCCCGCCTTCCAGGGGACGGGGACCGTCGAGGGCCTCGGGCAGGTCGTCCCGGGCCCGGGTGCGGTCGTCGTCCAGCTCGCGGGTCTGGTGCAGGAACCGGTCCTCGGCGAAGGCGGCGAGGGCGGCGCGCGTCCCCGGGGCGGTCGGGTCGGGCGCCTCCACGGCGGCCGACGCCTGGGTCTTGACCACCGGGAGTCCGGCCCGGTCCAGTCGGTCCAGCGCGGCGCCCGGCTCCTCGAACTCCACTGCGAGGTGGCAGGTGTCCAGGCACACGCCCACGTGCGGGGGCGGGTCGGCGAGGAGGCGGGCGGCGTCCCGCGTGGTCTCCACGGCGCAGCCGGGTTCGGGTTCCAGGCCCACCCGGACCGGGCGCCCCGCGTCGGCCAGACCGTCCAGCACGGCGGAGAGCTCGGTGAGGTGGCCCCGCGCGGCGGCCTGACGCCCGGCGTCCCAGGGTTCCCGCCACGCCAGGGGCAGAGTGGAGACGCTGCCCCTCGCGGCGTCGTCGGGCATGAGCCGGGCCAGCACCCGCGCGCAGTCCACGGTGTAGTCCAGGCGGGCGCGCTCGGTCCAGTCGGGGGAGTACACGGCGTGCTTGACGACGGGCGCGTGGAACCCCGTGTAGGGGAACGCGTTGAGGGTGACGGTCTCCAGCCCGGCGGCCGCGAGCCCCGTCCGCAGCCGGTCGGTGAGCGCGGGGGAGCGGGCCAGCTCGCGGGCCAGGGGCGCGGGCAGCCACAGGCCGAGCCCGAGCAGGTCGGTGTCCAGGGCAGCGCGGACCCCGCCGCCGAACACCCGGATCTGGCGCAGGACGCCGTCCAGGTCCTCGGCCGGGTGGACGTTGGTGCAGTACGCGAGGTGGACGACGGTGCCGTCGGGGTGCCGGAACCTCACTCGGCGCCCCCTCGCGGGTCCTCCGCCGCGCCCTCCGGCGGCCCCGCTTCCGGACGTTCGCCGCGCAGGATCGAGTTGCCCGAGTAGGTGGCCGCGGTCGCCGGTCCCGCGCCCTCCTCCAGCAGCAGACGGCCGCTGCGCCCGTAGAACTCCACGGGGTTGCGCCACAGCACGCGGTCCACGTCGTCCTCGGTGAACCCGGCCTCCAGCATCCGCTGACCCGTGTACAGCGTGGTCAGCGGGTCGCTGTGTCCCCAGTCGGCCGCCGAGTTCACCACCATGCGGTCCAGGCCCCACTCGGACAGCACGCGCACCATCCGCTCCGGGGACATCTTGGTGTCCGGGTAGATGGAGAAGCCCAGCACGCACCCGGAGTCGCGCACCATCTCCACGGTGGTCTCGTTGAGGTGGTCCACCAGGACCATCTCCGGGGCGATCCCCGACTCCTCGACCAGCCGCAGGGTGTGCCGGGTGCCCTCGACCTTGTCCCGGTGCGGGGTGTGCACCAGCACCGGCAGACCGAACTCCCGGGCCAGTTCCAGCTGGTGCCGGAAGGCCTTCTCCTCCTCGGAGGTCCGCGAGTCGAACCCCACCTCGCCCACGGCCACCACCCCGTCCTTGGCCAGGTAGCGGGGGAGGAGGTCGAGCACCCCGGCCAGGCGGGGGTCGTTGGCCTCCTTGGGGTTGAGCGCGATCGTGCAGTGGTGGCGGATACCGAACTGGGCGGCGCGGAAGCGCTCCCACCCGACCAGGCCGTCGAAGTAGTCGCGGAAGGAGCCCACGCTGGTGCGCGGTTGTCCCAACCAGAACGCGGGCTCCACGAGGGCGCGCACTCCGGCGTCGTGCATCGCCTGGTAGTCGGCGGTGGTCCGCGAGGTCATGTGGATGTGCGGGTCGAAGATACGCATGACGCCTCCTATGAGCGGGGGGTCGGGTCCTGTGGGCGGTCCGGGCCGGCGACCCGGGGGAAGCGCTCCAGAACCCGGTGGACGTCGGCGGGCACCGCGCGGCCCGCCCGCTCGCGTTCACGGGCGAAGTCCGCGCACATGCGGGCCAGCTCGGCGTCGGCGCGCTCGTCCACCCCCGCCACCAGACGCAGCGGCACCCCGACGAACAGGCACTTGAGCACGGTCTGGCGCCAGGCGTGGTCGTCCAGCAGGGCCTGGGTCCCGCTGGCCGCGGCCGCGGCGACCAGGCGGGTGTCGTTGGTGCGCAGGGCGTCCGCGAGCAGGCGTCGGGCGGTGGCGGCGACCTCGGGCTCCCGGGTGTCCAGGCGGTCCAGCCCGTGCAGGACGGCGCGACGTTCCTCGGCGTCCCCGTACTCGTAGAGGGCGTCCACCTCCCCGGCCAGGTCGCCCGGAGAGAGCGCCTGGGCCAGGACGCGCAGCAGGTCAGCGCGCACGAGGTCGTCGAGGGTCGGCCCCTCCGCCCCGGTGGGGTCGCCGGAGGGTCCGGCGCCGCGCGCGACCCGGCGCGCGGCGGCGGGGAAGAGCACCGCGACGCGCTCCGGATGCTCGGCCACCTCGGCGCGCAACGCGGCCAGCCGCGTACGCGCGTCCTCCTCCAACAGGTCACCGACGTCCGCCACGGTGCCTCCCCTCCCGGCTCGCTCTCCGCCCGCGCTGATCACTCCGTCTTCCCCCGTTCCTCCAGCACCCGGGACCAGGCCGCGTCCAGCGCCCGCTTGGAGCGCTCGGCGACCAGCGGGGCGGCGTGCCCGTGCCGGGGCAGCTCCACCGAGGCCAGCCCCGTGTACCCCACACGGTCAAGGGCGCCCAGCACCCCGGCCAGGTCGAGGTCGCCCTCACCGAACTCCAGGTGTTCGTGCACACGGGGGCGCATGTCGTCCAGCTGCACGTTGGCGATCAGGTCCCCGGCTCGGGCCACCGTTCCCTCGGGGCCGTCGGGTTCGTTGCACACGCCGTGCCCCACGTCCAGGGTCACTCGGAGCCGCGCGGGGTCGCCCAGCGCGCGTCGCAGCTCCAGGACGTCCTCCAGGCGTTCGGCGAACATGCCCGGCTCGGGCTCGAAGGCCAGGTCCACGCCGAGCTCCTCCGCCGTCACCAGGACCTTCTCCACACCGGAGAGGAGCCGTTCGCGCCCCTCCTCCCGCGTGGCCCCGGCGGGCAGGATGCCCGACCAGAAGGACACCGCCTCCGCGCCGAGGGTGTCGGCGATCCGCACCGCCCGGCGCAGCAGGTCGACCCGCACGTCGCGGTCCCGGTCGGAGACCAGGGTGGGTTCGTGCTTGCGGCGCGGGTCCAGCAGGTAGCGGGCGCCGGTCTCCACGACCACCGCCAGCCCCAGCTCGTCCAGCCTGCGGGCGACCGCCGCCACCCGGGCCTTCACGTCCAGGGAGAACGGGTCCAGGTGCGGGTGGTCCAGGGTGAGGCCGACCCCCTCGTAACCGAGGTCGGCGATGATCGCCAGGGCGTCGACCAGCCGGTGGTCCCAGAACCCGTTCGTCCCGTACCCCAGCCTCAGCTGTTCGCTCATGTCACCGACACCGCCCTCGCCGCCCGCGCGGTCACCGGTGCCCCGGCGGCCAACGCGCACGCGGTGCCCACCGCCCCGTACCGGGAGAGCAGCGCCGCCTGGAGCGGGATCATCCCCCGGATGCCGGTCCCGGTCGCCGCGCGCGCGTGGTCCGCACTGGGTTCGGCCAACGCGCGGGCCTGGGCCGTCCCCACGGTGGTCGCGAACGACCCCGCGAAGGCCCCGGCCGCCAGCTCGCCCAGCGAACCCCGCACGGTGGCGGGAGCCGTGCGCGCCGGGTACGCCGCCAAGGCGGCCCCGGCCAGGGTGCAGGACAGCGCCCCGGCGGCCACCTCCGACCGGGTTCCGTGGACCTCTCCCCGGCTCAGCGTCGTCACCCCGTAGGTGTGGACGGCCATGGCGGCCGCGGGCAGCGCGGCAGCGCCGGTCCGGTCACCGGCACCGAGCAGCACGTCCAGTCCCCGGTTGACCGCCATGCCCAGCGGGGCCAGCGGCGTGGGTTTGAGGACGAGGTCGTAGGTCCACACGGTGGTGGCCAGGGCGGTGGCCACCAGGGCGGACCGGCGGCCCCCGGCCAGCGCGGCGATCCCCACACCGGCCGCCGTGAGTCCGGTCGCCACGGCCAGGGCCTCGCCCGGGGCGACCTCACCGGAGGGGATGGGGCGTTCGGGGCGCTCGACCGCGTCCAGGTCGCGGTCCGCGTAGTCGTTGAGGGCCATCCCGGCCCAGTACAGGCACACCGAGGCGGCGGGGAGGGCCCACGTGCCGGGCCGGTCCAGCCGACCCGCGGCGGCCGCGCCGGTGAGGGAGTCGCCGAGCACGGTCAACGCGGCGGGCAGGCGCACCAGCCGGGCCAGGGACCTCAGCTTCCGGCTCATCCGCGCCCCGCCCCCTCGGCCGGTCCGGCGCACCAGGCGGTGAGTGCCTCCCACTGCGCCACCAGCCCGTGCACGTCGCTCCCGGCCGGGTCCTTGAAGAAGAAGCCCAGCTCCGGGACCGGGCCCGACCGGCCGGTCCGGTGGGCGTGGGCGGCCAGCCGGGCCAGGTCCAGGACCAGGGGCGCCGCCAGCGCCGAGTCGTAGCCGGACCAGGTGAACTGGAGGCTCATCCTGGTGCCCAGGAACCCCTCGAAGGACACGTGGTCCCAGGCGGTCTTCGCGTCACCCAGGTCGGGCACGTAGTCGATGTGCAGGGGCCCGTCCACCGGGTGCCCCAGCAGGTGCTCCAGGCCCCGGGCCTTGGAGGCGGTCTTGTTGTCGTTGCTGGCGGGGTCGGCGAGGGTCGCGCCGTCGCCGCCGCCCAGGAGGTTCATGGAGGACCACGAGCGCACGCGCAGCGCCCGGGCCGCGAACATCGGCGCGAGCACGCTCTTGACCAGGGTCTCCCCGGTCTTGCCGTCCGAGCCCGCCCACGGCAGCCCCAGTTCCCGTGCCAGGGCCGCCAGCGCGGGCGGGCGCGGCCCCGCGTTCGGGGTGAACTCCACGAAGGAGCACCCCGCCCGCAGGGCCGCGTAGGCGTACACCGAGCTGGCCGGGATCCGGGCGGTCCCCGCGTCCAGGGCCGCCTCCAGCAGTTCGGGTTCGTCCAGCTCGGGAACCCGCTCCGGGGCGGGCTCCGTGCTGGACAGGTCCACGACCACCACGCGCTCCACAGCCTCGCGTTCGGCGAACGCGCGCAGGTCCTGTTCCAGACGGTCCACATGACACCGGGCGAACCCCTCGGGGCGAGGCTCCACGCCCCGGCGGACGCGCCGGTCCACCGCGTCGAGCTCCTCCGCGAAGGCCTCGGGCAGGTGCGGCGGGATCACCCCGGACCTGGCCAGCGGCTCCGCGCTCTTGGACAGGTGGGTGTCCGAGAGGTCGTGGCCGCCGAAGACCAGGTCACCGAGGCCGGGCAGGCCCGCGTCGGCGAACTCGGGGCGTTCGGTCACACACCCCGTCCGCTCGGCGGCGCCCGCCCGCACTGCCAGCGCGCCCAGGACGGCCGTGGTGGCGACCGACCCGCGCGCCCCGACCAACCACACTCCGATGCGTGTCATGTGCTCCCCTGCTGGTTGTCGTGCTGGTGCTGCTGGAGGCCCCGGGTCAGTGGCCGTCGTGGGCGGGCGGCGGCCCGTCCCCGGTCGCGCCGTCGCCGTCCTCGGCCTCGTCGGGTTGGAGGGCGCCGCTGCCCGGTTCGGAGGGCAGGTACAGGTGGATGTGGCCGTGCCCGGCGTCGATGCTGACCATGTCGAGCTGGGTGGCCGCCACCGACCAGGCCGTCACGGCCTGGTCGCGCAGGTCGGCGGCCAGTTCCAGAAGCTCGGTCCGCTGGTCCCCGTCGGCCTGGGAGGCGGACTGGTAGGCGCTCACCGCCGAACCGAGCAGGTCCACGGAGCCGTCGAGCCCGGCGAGGGTGACGTTGAAGTCGGTCTGGCCGGAGTCGCCGAGGTCGAAGTGGGCCCCGGCGTCGCGGATGGTGCCGAGCCAGGCGTCGATCTCCTCGGAGTCCGGGAAGTCGTCGGAGGGTGCGGAGCCGTCGGCGGGCAGGACCCCGTTCAGGGACTCCAACGCCGGGACCAGCTCCTCGTGGGCGGCCCTGGTGTGGCCGATCAGGCTGGACACCTGGTCCACGTGGCGGGCGTCTGCGGAGGCCTCCAGCTCGGCCACCCGGGCCGGGTCCGGGGAGACCTGGTCGTCCCCGCCTCCGAAGAAGAGCACCACCGCGGCGACGACGGCGCCGACCAGCAGAACGGAGCCGCCGGTCAGCCACCAGGTGGTGGGATTGGAGTTCGCGGAGTGGACCCCCGCGGTCCGGTCCGGGGCGGCCCCGCCGCTCTCCGGGTCGGGGGTCTTCCCCTGCTTGGTGCTCAAGGGGTCGGTGCTCACGGGCACCTCCTGTCAGGTTGACACTGGCCTGGTGACGGGCGGCGCGTGCCGTGCGAACGACGCCGCGGGGGTGTGGCGGGGCCGGGGGACGGCCCCGCCACGGTTCGTCGCGTTACTGCTGATCCGGGACTACTCGGGTACTGCGGTCAGGTGTTCGAGGCCGTCGGCCAGGCGCCCCAGCTCCTCTCGGGTCTCGGGGTCGGCCACGGTCTCTGCGGTCGTCCGGAACCGGTCGAGCGAGCGTCCGGCCTGCGCGGGCCGGCCCACGCTCACGTTGTGCTCGGCCAGTTCCAGCTGGCGGGTGAGCCGGGTGGCCTCGGAGGCGGTCAGAGCGCCCGCCTCGGCCAGTTCCCCGACCCGTTCGTGGACCTCGGCGAAGGTGAACGTCTCCGTCTCGTCCTCCAGGTCGGTGACCTGCACGTCGCGGAACCACACGAGGTCGTTCGCGCCGTGGTTCTGGATCCCGACGTGCCCGGCCGAGAGGTCGCGGGCGGGGTCGGTGCTCTCGAACTCGTTGACCAGCTCGCCGTTGATCCACACGCGGATCATCGGGTCGTCGACCTCGATCTCCATCGTGTTCCACTCGCCCACGACCTCCGGGTGGGAGGTGGCCGCCTGGAAGGTGTAGATGGCCCCGGTCTGGGTGAGGGGGTCGCCCTCGGGGGCGCCGTACGGGTCGATCTGGATCTCGTAGCCCTCGTTGACCGCGACCCACGGGTCGTCGCCCGGGTCCGGGAAGCCGACGAAGACACCGGAGTTGTCGGACTCCTCGTGGGTGAGGTAGTCCAGCTTCAGGCGGTAGGAGCCGAGCTCGTTCTCGTGCCAGAGCAGGCCCATCCCGCCCTCAGTCTGGAGGACGCACCCGTCACCGTCGTCGACGATCTCGAAGCCGCCCGGACCGGCCATGTTCCAGCCGTCCAGGGACTCCCCGTCCCACAGGGCGCGGTAGCCGTCGTCGAGGTTGGGCGGCGCGCACTCCACGGGGGCGGGCTCGTCGCCGACCGTGATGGTGTGGGTGGCGGAGGTGCCGGTGCGGCCCTCGCCGTCCGTGGCCACCGCGCTGACCGCGTACTCGCCGTCGGGGACGTCGGACCAGGTGGCCTCGTAGGGGCCCTCGGTCACCGTGGCGACCGCCTGCCCGTCCACGAGGAACTCCACTTCCTCGATCCCGGCGTCACCGTGGTCGGTGACGTCGGCCGCGAGCGGGACGTCCTCGCCCGACCCGAAGGCCGCGCCGTCGTCCGGGCTGGTCAGCTCGGCCTCGGGCCCGTCACCGTGGCCGCCGTCGTGGTCCGCGTTCACGTCGAAGTAGTTGACGTTGAACAGCGCCTCGTCCCCGGCTTCGTCGTTGACGAAGACCAGGTGGAGGTCGATGGTGCCGCCGGGGTCGGTGACGTCCTCCATCGTGACGTCGGTCCACTCCTGCCAACCGCCGGTGGGCTCGACGTCGACCGAGCCGACCAGTTCGCCGTCGGGGGAGTCGGCGCGGGCCTCGATGGTGCCGCCCGCCCCTTCCGAGGCCACACGGAAGCCGATCTGCTCGACCCCGTGCAGGTTCACCGGGTCGTAGGCGACCCAGCTGCCGTGGTGGATGCCGCCGAGGTTGCGCAGGCCCCCGTTGGGGTCCTCGGTGGCGTCGGTGACCACTCCCTCGCTGCCGGTGAAGTACTGCGCCTGCATCCGCGACGGGTTGAGCTTGATCCCGTCGCTGCCGGTCAGGGACGGAACGCCGTCCCCGCCCTGGTCGGTGTACTCGGCCTGGAGGACCCAGAAGATGTTCATGTCGTGGCCGTGACCGCCGTCGGTCCCGGTGACGCTCACACCCTCACAGCCCTCGTACTGGGTCCAGGGGTGGGCATGGGTGTCGTGGCCCAGCGACGAGGTGACGTCCACCTCACCGCAGTCGATCCCGTCGCCGATCGACCCGTCCTCGGCGTCCTCCACGGTCACGTCGAACGGGATCTCGTCGCCCCAGTCGAAGAACTGACCGTCCCTGGGCGTGTCGAAGGCGACCTCGGGCGCGGTGTTGCCCGCGGTGATCGTCACCGTGGCCGTGCCCGTGCGCTCCTCGGTGTCGGTCACCGTGAGGCTGACGTTGTACCGGCCCGCCTCCTCGAAGGTGTGCGTGGGAGCGGGATCGGTCGAGGTCGTGCCGTCCCCGAAGTTCCACGCGTAGTCGAAGGCCAGGCCTCCGGGGTGGAAGGAGTTCTCGCCGGAGAACTCCACGGTCAGCGGCGCGGGGCCGGAGGTGGTGCTGCTGCTGATCCGGGCCACCGGGCTGTTGCCCGACCCGGAGTAGTCGATGCGGGAGATCGCCGAGTCCTCGGCCCCGCCGAACCAGCCGGAACCGTACTCCAGCACGTACAGGGCGCCGTCCGGGCCGAACTCCATGTCCATGGGGTTGGCCAGGTCGATGTCCGGGACGGTCTCGGTGATGTCGAGGACATCACCCTCGTCGTCCAGGTGCACCTGCTTGATCCACTGGCGGCTCCACTCGTACAGCAGCGGGACGCCGTCGTAGTACTCGGGCCACTTGTTGTCCGACTCCAGCTCCGGGTCGAAGCTGTACGCCGGTCCGCCCATCGGGGCGCCGCCGCCGGTGCCCAGGTGCGGGAACTCCTCGGACTCGTCGTAGCCGTACCAGATCGCCGCCGGAGTGACCGGGGGCAGCTCCGTCAGGCCGGTGTTGCGCGGCGACTCGTTGACCGGGGCGTCGCAGTCGAACGGCTCCCCGGACGTGCCGGATCCGAAGTCGTACTTGTTGTAGGCGGAGTTGTTCCCGATGCAGTACGGCCAGCCGATGTTGACCGGCTCGGTGATGTGGTGCCAGGTGACCGTGTTCTCGGGGCCGCGCTCGGGGTCGGCCACGGGGGAGTCCGGTCCGTAGTCGGCCAGGTAGACGCTGCCGTCGTTCTGGTCCACGGAGAACCGGAACGGGTTGCGCAGACCCATCGCGAGGATCTCGGGGCGGGTCAGGTCGGCGTCGGAGGTCTCCGGCGGGAACAGGTTGCCCTCGGGGATCTCGTAGCCGCCGTCCTCGTCGACCGCGATCCGGATCAGCTTGCCGCGCAGGTCGTTGGTGTTGGCCGAGCCGCGCTGGGCGTCGAAGGCCGGGTTGCGGCTCTCCCGCTCGTCGTGCGGGCTGAACCCGTCCGAACCGAAGGCGCTGGTGTCGTCGCCGGTGGAGAGCAGGAGGTTGCCGTCCGGGTCGAAGTCGATGTCGCCGCCGACGTGGCAGCACATGCCGCGGGTGGCCTCGACCTCCAGGATCACCTGCTCGCTCTCCAGGTCCAGGGACGGCTCGTCACCGTCCACGAACTGGAAGCGCGACAGGTTGTTGTGCGCCTCGAAGGGCTCGAAGTCCTCCGCCGTGCCGTTCTCCGGTGCGGCACCCGAGGGGACGCCGTCGATCACGGGCGCGTAGTACAGGTACACCCACCCGTTCTCCTCGAAGTCCGGGTCGAGCGCGATGCCCTGGAGCCCGTCCTCGTCGTGGTCGTAGACGGGCACGTCCGCGAGCGCGTTGGTGCTGTAGGTCTCGGGGGACCACATGGACACCTGGCCGTTGCGGGAGGTGTGCATGATCCGGCCGTCCGGGAGCACCGCCATGCCCATGGGCTCGCCGACGTTCTCCTCGCCCTGGGCGAGCGTGACCTTCTCGAAGTTGTCCCACTGGGTGGCGCCGCAGTCGCCCTCGACCTGTCCGGCGGCCCACTCGAGGCCTCCGAGGAGGTGGGCGGTGAACTCCGGCTCCGAGTACGACTCGACGGTGTGGCCGCCGCCGGTGTACCAGGACCTGCCGCCGTCGTACACCTGACACCAGGCGATCGGGTGGTCGAAGCCCATCTGTCCGGCGGGGTCGACGACGTCCTCGTAGGAGGCCTCGTTCAGGCCCGCCAGGACGTGGACGTCACCGCGCGGGCTGACGTCGTAGTCGTACCACTCGTCGTGCCGGTCCCAGCTGGCCGGGAGCATGGACGTGGAGGGGTGGGTGCGGTCGTTGACCATCACCTCGGCGTCCTGGGTGCCGGGCGGGTGGCTGGCGAAGTACGCCCCGACCAGGTCGCCGTACCACTCCCAGTCGTAGTGGGTGTCGGAGGCGGAGTGGACGCCGACGTAGCCGCCGCCGCCCTGCACGTACTCCTCGAACGCGGCCTGCTGGGTCTCGTCCAGGACGTCGCCGGTGGTGGAGAGCCAGATGACCGCGTCGAAGCGGGCCAGGTCCTCCGGGTTGAAGATGTCGGAGTCCTCGGAGTGCTCGGTCTCGAAGCCGTGCTCCTCGGCGAGCGCCTCGTAGAGGGCGACGCCGTAGGGGATGGAGTCGTGCCGGAAGCCGGTGGTCTTGGAGAAGATGAGCGCGGTGAACGGGTCCTGTTCGTCCGCGTCGGCTTGGGCCGGGACCGACGTCAGCCCGAGGGCCAACGCGACGCTCGCCGTCAGGGCGCCCAGCGTTCGTAGGGATCTTCTGATCACGGGAAACCTCACCTGGGGGTGGGGGGTCGATGAGTCCGTGCGGCGTGCCGGCGCCGACGGCAGGGACGGTGGCCGCGTTCGCGTGCACGGCGGAGGCCGTGCGGCGGGTGCGAACCGTCGGGGAGTACCTGCTATCGCGTTCGGAAGCGGGGGGTGGCCGCCTCATCGGTGTGATCAGGTCACGGCGGCTCCTTTCGTCGGGGGCAGGGACGAGCGTGGGCAGGACGGACGGCTCGCCGCGTTCGCGTGCACGGCGGGGGGCGCCGCACGGACGCGACCGTGGCGATGTCTGCATTGTCCGTCGTGGCGGTCACGATGAACAGGGGCCCTGAGTGACCTGTTGAGGCCCCTGGGTTCACGTTCCGTAACAGTTCCAGGTGAACGGGGGCGAGGGCGTGTCGGTCATTCGTACAAACCTGGACGAGGCCGACCCTTGGGGCGGCCATTCAGTGCCCCGTCCGGGACTCGACCGGGGGTACGTCGACCCAGCGGCGTTCCCGGGCGGACTCCAACACCGCCTCGGCGAGCACGGCGGCCCGAAGACCGTCCGCGAAGACGGGAAGACCCTCGGGATCCCCGCCCGCCACGGCGGCGCCGGTGTCCTTGACCAGGGCGTTGAAGCAGTCCTGGTAGCCCTGGGGGTGGCCCACCGGAAGGGTGACCAGACGGGCGGCGTCCGGGCTGAGGCCGGGGTCGTCGCGGGAGACGACCCCGGTGCGGTCGCGCCCGCCCGCCCAGAGGGTCTCGGGCCGTTCCTGGTCGAAGCGGAGCGACCCCTCGGTGCCGGAGACCTCCAGCACGAGCTGGTTCTTGCGGCCGGGGGAGACCTGGCTGATCACGGCGTTGCCGACGGCCCCGCCCGCTGTGGAGAACTGGAAGGTCACCAGGTCCTCCGTGGTGACCGCGCGGCCTCCGCCCTCGCCCCGGTGATCGTTGAACCGGGAGGTCTGGGCGCTGACGGCGGTGATGCGGTCGCCGGTGACGAACTCCAGCATGTCGCACCAGTGGGAGCCGATGTCGCCGAAGGCCCGGGAGGGGCCGCCGATCTCCGGGTCCACGCGCCAGTTGTCCTCCTGGGGGTAGAGGAGCCAGTCCTGGAGGTAGCCGCCGTGGGCGAGGCCGACCCGGCCGACGGCGCCCGCGGCCACCTGGGCACGGGCCTCGCGGGCCATGGGGTGGAAGCGGTAGACGAAGGGGACGACGGCCACGCGGTCGGCCTCGTGCGCGGCTTGAGTGAGGCTGCGGGCCGTCTCGGCGTCGGTGGCCAGGGGCTTCTCGCAGACCACGTGTTTTCCGGCTGCGAGGGCCGCCTGGCTCAGGGGGGCGTGCAGGTGGTTGGGGGTGCACACGTGCACCACGTCGACGTCGGATCGGTGGATGAGTTCGAGGGCGTCGGCGTGGGCTCGGGGGAGGCCGTGCGCGGCGCGGAAGTCCTCGGCTTTGCCGGGGGAGGATCCGGCCACCCCGACGACCTCGCCGCCTGAGGCGCGGACGGCGTGGGTGTGGACGCGTCCCATGAAGCCGGTGCCGATCACCGCTGCTCGATAGGCCGAGGGGGCTGTCAGTCCGGGCGTTGGCGAATCACCCAGACCTGTGACTTTTTTCACTGACATGTCCGAGACGTTACGTCTGACTTATGTCGAAGGTCAAGCATAAGTTGCCGGTTGTGGACAAAATAGATGAATGACGGCCACTCAATAGATCCTGTGCTTCACTGGTCCCATGACGGAAGACGCGCTGACAGCCCCAGGGGGACCGGGGGCGACACCTCTGCGAGCCCCGGCCGCCACAGCCGCGCCCGGTGCCGGGACCCTGCTCCGGCTGCTGCGCGACGGCCGCCCACGCACCCGCTCCGAACTGGCCGCCGTCACCGGCCTGGCCCGTTCCACGGTCACCCAGCGCGTGGACGCGCTCCTGGCCAGCGGACTCATCGGCCCTGCCGGGGAGGCCGTCTCCACCGGAGGACGGCCGCCGACGACCTTCTCGTTCCGCCCCGACGCGCGCGTGGTCCTCGCCGCCGACCTGGGCGCCACCCACGCCCGGCTCGCCCTCACCGACATGTCGGGGACCGTGCTCGCCGAGGACCGCGCCGACATCGACATCGCGCTGGGCCCCGAACCCGTCCTGGACTGGGTGCTGGACCACGGTCTGTCCCTGCTGGAGTCAGCCGGACGGGCGACCGGGGACCTGCTCGGCGTCGGGGTGGGCCTGCCCGGCCCCGTGCAGCACTCCACGGGACGCGCGGTCAACCCGCCCATCATGCCCGGCTGGGACGGCTTCGACGTGTCCGGCCACGTGCGCGGCCGCATCGACCGGCCCGTGCTGGTGGACAACGACGTCAACATCATGGCCATCGGCGAGCACCACGTCGCCTGGCCCGGCGCCAGCCACCTGCTGTTCGTGAAGGTGGCCACGGGCATCGGCTGCGGGATCGTCAGCGAGGGCAGCGTCTACCGGGGCGCCCAGGGGGCGGCCGGGGACATGGGGCACATCCACGTGCCCAACGGCGCCGACCGGCCGTGCCGCTGCGGCAACACCGGCTGCCTGGAGGCGGTGGCCAGCGGACACGCGATCGCCGAGACCCTCACCGCGGAGGGGGTCCCCGCCTCGGGAGCCCGCGACGTGGTGGAGCTGTCCCGCAACGGGTCCGTCCCGGCGCTGCGCGCCCTGCGCCAGGCCGGTCGCGACGTCGGCGAGGTCCTGGCCGCCTCGGTCAACATGTTCAACCCGTCGGTGATCGTCATCGGCGGCGCGCTCGCCACGGCCGGGGACCACCTGCTCGCGGGGGTGCGCGAGGTCATCTACCAGCGGTCGCTGCCGCTGGCCACGGAGAACCTCAGCATCGCCTCGTCGAAGGCCGGTGAGAGCGCGGGCGTGATCGGCGCGGCGGTCATGGTCATCGAGCACTGCCTGAGCCCCGAACACGCGGAGTCCCTCGTCATGGGCGCCTGACCCCCGGTACTCAGCGGCGGCGGTCCCGGCTGACGGGGCGCAGGTGCCGCATCAGGGCCTGGAACCTCTCCCAGCTGTCCGGTTCCACTCCGTCGCCGATCCGGTACCAGATCACCGGGGTCATGGGCGGGCCGAACGACGTGCCCTTCACCGGTCCGGCCAGGGCGTTCTCCCTGCCCACGGCGGTGATACCCTCCGCGCCCACGGCCAGGCCCACCGGCACGGGAACCCCGGCCCATCGCGGCGGCTGGAGCAGGTCGGCGCGGCCGTACGCCCGCTGCACGGTCATGGACCGCAGCCCGTCGCGATCGGACAGTGCGCGCACGAGCGGCCGAAGGGCGCCCAGATCCGGCTCCTCGCCCTCCTGGTAGCCGACGGTGAAGCGGACGTGCTCGCGGACCCCCGAATCGGTGCGCGCCACCCGAAGTCGCCCGGAGAAGGGCCGGACGCCCTCGTGGTCGGGGCCGCCGGGCTGCCCGCCGAACACCACGGTGGTCTCGCCCGGGGCCCTGTTGCGCGCCATGGCGGTGACGGCCGCCGGATCCCATTCGCGGGTCAGCGGCTCGGAGACACCCCACACCGAGGGCCGGGCGCCGCCCAGGCGCTCGGCCAGCAGCTCCACGACCCCGCCCAGCTCCAGGCCGTCGCTGGCCGGGTGGTCCATCTGGAGGTCCACGTGCAGCTGTGTGCCGGTCACGTGCTCCTCCCGGGCGCGGAAGTCCGGGTGCGGGCCGTCCTCGGTCACCGCGTGCGGGTCCGGGACGTAGCCCACCCCGTCCTGCCAGGCCAGGGGTAGGCCGTTGAACCCGTCGTAGTGGTGTCCGTCGGCGGTGCGCACCACCCACGTGGCGTTCGGGTTGCCCAGAAGCGAGCGCAGCGCCTGGGTGAGCACGCTCGTGGAGGGGGTGACCAACTGGATACCGAGGCCCTCGCGCCCGTACCGGGCCAGGGCGTCCACGGTCCAGCTGGACAGCGACACCACCGGCCGGTCCTGCACCAGCACGGCGTTCTTCGCTGTCAGAGCGCTCACCGCCGGGTGATCGGTGGCGCCGACCAGAGAGTCGTCCCGCTCCAACCGTGACGGGGGCTCCCAGACGACCCCGCCGTGCCGGTCGACCAGGTGTCCCACGAACCGCCGGGCCAGCTCCGCCGTGTCCGGGGTGACCAGGTCGGCGCCCCGGGCCTCCACCCACAGCGGCTGGGCGGGCAGCTCCTCGCTGACCCCGTCCTCCAACAGGCGGTCGGCCTCGGTGGCCACCGCCATGCGCTGCGCGGACTGCACGGCCAGGACGAGTCGGCCGGAGTCGTCTCGCAGCTCCACGACGGTCCCCTCCGCGACCAGGCGGATCCTCAGGTCGGGATCGGCCGCCACCATCGCGTCCAGGAGCGAACGGCGGCTGGGGCTCTCCGCGAGGAGGGCGATCACGTCACGGCTCAAGGGGGAGTCCTCCGGGAAACTGAACGGAACGGGGGTTTCGCGTCGTTCCCACGCTACTGGGAACCGCGCCCGCGTTCCGGCGTGCCCCCGCACACCGGGTGCGACTCCCGCTTCGACTCCTCGTTGACGACGTCGACGGCCTCCCACCTGACCAGACCGCATCATCAGGGGGAACGGGGATGAGCCCCTTCCGAATCCGCGAGTCATCGGCGAACGGCGTGCGGTCGCGGCGAGCACCGCGCATCCTGGCACGCGAAGGGGGCGGGGCCCTCTCGGGTCCCCGCCCCCGGCGGTGTCGCGTTCTCCGTCAGTCGTCGCGCGTGCCGTGACGGGCACGGTCCTCCTCCGCCCGCTGGGCCTCCGCGCGGCCGCGAGCGGCGTCGTAGTCGGCGTCCTCCTCCATCGCGCGGTAGCGCGTGGGGTCGTACTCCCGCTGTCCGACGTCGGGCAGGACGCCCTCGTGCCTCAGGGCCGGGCCCTCGTCACTCCTGGCCTGCCGGGGAACCCGGCTGACGACCGCGGTCCGCCCGACGCCGCGCAGCAGCGAGGCGATGGCGATACCGCAGACCAGGTTGATCAGACCCGTGGCGATCTGGCTGGAGATCTCGGCGCCCTGTGTGAAGGGCGTGACGGCCGCGATGGCCGTGGCCAGACCGACGATCCAGCCGAAGAACGAGAGCGCCCGGGGTGCGGACAGCAGCAGCAGGTGCAGCAGCGCGGTCGCCAGCAGGGCGACCACCCCCGCCAGGAGCGCGTAACCGACCGTCCCGGCGTCCCCGAGGTGTCCGGCCTCCTCCGGTGCGAGCACCGGAATGCCGAAGATCCCGCGAACCACCAGGGTCCCCGCGAAGATGACCAGTGCGGCGACCACCGCGGTGGCCAGTCCGCCGGACCAGAGCCGGGTCACGTTGACGGCTCGTTCACTTCCGATTTCGTTCATACCGATATCCCCAAAATAGGGCTCGAACTCGGTCGTAGGCCACATACCCGCAGCTCCGCAGCGGTAACCCACGCGTGGAACACTGTGGTCATGGCTCCTTTCGCGCACGCTCGCGTCGATCTCGACGCGATCACCTCCAACGCCCGGCTGCTCCGTGAATCGGCCGGGGGGACGCCCCTCATGGGGGTGGTCAAGGCCGACGGCTACGGCCACGGGATCCTTCCGGCCGCGCGTGCGCTGATCGCGGGCGGTGCCTCCTGGTTGGGGACCGCGCTCATCAAGGAGGGGCTGGAGCTGCGTGGGGCGGGCATCACCGTGCCGGTGATGTCCTGGATCATCCCCCCGGGGGAGCCCGTCGGTGAGGCGATCGAGGCCGACATCGACCTCGGGATCAGCGACCGCGCCGTCCTGGACACCGTGGTCTCCGAGGCCCGCCGCCTGGGCCGGGTCGCGCGGGTCCAGCTCAAGGCGGACACCGGCCTGAACCGGGGCGGTGTGACCCGGGGTGAGTGGGCGTCCGTGGTCGAGGCGGCCGCGCGCGCGGAGGAGGAGGGCGCCGTCCGGGTCACCGGTGTGTGGTCGCACTTCGCCTGCGCGGACGAGCCCGGCCACCCGTCGATCCAGGCACAGCTGGACGTCTTCCACGAGGCCCTCATGGTGGCGGACAAGGCGGGGCTGACCCCGGAGGTTCGGCACATCTCCAATTCGGCCGCGCTGCTGACCCTGCCCGAGGCGAGGTTCGATCTCGTCCGGGCCGGAATCGCGAGTTATGGTCTCAGCCCGATTCCGGGTTTTGGTGTGCCCGGATTGCGCCCCGCGATGACCTTCGAGTCGAGCATCGCGCTCACCAAGCGCGTCCCCGCAGGCAGCGGGGTCTCCTACGGACACCGTTACGTCACCAAGGACGAGACCACCCTGGCCCTGGTGCCGCTCGGCTACGCGGACGGCGTGCCCCGAGCGGCCACCAACCGGGGCCCCCTCCTCGTGGGCGGCGCCCGCCGCACCATCGCGGGAACAGTCTGCATGGACCAGTTCGTTGTGGATATGGGGGACGACCCGGTGAAGGCGGGCGACCTCGCGGTACTGTTCGGCGACCCGAGCGCGGATCGGGCCGTGCCCACCGCGCAGGACTGGGCCGACGTCCTGGACACCATCCCGTACGAGATCATCACGCGGATCGGCGCCAGGGTGCCCCGCGAGTACGTGGGCGGGGCCTGACGCACTCCCCGATATCGGTCACGAACCTTCCCCACCCGGCCTAACCTGGGTGAAGAGGGACCTTCGGCGCGCTCCGACGCTGACCACCACACGGACCAACCTGTGAGAGCGATGACAGACACCACAGCCACCACCGCGTCCCACGTCCACGCGGTCACCGCCGCGACGGACGAGGAGATGCGCGTTCTGGGCCGTGACCTCGCCGCCCTCTCCCGCCCCGGGGACCTGCTGATCCTCTCCGGGCCGCTGGGAGCGGGCAAGACCACCCTCACGCAGGGGCTCGGACAGGGCCTGGGCGTGCGAGGGTCGGTCACCTCGCCCACCTTCGTCATCTCCAGAATCCACCCGTCCCTGGTCGGCGGTCCCGCCCTCGTGCACGTGGACGCCTACCGGCTCGGCGGCCCCGACGAGGTCGACGACATCGACCTGGACATGACCCTCCCCGAGTCGGTCACCGTCGTCGAGTGGGGTGAGGGCGTGGCCGAGGGACTGGCCGACGACCGCCTGGAGATCCGGATCGAACGCCACCCCGACGACACCCGCACCGTCCACCTGCGCCCCGTCGGCGCCCGGTGGACCGACATCGACCTCCCCGGCACCGCCGCCGGGAACGGATAGGGCGGAACACCCGTGCTTCTCCTGGCCTTCGACACCGCCACCCCGGCGGTCACCGCCGCCATCGGGGAGACCACCCCCGACGGCTCCTTCCTGCTGCGCGCCAGCGCCAGCTCGGTGGACGCCCGCCGCCACGGCGAACTCCTCGCGCCCACCGTCCAGAACCTGCTCACCGAGGCCGGTCTGGTGCTGGGCGACCTCGACCACATCGCGGTCGGCATGGGCCCCGGCCCCTACACCGGTCTCCGGGTCGGTCTGGCCACCGCGTACGCCCTGGCCGACGCGCTGGACGTCCCCTGCCACGGGGTGACCACGCTGGACGCCCTGGCCTTCGCCACCCGGCGCACCGGGCCGTTCCTGGGCATGACCGACGCCCGCCGCAAGGAGGTGTTCTGGGCGCGTTACGACGACCACCTCACGCGGGTGGGGGAGGTCCACGTCGACCGGCCCGCCGAGATCGACACCGAGGGCCTGCCGCTGGTCGGCGACGGCGCCCGGATGTACGCCGAGGTGCTGGGCGCCGACCCCGAGGACGCCGCCGCCCTGGAACCGCTCCACCCGGACGCCGCCGCGATGGCCGAACTCGCCCTGCTGCGCCTGCACCGAGGCGAGAAGCTGCCCGAGCCCACCCCGCTCTACCTGCGCCGTCCCGACGCGGTCGAGCCCGGCGCCCCGAAGAAGGTCCGCCAGTGGGTGAGGTGACCGCGCCGGTGGGACTGCGCCGGATGACCGCCGCCGACGTCCCTGCCGTCCTGGAACTGGAACGCGCCCTGTTCCCGCTCGACGCGTGGAGCGAGGGCATGTTCCGCGACGAGCTGGGCGAGGCGTCCACCCGCCACTACGTGGTGGCCGAGGCCGAGTCCGGGATCGTCGGCTACGCCGGGCTGCGGTTCGTCCCGCCCGAGGGGGACGTCCAGACCATGGCCGTCGCGGAGGACGCGTGGGGCAGGGGGATCGGTCGGGCCCTGCTCACCGAACTCCTCGACCAGGCCGCCGCCCGGGGCGTCACCCACATGTTCCTGGAGGTGCGCTCGGACAACCCGCGCGCCCAGGACCTCTACACACGTTTCGGCTTCCAGGCGATCGGCGTGCGCCGGGGCTACTACAAGGGGGCGGACGCCATCGTCATGCGCCGCGTCGCGGAGAAGGGGAGCCATGAGTGAGCCGTTGATCCTGGGGATCGAGTCGTCCTGCGACGAGACCGGCGTGGCGCTGGTCCGGGGCTGCGAGCTGCTGGGCGAGTCGGTCGCCTCCAGCGTCGACCAGCACGTGCGGTTCGGCGGCGTGGTGCCCGAGGTGGCCAGCCGCGCCCACCTGGAGGCCATGACCCCGACCGTGCGCCGCGCCCTGGACTCCGCCGGTGTGAAGCTCTCCGACGTGGACGCCGTCGCGGTGACCGCCGGGCCCGGCCTGGCCGGTGCACTCCTGGTGGGTGTGTCCGCCGCCAAGGCCTACGCGATGGCGCTCGGCAAGCCGCTGTACGGGGTCAACCACCTGGTCGGCCACGTCGCCGTGGACCAGCTGGACCACGGACCCCTGCCCAAGCCGTCGATCGCCCTCCTGGTCTCCGGCGGCCACACGTCGCTGCTCCTGGTCAACGACCTCGCCACCGACGTGGTCTCGCTCGGCGACACCGTCGACGACGCCGCAGGGGAGGCCTACGACAAGGTCGCCCGTCTGCTGGAGCTGCCCTACCCCGGCGGCCCGCCCATCGACCAGGCCGCCCAGCGGGGCAACCCGAAGGCGATGCGCTTCCCGCGCGGCAAGTGGGGCGACGGGACGTACGACTTCTCCTTCTCCGGGTTGAAGACCGCCGTGGCCCGCCACGTGGAGGACGCCGACCGCCGGGGCGACCCGCTGGTCGTCGCCGACATCGCCGCCGCCTTCCAGGAGTCGGTGGTGGACGTGCTCACCCGCAAGGCCGTCGACGCCTGCGTCGAGCACGGCGTCAGCACCCTGGTGATCAGCGGAGGCGTGGCGGCCAACTCGGCGCTGCGCGCCCTGGCCGGACAGCGCTGCCAGGAGGCCGGGATCGAACTCCGCGTCCCGCGCCCCCGCCTGTGCACGGACAACGGAGCGATGATCGCGGCCCTGGGCGCCGAGGTGGTGGCGGCTGGCCTTCAGCCGTCGACCCTGGACCTGGCCACCGACACCTCCCTGCCGGTGGAGTCCTCAATGGCCCTGTAGCGACCCCTCCGAGCCCCTCCGAGCCCCGCCGAACCACCGGTCCGGCGGGGCTCGGACGTCTCCTGGCGTGCTCTGGTCCGCCGCACCCGGCAGGGAGCAGCGCCCGGGGCCTGTGGTTGGGTGCGGGGTATGTTCGCGATCACGGCAGCACGCATCTCGTTCGACGACCCCCTGTCCGGGCTGGAGGCGGGTGAGCGGCCCGACCCCGAGCCCCGAGAGGGGTGGACCACCGTCCGGGTCAGGGCGGCCGCGCTCAACCACCACGACCTCTGGAGCCTGCGCGGGGTCGCGCTGCGCGAGGAACACCTCCCGATGGTCCTCGGCGGCGACGCCGCGGGCATCGATGAGGACGGCAACGAGGTCATCGTGCACGGGGTGGTCGCCGAACCGCCCGAGCCGGGCCGCTCCCCGCGCTTCTCCCTGCTCTCGGAGATCCACGACGGAACCCTCGCGGAGAAGGTGCTCGTCCCCCGGGAGAACCTGGTCCCCAAGCCCCCGGAGCTGTCCTTCGAGGAAGCCGCCTGCCTGCCCACCGCCTGGCTGACCGCCTACAGCATGCTCTTCGGCAAGGCCGACCTGCGGCCCGGCTCCACGGTCCTCGTGCAGGGCGCCGGGGGAGGGGTCTCCGCCGCCCTCGTCGCGATGGCCGCGCAGGTCGGGCACCGCGTGTACGTCACGAGCAGGAGCGAGCACAAGCGCGCCCGCGCCCTCGAACTGGGCGCGCACACGGCGCTGCCCTCAGGAGAACGGCTTCCGGAGAAGGTGGACGTGGTCTTCGACTCCGTCGGCCAGGCCACCTGGAAGCACTCGATCCACTCGCTCAAGCCCGGTGGCGCCGTCGTCACCTGCGGCGCGACCAGCGGCGACGCCCCCTCCGCCGAGCTCACCCGGGTCTTCTTCCTCCAGCTTCGGGTGCTCGGCTCCACGATGGGCACCAAGGAGGAGCTGGTCGGCCTCACGGAGATGTGCGTGCGCACCGGGCTACGCCCCGTGATCGACCGGGTACTGCCGCTCAAGGACGCCCCGGAGGCCTTCCGGGCGCTGGCGGCAGGAGAGCAGTTCGGCAAGATCGTCCTCGTTCCCTAGCCGGTTCGGGACCGGAAGGCCCTGAACCATCGGGGCCTTCCGAGCGTCTACTGACTGACTGGGGAGTGCCACGGTCAGCCGGGAACGGTTCCCGGCGCGTGATGGAGGGGCGTGAGCACATGTCGGGCGAAGTGGCGGCCAACACCGGGGACGCCGACAGCGGGGGCGAGCAGTCGCAGAACGCCGCCTCCTACCTGCGGGAACTACCACGCGACTTCCAGGACGCCGTCGACGAGGCCAAGCGCCTGCTCAACCACGACCCGACGATCGGCGGCTGGGGCGGCTTCGGCGAGGAGCACGGCACCCACATGGAGCAGGTCCAGACGCACGCCGCGACGCTCGCGACGAACATCCGCGGCGGTGCCAGCCGGGTCAGCAGCACGGACCAGTCGGCCGAGGACGACTTCACGGGTGGCAGGGCGCAGGCTCCCATCGACGGATTCCAGCACCTCAACCCCAATATCCAGGTGAACCGGTAGACGGTCCGGTCCAGGAAGATTCGGGAGTCACAGACGTGTCTCTACTGAACTACACCGAATGTGAGTTCGACGCGGGGCAGATCGAGAAGGCCCGGGACGAGTTCCAGGCGTTGCACGCCAAGATCGCGGGAAGGTCCGAGGGGTACGAGTCGATCACGTCCCGAGTGGGCGGTGAGTTCAGCGACCTCATCGGTGACGGACTGAAGAGGCTCGCCACTGAGAACCAGGCGGCCTGGGGCAGCGCTCTCCTGGCCTGCCTGCACGGCTACGGCGTCCTCGACAAGACGGTCACGGACACCAATTGGTACAACGAGCAGATAGCGGACATCAAGTCCCGGCTCTCCATGGCCCTGAACGCCATTCCCCCTGTGGAGCAGGACAGTTTCAATCGTGTCGACTCCACAAGGAGGACCTTCGACGCTGAGGCGCGCGCTCTGTGGACGAAGTTCGAGGCACGCTGCGAGGAGACCGAGGACACGCTGAAGGAAGGCCCTACGCCGCTGCGCATCCGCCAGCTCGCTGAAGGGGGCCACTTCGGTGTCAACGAGCAGATCGGCTACCAGACCACCGGCGACATCAACTTCTATGTCGTCGAGACGGACTACAACACCGACGTGCTCACCGTCCACCTGTTCGACGCGGTGATCCATGGTTATGACGGCAGCATCCAGATGCTGGAGTCCGACCCGAAGACCCTCGCGCTCTTGGAGAACATGCTCCTGCGGGCGGAACAAGCCCGGGAGTCCGGCGAAGAGCTGAGCGACCGTGAGCTCGCCTACCTGGAGGCGGTCTACCAGACCCTCGGCAAGGACGGCAGGGGGCAGGAACCCGGTCTCCTGTGGTTCATGGACCAGGTGGCCGACAGCGATCACATCGACGATGACCTGCGCGAGAACATCCAGCGTCAGCTGGCCGGTGGCATGCTCGTCCTGTCCGACGAAGAGGTCGGCGGCGGCATGTCACGGCTCCCCGAGGACGTTCGCAGGACCGCAGTGGGGCCGGACCGGATCGAGCCCTCACGGGACGGCGACGACCCCGGCATCGACCTGATGGGTTACTCCGCGTGGTCGGACGACTGGACCAAGTTGAGTGGCTTCCTGAATCACGCCGACTCCGATCTCCAGGGGGGCACAGAGTTCTCCACCAACCTGTTGCGTACCGGCTCTGACATGCTCCTGCGCAGCACCGTCGACGGAGTCCCCAAGGTCGAGACCTTCCAGGACATCATCGAGGTGGCCACACGCAACAAGGAGGCCAACCACATCATCCTCACTGGGGAGGGGTCGGACGGCGAGGCGTACCCGACACACGCGAACCACGAGCACCTCACCCCGGAGCGGATGCTGGAGAACCTGTACACCGTGCCCTGGCCCGACGAGGGCGAGGCGGTCCGCGGGCTCACCGACTGGATCTCCGCGGACGCGGACTCCGACTCCCAGGAGGACCGCGACCGCGCCGGGAGGTCGGCGAGCGCGCTGATCGAGATCCTGACCACCACGGAGAACGAGGACGGCGACAACCCGTTCCTGGACACGGCGGTGGGCGGCAAGGACTACCAGCCCTCGGTCGCCGAGATCAACCCCGAGGTGCTCAAGAGCCTGGCGTCGGTGTACGGCGCCTACCTGGACGACATCTCCATCGACGCGAACGAGCGGGGCTACCGGGCGGCTGCGGGCGGCGATGACGACGAGGACGACCTCCACCTCTTTCACAGGGGCGGTGAGATGGCGCTTCACCTGCCGCAGGAGGAGCACGAGAAGTTCCTCCAGCTCCTGCTCTCCAATGAGGAGTACTCCGCGCCGATCGTCAGCCTGGTCGAACACCAGGAGCGCAGGATTCTCAACGCCTACCTCGACAAGGACACGCTCGGCGACAAGGTCGGCGGTGCCGGAGCCGCGGACCTGCGGTCCGCCATGTCCAACGCGCTCATCGCCGAGTACATGGATCGGCACGACGACGTCGAGACGGCCCGTGAGAAGGCCAACCAGATGGTGCAGACCGGGTACAACATCGTCATCGCCTCCACCGTGCAGTCAGCGGGTTCCAAGGCGACCCCGGCCGGTATCGCCGTGGAGACCCTGCTGCGCCTCATGGAACAGCCGGTCAAGGACTACTACAACGACAAGTACGAAGAAGGCATCGGCTTCACGTACATCAAGGACATGGACGAGCACCTCCTCAACAACTCGTCGAACATTCGGGACCACGCCAACCTCCAGGTCCTCCAGAGCATGTGGGACCGGGGCATGGTCGACGAGGAGACGCTGGAGGACAAGGGACTTCTGATCAGGCACGGCGACGAGAGGCGTCTGCCCACCAGCACGGTGGAGTGGGACAGCGCGGCCACGGGGTACGTGTCCAGGGTCGATGCCCTCATCAACGAGATCGACCCTGAGATGGGCGATCGGGCCGCGACCTACATCCAGCACTTCCAGGAGCGGTACGAGCAGGGGGCTGCCCCGGAGTGGGGCGGGAAGAAGAAGCACTGACCGCCGAGGCACTCCGCTCGGCCTCCTGACGAGATGAGGGGCCCGGGGCGGTCACCGCCCCGGGCCCCTCACGCTGACGTGGGGTTACTCGTCGTCGTCCTCGTCGCGGCGGCGCTTCTTCTTGCCGTCGCGGCCCGGGCGCAGTAGCGCCTCGGCCAGGGCGAGCACGGTCTCCTCCAGCGAGGAGAACCGCTTGGTGATGTCGTCGTGCGAGTTCTCGACCGCCTCGGTGACGGTCTCCTCCAGCTCGTGGCGGTCCGGGCGCTGCTTGAGCTCGCGGATGACCGGGTCCACCGCCGTGGTGACGTGGGAGTCGATTTCGTCGAGCCTGCCGGAGTGGTCCAGCAGCGGACGCTCCACCAGCTCGGTGAGGCGGCGGTGCAGCTCACTGACCTCAAGGGTCTGCGGCAGCTGGTTGAGGCGCTGGTTGAGCGCCTCCAGACGGTCGTCGATGGCCTCCATGCGGCCGTCGACGCCCTCGAAGTGACCGCTGACGCCCTCGAACTGGCCCTCGACGCCGTTGACCCGGCCGTCGATGCCGTCCAGGCGGCCGTTGAGGCCGTCCAGCCGTCCGTCGACCCGGTCGATCTTGCCTTCGACGCCCTCGAAGCTGCCCTCGAAGTGGCCCTCGAAGGTGTCGAAGCGGTCGGTGAGGCGGCCCAGCTCGTGGTCGACCTTGCCGGTGATCTGCGACAGGTGGTTGTCCACCTTGCCGTTGAGCCCCTCGCGGTGACGGTCCAGCCGCTCGTCGAGCGCGGTCCGGTGGGCGTCGGCCTGGTCGGTCAGCGCCTCGGTCAGCGTCTGGTGCCGGTCCTCGGCCTCCGAGGCCAGCTTGGCGTTGTCCTCCTGGACGAACGTGCGCAGCTCGGCGAGGTCCGCGGCGACCTTCGTGGCGTCCTCGGCGATCCGGGCGGCGAGGGAGTCGGTGCGCTTGGTCAGCGTCTCGCGCAGGCCTTCGGCGGTGCTCTCGGCGTGCTCGCGGGTCTCCGTGCGGCCCAGTTCGATCTGCTCGTCGAGCTCCGCCAGGCGCTGGCGCATGTGCGAACGCAGGTCGTTCAGGGACTTCTCGTGGTTCTCCCGCAGCTTGGCGAGCGAACCGGTGACGTCGGCGACGGCGGCGGTGGCCTCGGCGTGGTTCTCCTCGGCCTGGGTGTTGAGGTGCCCCACGCTCTCGGTGACCTTGCCGGTGAGCTCCTCGTGGCGCTTGAGCGACGCGGCGGCGTTGTCCTTGAGCTCCTGGGTGAGGGTCTCGTGGCGCTCGCCGGAGGCCGTGGCCAGGGCGCCCAGCTCCTCGGCGAGGGCGGTGGTGCGCTCGCCCAGTTCGCCGGTGTTCTCCTGGAGCTTGGAGAGCAGCGTCTCGTGCTGTTCGGCGGTGCGCTCCTCGACGAAGCCGCGCAGTTCGGCCGTGCGCTCCTCCAGGGAGGAGGTGAGGCCGGTGGTGACGCGCTCGCCGAGCTCGGTGGTGGCGGTCTCCAGGGCCTCGCGGTTCTCCTGACCGGCCGTTTCGAGGGCCTCGCGGCTCTCCTTCACGGCGGTCTCGATGGTCGCGCGGCTCTCGGTGACGGCCTCGGCCAGCTCGTCCCTGCTCTCGGCCAGGGTGGCGCGGACGGTGGCGGTCAGTTCCTCGTGGCGCTCGCCCAGGGTGGTGTCCAGGGCCGCCAGTGAGGCCTCGATCGCGTCCGCGCGGTTGCCGAGGTCGGCCAGAGCCTTGTCGAGGGAGTCCAGACGGGTGCCGACGGTCTCGCCCAGCTCGGTGACGCGCTCGCTGACCTCGGTGACCTGCTCGGCGGTCCGCGTGCCGGTCTCGGCCATGCGCTGGAGGCGGGTGAGCGCGGTGTCCAGGTGTCCGGCCACGCGCTGGGTGTCGGCCCGCAGGGACGACATCTCCGACAGCGGCTTGACCTGTCGGCCGACCACCTCTATGTGCTCGGCGAGGGCCTCGGCCCACTCCGGGGGACGGGCCAGGAAGTCGTCGATCCGACCGTCGACGGAGGTGATCGCCTCGGCGAGCGAGATGAGTTCCCGCTCGCGCAGCTCGCGGAGCAGCCACTCCATGCCCTCGAGGCGCTGGCGCATCTCCTCGCTGACCGCGCCCTGGGACTTCTGCTCGGAGACGTGCTCCTGGGCGGCCTGGGAGAGCAGGTCACGCATCCGGTCGGAGACTCCGGCCTGACCTCCCCCATTGAGGAAGTTGTGATTGGTCTGTTCCACCGAGGTGCTCCTTATGGTTCTGGCGCTCCCGTCCGCTTCGCCGCACGGTGGTCGCACGGACGGGTTCTCGATGGTCCCCGGGCGGACGTTGCTCCGCGCCAGTTGAGCCCCAACGTGATTGAAGTGTGACTGTGTGTATACACGGGGGGCGTGGGCCGAGTGCCGACCGAACCGCTGGGCGGATCAAACAGGCACGGCCTTCCGGGAGAACCCATGAGAAGGGAAGTGAATCTGCGGCGCCAGTTTAACGACTTCGCCCCGCGCGACCCCAGGGGTCCGCGAAAGATATGGGTGTGGGAGATAACGATATGGTCTGCGAGGCCTGTTCCGAATGTGGCGCGCGCCGCATCGGGAGGCCGGTGCGGCGGTGGTTTCCGCAGGCCCTACGCCGCCCCGGTTTCACGGCACAGCAGGTAGAACGGTTTCTCGCCGATTCTCGTCAGCACCACCGTCACGGATTCCGGCCCGGAGGCGCGAAGGTCGCGCCGGAGTTTCTCGGTGTCCACCGCCGAACCGCGTTTCTTGATCGTTACCGTTCCGGCCTTGTGCGCACGCACCGATGAGCGCAGCCGTTTCAGTGAGAACGGTGAGAACTCCAGCACCTCGAGCACCCGCCACAGCGGTGAGCGCTCGGCCCGGTCCGAGGTGAAGTACGCGATCCGCTCGTCCAGTAGTGCGCCGTCCACCCGGGCCGCCGCCTCCGCCACCAGGTGGGAGCGGACCACGGCCGGGTCCGGGTCGTAGAGGTAGCGCCGCGCGGGGGCGACCGGCGCGGGCCCCGGGTCCGGCTCCTCGTCCAGGTGCGCCACAGCGCCCTCGCTCGCCAGCAGGCCCTCGCGCTCGTGCAGCACCGTCGCGCGCCGTCGCGGCCCACCGGGACCGAAACCCAGGCCGCCGAACCACAGCGCGGTCTCCTTCAGTTCGCCGTCCACCGAGATCCACTCGGCCGAGGCGGCGGGGGAGAGGGCCTCGTGCGGGATGCCCGGGGCGGCCTTCAGGCAGGCGGCTTCCGCGCCCTCGGCCAGTCGGGTGGCCACGTCCCATGGCGGCGAGTACGCGGACGGGTCGAACACCCGCCCCCTGCCACCGCGCCGGGCCGGGTCGCAGAACAACAGGGGGTGGTCGCCCACTCCGACCGCGTTCACGTCACCCTCCCGGACCCGGGCGTACTCCGTGAGCCCCATCGCCTCGATGTTGGCGCGGGCCACCGCCACGGTCAGGGGGTCGGCGTCCACGCCCTCCACCGGCACGCCGTGCGCGGCCAGGGCCAGCAGGTCCGCGCCGATCCCGCAGCACAGGTCACCCGCGACGGCGTCCCCGCCCGCCGAGGAGGGCAGGTGTCGGGCGGTGCGCTCGGCCCGGTACTCGGCCACGGTCCGGCGCGTGGACTGCTCCAGGCCGTTCGGGGTGAAGAACATTCGCCCGGCGTTCTCCCCGAATTTGGCCCTGCCGCGCTCCCGCAGGCTTACCTGGGTCATCACGGCGTTGACCAGCTCGGACACCGGGAGGTCCGGGTCGAGCGCGGCCACCCTGGGATCGGTGCGCAGCTTGGAGGCGGTGGCGAGGGGGTCCCTGGCCGCCGCGGCGGGGTCGACCCCTCCGAGGACCTCCCGACCCGCGTCGGTGAGCAGCGCCGAGAACGCGGGCACGTGCATGGAACCTCCTGCTGTGGGCACGACGGTGTGGCGGGTCCGCCCTTCGGCCCGAGTCCCCGCCACATTTCCATTCTGGCACTCTCGGGGGTAGAGTGCTAAACGCGACGAGGCCGGTCTGGCACCCGCGACGACAGGCCGCCGCGGTCGCCCCTTTTACGTGGTTGGTCCGTGCTCACGCATGGGCCGACGTCAGATACACCGAGACTTTGAAGGGGGAGGTCACACCGTGTCGACCGCCACCAAGACCGTGCTGAAGCCGCTCGAGGACCGCGTCGTGGTCAGGACCCTGGAGGCTGAGCAGACCACCGCCTCCGGTCTGGTCATCCCGGACACCGCCAAGGAGAAGCCCCAGGAGGGCGAGATCCTGGCCGTGGGTCCCGGTCGCCTCGACGACAACGGCAAGCGTGTCGCCCTCGACGTGAACGTCGGCGACGTCGTCCTCTACAGCAAGTACGGCGGCACCGAGGTCAAGTACGACGGCCAGGAGTACCTGGTTCTCTCCGCCCGCGACCTCCTCGCGGTCGTCGAGAAGTAGCTCTCGGCGCAGAGCCTTCGAACATCCCGCACCGGTCGGCCTCCAAGCCGGGCGGGGCGGGATGTTCTTTTTCGACCCGAACCGTTAGAGGAAGTAGTCACACATGCCGAAGATCCTGGAGTTCGAGGACGACGCCCGCCGCGCCCTCGAGCGGGGCGTCGACCGCCTCGCCAACGCCGTCAAGGTGACGCTCGGCCCGCGCGGCCGCAACGTCGTCATCGACAAGAAGTTCGGTGCCCCCACCATCACGAACGACGGCGTGACCGTCGCCCGTGAGATCGAGCTGGACGAGCCCTACGAGAACCTGGGCGCCCAGCTGGTCAAGGAGGTCGCCACCAAGACCAACGACGCCGCCGGTGACGGCACCACCACCGCCACCGTGCTCGCGCAGGCGCTGGTCCGCGAGGGCCTGCGCAGCGTCGCCGCCGGCGCCTCCCCGATGTCCCTCAAGAAGGGCATCGACGCCGCGGCCGTCCGGGTCTCCGAGATCCTGCTCGAGCGCGCCGTGCCGATCAAGGAGCGCGCCGACATCGCCTACGTGGCGACCAACTCCGCGCAGGACGCCCAGATCGGCGACCTCATCGCCGAGGCCTTCGACAAGGTCGGCAAGGACGGCGTCATCACGGTGGAGGAGTCCCCGACCTTCGGTCTGGAGCTCGACTTCACCGAGGGCCTCCAGTTCGACAAGGGCTACATCTCGCCCTACTTCGTCACCGACGGGGACCGTCAGGAGGCCGTCCTCGAGGACGCGCAGATCCTGATCAGCCAGGGCAAGATCGGCAACCTGAACGAGCTGCTGCCGCTGCTCGAGCAGGTCGTCCAGAGCAAGAAGCCGCTGCTGATCATCGCCGAGGACGTCGAGGGCGACGCCCTGGGCGCCCTGGTGCTCAACCGCATGCGCGGCACCCTCAACGTGGCCGCGGTCAAGGCGCCCGGCTTCGGCGAGCGCCGCAAGGCCATGCTCCAGGACATCGCCGTGCTCACCGGCGGCCAGGTCATCTCCGAGGAGGTCGGCCTGTCCCTGGAGAACGCGGACCTGTCCGTGCTGGGCTCGGCCCGCCGCATCACCATCACCAAGGACACCACCACCGTCGTCGACGGCGGCGGCCAGCAGTCCGAGGTGGAGGACCGCGTTCGCCAGATCCGCAAGGAGATCGAGGCGAGCGACTCCGACTGGGACCGCGAGAAGCTCCAGGAGCGCCTGGCCAAGCTCGCGGGCGGCGTGTCCGTGCTGAGTGTCGGCGCGGCCACCGAGGTCGAGCTCAAGGAGAAGAAGCACCGCCTCGAGGACGCCATCTCGGCGACCCGCGCGGCCATCGAGGAGGGCATCGTCGCTGGTGGCGGCGCCTCCCTGGTGCACGCCTCCACGGCTCTGGACGACCTCGGCCTGACCGGCGACGAGGCCACGGGTGCGGCGATCGTCCGTCGCGCGCTGGTCGAGCCCGCCCGGTGGATCGCGGAGAACGCGGGCGCCGAGGGCTACGTGGTCACCCACCGCGTCTCCGAGATGGAGGTCGGTCACGGCTACAACGCCGCCACCGGCACCTACGGCGACCTGACCGCCGAGGGCATCCTCGACCCGGTCAAGGTCTCCCGCTCGGCCGTCCAGAACGCCGCGTCCATCGCGGGCATGCTGCTGACCACCGAGGTGCTGGTCGCGGACAAGCCCGAGGAGGACGAGGGCGACGGTCACGGCCACGCCCACTAGGACGTTGGTCGGTGTCCGGTAGGACCCGGTCCGGGGGTGGGGCGCTCCGTCGTCCCACCCCCGTCCACTACCACGAGAGAGCCGATTCACACTCGCTACTACGTACCGTTTTCGGGCTATTTTCCCAAAATGTAACCATTCTGTAGTTGCTGATTGGAGTGGTTGGGTCCCCAACTGCGGGCATCATTCCTAACGTGACGGATGCAGGCGCCCGAACGGGCGTTACCGCGCAGCGGCCAGGTACGCCCCCGGGGCACGACGAGGCGGACCCCGCTCCGCGCGACACGGGGTTGAACCGTCTGGGCACACTCGCCGTTCAGGGGGACGACGGGGCCCTGGACTCACTCCTGCGCGAGGTCAGACCCATGGTGGTCCGGTACTGCCGGACCCGCCTGGCCCGGGTGTCGGGGCTGGCTCACTACTCGGACGACGTGGCGCAGGAAGTGTGCATCGCGCTGCTCACGGCCATCCCGCGCTACCAGGACCGGGGGAGGCCCTTCGCCTCCTTCGTGTTCGGCATCGCCGCGCACAAGGTCGCGGACACCCTCCGCGTGGCCGGCCGGGTGGAGACGGTCCCCACCGACACCGTGCCCGAACAGCCGGACGACGACCCCGGACCCGAGGAGTCGGCGGTACGCGTGTCCGAGGCCCAGCGGGCCAGGGCGCTCCTCGACGAACTGCCCGAACAGCAGCGGACGCTGCTGGTCATGCGGGTGATCACAGGACTTACAGCAGACGAGACGGGACATCTCCTTGGCATGTCGGCAGGTGCGGTACGGGTTGCCCAGCACCGAGCTATTGCTCGGCTTCGGAAGGTGGCCCTGGCGAACCGCGTCCTCCCCTGAACACCGTCGCGCCGCCCGCCCCGGGCGGCGCCGGTGCCCCTCGCGCCTCCGTCAGCGCGGTTACTGCCGTTACCCGCGCTGAGCCGGGCCCGGTTCTCGACGACGCGCGGAAGCGGCGCCCGCCCGCTGGAGGACACCCGGCTCAGCAGGTCTGCTCCCCGCGACGCCGGGACGGCCCTCGCGAGGGTGCGGCCACCGTCCCCGCACTCACCCGCTCCCCAGTGTCGCGGGGCCGGGAGGAATGACCCGGCGTGGCCGACTTGCTGTCATGGGTGAGGGCGGTGGCCGATTCGTGACCGAGGTGACCGGGCGAACATCGCATTCCACCTGGCCGGTGTCGGACGACGACCTAGGATGAGACGACACGCGGGGGCGATCCGCGCAGTTGTTGCCGGGAACAGCGGAGGTTGTGTCATGAGCCAGGACTACAGCGACTACGGGACCAAACTGCTCCCGCCGGGGCTGACCTACGACGACGTCCTGCTGGTACCGGCCTACTCGGACCTCCAGCCGGGTGACGTGGACACCACCACCAAGCTCTCCCGCAACATCAGCCTCAGCATCCCGCTGCTCTCCGCCGCGATGGACACCGTCACCGAGGCCCGCATGGCCGTGGCGATGGCCCGCCAGGGCGGCGCCGGTGTACTGCACCGCAATCTCTCCGCCGAGGACCAGGCCGCCCAGATCGACCTCGTGAAGCGCTCCGAGGCGGGCATGGTCACCGACCCGGTCACCTGTCACCCGGAGGACGACCTCGCCGAGGTCGAGCGCCTGTGCGCCCACTACCGCATCTCCGGTGTCCCGGTCACCGACGCCCAGGGCTCCCTGGTCGGCATCGTCACCAACCGCGACATGCGCTTCGAGAACGACCGCTCCCGGCTGGTCCGCGACGTCATGACCACGGAGAACCTGGTCACCGCCCCCGTCGGCGTCAGCCGCGAACAGGCCTTCGAGCTGCTCCGCAAGCACAAGGTCGAGAAGCTGCCCCTGGTCGACGGCCAGAACCGCCTGCGCGGGCTCATCACCGTCAAGGACTTCATCAAGAGCGAGCAGTTCCCCGACGCCACCAAGGACTCCAACGGGCGTCTCGTGGTCGGCGGCGCCGTCGGCGTGGGCACCGAGGCGGAAGAGCGCGCCAAGCTGCTCATCGACGCCGGGGTCGACTTCATCGTGGTCGACACCGCGCACGGCCACTCCTCCGGGCTCGCCGACATGGTCGCCAAGCTCAAGGCCAACTCCCGCGCGGACATCGTCGCGGGCAACGTCGCCACCCGCGCGGGGGCCCAGCTGCTCATCGACGCCGGTGCGGACGCCGTCAAGGTCGGCGTGGGACCGGGCTCCATCTGCACCACCCGCGTCGTCGCCGGTGTGGGCGCCCCCCAGCTCACCGCCATCCTTGAGGCTGGCCTGGCCTGCGGCCCCGCCGGAGTCCCGCTGATCGCGGACGGCGGCCTCCAGTACTCGGGCGAGATCGCCAAGGCGATCGTCGCCGGTGCCAGCACCGTCATGCTCGGCAGCCTCCTCGCCGGTGTCGAGGAGAGCCCGGGCGAGCTCATCTTCATCAACGGCAAGCAGTTCAAGGCCTACCGGGGCATGGGTTCCCTGGGCGCCATGCGCGGCCGCTCCTTCTCCAAGGACCGCTACGCGCAGGCCGACGTCTCCTCCGAGGACAAGCTGGTCCCCGAGGGCATCGAGGGCCAGGTGCCGTTCCGCGGCCCGCTGTCCGCCGTGGCCCACCAGCTGGTCGGGGGTCTGCACCAGTCCATGTGGTACGCGGGCAGCCGCACCGTGCCGGAGCTGCGCGAGCGCGGCCAGCTCATGCGCATCACCAGCGCCGGGCTGCGCGAGAGCCACCCGCACGACATCAAGATGACCGTGGAAGCGCCGAACTACAACGCGCGCTAACCAGCACGGGGACGGTGCCGGAGCCGCGCCGACCACGGCCGGATAGACTCGCGTCCGCGGTCACGCGACGGTCGACCGACCGGCGCCGCACGTCAGAGGGGAATCGAACAGTTGGCTCAGGTGGAGATCGGGCTGGGCAAGAACGGGCGTCGCGCCTACGAGCTCGATGAGATCGGGATCGTGCCCGCACGACGGACCCGCGACCCGGAGGAGGTGTCGATCGCCTGGCAGATCGACGCCTACCGGTTCGAGACGCCCCTGGTCGTCAGCCCCATGGACAGTGTGGCCTCGCCCAGGACCGTCGTGGCCGTGGGTGAGCAGGGCGGCCTCGGCGTCCTGGACCTCGAGGGTCTGTGGACCCGTTACGAGGACCCGGAGCCCCTGCTCCAGGAGATCCGCGAGCTCGACGACGTCGCCGCGACCAAGCGTCTCCAGGAGATCTACGCGGCACCGATCCAGGAGGAGCTGATCGGCCGCCGGATCGAGGAGATCCGCGACGCCGGTCTGGTGACGGCCGCCCGGCTGTCGCCGCAGCGCACCGCCCAGTACCACAAGGCCGTCGTGGACGCCGGGGTCGACATCTTCGTGATCCGCGGCACCACGGTCTCGGCCGAGCACGTCTCGGGCCGCGCCGAACCGCTCAACCTCAAGCAGTTCATCTACGACCTCGACGTGCCCGTCGTGGTCGGCGGCTGCGCCACCTACACCGCCGCCCTGCACCTGATGCGCACCGGTGCGGCCGGTGTGCTGGTCGGGTTCGGCGGTGGCTCCGGCCACACCACCCGTTCGGTGCTGGGTGTCGCCGTCCCGATGGCCAGCGCCATCGGCGACGTCGCCGCCGCCCGCCGCGACTACCTCGACGAGTCCGGCGGCCGCTACGTGCACGTCATCGCCGACGGCGGCATGACCGGCAGCGGTGACATCGCCAAGGCCCTGGCCTGCGGCGCCGACGCCGTCATGGTGGGTTCCCCGCTGGCCCGCGCCACCGAGGCGCCCGGCGGCGGGTACCACTGGGGCAGTGAGGCGCACCACAGCGAGCTGCCGCGCGGCGAGCGGGTCGGGGTGGGCACCATCGGCGACCTCAAGTCGATCCTGCACGGCCCGGCCTCCACCAGCGACGGCTCCATGAACCTCATGGGCGCGCTGCGCCGGACCATGGCCACCTCGGGCTACACCGACCTCAAGGAGTTCCAGCGGGTCGAGGTCGTGGTGAACCCGCACCGTTAGGGAGCGGCCGTCGGGGAGCCTCCCACGTGCTGGAACCCGACGTGAGTGTGGTGAGGGGCGTCCCGGAGAACCGGGGCGCCCCTCACGCCGTCCCAACGGGGGTGCGTCAGGATGGCCGCAGTGTGTCACTATGGTGCCTGTTTTCCGGTCTCGTGATCTGATGGTGACTTTCTCTTGGAGGACTGCATGGGTGACAGCGTGTCCGGTGCCCCCGGGGCGCCCGGTTCCTCCGAGGAACCCCGCGCCAACGAGGGGTCCCGCGCGGCTGAAGCGGTCCGCCCCGGGCACCGTCGGCGCCGCCGGCGGGGACCGGCGATCGCGGTCAGCCTCGCGCTGGTCGTGTGCCTGCTGGTGACGGCGGGCGTCGTGGTCCTGGTCGGGCGGGTCTCCAGCGCCCTCAACGACTGGGAGGCTCCGATCGCCGAGGCCACCCCGGAGGTCGGCACCATCGAGACCCCTCCGCACGACCAGCTCACCGGGCCGCCCGCGCAGAGCGGGGTGACCGCCCGGGAGGGTGACGCCCCGGCCGAGGCGGACGCCGGGGCGGACGAGCGGTCCAGCCCGGCGGGACCGCAGCGCCCCAGCGACGAGTGGCTCGACGAGGTCTCGGAGAACACCGGCGTGCCCCGCCGCGCACTGGAGGGCTACGCCAGCGCCCAGCTGGTCCTCGACGCCGACCAGTCCTCGTGTCAGCTCTCCTGGCCCACGCTCGCGGGCATCGGGTACGTCGAGTCCCGCCACGGCACCTACGCGGGCGGCGAGCTCGGCCCGGACGGCAACACCACGGTGGACGTTATCGGCATCCCGCTGGACGGCACCAACAACACGCAGGCCATCCCGGACACCGACAACGGTGAACTGGACGGCGACACCGAGTGGGACCGGGCGATCGGTCCGATGCAGTTCATCCCCAGCACCTGGGCCCGGTGGGGCGAGTCACTGGAGGGCGGCACCCCCGACCCGCACAACATCGACGACGCGGCCCTGACCGCCGCCCGCTACCTGTGCGGCAACGGCCGCGACCTCACCTCCGCGAACGACTGGGAATCGGCGATCCTGGAGTACAACCGCTCCTCGGCCTACGTCAGCGACGTCCTGGCCTACGCGCACGCCTACGCCGACGCGGCCTGAGGCCCCGGGCGGGGCGGCCTCACCGGCCCGGGGACTGGCCGTCTCCGCCGACTCCTCCCGGGCAGTGCTGCCCGCCGTGGTGCTGCTCGGCGTGAGCGCGGGGACGCCTTACCCGCGCTCTTCGCCGCGATCGCCGCCGGGTTGCTTGTCCTGGCCGCGGCACGGAGGTAAACCGGCGGTATGGGGTGTGGCAACGCACAGCCCTGACGGCCTCCGGGTGGCTAGAGGCCCCACCACTGCGGGTATGCGCCTTGGTGGAACACCGATCGAAAGGGAGGACCATCCATGGCGACCACCTGGTTGGGGCCGAAGGGGCGCACTGAGGCGCTCGCGTCGATGGCCGACGAGGAGCTCGACGTCCTCGTGGTGGGCGGCGGGATCGTGGGCGCGGGCATCGCGTTGGACGCGGTCTCGCGCGGGCTCTCCACCGGTCTGATCGAGGCGCGGGACTTCGCCTCCGGGACCTCCAGCAGATCCAGCAAGCTGATCCACGGCGGGCTCCGCTACCTGGAGCAGTTCGACTTCGAGCTGGTGCGCGAGGCCCTGCACGAGCGCGGTCTGCTGCTCACCACCATCGCGCCGCACCTGGTCCGCCCGGTGCCGTTCCTCTTCCCGTTCGAGCACCACTGGGAACGCTTCTACATCGGTGCGGGCGTCACTCTCTACGACACCCTGGCGCTGACCTCCCGCAACAACCGCGGGCTGCCCTCGCACCGGCACCTGACCAGGTCCGGTGCGCTGCGGGTCTTCCCGGCGCTCAAGCGCAGCGCCCTGGCCGGGGCGGTCCAGTACTGGGACTGCCAGGTGGACGACGCCCGCCTCGTCACCACCGTCCTGCGCACCGCCGCCGGGCTCGGGGCGAAGATCGCCTCCCGGGTCCAGGCGGTCGAGTTCCTGCGCGAGGGCGAGCACGTGGTCGGCGCCACCGCCGCCGACCTGGAGACCGGCGAGCGGAAGCAGATCCGCGCCCGCCAGGTGGTGAACGCCGCAGGGGTGTGGACCGACGACATCCAGGAGATGGTGGGCGGTCGCGGGCAGATCCACGTGAGCGCGTCCAAGGGCGTGCACCTGGTGGTGCCCCGGGACCGCATCCAGGCCTCGTCGGGGATGATCCTCCAGACGGAGAAGAGCGTGCTCTTCGTGATCCCGTGGGGCCGCCACTGGATCATCGGCACCACCGACACCCCCTGGGACCTGGACAAGGAGAACCCGGCCGCGTCGAGGGCCGACATCGACTACGTCCTGGACCACGTCAACCAGGTGCTGCGCACGCCCCTGGGCAGGGACGACGTCGAGGGTGTCTACGCCGGACTGCGTCCGCTGCTGACGGGGGAGTCCGAGGAGACCTCGAAGCTGTCCCGTGAGCACACGGTGGCGCACCCGGTGCCGGGGCTCGTCCTCATCGCGGGCGGCAAGTACACCACCTACCGGGTCATGGCCAAGGACGCGGTGGACGCGGTCGCGCACGGGCTGGGCGGCGCCGTCCCGGCCTCGGTCACGGACAAGCTGCCGCTGGTCGGGGCGGACGGGTACGCGGCGCTGTACAACCAGCGGCACCGGCTGGCCCGTGACTCGGGGCTGCACGTCTCCCGGATCTCGCACCTGCTGCGGCGGCACGGCTCCGGCGTGCACGACGTCCTCGACCTGATCCGCGAGCGGCCCGACCTGCGCGAACCGCTCAAGGGCGGGGAGGACTACCTGCGGGCGGAGGTCGTCTACGCCGTGGAGGCCGAGGGCGCCCGCCACCTTGAGGACGTCCTGTCCCGGCGCACCCGCATCACCTTCGAGACCTGGGACCGGGGGATCGCGGCCGCCGAGGCGGCCGCAGAACTCATGGCCGAGCCCCTCGGGTGGACCAAGGAACAGGTCGAACGCGAGGTGGAGTACTACCGCAAGGGCATCGAGGCCGAGCGGGCCGCCCAGGAGCAGGACACCGACCAGGAGGCCGACGCGGTCCAGCACGGCGCCCCGGAGATCGTTCCGGACCTGCGGGTGGGCGGGCCGGGAGGCCGTTCCTGAGGGCGGTTCCGGGGCGCGGGAACCCTCGGCCGGGTTCGTATTGTTGCTGATCACTGATCCGGCCGTTGTGGTTTGTGACACATCGTGGGGTTAGGGTGCGTGGAGTTACCCCCGTAGCGTTCACTCGCCGAAGGACCCCCGCCCATGATCAAGGTGCTGCTTGTAGAGGACGACGTGCGCCTCGCCGACGCCCTCGCCGGCGCGCTTGAGACGTACGGCTACGAGGTCGACCAGGTGAGGACCGCGGGGGGCGCGCTCACAGCGCCCCCTGCCGACATCGTCCTGCTCGACCTCGGGCTGCCCGACATGGACGGCGTGGAGCTGTGCCAGCGCATCCGCGAGCGCCAGGACTTCGGGGACACCGCGATCATCATGGTCACCGCCCGGCGCCAGCAACGCGAGCGGATCCTCGGACTGCGCTCCGGCGCGGACGACTACGTGGTCAAGCCGCTGGCCATCGAGGAGCTGTGCGCCCGGATGGAGGCGGTCCTGCGCCGCACCGGCGGGCGGGTCGGCACCGTCCTGGAGACCGGGCCGCTGCGGGTGGAACTGTCCACCCGCTCCGTGGTGTGCTCGGGCCGCCCCGTGGAGCTGACCCGCAAGGAGTTCGACCTGCTCGTCGTCCTGCTCAGGGAGGCGGGCGGCGTCGTCTCCCGCGAACACCTCCTGCTCCGGGTCTGGCAGACCGCCTGGCCGGGCACCCTGCGCACCCTGGAGGTGCACATCGGGACACTGCGTTCGAAGCTGGGCTCTCCCGGGCTCATCCGGACCGTGCGCGGGGTCGGCTACCAGCTGGAGACCTCGGAGTACACGACCGCCGGGGCCGCGCCGGCTCCGGCCTCCCGGTGAGGGGTCCGCTCTGGCGCGGGTCGGAGCCTCGCGTCACGGAGGTCCCACGCGCGAAAGAGGGACGTTGATGCACCGCCGCGTGGTGACGGTCTACGTCTCCCTGCTCGTGGTCGCCTGTCTGGCGCTGGCCTTCCCCCTGTGCGGGAACATCGCCGCGCGGGGCACCTCCGACATGGTTCTCGACCGGATCAACGACACCGCTCGCTTCGCCGGTCTGGCCGAACCCGGGGTGCTGTCCGGGTCCGAGGGGGCCCTGTCCGGCCTGGTCAGCGAACTCACGGTCTACGAGCAGGTGTACGGGATCACGGCCGTGGTGGTGGACCGCGACGGGGAGGTCGTGGCCTCCTCGCGCCCCGGGCTCAGCCTCGCGGACCTGGACCCCGAGGGCTGGCCCGACAGTGAGGAGCCGCTGCCGGGGCCGGTCCGTGGAGCGCTGGCGGGCAACCGGAGGGCCACCGACAGCGTGGTCTGGCCGTGGCAGGAGGGGCCGCTCATCGTCGCCGAGCCCATCGGCAGTTCGGGCGAGGTGGTCGGGGCGGCCGTCACCGCGTCGCCGACGTCCGCGCTACGCCGCGCCACCCTCGGACAGTGGTTCGTGGCCTGGCTGGTGGTGACCGCCCTGATGGTGGCGGGTATCGCCGTCGCCGGTCCGCTCACCCGGTGGATCCTGCGGCCCATCGACGACCTCGACGAGGCCACCCGCGCGGTGAGCGGCGGCAGCCTGGACACCCGGGTCCGCACGGCGGCGGGGCCCGAGGAACTGCGCAGACTGGGGGAGTCCTTCAACCAGATGGCGGACACCATCACCTCCATGCTGGAGAGCCAGCGCACCTTCGTGGCCTACGCGGGGCACCAGGTACGCAATCCGCTGGCCGCGCTGCGTCTGCGCGTGGGCGGTCTGGCCCGGCACCTGGGGGACGAGGGCCTGCGGGAGCACGGGCTGGCCCTGGACGAGGTCGACCGGCTCACCCGGATCTGCGACAGCCTCCTCACCCTGGCGCAGGCCGAGGACGCCGAGCACTCCATGGTGTGGGAGGACGCCAGGGAGGTCGCGGAGCTGAGGATGGCCGCGTGGGGGCCCATCGCCGAGCGCGCGGGAGCGGTGCTGGAGTGCTCCGGCGCGGAGTCGGCCATGGTGCGGTGTGTGGAGGGGACCCTGGACCAGGCCCTGGACGCGCTCATCGACAACGCGCTGAAGTTCGGCGGGGCCGGGGTGCGGATCACCGTGCACGTGGGCGAACCGGTGGGGGAGGGGGAGGACGGTCACCTGGACGTGCACGTGGTGGACGACGGCCCGGGGCTCCCGGACGACCAGCTCGCCCAGGCGACCAGGGCGTTCTGGCGGGACGGCGGTGGAGGCGGATCCGGACTGGGGCTGTCCATCGTGGTCACGCTCCTGGAGCTCCAGGGGGCGAGCCTCACCCTGACCTCCCGCGAGCCGAACGGGATCGACGCCCGGCTGAGGCTCCGCCTGGCCGAGCACGGTGGGGATGAGCCCGAGACCGCGACCGGACGGGTCCCGGATGCTCCCTGAGCAGTGTGTCGCAAGGGGAGCCTGAGCGACGAACAGCCGCGGTCCGCGTGAGGCCCCGCTCCCACGGCGGACGCCGCTGCGCCTCGCCCCGGCCGATCACCGCGAGCGCCGCGCGGCCGCGTGTGGGACCAACCGCTCTCCGGCCGTACTTCTCAGATCGATGTCGCGCCCGGCGGGCGGCCGGGCCCGCTCGTCACACCGCGCGACGGCACCCGGCGAGGAGGATCGTGACCATGCGCTTGGCGTCGGCCTGGTCGTAGTCGGGGCCGGTGATGCAGAGGTTTCCGATGGCGCGCATGAGCGTGTAGGCGGCGATGCCGGGGCTGAGCTCGTCGTCGGCGACGCAGGCGTCGAGCAGCGTCGCGCAGGCCGGGAGCAGGGTGTCGAGCATGAGGGCGTGGAGGTTCTCCATCCCGGGGTCACCGGATCCCAGAGCGGCGCCGAGGCCGTGCTTGGTCACCAGGAAGTCCACGAACGCGTCCACCCAGCGGGTCAGGGCGGTGAACGGAGAGGCCGATTCCTCCAGGAGCTGGGGTGCGAGTGCGGCGCAGGTGTCGATCTGGTGCCGGTAGACGGCGGTGACCAGGTCCGCCCGAGTCGGGAAGTTCCGGTAGATCGTGCCGACGCCGACGCCGGCGCGTTCGGCGATGTCGCGGATGGGGGCCTGGACGCCCTGGTCCACGAAGGCCGCCGCCGCCGCGTCCAGCACGGCGCCGCGCGTGCGCAGTGCCTGTGCTTGGCGTAGTCCGACAGGTTCCGGCACGTGGGCCCTCCCTTGCTCGCGGAACAGTGTTCCGCTAAATTGGCGGAACGGTGCTCCGTCAAAGTATGGCAGGGCGCCCCCATGAAGAAAGCACAGGTTCCCCATGCCTTCTCACCACCTCGACCAGCGGATCGTCGCGGTCAAGCCCATCGTCGTTCCCGTGCCCGGCCGCGGCAGTGACCTCCAGGTGAAGGTCACTGCCCCACTGTCAGGCCGGAACCTTCCTGTCATCGTGTTCTCCCACGGCAACGCATGGTCCATGGACGGATACGAGCCCCTCGCCGACCGGTGGGCGGCCGCCGGATTCATCGTCGTGCAGCCCACCCACCTGGACTCCCGCCGGAACGGACTCACGTGGGACGACCCGCGTTTCGCCACCGTCTGGCGCGTTCGGATCGCCGACCTCCACGCGGTTCTCGACGGACTCGGCGACATCCTTCTCCAAGCGGGTGGTCTGGAAAAACGTGTCGACCGGGACCGCGTCGCCGTCGTCGGCCACTCCTGGGGCGCCCAGAGCGCCGGCGCGATCCTCGGCGCGCGGGTGCTCGACGCCGACGGGACTCCCGGGGAGGACTTCTCCCACGCCGGGGTCTCGGCCGGTGCGCTCATCGCCGCGACCGGAACGGGAGACACCCTCACTCCGTTCGCCCTCGAACATCTTCCGTTCATGAGGCCGGACTACTCCACCATGACCGCCCCGGCCCTGGTCGTCGCGGGCGGTAAGGACGATTCCCAGCTGTCCACCCGGGGGCCCGAGTGGTTCACCGACGCCTACCACCTCAGCCCCGCCCCGAAGAGCCTGCTCGACATCGCCGAGGGCGAGCACACTCTGGGCGGCCTCGCCGGTGAGAAGGTCGCCGAGACCACCGACGAGGACCCCGCCCGTGTCGCCCTCGTCGCCGACGCGGTCTCGGCCTACCTCCACGACGCCCTCAAGCTCGACGACGCCGCGTGGAACGCGCTCAACGACGCCGCCGCAGGTGGCGACGGCACGTGGAACATCATCAGTAAGTGACCCGGCCAGACCGCGCTGCGACCGGCCCGTGAGGGCGCAACCGCCGGATGCCCGGGTTCGGGGTTCCCGACGGGCCCACGGTCCGAGAGTTCCCTGATCAGGCAGCCGGTGGGTTGGTGTCGCCTCCCGGCCTCTGATCCGGGTTGGTGCCCGGGTGGCGGTGGGCGCGGACCGGGCTTGCCAGCGTCTCAGGGGCCCGTGACCGGCGACAGCTCGTTGGACGGTCCCATCTCCGCGGAGGGCTTCACGGCCTCGGGCGGTGGCCGGTCGTTGGCGTACTTCACCGACCGGTAATAGTCGACGGCACCCGGATGCAGGGGAACGGGCAGGGTCGAGATCGCCGAGCGCGGGTGCAGGTGCAGCGCGACCGGGTGGATCTCGACCAGGTCCGCCTGGAACTCGAAGAGCAACCGGGTGAACTCCTCGGCCTGGTACTCGGGCATCGCGGAGTTCACCACCAGCAGGCTCGGCACCCCGATCGTCCTCACCGCCGGAACGTTCGCGTAGGTCCCGGCCGGGACCGGCAGCTCCGTGAAGTACTCCCCGTACTGCTCGGTCAGCGCGGGCACGTGGCTGGCCAGATCCAGAAGACGGATGGGCAGGCGCTCGGCCAGTTCGCCGACCGCCTCGGTCGGTATCCCCCCGGACCAGACGAACGCGTCGACCCGTCCCTCCTCCAGTGCCCGGGCCGAATCACCGATGGACAGCTGGAGACGTTCCACCTCCCCGTCGGGACTGGGCACCTCCCCGATGGGCGACACCCTCAGCCCGGACAGCTCCAGCAGCCGGTCGGCCATCATCTCGGTACCCGAACCGGCCGAACCGACCGAGACCGACCCCCCGGCCAGATCCGCGATCTCCTCCACGGGAGAATCCGCGCGAACCACCACGTGCGTGTGGTTGTCGTACAGGCGGGCGATGGCGGAGATCGGCAGGGGCCGCTCGAACGGCTTCTTCCCTTCCACAGCCAGAGCGGCGACGTCGGAGAGGGTGAAGGCCACATCCAACGTTCCGTCGGCCACCCGCAGGTTGTTCTCCACGCTCGCCGCCGTGGTCAGCGCGGTGATCCAGGTGTCCTGCCGGGCCTCGGTGACCTGCGCGAGCCCGCTGCCGTACACGTGGTAGACCCCGCCCGCGCCGCCGGTACCGACGGACAACCGCAGGGGAGCCGAGTGCAGGGGAGAGGCCCAGGTGAGCGTGGTGACCACGACGGTACAGACGGCCAGGAACCGGGTGACGCTCCACAGACGCTGGGGGACGGACGACGTCATGGTCGAACGATACCAACGAGTGCGAAACCTCAGAAGAGGCTCAAATCCCTTCCCGGGGTTTTCGGATTTCGACGTGATGACGGTTACGTTTCTCCCGGTGGCGGGGCGGGGGCCACGACTGCGTCCCGAGGCCGCGTGCCGGAATCGGACGCGCGGTTCGGGCCCGGCCAGCGGGTATCCCCCCGGCACTCCCGCGCCCCCTGACTCACCAAGCATCCCGAGAGGACCCCCACAACCATGCGACGCTCCACACTGTCTTTGGTCGCCATCCCCGCCAGCGTGCTCATGCTGGCCGCCTGCTCGCAGCCCGCCGAGCAAGCCGCCGAGGACATCGAGCTCGGTGGCGGCGAAGTCCAGAACAACCTCAGCATCGTCACCGGCGGCACGACGGGTGTGTACTACCCGATCGGCGGCGCCCTGCGCGGCATCATCGGCGACAACCTCGAAGGCCAGTCCGCCTCCGTCGAGGCCACCGGCGCCTCCGTGGAGAACATCCGCCTCCTCGGCTCCGGCGAGAGCCACCTGGCCATCGTCCAGGGCGACGCCGCCGACCAGGGCTTCACCGGCACCGGCGACTTCGAGGGCGACCCCGTCGAGACCTACTCGCTCGCGGTCCTGTACCCGAACGTCTTCCACGCCGTGACGCTCCAGAGCATCGCCGAGCGCGAGGGCTTCGAGTGCTTCTCCGACATCATCGGCACCCGCTACTCGGTGGGTGACATCGGCAGCGGCAACGAGGCCACCACCAACCAGGTCTTCGACTCGCTGGAGATCGGCCCGAGCGAGGTCGAGATCCAGCAGCTGGGTTACGCGGAGACCGCCAACGCCCTGACCAACAACCAGCTCGACGCCGGATCCTGGGTCGTCGGCGAGGGCCACTCGGGCATCACCGAGCTCGGCACCACCGAGGACATCGCGCTCATCGAGATGTGCGACGACGAGCGGGACATGATCGTCAGCGGCTACGGCGGCTACACCGAGCACGTCGTCCCCGGCGGCACCTACCCGGGCATCGAGGACGACGTGTCGACCATCGCCGTCTGGAACGCCCTGGTCGTGCCCGGCACCTTCAACGAGGACCAGGCCTACGAGATCACCAAGGCGATGTTCGAGCACATCGACCAGGTGATCGGCGTCTACGCCCCGGGCGAGGAGTACCTGGTCCCGGAGACCATCGAGAACAGCCCCGTGCCGGTCCACCCGGGCGCCATCCGCTTCTACGAGGAGCAGGGCGTCGACATCCCGGCCGAACTGCGCCCCGAGGGCTCCGAGGCGGGCGACAGCGCCGCCGAGGACACCGACGAAGAGTAGGTCGCACGCACCGATGGAACCGACCGCGGTGGGACCGTCCGCGGACGCCGAGCCCCGGCGTCCGCGGATCTCCGCTCTCCGCCGAGCCGTTCTGCGGGTCGGCGCCGGACTGGGCGCGGCCCTGCTCGTCGGCGCGCTGGTGCCCGTGTGGCCCGCGCTGCGCCTGAGCGTGGACGGCGACCGCCTCGGACACCTGCCGCTGGCCGAGGGCGAACAGTTCACCGTCTCCTACGTGCACTCGATCGACCACCTGCCGATCGAGGAGAACCTCGAGGTCCGTGACGGCGAACTGGTCGCCGACTCCACCCGCCTGCGCCAGTTCGGCGCGGGCATGGGCCAGATCCCCGGACAGGGCACCGGCCGGGCCGACGGTGAGTGGTGGGTCATCGAGGACATGAACCGCCACGTCGGCCCGGAGCTCGCGATCCGCGTGGGCACGGCCTCCGTGGACCACCGGCTGCGCACGCCCGACGCCGAGGTACGGCTCTCCCCGTGCCTCACCTCCCGCAGGGTGGCCGTCGAACCCGCCCGGATCTCCACCCTCGTCCTGCTGGTCGGCCGCTCACCGCAGCCGGTCTGCGACGAGTAGCAGTCCCCCGAAGTCAGGTCCTCCCCCCGCCTGAAGCACCCTCCGCCGCGTGGTCACCGTGTTCTCACGCACCGCGCGGTCCATCTGTTGAACCCGAGGAAGAACATGGCTGAGAAACCGCAGGCGCGGGGTGAAGCGCCCCCGACTCCGGAGGAAACGGAGCGGGACGGCCGCGACGACACCGCCACCGCCACCGCCACCGCCGACGAGTCGGCCGAGGCGGCCTCCGGCAAGGGAGGCCGCACCGCCGGTACCTCCGCCGACGCCCTGCCGGACGTCGACGGGCTCAACGACGACGCCCCGCCGTTCTGGCGCAGGATCGCCGCCGAGCGCTGGGGCGAGGGCCGGTTCGGGCTGGCCATGGGCGGGATCATCCTCCTCCTGGGAATCGCCCTGACCGCCTTCCAGCTCTGGATCGCCCTGCGCTCCGGTCTGGACGCGCGTCAGCAGCGGCTCATGCACCTGATGCTGGTGATGCTGATGGTGTTCGTCATCATGCCGCCGTTCAAGAAGTCCACGGTGGAGGGGAACCCGGTCGCCCTCGTGGCGGGGGCGGTCCTCGACCTCGTCATGGTCGTCGCGACCGTGGTGGTCAGCTTCTACCCGATCGTCTACCAGGCGGAGCTGGCCCGACGGGCGGGCGCCTACACGGACCTGGACTGGATCATGGGCGTGGTCGCCATCGTGGTCCTGCTGGAGGCCACCCGGCGCTCCGTGGGCCTCGTCATGGTGCTGCTGGTGGCCGGGTTCATCTACTACGCCTGGATCGGCCCGCTGATCCCCGGCGACTTCGGCCACTCGGGCGTGACGATCCAGCGCATCTCCACCCACGCCTATCTGGGCAACGACGGCATCTACGGGCTCACACTCGGGGTCGTGGTCACCTTCGTGTTCGTCTTCATCCTGTTCGGTGCGCTGCTGTCCAAGACCGGCGGCGGCAACTTCTTCGTCGGCCTCGCCTACGTCCTCACCGGCCGCATGGTCGGCGGTCCGGCCAAGGGCGCCGTGCTCGGCAGCGCCCTGATGGGTTCGGTCTCCGGCAGCGCCATCGCCAACGTGGTCACCACCGGCCCCTTCACCATCCCGCTGATGAAGAAGGTCGGCTACAAGAAGCACGACGCGGCCGGGGTGGAGGCCGCGGCCTCCACCGGCGGGCAGATCCTGCCGCCCATCATGGGCGCGGGCGCGTTCCTCATGGCGGAGCGGTTGGGCATCCCCTACGCCGACATCGTCAAGGTCGCGATCATCCCCGCGATCATGTACTTCGCCCTGATGTTCCTGTTCGTGGACATCCTCGCCCGCAAGAACAACATCCGTCCTCTGGAGAAGAGCGAGGTCCCCACCTTCGCGATCGTGATGCGCGCGGGCTGGCACTTCATGGCCCCGCTGATCCTGCTGATCGTCCTGCTGCTCAACTACGTGCCGCCGACGCAGGCCGGTCTGGCCGCCTGCGGCGCCCTGCTCGTGGTGGCCATGCTCCGCGCCAGCAGCCGCCTCAGCCTCAAGGACTTCCTCGAGGTGTTCGTGATGGCGGCCCGCAGCACCCTGCCGGTCTCCGTGGCGTGCGCCGTGGCGGGCATCATCGTCGGCATGGTCGGACTCACCGGTCTGGGCCTGGTCTTCTCGGACGTCCTGGTCAACGCCTTCGCGGGTAACCTGTTCATGACCCTGGTGATGGTGGCCCTGGCCTCCCTGATCCTGGGCATCGGCCTGCCGGTGACCGCCTCCTACGTGGTGCTGGTGATCCTGGCCGGTCCGGCGCTGGAGCAGCTGGGTCTGGCGCTCATCGTCGCGCACATGATCGTGTACTGGCTCAGCCAGGACTCCAACGTCACCCCGCCGGTGGCCTTCGCGGCCTTCGCGGCGGCGGGTATCGCCAACTCCAGTCCGATGCGCTCGGGCGTTTCCTCCTGGAAGTTCGCCAAGGGTCTGTACCTGATCCCCCTCCTGATGGCCTACTCGGCGTTGATGGAGGTGGACGGTCCCGTCATCGACCTGGTGCTCGCGATCGCCACAGGATCGGTGGCCCTGGCCGCCGGTGCCATGGCGATCGAGGGCTTCTTCCTGCGCCGCACCCTGCTCGGCGAGCGCATCGCGCTGGGGCTCTCCGCAGCGCTGGTCCTGATCGCCCCCGAGTGGAGCGGCTGGACCGAGTCGCTGCTGTCCGTGCAGGTGTCCGAGGACTGGTTCGTCATCGCCGGTACGGTCGCGGGCGTCGTGCTCATCGCCCTCCAGGTGATCAACCACCGCCGTGACAAGGCGAAGGGCCTGGTCGCCCCGCTCGGTGAGGAGCAGCCGAAGGCCGGGCAGGTGGGGGCCGAGGAGCCCCAGGAGGCGTCGAAGGACGCTGAGGCCCGGGAGGCCTCGGAGGCCTCCGAGGCCACAAAGGCCTAGCGGTCACACACGGGACCCCGCGCGGGTTCCGGGACGGGGCGCGGTGGCGACTGCCACCGCGCCCCGTCGCGTTCCACCCGGTGCGCTTGGCGGACCCGGGAACCCGCGCTGTGCCGGTGTTGACGCCGCATGTCCTAACCTCGCTGACATGTGGCGATTCGGATGGAAACCGGGGCGGGGCCTCCAGGGCACCGACCTGGAGGCGGTGCTGGTGTCGGCCTCCTACGGAACGGACCCCCTGCTGCGCTCCGCCTGTGAGGCGGTGCGGGAGGGCGACGCGGAGGTGGGTGCGACCCTGCTCGTGGAGACCAGGGAGGACCCTGAGGTCCGTGCCTACCAGGCCGAGGCGTTGGGACGGGCCGCCGTGGACCGCCCCGACGAGATCGCGGAGCTGGTCCAGGAGGGCGCCGATCCCGCTGACGCGATGCTCTGGCTCGGCCATGCCCTGATCGCCCGCGCCGTGGCCCTGCCCTCCGGGGGAACCGACACCGCCCAGGCCGACCGCAAGGCCTTCGAGGCGGCCCTGCACGAGGCACGGGTCCCCCTCGCGGAGTCGGCCCGGCTCAACCCCGACGACGCCGCCCCCTGGTCCGCGCTCCAGACCGTGGCGATGGGGCTGGGGGAGCGCGAGGAACGGGAGGCGGCCTGGTCCGAGGTGGTGTCCAGGGCGCCGCACCTGTATCCGGCGCACGTGACGCGGGTACGTTCCCTGGCACCCGCCCGAGGGGGTTCGGCGGAGGAGATGTTCGCCGCCGCAGGGGCGGTGGCCGACACCGCGCCCGAGGGCAGTCCGCTGCCGTCCGTGCTCGCCCTGGCCCACGCCGAGTTCCTGCGCGGCGAACAGCGGCGGCTCGTGCGGGAGGGCAACAGCGCCTACATCACCTCCATGGCGATGGGACGCCTGCACGGCGACGCCGTCCGCGAGCTGTTCGAGCTGGCCCAGGGGTGGGCGTCGACGGCCGTCCCGCACGTGCGTGACGTACAGGCCCACCACCTGTTCGGCTGGGCCTTCCACCGGGCGGGGGAGCCGGACCTGGCCCGCTGGCACCTGGGCATGGTCGGGCGGTACGTCTGCGACGTGCCGTGGGCCTTCTTCGGGGCCGCGCGTGCCGAGGCGGCCCTGGCCATGTCCGAGCTGGGAGTGGACCCGCGCCACGCGCCGGACGTCCAGGGGCCGAGCGGGACCGGCGGGCCTGAGTAGGAGTACTCATGTGGTTCCGGCGGGCGCGGCGCAGACTCGCCCTATGACGAACACGCCCCCCGAAAAGATCGCCCCGGCGCGCGCCGCCCTCATCGGCCTCGCCGTGGGCGTCGGCGCCGCACTCCTGGCTGAGACCCTCGGCTGGCTGCTCAACGTCCTCCTCGTCTCTGTCCAGTCCGACGAGGTGGTCGGCGCCAACATCGGCGCAGGGATGGCCGCCGCGATCTTGGCCGCGCTCGCCGCTCCGGCCCTGGCTCTGCTCCTGCTGCGGCTGACGCGCGTGCCCCGCCCGCTCGCCGTCGTCCTGTACTCCCTGCCCCTCTACATCGTTCTGAGCATGGCCTCCTCCAGCGCGGGCACCTTCCTGGACCTCTGGCTGTGGGAGCGGTTCCCGGACTTCGCCACCGCCACCAGCCCGTGGGTGCCCTGGTACCTCATGACCGCGATCGCCCTCAGCGTCGCGATCGCCCTCTCGGCGCTGCTGGTCACCCGCTCCCACGGACGGCGCGATCCCGCTCACGTCTGACCTGCTCCCACGGACGGCGCGGCCCCGCTCACGCCTGACCCGCTCCCACGGACGGCGCGGCCCCGCCCGCGCCTGACCCGCTCCCACGCCTGACCCGCTCCCACGGACGGCGCGGCCCCGCCCGCGCCTGACCGGCGCCTGGCCCGCTCGGAACGCACCGAAAAAACACTGGTCGGCGGTGACCCGGTCGGAAACAATGCTCGGGTGCTACTGACGATCACCACCACCGCCCAGCCGGCGACGGACCTCGGACACCTGCTGCACAAGCACCCCGACAAGGCGCAGAGCTTCGAGCAGTCCTTCGGGACGGCGCACGTCTTCTACCCCGAGGCCACCGACGAACGCTGCACGGCGGCGCTGCTGCTGGAAGTGGATCCGCAGGCGCTGCTGCGCTCGCGAACGTCGGTGAGCTCCCCGGACTTCGCCCTCGCCCAGTACGTCAACGACCGCCCCTACGCCTCCTCCTCGCTGTTCACGGTGGCGCTCGGCAAGGTGCTGCGCTCCGCGATCCGGGGGGCGAGTGATCGCCGCCCGCAGCTGGCCCGCACCCCCATCCCCCTGGTCCTGCACCTGCCAGCGGTGCCCTGCCACCCCGGCCCCGAGAGGGCGCGCACTCTCTTCGAACCCCTCGGCTGGACGGTGGAGGCCGCCCCGGTCCCGCTCGACCCCGACCTGCCCGGCTGGGGCGACTCGCACTACCTGTCGCTCACCCTGACCGGCACGCTGCGGCTGTCCGAGGCGCTCAGCCACCTGTGCGTGCTGCTGCCCGCGATGGAGGGCGGCCACAAGCACTACTGGGTGGACTCCACCGAGATCGACAAGCTCCTGCGCGCGGGCGGCGCACCCGTCGACGGTGTGGTCGACGAGGACGGCGCGGGCTGGCTGGCCGGGCACCCCGAACGCGCCTGGATCACCCGCCGCTACCTCGTCCGCCGCGAGAAGTACGTACGCACCGCCCTGGCACGCCTGACCGAGGCCGAGGACGGCGCCTCGCGGCCCGACGACGGGAACGGCGGCGGGAACGGTGGTGAGGCCGCCGGAACCGCCGCCGTGGTGCCGAGCGACCCCGCCGTCGAGGAACGCGAGCCCTCGCTGGCCGACCAGCGCGCGGGCGCGATCACGGCGGTGCTGGGAGCCGAACGGGCCACCAGCGTCATCGACCTCGGCTGCGGCGGCGGCAGGCTGCTGGAGCGGCTGGTCCGCGACCGCTCCCTGGAGCGTGTCACCGGGGTGGACGTACACCTGGGCAGTCTGGAGACCGCTCACCGCAGGCTCTGCGAGGGCTGCCACCCGGACGGCCGCGGGCGCCACCGGTCCCTCTTCGCCGAGCCCGCCACCCGCAGCGAGGGTTCGTCGCACCGGCCCCGCCCGGAACTCCTGCTGGGCTCCGTGGTCTACCGGGACCGCCGCTTCCAGGGCCACGACGCGGCGGTGCTCATGGAGGTCGTCGAGCACCTCGACCCCTCCCGGCTCCCCGCCATGGAGCAGGTCGTCTTCGGCGACGCCGCCCCCAGGGTCGTCGTGGTGACCACACCGAACGTCGAGTACAACCGCCACTACGAGGGGCTGGCCGAGGGGGAGTTCCGGCACGCCGACCACCGCTTCGAGTGGACCCGCGCAGAGTTCGCCGCCTGGGCCGACCGGGTCGCCGACGAACACGGCTACACCGTCCGCCACCTGCCGGTCGGCCCCGAACACCCCGAGACCGGCGCACCGACCCAGATGGGAGTCTTCACCAAGTGAACGAGTCGAACGACGAGGCCGCCCGCGAGCCCCGAGTGCTCGGCGTGCCCCGGATGGGGCTCGTCCTGCTGGTCGGGGTCTCCGGATCGGGCAAGTCCACCTTCGCCGCCCGGCACTTCCAGCCGACCCAGGTGATCGGCTCCGACTTCTGCCGGGGCATGGTCAGCGACGACGAGAACGACCAGAGCGCCACCGCCGACGCCTTCGCCCTCCTCGGCACCGTCGTGGACATCCGGCTGCGGCGCGGGCTGCTGACCGTGGTGGACGCCACCAACGTCCAGCGCAAGGCGCGCGACCAGCTCGTCCGTATCGCGAAGGACAACGACGTCCTCACCACGGCGATCGTCCTCGACGTGCCCGAGGCGGTGGCCCGCGAACGCAACCGCCTCCGCCCCGACCGCGACTTCGGCGACCACGTGATCCGCCGTCAGCGCCGCGACCTCAAGGAGGGACTCAAGCGGATGTCCCGCGAGGGCATCCGGAGGACGTACGTCCTCAAGGGGCAGGAGGAGATCGACTCCGTCCGCGTCGAGCTGGAGCGCCCCTGGCCGGAGCGGACCGAACTCACCGGCCCCTTCGACATCGTCGGGGACGTCCACGGCTGCCGTTCCGAGCTGGAGAGCCTGCTGGAGGAACTCGGCTACGAACTCCGCCGCGACGACCTGCGCCGACCGGTCGGCGCCCGGCACCCCGAGGGCCGCACGGCGGTGTTCGTCGGCGACCTCGTGGACCGGGGCCCCGACAGCCCCGGGGTCCTGCGCCTGGTCATGGGCATGGTCGCCGACGGCGACGCCCTCTGCGTGCCCGGGAACCACGAGAACAAGCTGGTCCGGTACCTGAGCACCGGCAAGGGCGGGCTCACCCACGGCCTGGCCGAGACCGTCGAGCAGCTGGGCCGCGAGAGCGAGGAGTTCCGCAAGGAGGTCCTGGAGTTCTGCGACGGCCTGGTCAGCCACCTGGTGCTGGACGGCGGCGACCTCGTGGTGGCGCACGCCGGTCTCAAGGAGGAGTACCACAACCGCGCCTCGGGGCGGGTGCGCTCCTTCGCGCTGTACGGCGAGACCACCGGTGAGACCGACGAGTTCGGCCTCCCCGTCCGCCTGCCCTGGGCCCGCGACTACCGGGGGCGGGCCACGGTGGTCTACGGGCACGTCCCCACGCACCGGGCCGAGTGGATCAACCGCACGATCTGCCTGGACACCGGCTGCGTGTTCGGCGGCAGGCTCACCGCGCTGCGCTACCCCGAACGGGAGATCGTGGACGTGGACGCCGAGCGCACCTGGTACGAACCGGTCCGCCCCCTGGTGGAGGCCCCGCCCCGGCCCGAGGCGCGCGGCACCGGCCAGGTCATCGACATCAACGACGTCGGGGCGGCCGACCACCACGCCGGACTCATGGTCGAGACCGGGTATGGGACCGTGCGCGCCGACTCCGAGAGCGCCGTGGCCGCCCTGGAGGTGATGAGCCGGTTCTCCGTGGACCCCCGGTGGCTGCTGTACCTCCCGCCGACGATGGCCCCGGCGCCGACCGCCGCCGACCCCGGCCTGCTGGAACACCCCGACGAGGCCTTCGCCGCCTACCGGGGCTCCGGGGTGGGCGAGGTGGTCTGCCAGGAGAAGCACATGGGATCGCGGGCGGTGGCCGTCCTGTGCCGTGACGAGGCCGCCGCCGCGCGCCGCTTCGTCCCGGGCGAACCGGGCACCGTGTACACGCGCACCGGTCGCCCCTTCTTCCGCGACCCCGAGGTGCAGGCGGAGGTGGTCGACCGACTGCGGCGGGCGGTGACCGACGCCGGGCTCTGGGACCGGCTCGGCACCGACTGGCTGGCCCTGGACGGCGAGATGCTGCCCTGGTCCGCCAAAGCGCACGCCCTCATCCGGGAGCAGTACGCCTCAGTGGGGGCGGCCGCCCGGGCCTCCCTGCCCGCAGCCTCCGCCGCGCTGGCGGCGGCCGCGGACCGGGGCGTGGACGTCGGCGGGCTCGCCGCGACCATCGCCCGGCGCACCGAACAGACCGAGGCGTTCAGCGAGGTCTACCGCCGCTACACCTGGGACACCGAGGGCGCGGACGGGCTCCGCTTCGCCCCGTTCGCGCTCCTGGCCACCGAGGGCAGGGAGTACACCGAGGCCGACCACCTCTGGCACATGGGCGTGGCCGAGCAGCTCGCCGGAACTGGCGGGATGGTCCAGGCCACCCGCTACCGGGTGGTGGACACCACCGATCCGACCTCCTGCTCGGCGGCGGCCGCCTGGTGGCGCGAGATGGTCGACCGGGGCGGAGAGGGCATGGTGGTCAAGCCGCTGCTCGGAGCCCGGGCCAGGGGCCGCAAGGGGCTGGCCCCGCCGGGGCTGAAGGTGCGCGGCCCCGAGTACCTGCGGATCATCTACGGGGCCGACTACACCGACCCGGAGCGGATCGCGGTGCTCAAGGACCGCAAGCTCGGCCGCAAGAACGGACTGGCCATGCGCGAGCACAAGCTCGGGCTGGAGGCCCTGACCCGCCAGGCCGCGGGTGAGCCGCTGTGGCGGGTGCACGAACCGGTCTTCGCGGTGCTCGCACTGGAGACCGAGCCGGTCGACCCACGGCTGTAGCCGGACCGGACCAGTGGACGACGGCGGCCCTGGCCTTGGAGGATCACACCGGGGTCCGGGCCGCCGCTTGTCGTGTGATCACAACAATCGGACACCGGGACGCCTTCATTTCATGTGCACTCCTTCAAGCGGACATCCGTGACCGCGATGATGTGGCCCCACGGATCCCCCGATTCCCCCCAGAAACCGGAGCAGGCGTGTCCCCAACCCCCTCCAGACCCACGTTCCCGGCCCGCCGGAGAACCCTCGCCTCCGCCGCACTCGCCGCCGCGGCACTGGGCGCGAGCCTCGTCGCCCCGCTGCCCGCCCTCGCCTCGGCCGACACCCCCGTGATCAGCGAGGTCTACGGCGGTGGCGGAAACAGCGGAGCGCAGCTGCGCCACGACTTCGTCGAGCTGGGCAACCCCACCGCCGCCGACGTCGACCTGACCGGGTGGAGCGTGCAGTACCTGCCCGCGCGCCCCGGCCCGAACACCCAGGTCCAGGTGACGCCGCTCAGCGGCAGCGTCGCCTCCGGCGAGCACCACCTGGTCCGCCAGGCGGCCGGAACCGGCGGCACCACCGACCTCCCCGCCCCCGACGACACCGGCAACACCAACATGTCGGCCTCCGCCGGTGCCGTGCTCCTGGTGGAGGGCACCGCCCCCGTCGAGTGCCGCACCGCCGCGGCCTGCGCCGATGACGGGGCGGTCGTCGACGTCGTCGGCTACGGCGACGCCGTGATCCACGCGGGATCGCCCGCGAGCGGCACCGGCAACACAACCTCGGTGTCCCGGGACGGGGCCTTCACCCACTCCGGGAACAACTCCGCCGACTTCACCGTGGGCGAGCCGACCCCCACCAACGGTGCGGGTGAGACCGTCGAGGGCCCCGGCGGCGGTGAACCCGAGGAGCCCGTCGAACCCGGTGAGCTGCGCATCCACGACATCCAGGGCACCACCCGGACCTCCCCGTACGCGGGCGACCAGGTGACCGGACTGCCCGGCGTGGTCACCGCGGTCAACGCCTTCGGAAGCGGCCGCGGGTTCTGGTTCCAGGACACCGAGGGCGACGACGACCCGCGCACCAGCGAGGCGCTGTTCGTCTTCACCGGCTCCACCACACCCGACGTGGCGGTCGGCGACGAGGTCCTGGCGGCCGGGCAGGTCAGTGAGTACCGACCCCAGGCGGGCGCGCAGACCATCACCCAGCTGGAGAAGGCCCGCTGGACCACCCTCTCCCGGGGCAACGACCTCCCCGAGGCGGTCCTGCTCGACGCCGACGCCATCCCCGAGGACCACGCCCCGGACCACGGCGGCGACGTCACCGAGCTCGAACTCCAGCCCGACAAGTACGCCCTGGACTTCTGGGCGGCCCACGAACACATGACCGTCCGCGTGGAGGACGCCCCCGTCATCGCGGCCACGGACGGCTACGACGCCCTGTGGGTGACCACCCGCCCGGACGGGAACCGCACCCGCAACGGCGGCGTGCACTACGGCTCCTACGACGACCCCAACACCGGTCGTGTGAAGATCGAGTCTCTGCTCGACCGCGAGGTGCGCCCCTTCCCGGAGGCGAACGTCGGCGACACCCTGGCGGGCGTCACCGAGGGCCCCGTCTACTACAGCCGGTTCGGCGGCTACCTGGTCCGCGCCACCACCCTGGGCGAGCACGTCCCCGGTGACCTGGAGCGCGTCCCGGTCGGCGACACCGCGCGGCACGAGATCAGCGTGGCCACCTACAACGTCGAGAACCTCGGCGGCGCGGACGACCAGGCCGACTTCGACGCCCTCGCCGAGGGCTTCGCGGCCTACCTGGGCGCACCGGACATCGTCGGACTGGAGGAGATCCAGGACAACAGCAGCGAGACCGACGACGGCGTCGTGGCCGCCGACGTCACGCTGGACCGCCTCGTGGACGCCATCGCGGCGGCGGGCGGACCCGCCTACGAGTGGCGTGAGATCAGCCCTGAGGACAAGAAGGACGGCGGGGTCCCCGGCGGGAACATCCGCAACGCCTTCCTCTTCAACCCCGAGCGGGTCCAGTTCGTTGACGCCGAGGGCGGCGACGCCACCACCCCCGTCGAGGTCGTGGAGGGGGAACGCGGCGTCGAGCTGTCCGTCTCCCCGGGCCGGATCGCACCCCGGGACGAGGCCTGGAACTCCAGCCGCAAGCCGCTGGTCGGCCACTTCCGCGCGCTCAACCGCGACGTCTACGTGGTCACCAACCACTTCAACGCCAAGGGCGGCGACCAGCCCCTGCACGGCGTCAACCAGCCGCCGAGCCGGGTGACCGAGACCCAGCGCCACAAGCAGGCCACCCTGGTCCGCGAGTTCGCCGACGACCTCCTCGCCGCCGACCCGGACGCCAACCTGGTGGTGATGGGTGACCTGAACGACTTCCAGTTCTCGACGACCCTGGACATCCTCACCGGCGACGGCGCGCTCACCAACCCCATGGTGGACCTGCTGGACGAGGGCGAGGGCTACAACTACGTCTTCGACGGCAACTCGCAGGCGCTCGACCACATCCTGGTCAACGGCGCCCTGGCCGGACGGGTGGACTACGAGGTCGCCCGGATCAACTCCGAGTTCCACGACCAGGTCAGCGACCACGACCCGCAGGTCCTGCGAATCGACACCCGGCGCAGTACCTCGCCGGGCCGGAACTAGCGATCCCCCGATGTGAGTGACGTGACGTGACGAGACGGGGAGGGGCGGACGCCGCACACGGCGCCCGCCCCTCCCCGTCAGCGGAACCCTCCTCAGGGCACGTCCCGGCGGGACAGCACGAACGCGGACAACGCCCACAGTGCCGCGGTCAGGGCCAGCGCGGAGGAGACGATGGCGACCACTGCGGCAGGGTCGGGGCCCGTCGTGTCGGAGACGGCGCTGTTTCCCACGAACAGCGCCGAGGTGAGCACGGAGTGCGGGACCGTGTGGGACAGGACGCCGCCCTGGCCGCCGAGCAGGACCCCCGTCCCGATCGCGCATCCCAGCAGGCCCAGGGCGACGGGCGGGGTGAACGAGCCGAACAGCATCGACAGCAGGGACTGCGCGGCCACGACCGGCAGGGCGGCCACCACTCCCAGCAGCGCCACGAGGGCGTACTCCCAGGGCAGGGCGCCTTCCAGGCCCAGCATGAGTGACCCGGTCACGGCCACCAGGAGCAGCATCACCACCTGCATCACCCCCGTCACCAGGGCGAGGGACACGATCTTGGCGCCCGCGATCGCCGCAGGACGGACGGGGGCGGACATGAGCAGGTTCCAGTTGTTGCCCCTGTGCTCCATGCGCCAGGAAGCCGAGGCCAGAACCGCCACCCCCATCGCCATGAAGAACAGCCCGTGGAAGAGCACCGCCTGGGACCAGTAGGGGCCCCACCCGGAGGACAGTGTTCCCTGGTTGCTGGCGTAGTTCAGCGTCCCGGCGGCGACGGCGAGCACCGGCAGCACCACCGAGACGACCCACAGGGCCGAACGGCGCAGTTTGGCGAGTTCGGCGACGATCACGCGGGACCTCCCTCGCTGCGGTCGAAGCGCCGACAGGCAGCCCGGAACAGGGCCGCGGACGCGCACAGGAAGAGTGCGAACGGCCAGCCAGCGGGCGCCGCCGCGACCAGGAGGTCCCCCTCCATCGCCAGCGGCGAGATCGCCGCGTAGTACCCCCAGGGCAAGAAGTAGGCCGCGTGGACGGGCATGAGCAGGGAGGAGACCGCGTAGAACGCCCCCAGCAGCCCCACCCCCAACCCCACGAGCTGGTTGTCGACCCGGGCAGCGAGCCACAGGTGCAGGCACAGCACCGCCAGGTGCACCGACACCAGGCAGAGCCCGTACCGGGCCCACAGGTCCAGGGGAGGGGCGGTCCCTATCCCGGCGACCGCCCCGGCCGCGACGACCAGGACGCACTGGGCCGCCACCGTCACGGTCAGCGCGGCACCGACCACCACGGCCTTGGCCAGGCAGAGCAGCCCCGGGCCGAAACCGCTCACCCTGGCCAGCAGCCACCCCTGTCCCTGGTGCTCGATCTCCACCTGACGGCTCGCGAGCACCGCCACCAGGATCGGCGAGGTCATCGCCGTGATCAGGACCTGGTTGAGCAGCAGCTGCTCCCACGGCTGCGCGGCGGGATCGGTGAACCCGGCCCGCGCCGACTCCGACCCCAGGTTCATCGTGGTCAGGACGACGACCGCGACCACCATCACCAGGCACAGCGCCCACAGTCGAAGTCGGCGTGTCTTGCGCAGCTCCAGGCCCACGGCCGTGTGGATCACGAGAGCCCCTCGTGTCCGGTCAGGTCCATGAAGACCTCCTCCAGGGACCGGCGGACCCGGCGCACCCCGTGCACGGGGACGTCGTGGTGGACCAGGAGCCGGACCAGGTCGGCGGTGCCGTCGTCTCCCAGCCCGGTCAGGCGCAGGCCCTCGGGCACCCGAGCGGCCGACAGGCCGAGCGCCAGCGCCCGCTCGGGCTCCGAGGTGTCCACGATCAGGTCCGGGGTGCTGCGATCGAACAGCTCGCTCCTGGTCCCCTGGAAGACCAGCCGCCCCCTGCCGAGGATCCCCAGGACGGAAGCCATCCGGTCGACCTCGTCGAGCAGGTGGCTGGAGACCATGACGGTCACCCCCTCGTCGGCCAGCGACACCAGGAGGTCGCGGATCTCCTCGATCCCGGCCGGGTCCAACCCGTTGGTGGGTTCGTCCAGGACGAGCAGCCTGGGCTCGCGGGCGAGCGCCATGGCGATCCCCAGTCGCTGCTTCATGCCGAGTGAGTAGGCGCGGACCGGCCGGTCCATGTGATCGCCGAGCCGCACGGTCGCCACAGCGTGCTCCACCTGGCGGTCGGTGAGACCGACCATCCGGCGGACGATCGCCATGTTCTCGCGCCCCGTCAGGTGCCCGTAACCCGGAGGCGACTCGATCAGGGAACCGATCAGCGGCGCCACCTCGTGCCGGTTGCGGTGGTCGACCGGGCGCCCCAGGACGCTGATCCCGCCACGGCTGGGGCGTACCAGCGACAACAGCATCTTCATCGTGGTGGACTTGCCGGACCCGTTCGGTCCCAAGAACCCGTAGACACAGCCCTCGGGGACCCGCAGGTCCAGGGAGTCCACGACCGTACGCGATCCGTAGACCTTGGTCAGACCCTCGGTGGTGATGACATGACTCATGGAGCCTCCTTCCACCGAGGAGACTCCCTCGCCGGGCCCGTGCGGCGCATCGGACCTCGGTACCGGAAACCGCCCCGTCCCACGGTAGGAGGCGGCGGGCCCACCGGCCCGGAACGAGCCCCGCTCAGGCGCCCCGCAGCAGGTCCTCCCGGCCGACGAGCCCGGTCCGGAAGGCGAACAGCACCGCCTGGACCCGGTCCCGCGCGCCGGTCTTGGCCAGGACGCTGCCCACGTGCGTCTTGACCGTGGGCATGGACAGCACCAGGAGTTCGCAGATCTCCGTGTTCGTGTGCCCGCGCGCCACCGCCGTGAGGACCTCCCGTTCCCGGGGGGTCAGGGACTCCAGCGCCCGTAGGGAGGCCCGGGAGAGAGCCACCGAGGGGCCCGGAGGCCCGCCCAGCAGCGGGCGCACGTGCCCGATCAGCCGCCTCGTCGAACTCGCCGAGATCACGGAGTCGCCCCGGTGCACGGTGCGCAGCGCGGCCAACAGCTCCTCGGGGGGTGTGTTCTTGAGCAGGAATCCGGCGGCGCCCGCCTCGATCCCCTCGATCACATACTCGTCGGTGTCGAAGGTGGTGAGTACGACGATCCGGCACTTCGCGCCCGCGTCCACCAGGGCCCGGGTGGCGGTCAGGCCGTCCGTCCCCGGCATCTGGACGTCCATGAGCAGCAGGTCCACCGGATCGGAACGCTGCCGACCGACCGCCTCGGCCCCGTCAGCCGCCTCCCACCGCACGGCCATGTCGGGCTGGGAGTCGATGACCATCGCCACGCCCGCGGTGAAGAGCCGCTGGTCGTCCGCGAGCCCCACCCGGATCAAGCCTGCTCCCAGGGGACCACGGCCCGCATCCGCCACGTCCCGGACGCCGGGTCCACCCCCGCCTCCAGGCTGCCGCCGTGCAGTGCCACCCTCTCCCGCATCCCGACCAGACCGTGCCCGTGGGGACGTTCGCCGGGCCCGGGCGGAACGGTGCCGAGCGGGTTGGCCACGCTGACGGCGATCCTCCCCGGCGTCCGGACCAGGCCGACCCGTACGGCCACCGGCCCCGCGTGCTTGAGGACGTTGGCCAGCGATTCCTGCAGCAGCCGGTAGACCGTCAGCGAGACACTCGCGGGCGGGTCCTGCGCGTCGTCCCCCGGCCCGTCTCCCTCCCGGACCAGACGCACGCGCAGTCCCGCCTCCCGGTACTCGTCCACCAGTGGGACGAGCGCTTCGAGGCCGGGCGCGGGGCGGGGCGGGCGCGGGTCGTCCTCACGCAGTACCCCGAGGAGCCGGTGGACTTCACGGGAGGACTCGCGCCCCACCCGGCCGATCGTCGTCAATGCCGCCACCGCCCGTTCCGGTGCCGTGCTCGCCGCGTAGCGACCGCCGTCGGCCTGGGCGACGATGACGTTCAGCGAGTGCGCCAGGACGTCGTGCATCTCCCGGGCGATACGGGCGCGCTCGTCCAGCGCGGCCAGCCTCAGTTCCTGTTCGCGCTTGGTCTCCAGGAGCAGGGCGTGTTCCCTCAGACGGTCGACCTCCTCCCGGTTGTGCCGACGTACCGCACCGAGCAGCGCGAACATCAGCAGGGTCGTCCACCCGAACAGCAGGGACGCGACCCGAACGCCGAGATCCTCCGTGAAGACCGTGTGTGGAACGAACAGCACGGCGCCCGCCGTGCCCGTGAGCAGGGCCGCCAGGACGAGGCGGCGTCCGGCCGGGGCGAGCTCCGTCTGGGAGGTGTAGGAGGTGACCAGCGCACAGACCACCGACAGGGTGGTGAACTGGCCCATCCACCACACCTGGACGGCCAACAGGACCGCCAGGACCGCCATCGAGGGGAGCGGTCGCGCGCGGCGTGCTCCCAACGCCGCGCAGCACCCCGCGGCCAGGGCCAGGTGGACGGCGGTGTCGAAGGCCGAAGCGTTCGGGAACGGCCAGGTCGCGACCGTCAGGACGAACCAGAGCAGGGCCCAGGACAGGTCCGTCGTGAGCGGGTGTTCACGGGCCCAGGACCTCAGGCGGCCCGGTGCCGGGCGCGGGGGCGGAAGGGGCATGGGGCCACACGCTACCCAGCCCCGGGCCCCGCGTCCTCATACCGGGGTACGAACCCGGGTGACGGATCGTGGCGTGGACAACCCGATCGGGGCCCGGGCGGCCCATATCCTGGGATGGCCAGCACCGCCCATCCCAGGGAAGCGATGATGAACGTACTGCTCACCGGTGGCGCCGGGTACATCGGCACCCACACCGCGGTCGAACTCCTCCAGGCGGGGCACGGTGTCGTCGTCGTCGACTCCCTCGTCAACAGCCATGAGGAGGCCCTCCGGCGGGTCGAGCGGATCACCGGTCGCGAGGTCGCCTTTCACCGGGTCGACTGCACCGACGCCGAGGCGATGCGCGGCGTCTTCGAGCGGCACGACATCGACGCCGTCATCCACCTGGCCGGGTTCAAGGCCGTGGGCGAGTCCGTCGAGCAGCCCCTGCGCTACTACCGCAACAACCTCGACGCGCTGCTGACCCTCTGCGAGACCATGGACGGGGCCGGGGTGCGCGACCTCGTCCTCAGCTCCTCCGCCACCGTCTACGGCGACCCGAGGCGCGTACCCATCGTCGAGGACGCCGAGCTGTCGACCACCAACCCGTACGGCAACACCAAGCTGTTCGCCGAACGCATCCTGGACGACCTCGCGACCGCAGACCCGAGCTGGCGGATCATCTCCCTGCGCTACTTCAACCCGATCGGCGCCCACCCCAGCGGCCTGATCGGCGAGGACCCCCAGGGCGTCCCCAACAACCTCTTCCCCTACATCGCCCAGGTCGCGGCAGGACGCCGCGAGCGGCTGAGCGTGTACGGCGACGACTACGACACCCCGGACGGCACCGGGGTACGCGACTACCTGCACGTGGTGGACCTGGCCAACGGGCACTTGGCCGCGGTGGACCACCTCGCCGACGCCCCCGGCCACCGCGTCTACAACCTCGGCACCGGACAGGGCACCTCGGTGATGGAGGGCCTGCGCGCCTTCGAGCGCGCCACCGGATCGGCCCTGCCCTACACGGTCACCGCCCGTCGCCCCGGCGACATCGCCGTCTGCTACGCCGACCCCTCGGCCGCCTCCCGCGAGCTGGGCTGGAAGGCGGAGCTGACGGTGGACGACGCCTGCCGCGACGCCTGGCGCTGGCAGTCCGGGAACCCCGGAGGCTTCGCGGGTTGAACGCTCCGGACACCTGGTCCGGACACCCGGTCCGCGTGCCGGGCGGCACACCCACCGATGCGTCCCGACCACGGCCAACGCCCTAGACTGGACGGACATCCACATTTTTCTGCGGAAGGTCCTCCGTCGTGTCCGTTGGTGCTGACAGCACGTTCGACACCGTCCTCGTCGTCGACTTCGGTGCGCAGTACGCGCAGCTGATCGCCCGACGGGTCCGGGAATGCCACGTGCACAGCGAGATCGTGCCCTCGACCATGCCCGTCGAGGAGATGCTCGCCAAGAAACCCAAGGCCATCATCCTCTCCGGCGGCCCCTCCTCGGTGTACGCCGAGGGCGCCCCGAGCGTGGGCGCCGAGCTGTTCGAGACCGGGGTCGCGACCTTCGGTATCTGCTACGGCTTCCAGGCCATGACGCGCGCTCTGGGCGGGGTCGTGGACCGGACCGACCTGAGCGAGTTCGGCCGCACCGCACTGACCGCCAACTCCGACTCCGTGCTGTTCGAGGGCCTGCCCGAGGACCTGAGCGTGTGGATGTCGCACGGCGACTCCGTGGTCCAGGCCCCGTCCGGGTTCAAGAGCACCGCCAGCACCGCGGGCGCCCCCGTGGCCGCCTTCGAGGACACCGAGCGCCGCCTGTTCGGCGTCCAGTTCCACCCCGAGGTCATGCACACCGAGCACGGCCAGGACCTGCTGCGCCGCTTCCTCTACGAGGGCGCGGGCTGCCGCCCCACCTGGACGATGGTCAACATCGTCGAGGAGCAGCTGGAGCGCATCCGTGAGCAGATCGGCGACAAGCGCGTGATCTGCGCGCTCAGCGGCGGCGTCGACTCCGCCGTGGCCGGTGCCCTGGTGCAGCGCGCCGTGGGCGACCAGCTCACCTGCGTGTTCGTGGACCACGGACTGCTCCGCAAGGGCGAGGCCGACCAGGTCGAGAAGGACTTCGTCGCGATCACCGGCGCCAAGCTCAAGGTGGTCGACGCCGAGGAGCAGTTCCTGTCGGAGCTGGCCGGGGTCACCGACCCCGAGGAGAAGCGCAAGATCATCGGCCGCGAGTTCATCCGCGTCTTCGAGCAGGCGGCCCGCGAGGTCGTCGCCGAGAGCGGCGAGGACGACGCCGAGGTCGAGTTCCTCGTGCAGGGCACCCTGTACCCGGACGTCGTGGAATCCGGCGGCGGCACCGGCACCGCGAACATCAAGTCGCACCACAACGTGGGCGGACTGCCCGACGACCTCCAGTTCACCCTGGTGGAGCCGCTGCGCGAGCTGTTCAAGGACGAGGTGCGCAAGGTCGGCGAGGAGCTGGGCCTGCCGCCCGAGATGGTGTGGCGCCAGCCCTTCCCGGGCCCGGGCCTCGCCATCCGGATCATCGGCGAGGTGAACCGGGAGCGCCTGGAGATCCTGCGCGAGGCCGACGCGATCGCCCGCGAGGAGCTCTCCCGCGCCGGACTGGACCGCGACATCTGGCAGTGCCCCGTCGTACTGCTCGCCGACGTCCGCTCGGTGGGTGTCCAGGGCGACGGCCGCACCTACGGCCACCCCGTCGTGCTCCGCCCGGTCAGCAGCGAGGACGCGATGACGGCCGACTGGTCGCGCGTGCCCTACGACGTGCTCGCCCGCATCTCCAACCGCATCACCAACGAGGTGCGCGAGATCAACCGGGTGACGCTGGACGTGACCAGCAAGCCCCCGGGCACCATCGAGTGGGAGTAGCCGCGCGGCGCTCCACCTGACGTGATCGGGCCCGGCACACACGGTGTGCCGGGCCCGATGGTCGTCTGCGGTGACGCGGCGGGGTCAGTCCTGGCTGACGAACACGTTGATGGCGGTGTCCTCGGCGCCCTGGGCGTGCGTGAGGAGCAGGACGGAGGGTTCCTCGCCCGACCTCACGCTGAACACCAGCTCGCCGCCGGCCTCCGCACCCGGGGACACGGGCTCCCAGAGGGAACCCTTCTTCTCCTCGGAGGTGGGAGTCTCGGCGGTGATCCACCGGTTGCTGTCGGTGATCAGTCGCTGCTCGGCCGAGCTGAACACGATCTCGTCGCTCCCGAGGTTCTCCATGGCGAGGTCGGCCACGCAGTACACGCCGCCCTCGATGCTGGAACGCCCCGGGATCGAGTCGAGGCAGCGGAGTTCGACGCTGTACCGGACCGTGCCGTCCTCGGACACCGCGTTGCCGTCGGTGTTGGTGGGCTCGGGCACGTCCGGGTCCATGTTGCCGAGGCCGTCGTCGGGCACGTCGGGTTCCGGGGCGGAGTCGTCCGGCCCCTGGTTGGCGGGCGGCGGGGACCCCTGTTCGTCCGCGCCGTCGGGTCTGTTGAGGATCACCACGGCCACGATCACGAGCAGCAGCGCCAGGCCGATACCGGCGGCGAGCAGTCCCCAGAACAGGCCGCCCCTCCTGCCGGGCGCGGCGGGCTGGTGCGGGGGCGGCGGAACCGGAGGCACGTACGGCTGGGGACCCCGCTGCTGCTCGGCAGGCGGCGGCACCATGGGGATGGGGCCGGTGGCGGCGGGGTGCTGCGCCGGGGGAGGACCCGCCGGGGCGGGCCGTTGCTGGTTGTGGGGGACCGGGGGAGGAGGCCCGGCCGGGTGACCGGCCACGGGGTGTCCCGGGGGCGGCCCGTGCTGCTGGGACCGGGTGAAGTTGCCGGTCTGGTGCGCGGGCGGCGGCATCTGCGGCGGGGCCTGCTGGTAGTGGCCGGGCACCGGGTGGCGCATGCCCGCCATGGTGTGGTGCGCCGGATGCGGCATCCCCGGCGGCATCGGGGGCAGGTTGGGCCGCCAGGACTGGTGCAGGGCGTGCGACACCATGTCGTTGGGGTTGCTGGTGTCCTCGCCGCCCGCGAGCTCCAGCAGAAGGTCCTGGGCGGTGGGGCGGCGGCCCGGCTCCTTGGCCAGGGCGCGGGTCACCAGGCGGTCCAGCGGACTGTCCAGGTTGCCGATCTGCGGCTCCGCGAACAACACCCGCTTGCCCAGCGTCATCGCGTCGCCGTTGCCGAAGGGGTGCGTGCCGTTGCCCGCGAACGCCACCAGACAGCCCCAGGCGAAGATGTCCGCCGAGGTGGTGACCTTCTCCTCCAACAGCTGTTCGGGAGCCATCCAGCCGGGGCTGCCCATGACGATGCCGGTCTGCGTGTGGTTGGTCGCGGTGTTCATGGCCCGCGCGATGCCGAAGTCGATCACCCGGGGACCGGAGAGCGACAGCAGGACGTTGGCGGGCTTGAGGTCGCGGTGGACCAGCCCGGTGCGGTGGATGGCGGCGAGCGCCGCGGCCACACCGAGCGCGAAGCCGTGCAGGGTGGAGGAGTCCAGCGGCCCGTGCTCCGCGATGTGCTCGGCCAGCGCCGTGCCCGCGATGTACTCGGTGACCATGTAGGGGCGGTTCTCGAACGTCCCGTGGTCGAGCACCTTGGCGGTGCAGAAGGAGGCGACCTTGCGGGCGTTCTCCATCTCGTCGCGGAAGCGCGCCCGGGTCTGCTCGTCGAAGGCGAGCTCCGGACGGATGACCTTGATGGCTACCTGGTTGTTCTTCTCCGGCGTACTGCCCAGGTAGACGGTTCCCATGCCGCCACTACCCAGCTTCCCGGACAGCACGTAGGGACCGATGGTGGCCGGATCTCCGGCGGCCAGCGGTTCCAGGTTCTTCGGGAGCCCATCCGACGGCAAGCGACCCTCCCCGACGGTGTCCAAACCCCGCCTTGCCCCAAGGTAGCGGTGTTTGTGCCCTGATTCCCACTCACGGACCGGATTGGGTCGTTCGGGGGTTGGGCGGTAACTGACATGACAGTGGTGACGAACCCTGGATCGAGTGGCCCCGCCCTCCTGGACGCGGGTGTCCGCGCCGGTGGGAGGCGGTGAACACGGCGCACCCCGTGGAGGGGTCTGTGTTCACGCAAGGTGGGGGTTCCTTTACGATTGGGGACTCGTGACCGTTGATACCACCGTAACCGTGCGGGTCCCCGCGAAGGTGAACCTCCAGTTGGCGGTGGGGCCCAGACGCGAGGACGGTTTCCACGCCCTCGTGAACGTGTTCCACGCCGTCTCGCTGTTCGATGAGGTTACCGTCAAGGCGGCGTCTCCGCGTCGGCCGCGTGCCCTCACCGCGTTGACCGCCACCGGACAGTCCGAGTCCCACCTGGCCCGGGTGCCGCTGGACGAGAGCAACCTCGCGGCCCGCGCAGCGATCCTGCTGGCCGAGGAGACGGGTGCGGGCTTCCCCGTCGACATCCACCTCGACAAGCGCATCCCCGTGGCGGGCGGCATGGCGGGGGGCAGTGCGGACGCCGCCGCGGCCCTGGTCGCCTGCGACCGCCTGTGGGGCTGTGACCTGTCCCGGGAGCGACTCCTCGACCTCGCCGCCCGGCTCGGCAGCGACGTGGCCTTCGGGTTGGTCGGCGACACGGCGGTGGGGACCGGACGCGGTGAGGTCCTCGAACCCATGGCCAGCCCCGGTCGGTACCGCTGGGTGTTCGCGCTCTCCCCGCGCGGCCTGTCCACCGCCGAGGTGTTCGGTGAGTACGACCGCCTGCGCCCCGACGCCCCCGAGCCGCGCCCGGACGCCGCTCTGGAGAAGGCCCTGGCCAGCGGTGACGCCGTGGCCCTCGGCGCTTCCCTGAGCAACGACCTCCAGCCCGCCGCGCTCTCGCTGCTGCCGGAGCTGCGCCGGACCCTGGACGCGGGCCGCTCGGCCGGAGCGCTCGGTGCCCTGGTGTCGGGTTCGGGCCCCACGTGCGCCTTCCTGGTCGGGGGTGGGGGAGAGGACCGGGCCGCCGTCGCGGAGCGGGAGGCCGGGGTGGTGGCCGCCCTGCGGTCCACGGGTCTGTGCGAGCAGGTCATCGCGGCGGACGGCGACGTACCCGGAACCACCATCGTGTGACGTAAATCACTGAGTTGAGTGTCGTGATTCGGCGGACCTCGACCATTGACCTCAACCATGGTTGAGGAAGAACACTGGGCGCATGACGACGCCAGCCACCTTCTCCAGGTACGCCGACCTCCCGGCGCTGATCGGGCTCATGGAGGGTGACGAGAAGCACAACGCCGCCGCTCACTCCACCCTCGACGTTCTCTGGGTCCTCTACGACCGGGTCCTCGACGTCTCACCCACGACCGCCGAGGACCCGGCCCGGGACCGCTTCCTCCTCTCGAAGGGGCACGGCCCGGCCGCCTTCTACGCCGTGCTCGCCGCCAAGGGCTTCCTCGACGTGCCCACCCTGCGCGGCTGGACCTCCTTCGGCTCCCCGCTGGGCCACCACCCGGACCGTGTCCTGGTCCCCGGCGCGGAGATCGGCAGCGGCTCCCTCGGTCACGGCCTCCCGCTCGGCCTGGGCACCGCCCTCGGTCTGCGCGCCCAGGAAGTACGCCGCGCGGACGGCACCGAACCCCGAGTGGTGGTGCTGGTCGGCGACGGTGAACTCGACGAAGGCAGCAACCACGAGGCCATCGCCGCCGCCGCGCGCCTGGGCGCCGACAACCTGACCGTCGTGGTCATCGACAACGCCTCCGCCACCCACGGCTGGCCCGGCGGTGTCGGACGCAGGTTCGAGGTCGAGGGATGGGAGACCCGCGAGGTCGCGGGCCGCGACCACGACGCCCTCCACGACGCCTTCGCCCGCCCCGGCTCCGGACGGCCGCTGGCCGTCGTCGCCCGCGTCCGCAACGGAAACTGAAAGCGAGCCCGGACATGCGTGACACCTTCGCCGCCGCCACCCACGAGGCCCTCGACCGCGACCCCCGGACCGCGCTGGTCCTCGCCGCCATCTCCGCGGGCATGTTCCGCCGCGCCGCCGCCCGTCACCCCGGCCGGGTGATCGACCTCGGCATCCGCGAACAGGCGATGATCGGCGTCGCGGGAGGCCTGGCGCTCACCGGCATGCGCCCGATCGTGCACAGCTACGCGCCCTTCCTGGTCGAACGCCCCTTCGAGCAGCTCAAGATCTCCCTCGCTCACCAGGGCGTCGGAGCCGTTCTGGTGAGCATCGGCGCCTCCCACGACACCTCGGCCGAGGGCCGCACCCACCAGGCACCCGGGGACGTGGCGCTCCTGGACACGCTCCCCGGCTGGACCGTGCACGTGCCCGGGCACCCCGACGAGGCGCGGACCATGATGGAGCGGGCGGTGCCCGGCGACGACCTCGTCTACCTGCGCCTGTCCACCCACAGCAACAGGGTGGCCCTGCCCGTCGGACCCCGCCTCAACGTGGTGCGCACCGGTTCGTCCCGCTCCGCCGGGGTGGTGGTGGCGGTCGGACCGATGCTGGACCGGGTGCTGGAGGCCACCGCGGACCTCGATGTCACCGTGGCCCACACCTCCACCGTCCGTCCCTTCGACCACGAGGGGCTCAGCACTCTCGCCGGTGCTGCGGGCAACGCCGATGTGCTGATCGTGGAGCCCTACCTGAAGGGCACCTCGGCGCACGAGGTGGCCGAGGCCCTGGCCGACCGCCGCCACCGCCAGCTCTCCCTGGGCGTGTCACGCCGCAGCGAGGTGCGCGCCTACGGCACGGCCGCCGACCACGACCGCGTCCACGGTCTGGACGTCGAGGGAATCGCCAAGTCCGCCCGGGACTTCTTCCTGGTGTAGGGACCTTCCAGAGCCCGCCCGGGGCCTCGCGTGGTGCGGCCCCGGGCGTTCCCCCTCCTAGCAGCCGTACGTTCTGCCGTCCGCCGCCTTGCCCCAGTTGCAGCTGCTGATCGTGCCAGCGGCCTTGTTGTCGTCCTTGCTGCCCGGCTTCTTCAGCCGCAGGTCCGGGCTGCGCCCGGTGCCGTCGTTGGGCAGGACGTGGCGCGCGTAGCCCCGGTAGACGTGGTGCGTGCCCTTGGCGTCCCGGTGGTTCTTTCCAGTGCCGGTGTGCACGTGGACCACGCCCCCCGCCGGGAGGTTGTACGCGGGCAGGGCGCGGCCGTAGGTGTTCGAGGTGATGTCCGGGACGTGGCCCCTCAGGTTGACGGTCTTCTTCGTCACGTTCTTCACGACGAAGTACTCGCCGTTGAGGTTGGTCTGCTTGTTGTTCTTGACGTCGGCCCCGGCGGCGTTGGGCCGCACGTGGGTGATCATCAGGGCGCCCGTGGTGGAGGCCGCGTGCGCCGGGACGGGCGCGAGGAGGGCGGCGAGGAGGGCGGCCGCGACGGCGGCACGGATGGAGCGCATGGGCTCCCCTTTCGGTACGCGTCCGTCCTGCGGTGCGAGCCTCCAGGGGGCGGCTCCCAAGCGGGGGACCGAGGACAGGGCAGAAGAGTAGCCCTTCCGTGCGGCGATCGGTGGCGAAATGAGCCGACAAGCGAAAAGTGTCGTTCCTGGCGGTCAGTCGGTCCGCGCACCTTCGCGGGGGCAGCACAATGGGAGGTGATGACGAATCTGGTCAACCTTCAGGACGTGTCCCTGGCCTACGGGCCGCTCGTGCTCCTCGACGAGGTCTCCCTCGGCGTGGACGAGGGCGAACGCATCGGGGTGGTGGGCCGCAACGGCGGCGGCAAGTCGACGATGATCTCCGTGCTCGCGGGGCGGACCGAACCCGACTCCGGGCGGGTCGTGCACAACCGCGGGCTTCGGGTCGGCTTCCTTCACCAGCGCGACGACTTCCCCGACAGCACCGTCGGCGAGTTCGTGCTGGGCGGCCGGGCCGAGCACGAGTGGGCGGGGGACGCCCGCATCCGCGACATCCTCCGGGGCCTGCTCGGCGGCTGGGACCTCAACGTGCCCATGTCCGGGCTGTCCGGCGGTGAGCGCCGCCGCTCCGGGCTGGCCCGCCTGCTGGTGGACGACCACGACCTCATCATCCTGGACGAGCCCACCAACCACCTCGACATCGAGGGCATCGCCTGGCTGGCCGAGCACCTGCGCGGTCGTCCGGAGTCGCTCGTGGTCGTCACACACGACCGGTGGTTCCTGGACGCCGTGACCACCCGCACCTGGGAGGTCGGGCGCGGCACCGTCGAGAGGTACGAGGGCGGGTACGCCGCCTACGTGCTGGCCAAGGCCGAGCGGGACCGCCAGGCCGCCGCCGAGGAGGACCGCCGCCAGAACCTCATGCGCAAGGAGCTCGCGTGGCTGCGCAGGGGAGCGCCCGCGCGCACCTCCAAGCCCAAGTTCCGCATCGAGGCGGCCAACCAGCTCATCGCGAACGAGCCGCCGCCCCGCGACTCCGTGGAGCTGGTCCGCTTCGCCAGCTCGCGCCTGGGCAAGACCGTCATCGACCTCAAGAAGGTCTCGGTCGCCGTCCCCGACCGCACCCTGCTGGACGAACTCACCTGGCAGCTGGGCCCCGGCGACCGGGTGGGCCTGGTCGGCGTGAACGGCGCGGGCAAGTCGACCCTGCTGAAGATCCTCGCCGAGGAGCGCGAGCCCGACTCCGGGACGGTGCGCACCGGCCGGACCGTCAAGCTGGCGCACCTGTCCCAGAACGTCGTGGAGCTCGACCCCACCGCCCGCCCGCTCCAGGCCGTCATGGACGTGCGCGAACACATCACCATCGGCAAGCGGGACTACACCGCCAGCCAGATGCTGGAGAAGTTCGGCTTCCGGGGCGAGCGCCAGTGGACGCCGATCGGCGACCTGTCCGGCGGTGAGAAGCGCCGCCTCCAGCTGTTGCGCCTGCTCATGGACGAGCCCAACGTGCTGCTGCTGGACGAGCCCACCAACGACCTCGACATCGAGACCCTGACCGAGCTGGAGGACCTCCTCGACGGCTGGCCGGGGTCCCTCGTGCTGGTCAGTCACGACCGCTACTTCCTGGAGCGGATCACCGACCGCGTGCTCGCCCTGATGGGCGACGGCAGCCTCGCCTTCCTGCCCGGAGGGGTGGACGAGTACCTGGAGCGCCGGGAGGCCAGCGCCGACGAGGTCACCGTGCCCCTGGGCGCCTCCGAGACCGCCGCCGTGCAGACACCCGTCACCCCCGCCGTGTCCCAGGCGGAGCGCCGCGCCGCCCAGAAGGAGATGCAGCGCGTCGAACGGCGGATGGACAAGATCGCCAGGCGCGAGGAACAGCTCCACGAGCAGATGGCGGCCGCAGCGGAGGACTACACCAAGCTCGCCGAACTCGACGCCGAGGCCAGGACCCTCGCTTCAGAGAAGGAGGAGCTGGAGATGGTGTGGCTGGAGCAGGCCGAGCTGGTCGGCGACTGAAGCAGCAGCCCGACAGCTGCGTGACGACCAGCAGCCCGACAGCTGCGTGACGACCAGCAGCCCGACAGCTGCGTGACGACCAGCGGCCCCTAGATCGTTGATGGGAAAATGTGCCCTGGTCAGTGGTCGTAAGCGATCAACGACCGCTTGACCGGGGCACCGATCATCCAGTTGTGCCAGATC
>NZ_QGTF01000005.1:363329-427688 GCF_003182025.1 Nocardiopsis sp. L17-MgMaSL7 | reverse complement strand
TCCTTGCGCTGATGGTACTGCCCTGTTGTGGGGTGGGAGAGTAGGTCGCTGCCACGGTTTTTCTTGGTAGGGAGGGGAAGGGCTTGTCCTTTGGGGCGGGTTCTTCCTCTCCTTTTTTTGTTGGGGTTGTTTGTGCGTTTGTGAATTTGGGTTTGGGGATCGTGGTTTTGGGGTGTGGTGTGGGGTGGGGTTGGGTTATGAGGGATCTCCCGGGGGGGGAGGTTGTGAGGGATCTCCCGGGGTGGAGGTCGTGAGGGATCTCCCGGGGCCGAGGTCATGAGAGAACCCCCGGGGCCGAGGGCCACTGGGGGTTGGTGTGGGTGTGCGGCCTCGCCGGTGGGGGTTGCTGTGGCGCGGCCTTTCTACGGCCAACCCGTTTTTCCCATTAGCTAAAGGCGGTCGGGTGCGGGTTCAACCGTGCCCCTTGGGGTTTCTCGGTTTATTCAGGGCGGGGTGGGTGGATGGTGCTGTGCCCGCACCGCACTTGGCGGATGTGTGCTCTGGTGCACGTCTGGTAGTTCAGGGCCAAGTACGGACACGGGCCACCCCCCAGGACTTCTGACGTGTTCTAGAGATGCGTGTCCCCAGCACTGGTAAATACCCCCGCCGTCCGGGCACAGCTTGCCGCTCTACGGCGAACCCGCACCACTGAACCAAGCACACAGGTGCACGTTTGTACCCCGCTGTGTCTGAGGGGATTTGCGCCGTGCGGGTTCAACCAGCGGTCTCCGAGCTTCAAGCACACCCCCTGGGGGTGAGGGAGCTGCACACCTGCACGTGTACACCCCCTGGGGGGTTGTGCCGTGCGGGTTCAACCAGCGGGGACGAGGCTGCAAGCACCCCTTGGGGGTGGGGAGCTGCACAGCCTCTGGGGGCGGGGCACTACTGCGTGGGGCAAGTGCGGGTGCTAGTTCCTGATCGTGTCGGTGGCCCAGGCGTTGTGCTTCGCCGTTTCGGTGAAGACCCACGGGCCCACGCAGGCGACGCTCTCGTCGTAGTCGCCGTCGCGGCTGGTGAGGCCGACCAGCTCCCAGTCGCCCTGCTCACCGCGGATCATGGGGCTACCGGAGTCGGTCGAGCAGACCTGCGCCTGTTCGGTGGGGTGTTCGGAGCAGAGGTCCTCGTCGAGCTCCGCGCAGCGGTCGTCGGGCACGATCTCGGTGTCGAGCTGCTGGAGGATCTCCGGCTTGGGTTCCTGGCCGAGCTCGTCGACCACGCCCCAGCCGAGCGCGCGCACCTCGGTGCCCGGGGTCGGCCTGTATTCGGCGATGCGGATGGGGGTCTGCTCGACCGGGGAGTCCAGTTTGAGGAGTGAGATGTCCTTGCGCACCAGGAGGAACGAGTGGGGGTAGTCGGGGTCGTCGCTGACGTCCTGCGCCTCGTAGTCCGGGTGCTGGACCACGTCGACCACCTCGCGTTCGCTGCCGCCCTCGTCGCGATGGTTGCTGCCCACCCGCACTGAGATCTTCTCCGTGCCGAGCAGGTCGAAGTCGGAGCAGTGGGCGGCGGTGAGCACCCACTGCTCGTCGATCAGTGAACCCCCGCAGTAGTGCAGGCCCTGGTCGTCGAACAGGGCGGTCACGAACGGGTACTCCTCGGTGGCGTCGACCCCGCCGATGATGGCGGAGGCGGGAGGGGTCAGCGCCAACGGGCCCAGCAGTGCCGCGGCCCCGATAGTCGCCATCACTCGGCTGGTCATGTCCGTCCCTTCGGTTGTGGTCTGCACACGAACCTAGGGGGGCTGCCCCCGTCGGGGCATCGGCCGCGAGAGCTAGCCTGCGGCTACGAAAGTCGGTACGAACGGAAGGTGGAGCGCCCGGCCGGGCAGCCGGGCGCTTCGACTTTAGAAGCCGTAGTTGTGCATCGCACCGCCCGGGTAGACGGTGCCCACTCCGTCGCGGTAGGCGTAGCCGCCGTAGTTGGCGCCCTCGACGAAGGTCCAGCCGCCCAGGGTGAGGCCGTTCAGGGCCACGTACCAGCCGGCGGCGTTCGGGTCCGTGTAGCCGCGCAGGGCGAAGTGGATGTGCGCGCCGGTGGTCGAGCCGCCCGCGCAGAGGCTGTTGCCCTGGGTGCCCAGGTAGTGGCCGGTGCCCACGTTGTTACCGGGCAGCCACTGGTAGTCCTCCAGGTGGTAGTAGTCCGTGGAGTATCCGTTGTCGTGGATGACCCGGGTCCAGCCGGAGCAGAGCGAGTAGGCGTAGCCTCCCCGGGCCGCGCGGGCCTGGCCGTTGCCTCCGGCGAAGTCCACCGAGCTGTACGGGGGGCCGCCGCTGAACCCGTGCGGACCGCCGGTCATGATCATCGAGGTACCGATGGAGAACGGCAGACCCACCCCGGTGTAGGCCATGGGGGAGAGCTGGTCCGGGTCGGTGGAGGCCGCGACGGTCTCGCGCTGTTCGGTGTCCATCAGGGCCGAGTCGGCGAGGATCTGGGAGAAGTCCTCGGTGCCCTCGAGTCCGATGTCCCAGGTCGCGCCGTCGAGTTCGGCCGCGAACAACCAGGCGTGGGGGTCCTCGCCTTCCCTCTCGGGGGCGGTGACGATGGCGACACCGAAGGCGGCCTCGTCGTTGGCCTCCCGGATGTCGACGCGCACGTCACGGTCCTGGGCGGCGAGGGTGGACAGCTCCGTGGAGCGTTCCGCCAGGACGTCCTCGATGACCGAGTCGGCCAGGGAGGACGTGGTGGTGGGGAGGTCTTCGGCCACCTCGGTGAGGATCTCCACGTTGGCGGCGGTGCTCAGGGGTTCGGTCTGCGCCGACGCGGGGGTCATCGAGGTGACGACCAGCGCGACCGAGGCGGTCAGTACGAGGGGGGTGGGTAGTGTCAACGCTTCTCCTGGGGGGATCGAGCGAACGGGGTGTGACACCACAAGCTCGTGGCTACCGCAGAGTAACCAGGCCCCCACAAGCAGACAAGGGGTGTTCCGGAAACTTTCTCCGGCGACACCCCTTGTTTGGTTGGTTCCCTACCGAATGGTTCTCTCCAGCGTCAGCAGGAACTCCTTGCGCTCCAGGCCCCCGGCGTAGCCGGTCAGTTTCCCGTCGGCGCCGATGATCCGGTGGCACGGAACGATGACGCTGATCGGGTTCCGCCCGTTGGCCATGCCCACGGCACGGGACGCGGTGGGCCGGCCCAGTTCCCGGGCGAGCTGGCCGTAACTGGAGGTCTCCCCGTAGGGGATGGTGGTCAGCGCCCGCCACACCTGGAGCTGCCAGGGCGTCCCGGCGGGAGCGAGGGGCAGGTCGAAGTGCTGGAGCTCCCCCGCGAAGTAGGCGGCCAGCTGCTTCCTCACCTCGGTGAAGGAGCCCTCGTCGGCCACCCAGTCCGATGGGATGGCACGCGTTCCCTGTTTGGGCGGCGTCAGGAGCCCGCCGAGGGCCTCGCCGTCGCCGAAGAGCGTCAGCTCGCCCAGGGGCGAGTCCATCGTGCTGTGGCGGGTCGGGCCGGGCAGCGGCGAACGGAACGTCACCGCGGTCTCGCGGGACGGAGCGGGCCGCTCCAGGTCCATGGGAAGGGTGTCCTGTTCGGTGATCATGCTGACTCCTTCAGGCTGAGTGACGCCCACAGGAGGTGGGTCGCGTAGGAACGCCACGGGCTCCAGGCCTCGGGCTCGGCCTCCTGTTTCAGGGCCTGGCGGACGCCGAGGTCCGTGGACAGGAAGACGTCCGGGTCGCCCAGGCCGCGCATCCGGACGTATCCGGCGGTCCACGGGCCGATCCCGGGCAGTTCCATCAGTTGTCGCTGCGCCTCGTCCCGGTCGCAGCCCGGGCCCAGGTCCACACGGCCGGAGGCGATCGCCCCGGCCATCGTGGTCAGGGCCCTGCCCCGCGACACGGGGATGGACATCCCGGTGGGATCGGCACCGGCCAGGGAGTCCGGGGAGGCGAACGTGTGGGTGAGTTCGGGAAACAGGTCGCCGAGCCCGGAGGGCAGCGGTTCCCCGTAGCGGGACACCAGCCGTCCTGCCAGGGTACGCGCGGCCTTGACCGACACCTGCTGGCCAAGGACCGCGCGGACCGCGAGTTCGGCGGGGTCCACGTGGCCCGGAGCGCGGGTTCCGGGACGCTGGCGGAGCACGGGGCCGAGTACCGGGTCGGGCCCCAGGACCTCGGCGACCGCGTCGGGGTCGGCGTCCAGGTCCAGGAGGCTCCGGCAGCGGCGTACGGCGCTGGTCAGGTCGCTGGGGTCGGTCAGCCACAGTCGGCACAGGACGTGGTCGGAGCCGGAGGAGAGTTCGACGACGCCGGGACCGTGGGGCAGGCGCAGTGTACGACGGTAGGAGCCGTCGAACCCCTCCACACCCGGGACCGCGCGGGCGCCGAGGAAGGAGAGCATCCCCTCCAGGTCGATCGGACCCCGGTAGGGGAGCCGCAGCACGATCCCGCCCGGGGTCGGCGCCGCCCTCCGGGTGGTCGCGCGCATCTGGGACGGGGAACGGTCGAAGACCGCGCGCATCGTCTCGTTGAACTGGCGCACGCTGCTGAACCCGGAGGCGAAGGCGACGTCCGCCATGGGCATGTCGGTGGTCTCCACGAGGACGCGGGCGGTGTGTGTGCGCTCGGCCCGCGCGAGGGCCAGGGGCCCCGCGCCGACCTCGGCCGTGAGCAGCCGGTTCAGCTGGCGTTCGCTGTAGCCGACGTTCTCCGCGAGGGCGCTCACACCGCCGCGGTCCACGGCGCCGTCGTGGATCAGCCGGATCGCCCGGCCCACGACGTCGGCCCGCACGTTCCACTCGGGGGAGCCGGGCACGGTGTCCGGCCGGCACCGTTTGCAGGCGCGGAACCCCGACTCCTGCGCGGCGGCCGCGGTGCGGTAGAACCGGACGTTCTCCCGGCGCGGGGTCACCGCCGGGCAGCTCGGGCGGCAGTAGATGCCGGTGGTGCGCACGGCGGTGTAGAAGACCCCGTCGAAACGGGAGTCCCTGCTCCGTACCGCTCTGTAGCGCTGCTCGTCGTCCATCACAACCACCATGTTCGCCGATTCCGATGGGGCGTGCTGGCGGTTTTCGGACACGTAGGTCGGGTCAGTCCTCGCTGGTGAGGTAGTCGATGTAGACCGGGCGCAGCGCCTCGTGGACCTTGGGGTCGTGCTCCGCCGAGAACGCCTCATAGAGGAGCCCGGTGGCCTGGGCGACGCTCGCCTCACTGGCCTCGGGGTTGCCCGCGGCGGCCTCGGCGGCGGGGATCAGGCGCAGCAGCCGCCAGAGGAAGCCCACGTCCCAGCGCCTGCGCGCCAGGTCCAGGGCGCGTTCCCGCAGGTCCTCGGTACTGGTCTGTTCGAATCCGTCATCCATCCTCGGACGATACCCGCCCCCGTGCCCCGCACCCGCGAGTGACCTGGGTTACTCTTCACACGAGTCGATCATCTCCCCCCGCGGGAGGGCCCTCACAAGGGGCGCCCGAGGGGAACGTAGTGAGGGGTACGCCATGGCCGAGGCCGCCGCGCGCGTCGTCGTCGCGAAGCCGGGACTGGACGGGCACGACCGGGGGGTCAAGATCGTCGCCCGGGTCCTGCGGGACGCCGGGGTGGAGGTCATCTACACCGGACTGCGTCAGACCCCGGAGATGATCGTCGCCGCCGCGCTCCAGGAGGACGCCGACGCCATCGGCCTGTCGGTGCTCTCGGGCGCCCACATGACGATGTTCGGTCGGGTCATGGAGCTGCTTCGCGAGAACGACGCCACCGACATCAGGGTCTTCGGCGGGGGCATCATCCCCGACTCCGACATCGCGGAACTGGAGGCGATGGGGGTCGCCCGGATCTTCACACCCGGGGCGCCGACAGCCGAGATCGCGGAGTGGGTGCGCGAGAACATCCGGCCCGCGCACGCAGCCTGAGGGGTTCGTGACCTTCGTCGCAGTTCGTCAGGGGTCCGATCCCGGGTGAATCGACCCGAACCGGTGTTATCAGCGGTGTCTCTCGTCACATATCTTCCCAAGTCGGAGGGGTCGCAACGCCGCATGAGCGGCATTTGTGCGCAAGACCATGGGGTGAACGCGACCCTGGTGTCCGGCGGCCGGACGACGGGCGACTAAGCTTTGCGCATGTCGCGGGTGGCAACGCCGCGGCGATCTCGATCTCTGTAGGCGGCTCACCCCCAACGGGGCTCTGCGTCGTGGTGTGACACCCCTCCAGTGCGTCACGCCGATCGACACGCCACCCCGGTACACACTTGAGCCAGCGAGTTACAAGGACGGACCCTCGTGGACCTGTTCGAATACCAGGCGAAGCAACTCTTCGCAGAGTACGGGGTTCCCGTACCCCAGGGGAAGGTGGCGAGCACGGTCGCTGAGGCGCGTGCCATCGCCGATGAGTTCGCCGCCGCGGGCAAGCCCCGCGTCGTCGTGAAGGCCCAGGTCAAGACCGGTGGCCGCGGTAAGGCCGGCGGCGTCAAGGTGGCCGAGGGCCCCGAGGACGCCGAGGCCAAGGCCGGGCAGATCCTCGGCATGGACATCAAGGGCCACACGGTCCACCGTGTCCTTGTCGAGGAGGCGAGCGACATCGCCGAGGAGTACTACTTCTCCTTCCTGCTCGACCGCGCCAACCGCAACTTCCTCTCCATCTGCTCCAAAGAGGGCGGCATGGAGATCGAGGAGGTCGCCGAGACCAACCCCGACGCCGTCGCCAAGATCTCGATCGACGCCCTGAAGGGCGCCCCGGCCGACGTCGCCGCGGAGATCGTCAAGGCGGGCAACCTGCCCGAGGCCGCCGCCGCGGGCGCCACGGAGATCGTCTCCAAGCTGTGGGACGCCTTCGTGGGCAAGGACGCCACCCTCGTGGAGGTGAACCCGCTCATCCTGACCAAGGACGGCCGGGTCGTCGCCCTCGACGGCAAGGTGACCCTGGACGAGAACGCCGAGTTCCGCCAGGACCTCGAGAGCCTGACCTTCGCCGAGGAGGGTGACCCGCTCGAGGTCGCCGCCAAGGCCAAGGGCCTCAACTACGTCAAGCTCGAAGGCGAGGTCGGCATCATCGGTAACGGTGCCGGTCTGGTCATGTCGACCCTGGACGTGGTCGCCTACGCCGGTGAGAACCACGGTGGCGTCAAGCCCGCCAACTTCCTCGACATCGGTGGCGGCGCCTCCGCCGAGGTGATGGCGAACGGCCTGGAGATCATCCTGGGCGACCCCGCCGTCAAGAGCGTCTTCGTCAACGTCTTCGGTGGCATCACCGCCTGCGACGCGGTCGCCAACGGCATCGTGCAGGCTCTGGAGCTCCTGGAGCAGCGCGGCGACGACGTCAGCAAGCCGCTGGTCGTGCGCCTGGACGGCAACAACGCCGAACTGGGCCGCCAGATCCTCGACGAGCGCGCCCACCCGGCCGTTCGTCGGGTCGACACGATGGACGGCGCCGCCGCTCAGGCCGCCGAGCTCGCGGCGAAGTAGGGACAACACACCATGGCTATCTTCCTCAACAAGGACAGCAAGGTGCTCGTCCAGGGCATGACCGGCTCTGAGGGCACCAAGCACACCCGCCGTATGCTCGCGTCCGGCACCAACATCGTTGGTGGCGTGAACCCGCGCAAGGCCGGGCAGAGCGTCGACTTCGACGGCACCGAGGTGCCCGTCTTCGGCTCCGTCGCCGACGGCATGGCCGCCACCGGCGCCGACGTCACCGTGATCTTCGTTCCGCCGAAGTTCTCCAAGGACGCCGTCGTCGAGGCGATCGACGCCGAGATCGGTCTGGCCGTCGTGATCACCGAGGGCATCCCGGTCCACGACACCGCCGCCTTCTGGGCCTACGCCGGCTCCAAGGGCAACAAGACCCGCATCGTCGGCCCGAACTGCCCCGGTCTCATCACCCCGGGTCAGTCCAACGCCGGCATCATCCCGGCCGACATCGCCAAGCCGGGCCGCATCGGCCTGGTCTCGAAGTCGGGCACGCTCACCTACCAGATGATGTACGAGCTGCGCGACATCGGCTTCTCGTCCGCCGTCGGCATCGGTGGCGACCCGATCATCGGCACCACGCACATCGACGCCCTGGCGGCCTTCGAGGCCGACCCGGACACCGACGTGATCGTGATGATCGGTGAGATCGGTGGCGACGCCGAGGAGCGCGCGGCCGACTTCATCAAGGCCAACGTGACCAAGCCCGTCGTCGGCTACGTCGCTGGCTTCACCGCCCCGGAGGGCAAGACCATGGGCCACGCCGGCGCCATCGTCTCGGGCTCCTCCGGTACGGCCGCCGCCAAGAAGGAGGCCCTCGAGGCCGTTGGCGTCAAGGTCGGCAAGACCCCGAGCGAGACCGCTCAGCTGGTGCGCGACCTCTTCTAGGGGACGTGCCCCGCAGGGCGCTCGTTCAGCACGGCTCCGCCCCGCCTCCGGTGACATCCGGTCGGTGGGGCGGAGCCGTTTCGTGTGCGGGGGTCAGCCGCCGAGCTGGTCGCGCCGTCGGCGCTGGGAGATGAGCTGCCCGACGAGGGGGCCGACCACCATGAGGCAGAAGAACCCGAGGAAGACCGTGATGGCGTAGACGTTGCCGCTGACGAACGAGGGCGTGCCCCACACGAGCAGAAGGAAGCCGCCCCAGCCGAGGAGTCCGCCGATGTTCACGCCCCTGTCCTTCTCGGAGACCTCGGCCTCGTCCTCGTCGGGGACGGCGGGGGAGGTCTCGGCGGACGGGTGGGCCGGGTCGGGTTCGGCGACGGAGCTGGGGGCGAGTCTGCGCGGCAGGTCGTCGAAGAGCGGGACGAGGTCGGCGTTGTTCACCGCCCGGAGCGCGGCGTCCGAGCGGTACTCGTGCTCCTCGGTGTCGAGTCGCCCCTCCTCGAACGCCACGCGCAGCTTCCCGAGAGCCTCGTCGCGTTCGGTGTCGGACAGCCGGTAGCTGCGGTCGGGTTCGAGTTCTGCCATGTGGCGTCCTTGGTGCGGGGGGCGGGGTCTCATCTTACGACGTATCGCGTTTGTGGGGCGTTCCGTCATGGCGACCCGCACACGACACGCGCGGCCCGGATACCACGGAGCATTCCGGTCCCTGGCAGCATAAGTCGGGTGAGTACGCCAGGATCTCCCCCCGACCGAGGCCGACAGTCGAAGCGGTCCACGAGCACCAGCGACGGGGCCCCCGGGAGTGTGCCCGCGTCACCGCCGGAGGCGGCGGGCCGACCGATCTACTCCACGGGCGGGGTGGCCGCGGCTTCGGCCGCCGGTATCGGCCTGGCGGTGATCGTCACGCTCACCATGGCCGGGTGGGTGGCCGCGCCCCACGACACCTTCGGTGAGGACATCGTGGACCTGCTGCGGGGCGCCGTGCTGGCCTGGCTGGTCGGCCACCACGTGTCCTTCTCCATCGCGGAGGGGCAGATCAGCCTGTTGCCGATGGGTCTGGTCCTGTTGCCGGGGATGCTGCTGTACCGGTTCGGCCGATGGTTGGCGGGCTGCTGCGTGATCGAGCGGCTGCGGCACGTGCACCGGGCGGCGCTGGCCATCGCCGGTCCCTACGCGGCGATCGCGGGCACGCTCGCGCTCCTGGCCCGCACCGACGAGGCCGTGCCCAGCATGCCGCGCGCCCTCCTCATGGGGTTCGTGATCGCGTTCATCGCGGGCGGGCTGGGGGTGCTGCGCCAGCTCATGCGGGACAAGGGCGTGGCCGCGCGCGACCTTCTCGACCTCATGCCCGCGCGGTCGAGGTCGCTGCTGGTAGGCATGCTCGCGGCCACGGGAACCCTGCTGGTCGGGGGGCTGGTGCTGTTCCTGGTGGCGTTGGGGATGAACCTGCCGGAGGCGGTCGAGATCACGCGGTCGCTGGGCCCGGGGGTGGTCGGCGGTTCGCTCCTGCTGATCGTGCAGTTGGCGTACCTGCCCAACGCGGTGGTGTTCGCGGTCTGTTACGCGCTCGGCCCCGGGTTCGCGATGGGTGCGTCCACGGTGGTCGCGCCGACGGAGGTGTCGGTGGGCGCTGTCCCGGCACTGCCGATGCTCGCGGCGCTGCCCTCCAACGGCGCCGCCCCGGTGCTGTCCCTGGGCGCTCTGGCGGTGCCGTTCCTGGCGGGGGCGATCGGCGGGGTGCTGACCCAGCGCAGCGCGCCGGACGTGGTCAGCGAGGCGGCGCCGCTGTGGGGGTTCGTGTGCGGCGTGACGACGGGGCTGCTGTTCGCCGCCCTGGCCGGGGTGGCGGGCGGTTCGTTGGGTGCGCAGCGGCTCAGCGACATGGGCCCCTCGGCCTGGCAGGTGGGAGTGGTGGCCGCCCTCGAAGTGGGGGTGGCGGCGGCGGTGGCGGCCTGGATCGCCAACTGGTGGTACACGCGCAAGCAGTCCCGTGAGGTGGCCGCGGAGCGGGAGGAGGCCGCGGCCGAGCCGAGCCCCGAACCCGCAGTGCCCGTGGTGGAGCTGCCCGAGGACGTCCCGGTCGGCAAGGGGCTGGCCACCGTCACGGCGCTGCGCCCCCGCGAGGAGGAGCGCGAGGAGAAGGTGGCGGAGGAGGCGCCGGAGCCGACCATCGCCGAACGCCGGGCGGTGCTGCGGCGTGTGCGGCAGGCGCGCAGGCGCGACCGCGTGGTGGAGCGGCAGGCACGCCGGGAGGCCCGCCGGGAGCTGCGGGGGCAGCGCCGCGCGGACCGGCGCGCCGAGGGCGGCTGGTGGCGTCGCGGCCGCGCGGACGAGGAGTCGGAGGAGGAGCTGTACGGCATCACCTACGAGGCCGCTCCCGAAGAGGTGGACCGGCGCGACTGAGGTGGGAAGCCCGGGACGGGCCCCCGACCCCGGAGACGACGGAGGGCACGGCCGGTGGCCGTGCCCTCCGTCGTCTCTCGGGCCGTCAGTCGCCCTGCGGGGCGACCCGGCGCTTGCCGGGCTCGAAGATCGAGTTCACGAGGTCCGTGCACCACTTGAGGAGTTCGAGGTCGCGCAGCGGCTTGCCGCCCAACCCGCCCGCCTTGGGGACCGGTACCAGGAGGGTCTTCGCGGACTCCTTCTGGATGGACCTCGGGTACATCCGCCGCAGCCTCAGTTCCTGGGACTCGCGCAGCTCCACCGGGGAGAAACGGATCTGGTTGCCCTGCATGACCACGTCGGCCAGCCCGGCGGACTTGGCCAGCACCCGGAACCGGGCCACCGCCATGAGGTTGTCCACCTGCTGCGGCGGTGCGCCGAAGCGGTCGGTGAGCTCCTCGTAGGCGGCGAGGATGTCCTGCTCGCTGGTGACGCTGGCGATCCGCTTGTACGACTGGAGGCGCAGCCGCTCGCCCGGCACGTAGTCGTGCGGGATGTGCGCGTTGATCGGCAGCTCCACCTTGGTCTCGACCTCGGCCACCGCCTCCGGGTCTCCCTTGAGCTCGGCCACGGCCTCACCGACCATACGCACGTACAGGTCGAATCCCACGCCCGCGATGGTCCCGGACTGCTCCGCGCCCAGGATGTTGCCCGCGCCCCGGATCTCCAGGTCCTTCATGGCCACGTACATGCCCGCGCCGGTCTCGGTGTGCTGGGCGACGGTGGCGAGCCGTTCGTAGGCGGTCTCGGTGAGCGGGCGCTCCGGCGGGTACAGGAAGTACGCGTAGGCGCGCTCGCGGCCACGGCCCACACGGCCGCGCAGCTGGTGCAGCTGGGACAGCCCGTAGGTGTCGGCGCGGTCGATGATGAGCGTGTTGGCGTTGGGCACGTCCAGGCCGGACTCGACGATGGTCGTGGAGACCAGCACGTCGAAGTTCTTCTCCCAGAAGTCGACCATGACCTTCTCGAGCTGCTGCTCGTTCATCTGGCCGTGCGCGTAGGCCACCCGGGCCTCGGGGACCAGGCGCTTGATGGAGGCGGCCACCTTGTCGATGGACGCCACCCGGTTGTGCACGAAGAACACCTGTCCCTCACGCATCAGCTCGCGCCGGATCGCCGCGGTGATCTGCTTGTCCTCGTAGGGCCCCACGAAGGTGAGCACCGGGTGGCGCTCCTCGGGCGGGGTGAGGATCGTGGTCATCTCGCGGATGCCCGTCAGGCCCATCTCCAGGGTGCGCGGGATGGGCGTGGCCGACATCGCCAGTACGTCGACCTGGGTGCGCAGCCGCTTCAGGGCCTCCTTGTGCTCCACTCCGAAGCGCTGTTCCTCGTCGATGATGACCAGGCCCAGGTCCTTGAAGCGGGTCTCCTGTGACAGGAGCCGGTGCGTGCCGATCACCACGTCCACCTCGCCGGAGCGCAGGCCCTCGCGGGTCAGCTCGACCTCGCCGTCGGTCTGGAACCGCGACATCGGCTTGACCTTGACGGGGAAGGACGCGTAGCGCTCGGTGAACGTGGACAGGTGCTGCTGGACCAGCAGGGTGGTGGGCACCAGCAGCGCCACCTGCTTGCCGTCCTGCACCGCCTTGAACGCGGCGCGCACCGCCACCTCGGTCTTGCCGTAACCCACGTCGCCGCAGATCAGCCGGTCCATCGGGACCGACTTCGACATGTCCTTCTTGACCTCGTCGATGGCGGCCAGCTGGTCGGGCGTCTCCACGTAGGGGAAGGCGTCCTCCAGCTCGTTCTGCCACGGGGTGTCCGGCCCGAACGCGTGCCCGGGGGAGGCCTGCCGCGCCGAGTACAGGCGGATGAGGTCTCCGGCGATCTCGCGGACCACCTTGCGGGCCCGGCTCTTGGCCTTGCTCCACTCGGCGCCGCCCATCTTGGACAGCGTCGGCGCCTCGCCGCCCACGTACCGGGTGACCTCGCCGAGCTGCTCGGTGGGCACGAACAGGCGGTCGCCGGGCTGGCCGCGCTTGGAGGGCGCGTACTCGATGAGCAGGTACTCGCGGGTGGCGCCCTGGATCTGGCGGCTGACCATCTCCAGGTAGCGGCCCACGCCGTGCTGTTCGTGCACGACGTAGTCGCCGGGCTTGAGCTGGAGGGGGTCGACCGTGCCCTTGCGGCGGCTGGGCATGCGGCGCATGTCGCGGGTGGAGGACTTCTGCCCCACGAGGTCGGTCTCGGTCAGGACCACCGTGTGCACCGACCGCAGCAGGAAGCCGTGGTCGACCAGGCCGGTGGTGACCGTGGCGATCGCCTCCTTGGGCGGCTCAGCCAGGTCGGCGGCGAGCGTGGCACCCAGCCCCGCGTCCCTGAGCATGGCCACCAGGCGTTCGGCCGGGCCGTGGCCCTGGGTGACCAGCACGACGCTCCAGTTGTCGTGCAGCCAGCTCTTGACGTCGGCCAGGGCGCGCTCGGTGTCGCCGCGGTAGGAGTCGGCGGGCACCGCGCCCACCACGACGGCGTCGTCCTCCTCGCTCGGGTCCTGCCCGGTGCCCTCACCGGCGCTGAAGGGGGTCAGACCCCACCAGGGCAGCCCCAGCCCCGTCGCGGCCGAGCGCAGCTCGGAGATGGACATGTAGGCGGACTCGCCGAGGTCGATGGGGGCCTCACCGCCGGAGGCGGCGTTGATCCAGGAGGCGTCCAGGAACTCGGCGCTGGTGGCCTCCAGCTCCACGGCGCGGGTCCGGATGCGCTCGGGGTCGCAGCCCAGCACCATCGCGTTCTTCGGCAGGTACTCCAGGAAGGGTTCCATGCGTTCGGCGAGGACGGGGGCGAAGGCCTCCATGCCCTCGACCGAGACGCCGTCGGCGATCTTGTTGAGCACCTCGGCCAGTGAGGGGTGTTCGGCGGCCAGGGCGCGGGCGCGCTCGCGCACGGTGTCGGTGAGCAGCAGCTCACGGCAGGGCGGGGCGAACAGGCCGGAGGCGGCGCGGGAGTCGGTGGCCTCCCCGGCCTCGCCGGGGGTGATGGAGCGCTGGTCGGCCACCTGGAAGTAACGGATGTCCTCGACGGTGTCGCCCCAGAACTCCAACCGGAGCGGGTGCTCCTCGGTGGGCGGGAAGACGTCCAGGATGCCGCCGCGCACGGCCATGTCGCCGCGCTTCTCCACCAGGTCCACGCGGGCGTAGCCGGTGTTGGTCAGGGAGCTGACCACGTCCTCCAGGGAGGCCTCGTCACCGGGCCGGATACGGACGGGTTCGAGGTCGCCCAGCCCGGCCACCAGCGGCTGGAGGACGCTGCGGACCGGGGCCACCACCACGCGCAGCGGGGTGGTGAGCGGGTCCGCGGGGTCCGGGTGCGCCAGACGGCGCAGCACCGCGAGGCGCTGGCCCACGGTGTCCGAACGCGGGGAGAGCCGTTCGTGCGGGAGGGTCTCCCAGGCGGGGAAGAGCGCGACCGAGTCCGCGGGCAGCAGCGAGCCGAGCGCGTCGGTCAGGTCGGCGGCCTCCCGCTCGGTGGCGGTGACGGCGAGCACCGGCCGGTTCGCGCCCACGGGGGACTCGGCGGCCAGCGCCCCCACCATGAAGGGGCGCAGTGCCGCCGGGGCGACGAGGTCGAGGTGGGGATCGCGGCCGCTCCGGGCGGTCTCGATCGCACTGTGCAGTGCCGGGTCCTTGGAGACGTCGGCGAGAAGTCCAATGAGGCTCATAGCACCAAAAACTGGAAGTGGTCCGGTTCAGGAGTCGGGTCCTGCCCTGACGCCGACACCCGCGTGCGGCGGGCACGGTTGCCGCCGTCCCGCGAGGCGAGTGGGGACGGGTCCGTACGTGAACGGTGACGGTTGTGGGCGGCCGATGGGCGTGACCACCCGGCTTCTCTCAGCTTATCCAGTACCGCCGTCACACGCGGGCCGGTCGCGGGGTCGGCGGTTGGGTTCCGCCGCGTCCGCGCCCCACTCCCACACTCGGGGAACCGGAAGGGTCACTTCCTACCGAACCCATCCTGAACTGGTGATATTCCGCAGCGACGGCCTCGACGCCGGGGTGTGGGGGCCGGCGGGCATACGCTGGACGCTCGTGGAGGGTCCCGCTGGACGGACAGAGAAGAGGATGTGCGTGGTGAGTGCCCACAGAGACGGGAGCGGGCCGGGCGGGGGCGCCGGCCGATCGAGTGCCCCGGCCTTCGCCCCAGGTCCGGACGGCCTCGCCCACTTGGAACTCATCCTCAGCGGCGCCTACCCGCTGGCCGGGTTCATGACCCGCGAACAGGCGGAGTCGGTGGCGCTCCGGGGACGTCTGCCCGACGGCCGCCCCTGGCCGGTTCCGGTCACCCTTGAGGTGCCGGAGGAACTGGCGGGACAGGAGCGGCTCACGCTCACGGACCTGGAGGGCGCCCCGCTGGCCGAACTCGTGGTGAGCGAGCGCTGGGAGTCGTCCGGTGAGGCCGGTGTGCACTACCTGGCCGGAGACGTCACCCTGCTGCGGCCGCCCACTTACGGGGTCCTGCGGGAGTTGCGGGCCACCCCCGCCGAGGTGCGCGCCCAGCGGGGGCTGGAGCCCACCCCGGACCGGCCTCTGCTCGCTGTGGTCACCGACCGGCCGCTGCACCACCGCGCCCTGCACCAGATCCGCGCCGAGGCCGAGACGCTGGGGCGCGCCGAGGTCCTCGTCATCGTCGACACCGGGCTGCACGACGAGGGACTGGCCGCGACCGTGCTGGCGGCCGAGCCGCTGCTGCCGCCCCGGACGTCGTTCGCCGTCGTCACCCTGCCCCGGTCCGGAGCACGCTCCACGAGCACGCTCGGCGGGGCGTGGACCGAACGCGACGCCGCGCTGGCGGGGCACGTCGCCGCCGCCTACGGCGCCACCCACCTGCTGGTCGAGGCGGGCGGCCGCCCGCCCGAGACCGAGCGGGTCATGGCGCTGCGGCCGCCGCTGACCGTCCTGGACCCCGAGCCGTGGCGGTACGACGCGAACGAGGCGCTGTGGAAGCCCCTCACCCACGTCGACCCGCGCACGGTCCTCGCGGAGCTGAGCGACGACGAGGTCGCGGCGGAACTCGCGCACGGCCGCGAACTCCCGTCCTGGTTCACCCCCGCACGGGTGGGCGCCGAACTCGCGCGGCTGCGCCCCGCGCGTACCCGCCGCGGCCTCACCCTGCTCTTCACGGGCCTGTCCGGATCGGGCAAGTCCACCATCGCCCGGGGGGTGTGCGACGGAGTCCGGCGCTCGGGCCGCACGGTGAGCCTGCTCGACGGCGACGTGGTGCGGCGCGTGCTCTCCAAGGGGCTGACCTTCTCCCGGCAGGACCGCGAACTCAACATCCGGCGCATCGGCTACGTCGCCGCCGAGATCACCCGCCACGGCGGGGTGGCGGTGTGCGCGCCGATCGCGCCGTACGCGGCCGGACGGGCCGAGGTCCGTGCCATGGTGGAGGAGTTCGGGGACTTCTTCCTGGTGCACGTGGCCACGCCCCTGGAGGAGTGCGAGGCCCGCGACCGCAAGGGCCTGTACGCCCAGGCGCGGGCGGGGCGCATCCCCGAGTTCACCGGGGTCTCCGACCCCTACGAGGAGCCCACCGACGCCGACCTGGTCGTCGACACCGTGGGCGCGGACCCCGCCGAGTCCGTGGCCCTGGTGCTGGACGCCCTGCGCGAGGGCGGTTGGCTCCCCTCCGACCAGCACGTGAGCGAGGAATGATGACGAGCGACGCCCCGACCCCACCGGTGCCCGGGCACCGGATGCTCCGCCTGGTCGAGGTGATGGAGACGCTGCGCCGGGAGTGCCCGTGGGACAGCACCCAGACCCACGAGTCCCTGGCGAAGTTCCTCATCCAGGAGTCCTACGAGACCCTGGAGACCATCGAGGACGGTGACTACCCGCAGCTGCGCGAGGAGCTCGGTGACGTGCTGCTCCAGGTGGTCTTCCACTCCGCGATCGGCGCCGAGCGCCCCGAGGGCGACCCGGCCCGGTTCACTGTGGACGACGTCGCCGACGCGATCATCGACAAGATGACCCGCCGCCACCCCCACGTGTTCGGGGGCCAGGACGTGTCCGGCACCGACGAGGTGTGGTCGAACTGGGAGGCCATCAAGGCCGCCGAGCGCGCCGAGAAGGCCAGGGCCAACGGCGGCACGGGTGAGACCTCGGTCCTGGACGGGGTGCCCTTCGCCCAGCCCGCCGTGCTGCTTGCCTACGAGCTCCAGAAGCGGGCGGTGCGCAACGGATTCCCGGCCGATCTCGTGGGCGACGACGGTGTCGAGGGCGGAGAGCTCTTCGCCGCGGTGGCCGCCGAGCGCGACCAGGGTCGTGACGCCGAGACCGACCTGCGTCTGGCGGCCCGCCGCTTCGACACCCGCGTGCGCGCCGCCGAGGAGGCCGCCCGCGCCGAGGGCCACGAACCCCGCGAGCTCAGCGACGAGCAGTGGCGCACCTACTGGGCGAAGGCGGGCGAGTAGACGTAAGGCGAACACGGCCCCGGGCAGTGAGCTGCCCGGGGCCGTCGTTTTCGTGTCCGGTCCGGGCGTTCGCGAGCGCTTCCGGGGGCGTTCGGGCCGCGAGGGAGTGCTCCTGGGCGACCGCGCGCCACGCGTACCAGCACGGCAGAGGATGTGGGAGAGCACGGACGACACCGCCAGGGTGAGGTCGACGAGGACGATCCTCCGTGACTCGGCGGCGCCCCACCGGCTTTGACCCCGCGGGGCTGGTGTGAACGACCTGCCGGCCTGACGCTGAAAACCCTCAAATCGCCTAGTTTGATCTTGACTCCCATGTGACCCATGCAACACAGTGCTCTCACCTCGGGGCCCGGGGCTCCGGCACCCTCCGCCGGAGTCGGGCCCCCGAACCCGTGGGAGCCCCCTAATGCGCCGCTTCGGAAACGCGCTCGCGGCGTTCAGCACCAGGTGGGTGCCGGACGCCTTCGTCTTCGCGGTCATCCTGTCCGCGCTCGTCTTCGGTATGGCCCTGTTCCTGACCGAACGCACCCCGATCCAGTTGGTCGGGGACTGGTACGGCGGGTTCTGGGGCCTGCTGGAGTTCGGCATGCAGATGACCCTGGTCCTGGTCACCGGGTACGCCCTGGCCTCGTCGCCTCCGGCGCGGCGGGCGATCCACAGGGTGGCGGGGCTGGCCCGGGGGCCGCTGACGGCGGTACTGGTCACGGCCGTGGGCTCGGCGCTGCTGGGCATGCTGCACTGGGGGCTCGGCCTGATCGCCGGTGCGCTCCTGGCTGTGGAGGTGGCCCGCTCCTGCAAGGAACGCGGGATCAGGGTGCACTTCCCGCTTGTGGTCGCGGGCGGCTACACGGGGCTGATGGTCTGGCACAGCGGGCTGTCCGGATCGGCGCCGCTGCTCGTCAACACCCCGGGGCACTTCCTGGAGGACCAGATCGGCCTCGTGCCGCTCAGCGAGACCATCTTCCAGCCCTTCAACCTGGTCTTCCTCGCGGCGATGCTGATCGGCGCCCCGCTGCTGCTGATGAGCATGACCCCGAAGCCGGAGGAGAGCGAGGAGATCGGCGACACCGCCGAGAGCGGCCCCGGCGGGACCGGGCGGCCCGCCAAGGAGGAACTGCTCGCCCTGTCACCGGCGCAGCGCCTCATGCACAGCCGCGTCCTGGTGTACGCGGTGGTCGCCGTGGGGCTGGTGTACCTCGTGCCCGCCATCGTGACCAACGGTGTGGTGGGCATGGACATCAACATGCTCAACTTCGCGTTCCTCATGGCCGGACTGGGCCTGCACGGGACGCTCGCCAGCTACTCGGCGGCGGCCGCCGAGGGGGCGAGGAACGCCTCCGCCGTGATCATCCAGTTCCCCTTCTACGCCGGGATCATGGGGATCATGGACACCTCCGGGCTGCTGGAGGTCATCACCCAGTGGTTCATCTCGTTCTCCACCCCGTTCACGTATCCGTTCTGGGCCCTGATCAGCGCCTGCCTGGTCAACCTCGCCGTGCCCTCGGGCGGCGGCCAGTGGGCCGTGCAGGGTCCGGTGGTCATCGGCGCCACCGAGTCCCTGGGCATCCGTCCCGGGGTGGGCGTCATGGCGGTGGCCATGGGCGACCAGCTCACCAACGGCATCCAGCCGTTCTGGGCGCTGCCGCTGCTCGCGCTGACCAAGCTGCGGGCGGGGCGCATCCTGGGCTACTCGGCGGTCGTGATGCTCTTCGGCATCCTCGTCGCCTCCCTGTGCATCACGTTCCTGACCTGAGCCTCCTCAGCGGCGGTCCCGGATGCCGTCGGGCAGGTCCCGCACGTTGATCACCTCGGTCGCGGGGTCGCCCGGCGCCAGCCCCGAGCTGAACGACTCCTGCGGACGGCGGGCGGTCTCGCTGATGGTCAGCAACAGGCCCACGATCAGCCAGTTGGCCATCAGTGCGGACCCGCCCGCCGACAGGAACGGCGTGGTCATACCCGTGAGCGGGATGATCAGCGTCGCCCCGCCCAGCACGATGAACACGTCGAACGCGGTGATGAAGCCGTAGCCGAGCGCGGTGAGCTTGAGGAACACGTCCCGGCAGCCCAGGGAGATGCGCAGCGCCCGCTGGGCGAAGAGCAGCAGCAGGGTGAGCACCGCCATGAGCCCCGTCAGGCCCAGCTTCTCGCCCATCGACACCAGGATGAGGTCGCTGTCGGCGGCGAACAGGTTCTCCGCGTTGCCACTGTGGAACCCGGTCCCCAACAGCCCGCCGTAGGCCAGGGCGATCATGCCCTCCACCACCTGGAAGCTGCCGCCCTCGCTGTGGTACACGTCCGGGTCGAACGCGTTCAGCCAGATCCGCACCCGGTTCTGCACGTGCCCGAAGATCAGGTAGGCCACGTAGGCGCCCGCTGAGAAGGCCACCAGCCCGATCAGCACCCAGGACTTGCGTGCGGTGGCCGCGTACAGCACGGCCAGGAACGTCCCGAACAGCAGCAGCGAGGTGCCCAGGTCCTTGGTGCCCACCAGCAGCAGGATCGCCACCCCCCAGCCCACGGCCATCGGGGCCAGGTCCCGGGCGCGCGGTGCGCTGAACACCTTCACACCGCCGATCCTGAAGGTGCGGGTGACCAGCGCCATCACGTCGCGCTGGCGGCCCAGGTACGAGGCGAGGAAGATCACCAGCAGCACCTTCGCGAACTCCGAGGGCTGCATGGTGAAGGGCCCGACCATGATCCACCGGCGGGCGCCCAGCACCTCGTGGCCCAGCGGCGACAACGGGAGCAGCAGCAGGACCAGCGCGGCCAGGGCGATGAGGTAGGTGTACATGGTCAGGCGACGCGGATGCCTCACGAACACGATGGCGGCGGCGCACAGCACCATGCCGACCAGCGTCCACATCAGCTGCCTGTCGGCCTCACTGCTGCCCGGGGCGAGGTCCCGGGTCATCTGGAGCGCCCAGATCATGGTGATGCCGAGCCCGCTGAGCGCCGTGGCGACCGGGAGCAGCACGGGGTCGGCGTAGGGGGCCACGAACCGCAGCAGCACGTGCAGGGCGATCGCACCCGCGCCGAGCACCGCGCCGTACACCAGCACTCGGTCGTCGACGCCGCCGGTCACCGACAGCGACGCGTACAGCAGGGCGGCGAAGGTCACCCCGATCGAGGCGAGCAACAGCGCCAGTTCGGCGCGTCTTTGTCGCGCGGGGCGCAGAGCCCCGTCCAGCGGTTCGGTCGGCGGGTTGGCCATGCTCGTCCTCTACCGTTCACGCGGGGCCGTGGCTGTTCCGGTGTGGATGGGGGGACGGGCGGCCCTCAGTTGGAACTATAGACACGGGTGGGGGCCAGGCAAGCGGAACGGCCACTTCCGGGCGGTTCGGTTTAACCGGTACGTACCGATGTGGAGGTCGCCCGGGCCGTGACGGCGGGCGATACGTCCGGTATGGACTAGACCAATCTGGCAGGGCGGGCACCACCCACCGGTCCGGGGGTCGCTAGTCTCGTGTCCGGGTCCGGAAACTGTGGGCCCAGACATCGAAGAGACGGAGAGATCGTGGCGTCCATCGAGGCAGTAACGGCGCGGGAGATCCTTGACTCCCGGGGCAACCCGACAGTCGAGGTCGAGGTCCTGCTCGACGACGGGACCCTCACTCGCGCTGGTGTCCCCAGCGGTGCCTCCACCGGCAGGTTCGAGGCGGTCGAGCTGCGTGACGGCGGCGACCGGTACGGCGGCAAGGGCGTGACCAAGGCCGTCACCGCCGTCAACGACGAGATCGCCGACGAGCTGCTCGGCCACACCCCCGACGAGCAGCGCATCATCGACCGCGCGCTCATCGACCTGGACGGCACCCCGGACAAGTCCCGGATCGGCGCCAACGCCATCCTGGGCACCTCCCTGGCCGTGGCCAAGGCCGCCGCCGAGGAGGCCGGTCTGCCGCTGTTCCGCTACATCGGCGGCCCCAACGCGCACGTCCTGCCCGTCCCGATGATGAACATCCTCAACGGTGGCGCGCACGCCGACAGCAACGTCGACATCCAGGAGTTCATGGTCGCGCCCATCGGCGCCCCCACCTTCTCCGAGGCCGTGCGCTGGGGCACCGAGGTCTACCACTCCCTGAAGTCGGTCCTGAAGTCGCACGGCCTGGGCACCGGCGTCGGCGACGAGGGCGGCTTCGCTCCCAACCTGGAGAGCAACCGCGCCGCGCTGGACCTGATCGTCGAGGCGATCGAGAAGGCCGGGTACAAGGTCGGCACCGACATCGCGCTGGCCCTGGACGTGGCCGCCAGCGAGCTGTTCTCCGACGGCGTGTACACCTTCGAGGGCAAGTCCCGCACCGCCGAGGAGATGGCCGCCTACTACGGGGAGCTCGTCGACTCCTACCCGCTGGTCTCCATCGAGGACCCCCTCGACGAGGAGGACTGGGACGGTTGGAAGAAGCTCACCGAGCAGCTCGGCGCCAAGGTCCAGCTGGTCGGCGACGACCTGTTCGTCACCAACCCGGAGCGGCTCCAGCGCGGCATCCTCGCCGACACCGCTAACTCGCTCCTGGTGAAGGTCAACCAGATCGGCACCCTCACCGAGACGCTGGACGCGGTCTCCCTCGCCCAGCGCAGCGGCTACACGGCGATGATCAGCCACCGGTCCGGCGAGACCGAGGACACCACCATCGCCGACATCGCGGTGGCCACCAACGCCGGGCAGATCAAGACCGGTGCCCCGGCGCGCAGTGAGCGGGTCGCCAAGTACAACCAGCTGCTGCGCATCGAGGAGGAACTGGACGACGCCGCCGTCTACGCGGGCGTGTCGGCCTTCCCGAGGTTCGCCAAGCGCGGCTAGTCTGCCCCAGTGTCCCGCGAAACCAAGCAGCCGCCCACAAAGGCCAAGAAGGCGACCAAAGCCGACAGGCCTGCGAAGGCCGCTGCCCGGAAGGGCGCCAAGCGCGCGGGTGACGCGGGCACGAAGGACTCCGGTGTGGGCCGCACCTCCAGGGTGCGGCCCATGCTCACCAGCCGCGCGGCCATCCTCGCGCTGGTCGTGTGCGTGATCGCGCTGAGCCTGGCCTATCCACTGCGCGAGTACGTCATGCAGCAGTCGGAGATCGCGCAGCTCAAGGAGGAGCGCGCCCGCATGGAGGAGAACGTCGCCCACCTCCAGGAGCGCGAGGAGGCCCTGGGCGACGAGGGCTACGTGGAGCGCGAGGCCCGCGCCCGGCTCCACTACCAGTACCCCGAGGAAACCGCCTACATCGTCATCAGGCCCGGTTCCGAGGCCGAGGCCGAGGCGGGCCCGGCCGAGCCCACCGAACCGTGGTTCACCGAGTTGTGGCGCTCCGTGGAGGAGGCCGACAGCCCGGAGCCCGACGCCGGTCTCTAGGTCCTGCGGACCCGGCCCGGGCGGGTACGGCGGCAACTATGCTGGGCTGGTCATGACTTCCGCAGATCAGCCCGTTCCGGGGCACACCGACGGCGGTCCCGCGTCCGAACGGGACCTCGCCGCCATCGAACTCCAGTTGGGCCGCCAGCCGCGGGGGGTCCGTGCCGTAGCGCACCGGTGCCCGTGCGGCCTCCCCGACGTGGTGAAGACCGCTCCCCGCCTGGAAGACGGCACCCCCTTCCCGACGTTGTACTACCTGACATGCCCGCGAGCCGCCTCGGCGATCGGCCGTCTCGAGAACGACGGCCGTATGCGTCGGATGCAGGAGCGCCTGGGCGAGGAGCCCGAGCTCCAGGAGGCCTACACCCGGGCCCACGAGTCCTACCTGGAGGAGCGCGCCGAGCAGGCGCGCACTGACGGGATGGAGCCGTTGCCCGAGGGGATGCAGAGCACCGGGGGCATGCCGACGAGGGTCAAGTGCCTGCACGCGCTGGTCGGCCACGAGCTGGCGGCGCCGGGCACCAACCCGTTCGGGGCGGAGGCCCTGGCCGAGCTTCCGGACTGGTGGGCCAAGGGCCCGTGTGTGTGCGTGGACGAGAACGCCCCCGAGGGCGCTGAAGGGACGGACGCTTCATGAGCGGTGTCGCGGCGATCGACTGCGGAACCAACTCGATCAGGCTGCTGATCGCCGACGTGGTCTTCCTGGGAGACGACGAGGTCCAGGTGGTCGACGTCGACCGCCGGATGGAGATCGTGCGTCTGGGCCAGGGGGTCGACGAGACCGGGGCGTTCGCGCCCGAGGCCCTGGAGCGGACCTTCGAGGCGCTGCGCGGCTACGCGGAGACCATCGAGGCGCACGGGATCGAGCTGGGCCCGGACGCGGTGCGCATGGTCGCCACCAGCGCGACCCGGGACGCCAGCAACCGCCAGGAGTTCGTGGACGGCGTCCGCGCGATCCTGGGCGTGGAGCCGGAGGTGGTGACCGGTCTGGACGAGGCCGAGCTGTCCTTCGTGGGCGCCACGGCCGAGCTGGAGGCGCAGGCCGCCGAGGGTGAGGTCAACGCTGACTTCACGCCGCCGTTCCTGGTCGTCGACATCGGCGGGGGATCCACGGAGTTCGTGCTGGGCGGTCTGGACGACGACGAGGACCTCGTACGCGCGGCCCTGTCCGTGGACATCGGCTGCGTGCGCATGACCGAGCGCCACCTGCGCGACGACCCGCCCACCAGGGAGCAGATCGAGGCGGCCACGGCCGACATCGACGCCGCCCTGGACGAGGTCGAGAAGGTCGTCCCGCTGCGGGAGGCCGGTTCGGTGGTGTGCGTGGCCGGGACCGCGACCACGGTCGCCGGGATCGCGATGGACCTGCCCGAGTACGACTCGGAGCTGATCCACCACTCGCGCGTCTCGGCCGAGGACCTGGAGCGGATCACGGGTGAGCTGTTGGTCTCGCGGCACGCGGAGCGTGCGGAGATCGGCGTGATGCACCCGGGTCGCGTGGACGTGATCGCGGCGGGCTCCCTGGTGCTGTCCCGCGTGCTGGCTCGGACCGGCGCGGACCACTTCACCACGAGTGAGCACGACATCCTCGACGGTGTCGCGTGGAGTCTCATCGTCCCTGAGTAAAAACCAGGGCAAACTAGTACTGAATAGGGCATAACCTCCTCGAAAGGGACCTTCGGGTGAACCGGAGGGGCCTTTCGAGGGGGGTCCAGTAGGGCCCTCGGGTGAGACGCGTCACCCGGAAGACCCTTGTGAATGCATTCACAACCCATCTGACCTGCACAAACATCCTCGCCTCGCACGTGGGGATGGTGGGAAGGTGGGCGGATGTGAACCTTCTCTGCGGGGAGGGGCTTGTGAAAGAATGCACAAGCAACCTTCCAGAGAGTCGGGAGCAAGAACCACGGCTCCACGGACCCCGGTGCGGGGAACCGGGAACGTGACAGCCTTCGCGGCCCTTGAGGCAAGGGCGCCAAAGATTAACCGTTAGGGCGGAAATGCGATGACCGAGAGCAGGAACTACCGGCTGGTGCACGGTGGCGGGGACGAGGCGGAGATCCCGCACATCCTCATCGTCGGCGGCGGTTACCTCGGGATGTACACCGCGAGGCGACTGGAGAAGAAGCTCGGATCCGGTGAAGCCCGCATCACCGTCATCGACCCGAACTCCTACATGACCTACCAGCCGTTCCTGCCCGAGACGGCCGCGGGCAACATCTCCCCGCGCAACGTCGTGGTCCCGCTGCGGAAGGTCTTCGACCGGGTCCGCGTGCTGGGCGGCCGCGTCGTGCGCATCGACCACGCCGACAACACGGTCCGCTACGAGCCCAACGTCGGTGAGCCCGAGACGCTCCACTACGACTACCTCGTGATGGCGGCCGGAGCGGTCTCGCGCACCCTGCCCATCCCCGGCCTGGCCGAGTGGGGCATCGGGATCAAGACCGTCGAAGAGGCGGCCTACCTGCGCAACCACGTGCTCAACCAGCTCACCATCGCCGACTCCACCGACGACGAGGCCGTGCGCGCCAAGGCGCTCAACTTCGTGTTCGTCGGCGGCGGGTTCGCCGGCGCCGAGGCCATCGCCGAGCTGGAGGACATGGTCCGCGACGCGGTCCGCCTCCACCCCTCGATCGACCTCTCCGAGGTGAACTTCTACCTCATCGAGGCCGCGGACAAGATCCTGCCCGAGGTCGGCCCGGAGGTCGGCGGCAAGGCGCTCAACCAGCTCCGCCGCCGCGGCATCGACGTCCGCCTCAAGACCTTCCTCGAGTCCGCCGCGGACCAGCGCATCAAGCTCAGCGACGGCGCCGAGTTCGACGCGGGCACCCTGGTGTGGACGGCGGGCGTCAAGCCCAGCCCGGTCGTTTCCGCGAGCGACCTCCCGCTGGGCCCCAAGGGGCACGTCGACACCAGCGAGTACCTCACCGTCAACGGCACGGACAACGTCTTCGCCGGTGGCGACAACGCCCAGGTCCCCGACGGCAACGGCGGCTACTACCCGCCCAACGCCCAGAACGCGGTCCGCCAGGCGCCGGTGCTCGCCGACAACGTCATCGCGACCCTGCGCAACGGTGAGCTCAAGGCCTACCGGCACAAGAACCTCGGCGCGGTCGCCGGGCTCGGACTGCACAAGGGCGCGGCCCAGCTGTTCGGCAAGATCAAGCTCAACGGCCGCCTGGCCTGGTACGCGCACCGCTCGTACCACCTGCTCGCGGTGCCGACCTTCAACCGCAAGCTGCGGGTCCTCTCCGACTGGACGCTCGCCTTCTTCCTGCGCCGCGACTTCGCCGCGCTGCCGGAGATGTCCGAGCCGCGCCAGGCCTTCGAAGAGGCCAGCCAGCCGCAGGTCGAGGACGGCCGCCTGCGCCGCGTGAGCTGATCCCACGCGACGCCTTCGGCGCCAACACGAACGAAACGACCGGCTTTCTCGCGAAGCCGGTCGTTTCGTGTCCCCATCCGGCCAAGCGGAACCAAAGTGGGCAATCGGCCCGGCCGGTATGATGGGCCACGCCCTCGTAGCCCAATGGAAGAGGCAGGCCCCCTAAAAGGGTCACAAGTGTCGGTTCGAGTCCGACCGGGGGTACTTTGTTTGCTTTGGGCCTCCGCTTCGCTTCGGCCCGTGTTCGGGCGCCCAAGTAGCCAGGGATTCTTCATCCTCGTCTACGCCTGGCTCGTTCCTCGCTGGCGGCTTGACTCGTCTTGCAGAACCCTGGCGGCGCCCTCACCTTCTTCTTTGGGCCTCCGCTTCGCTTCGGCCCGTGTTCGGTGCCTTTGCAGAGGAACCTTCGGCGTCTTCGGTGTGATGGCTCGTTCCTCGCGATCCCACCTCCAGAACCCTCTCCGGCACCGAACGAAAGCACCCCCCTTGCGGCTGGGGTGTACGGGCGGGGCTCACGCCTGTGGCTGAGGTGTCTGGTCCGTGCTCCGCCGGTGGCTGAGGTCCTGGTGGGAAATGCCCCTGTGGCCCGGATACCTGGTCGGCATTGCACCGTGGTTGAGGTGAGCGGTCGGGTCCGCCAGTGGCTGAGGGGGTGGGCGTGGGCACTCGGGTGGGGGTCAGCCCTGTTCCATGAGGAGCTGGAGCTGGGTGAACAGGCGCTCTCCCGGGTCGGAGAGGTCGATCCCGCTCACCGAGGCGGCGCGGCGCACGCGGTAGCGGAGCGTATTGGGGTGGATGTGCAGCCGCTCGGCGGCCGCCCGGGCGTCACCGAAGGCCTCCAGATAGGCCAGCAGGGAGTGCACGAGGTCGGCGCCGCCCGCCTGGTCGTACTCGATCAGCCGGCTTACCCGGGGGTCGCGCAGCGACGGGTCCGCGCGCAGGTGCGCCAGGGTCTCACTGATCAGCACCCGGGAGCGAACGTCGGAGATGGTGGCCACCTCCCAGTCGGTGCCGCCGTCCAGGTCGCGGCCCATCGCGTCCAGCACCCGGTCGGCCTCGGCGCGGGACTCGGGGACGTCGCGCAGCCGCTCCACGAGTGAACCCACGGCCGCCTGCACACGCAGTCCCAGCGCCGCCCGCGCGGCGGCCACGGTCTTGCGGGTCAGGGCCAGCACCGACTGCTCCACCCCGCGCCAGCCGTCGCCGCCCGGTGTGCGGGCCAGGTCGGGCAGCAGCACGTACACGCGGCCGTCGAGCTCGGTCACCAGGGAACTGCGGCGGTAGGCGGCCGTGTGCACGGACACCAGGTCGATCAGTTGGCGGCGGCGCAGCTCCCGCACGGGCCGGTCCGGGCGCTCACCGTCCGCTCCCTCGGGTTCGGCCTCGCCCGAGGCGGGATGGCTGAGGGAGAAGGCCGCCACCAGAGCGGCCCGCTCGGTGTGCACCTCGACGGTGTCCGCGAGGGCGCTCGCGTCGATCCGCCCCTCCAACAGGCTGGACAGCAGGTCCTCGCGCAGCCGCAGCCCGGCGCTGGTCTGGGTGCGCTGCCGGATCATCTGGAGCGCGGTCGTGCGGGCCGCCCCGAGCAGTGCCTCCTCAGCGTGCTGGGACAGCGGCTGCGAACCCTCCTGCACCCAGATGGCGCCCAGGGGCTGGCGCCCGGCGTGGATGCCGACCGCCAGACGGCGGCGGATGCCCAGATCGGGGTGCTCCTCGATCCGGACCACCTCCTCGCCCGCGCGCAGCTTCGTGAACACGCCCCACTCCCGCAGCAGCGCCAGGTAGGACTCCGGTCCCTGGCGGCCGAGCACGGACAGGCGGCGCAGTTCGTCCACCTCGGCTCCGCTGGAGTAGGCGAGCACACGGCTGGCGGAGTCCTCGATGCTCACCAGCCCGCCGGTGAGCTGGGCGATGGTCTGCGCCATGGAGAACAGGTCCCCGGTGGCCTCACCCAGGTCCTCCGAGGTGTTCAGCCGGGCGTCGTCCACGATGCTCTGGCACACCGACTGGAGCTGGTCCCAGCGCACCTCCGGCCGGACCGCGAGGAGCGCCACGCCGCTCTCCTGCGCTTCGGCGCGCAGCGTCCTCAGCTCGTCGGCGCCGGAGCGGGAACGGCCCCGGGCGTCGCCGGAGGGAGGAATGGTCTCCTCGGCGGGGGCGTGCCCTCCGGCCTTGACCGCGACCGCCGTGGCGCCCTGCGCCGCCAGGGCCCGGACCAGACGGCGGGCGGCCCCGCCGCGCACGCCGATCAGTAGGACCAGGTCCCCTTCGCGGGCCTCCACGCGGTCCTCGGGGTCGATGATCACGACGTTGTCCACCTGGACATCCAGCCCGTCCGGTGCGGCGGCGACGTCCAGGATCGGGTCGCCGAGGGCTAGGAGGAGCCTGCGCAGGGGCAGGCCCGACCCCTCTTCACTCTGTGGTACTGAATGACCAGGCATGACGTGGTTCCTCACCGGTCGGGTCCGGTGACCGACACTACTGGAGGGGCGGGGGAGTGGCGTCGGCTCTCGTATGACCACGAGTGCCTGGGTTTGTCCTGGTGAACAAATAAGGCTGGCAAAGAGTGGCCCGTCCCACAAGGTCCGCGCGGGGCGGTTCTGCGACTGTTGAATCAGTCAACCCTGCTCATTCAGGGACATTCTTTCCAGGGAGGTGCCCATGGACGCCGTGACCAACGTCCCGCAGCCGGTGAACGAGCCCGTTCTCACCTACGCGCCCGGGAGCGCCGAGCGTGCCGAGCTCGTCGCCAAGCTCGAGGAGCTCGGTCGCGAGAGCATCGACCTGCCGATGCGCATCAACGGCGAGAGCCGCATGGGTGGCGGCGACCCGATCGACGCCGTCCAGCCGCACAACCACGCGTCCGTCCTGGGCACCATGCGCAACGCCACCCACCAGGACGCCCGCGACGCCATCGCCGCCGCGAAGGCCGCCGCCCCCGCCTGGCGCGCCATGTCCTTCGACGACCGCGCCGCGATCATCCTCCGTGCCGCCGAGCTGCTCGCCGGCCCCTGGCGCGCCACGATCAACGCCGCCACCATGCTCGGCCAGTCGAAGACCGTCCAGCAGGCGGAGATCGACGCGGCCTGTGAGCTCATCGACTTCTGGCGCTTCAACGTCTCCTACGCCCGCCAGCTCATGGAGCAGCAGCCCCTGAGCGTGCGCGGCGTGTGGAACCGCATGGAGCAGCGTCCGCTGGAGGGGTTCGTCTACGCGATCACCCCCTTCAACTTCACCGCCATCGCGGGCAACCTCCCCACCGCCCCCGCCCTCATGGGCAACGTGGTCGTGTGGAAGCCGTCCCCGACCCAGCAGTTCGCCGCCGAGCTCACCATGCGCCTCCTGGAGGAGGCCGGCATGCCCCCCGGCGTCATCAACATGGTCACCGGTGACGGCCTGGCCGTCTCGGACATCGCGCTCAACGACCCCGAGCTGGCCGGTGTGCACTTCACCGGTTCCACGAAGACCTTCCAGCACCTGTGGAAGAGCGTCGGCGAGAACATCTCCAACTACCGCTCCTACCCGCGCATCGTGGGCGAGACCGGTGGCAAGGACTTCATCGTCGCCCACCCCTCCGCCGACCCGGAGATCCTGCGCACCGCCATCGTGCGCGGCGCCTTCGAGTACCAGGGCCAGAAGTGCTCCGCCGCTTCGCGCGCCTTCGTCGCCCGCTCCGTGTGGGAGAGGATGCGCGACGACCTGGTCGCCGAGACCGAGGCCCTCACCATGGGCGACGTCACCGACCTGTCGAACTTCGTCGGCGCCGTCATCGACCGCCGCTCCTTCGACAAGCTGGCCAAGGTCCTGGAGGACGCCAAGTCCGACCCGACCCTGGAGATCATCGCGGGCGGCACCGCCGACGACTCGGTGGGCTACTTCGTGCGCCCCACCATCATCGAGGGCACCGACCCCACCAACGACGTGTTCCGCACGGAGTACTTCGGCCCGGTGATCGCCGTCCACGTCTACGAGGACGACAGGTTCGAGGACGTCCTCAAGATCGTGGACGAGGGTTCCGCCTACGCGCTGACCGGCGCCATCCTGGCCAACGACCGCAGCGCGGTGGCCAAGGCGACCGAGGCCCTGCGCTTCGCGGCGGGCAACTTCTACATCAACGACCGCCCGACCGGCTCCATCGTCGGTCAGCAGCCCTTCGGCGGCGGTCGCGCCTCCGGCACCAACGACAAGGCCGGTTCCGCCCAGAACCTGTCCCGCTGGGCCAGCCCGCGCGCCATCAAGGAGACGTTCGTCGCGCCGACGGTCTCCTCCTACCCCCACCAGGGGTAGTCACCCGGCGGCGCGCCCACTCCCGTCCGAGTCGGGGCCGCCGCCACCCACGGGGCCCGCTCTCTTCCGAGCGGGCCCCGGCCCCCCGAGGAACCCATCGCGCGGACGGCACACCGCCCGCGCGCAACGCCCGCGCCAGCCCCATCGGCTCGCGCACGTCTCTTCGAGGTCACCATGCTTCGTAAGCCCCTGCTGCTCGCCGCCAGGTCCGCGACCTGCCGCAAGATCGTCGAGCGCACTCCCATGACCCGGGCCATGGTCACGCGCTTCGTCGCGGGCTCCACCCAGGAGGAGGCCCTTCCGGCCGTCCGCGAGCTGGCGAAGGACCGCTACATCACCCTGGACTTCCTCGGTGAGGACACCACGGACCTGTCCCAGGCCACCGCCACCGTGACCGCCTACCAGGACCTGCTCGGGGCCCTCGGCGAGGCCGGGCTGGGCGACCGCGCCGAGGTCTCGGTCAAGCTGTCGGCCGTCGGCCAGTTCCTGAACCAGGACGGCGAGAAGATCGCGCTGGAGAACGCGCGCCTGATCGCCGAGGCCGCCCAGGCGATCGGCACCACGGTGACCCTCGACATGGAGGACCACACCACCACCGACTCCACGCTGGGCATCCTGCGCGAGCTGCGCGAGGACTTCCCGTTCGTGGGCGCGGTGCTCCAGGCATACCTGCACCGCACCGAGGCCGACTGCCGCGACCTCAGCGGCGCCGGTTCCCGTGTGCGCCTGTGCAAGGGCGCCTACGACGAGCCCGAGTCGGTGGCCTTCCGCGACAAGCACGAGGTCGACAGGGCCTACGTGCGGGCGCTGAAGGTCCTCATGGAGGGCGACGGCTACCCGATGGTCGCCTCGCACGACCCGCGCATGGTCGCCATCGCCGGTGAGCTGGCCGCCGCCAACGGCCGCGGCGCGGACGACTACGAGTACCAGATGCTCTACGGCATCCGGGACGGCGAGCAGGTCCGCCTGGCCGCCGAGGGCAAGCGCATGCGCGTCTACGTCCCCTACGGCGACGAGTGGTACGGCTACTACATGCGCCGCCTGGCCGAGCGTCCGGCCAACATGCTCTTCCTGGCGCGGTCCCTGGTGACCCGCAACTAGGAGAGCGGTCGTCGCCCCGGCGACGGCGAACGGGCCCGTGCCGGTGCGATCCGGTGCGGGCCCGTTTCGCAACGGTGACCTTGGCGCCGGAACCCCCGGGCCGGGCCGTACGTTACTTTGTGGGCAGCAATCCACGCGTGAAAGGCCATTACTAGACATGCGGATGCGGAGTTCCAACCCCGTCCTCAAGCGGGCGCTTCAGCAGCAGTCCGGACCCCAGCAGGGGTACGGGCAGCCCGGCTACGGTCAGCAGGGCTACGGGCAGCAGGGTTACGGACAGGCGTACCCGCAGCCCTACGGCCAGCAGGGATACCCCCAGCAGGGATACCCCCAGCAGGGCTACCCGCAGCAGGGTTACCCCCAGCAGGCTCAGGCCGAGCAGCCGATGACCATCGACGACGTCGTCGTGCGCACCGGCATGACCCTGGGCGCCGTCGCGATCTTCGGCGTCATCAACTACTTCCTCTTCTTCTCGGGCAACCCGGGCCTGGCCATGGGCCTGATGTTCCTGGGCATGATCGGCGGGCTCATCCTGGGCCTGGTGATCGCGTTCAAGCAGATCACCAACCCGGTCGCGATCCTGTCGTACGCGGCCCTGGAGGGCCTGCTCGTCGGTGGTCTGTCGGCCGTGCTCGGCAACATGCTGTCGATGCAGATGGGCGACCCCTCGGCGGGCACCTCGCTGGTCTCCCAGGCCGTGATCGGTACCGTCGCGGTCTTCGGTGTGATGCTCGCGCTGTACAAGTTCCGCATCATCAAGGTGACCGACGGCTTCGTCAAGGCCGTCTCCTACGCCGTGCTCGGTGCCGCCGCGCTGATGCTGGTCAACTTCGTGCTCAGCTTCTTCATCGCTGGCGGCATGGGTCTGCGTGAGCCCACCTGGCTGGGCCTCGGCGTCGGCATCGTGTTCGTCGTCCTGGCCGCGCTCACCCTCGCCATCGAGTTCCGCGGCATCGAGGAGGGCGTCAACGCCGGCATCCCGAACAAGTTCGCCTGGCAGTTCGCCTTCGGCCTGACCGTCTCCGTGGTCTGGCTGTACATCGAGATCCTGCGTCTGCTCTGGCTGATCAAGACGATGTTCGCGGACTAGCGCTGCGCGTGACGAGGGGCCGTCGCCCGGGTTCTTCCCGGGGGCGGCCCCTCCGCTGTTTCGGTCAGGAGGACTTCGGGCGGGGCGACGGGATGGAGCGGTTGCGGCGGCGGCGGTCGTACTCGGTGACGATCGCGTGCGCGTAACCGTGGGTGAGGTCGTACTCGTCCGCGAGCCAGCGCGACCGGTCGGTGGGGCGCAGGAGGCCCGGTCCCTGGTCGAGCGAGTCGAACCACTCGTGGAGTCCTCGGCCGGTGACGACCGGGATACGTTCGATGAGCTTCGCGTGGATCTCCGGCGAGTGGGTCACCGTCATAGGCACCTCCGCAGTGCGTTGAACGTGTGGCACTTACCTGCGACCCTGCATCAGGATCGCGGCGGGGACAAGACCCGGGCACCAGCTTTTACCTTGGCGAAGTGGGAACGTTTGCCTGTGGGACGCCCGTAGTCGAACCCGGGGCGCCAAGGGCTCCGCAGACACAGAAAGGGCCCCGAACCGGTGTCCGGAGCCCCTTCCGCGTGCTAGCTGAGGCGCTCGAAGACGGCGGCCATGCCCTGGCCGCCACCCACGCACATGGTCTCCAGGCCGAAGGTCCTGTCGTGGAACTGGAGGCCGTTGATCAGCGTGCCGGTGATGCGGGCGCCGGTGCTGCCGAACGGGTGGCCCACGGCGATGCCGCCGCCGTTGACGTTCAGCTGGGAGTCGATGTCGATGCCCAGCTGGTCGGCGGAGGGCAGCACCTGGGCGGCGAAGGCCTCGTTGATCTCGGCGAGGTCGATGTCGCCGATGGCCATGTTGGCGCGGGCCAGGGCCTGCTTGGAGGCCTCGACCGGGCCCAGGCCCATGATCTCGGGGCTGAGGCCGGTCACACCGGTGGAGACGATGCGGGCCAGCGGGGTGATGCCCAGCTGCTTGGCCTTGGTGTCGCTCATGATGACGAGTGCGGAGGCGCCGTCGTTGAGCGGGCAGGCGTTGCCCGCGGTGACGGTGCCGTCGGGGCGGAAGACCGGCTTGAGCTGCGAGACCTTCTCGTAGGTGGTGCCGCGGCGGATGCCGTCGTCGGTGCTCACCACGGTGCCGTCCGGCAGGGTCACCGGGGTGATCTCCCGCTCCCAGAAGCCGTTGTCGAGCGACTTCTCGGCGAGGTTCTGCGACCGGACGGCGAACTCGTCCTGGCGCTGGCGGGAGACGCCGGTGATCTCGGCGACGTTCTCGGCGGTCTGGCCCATCTCGATGTAGGCGTCGGGCAGGAGGCCGTCCTCGCGCGGGTCGGTCCAGGTGCCCTGGCCGCCCTCCTTGCGCCTCTCGGTGCGCGCCTTGGCGTCGGCGAAGACCGGGTTCTCGTTCTGCGGGTTGTCGCTGCTGCCGTTGACGAAGCGGCTCACGGTCTCCACGCCCGCCGAGACGAACACGTCGCCCTCGCCCGCCCTGATGGCGTGGTAGGCCATCCGGGTGGTCTGGAGGGAGGAGGAGCAGTAGCGGGTGACGGTGGTGCCCGGGACGGTGTCCAGGCCCAGCTGCACGGCGACGATACGGGCCAGGTTGAAGCCCTGGTCGCCGCCGGGGAGGCCGCAGCCGAGCATGAGGTCGTCGATGCTCTTCGGGTCGAGTTCGGGGACCTTGGCCAGGGCGGCGCCGACGATCTGGGTGGTCAGGTCGTCCGGACGCAGATCCTTGAGGGAGCCCTTGAAGGCTCGGCCGATCGGGGAGCGCGCGGTGGCGACGATGACTGCTTCGGGCATGTTCTCGTCCTTGTTCGGGGCACGGCGGGTCTTGTTACTCACCAGTTAACCCGTCCGGCGCTCCGCCGCGCCACCCGGGGTCGGCCTTGGCGCGTCCGCCTCGGCGGGCGGTTCGGGCGGTGTCGGGCGGGCCCCTCCCCGGAGACGGAAGGGGCCCCGCACGAGGGCGCTCCAACGGCCCTGTGTACCGCTCGGCTCCTGGTCGGCGGCGCGCGACACCTCCGTGCCGGGGGTCTGCGCGGCCACCACGGCGGCGCGGTCCAAGGGCAGCACACCTTCGGTGCGCGCCGCCTCGTCGAGCTCCGGGAGCAGTCCCAGGGCCGCGCAGGCGGAGGGCAGGACGACGAACGCCGCCTCGGCGTAGCCGCGCGCCGACGGATGGAACCGGTCCGGTCCGAACATGGACAGGGGATCGGAGCGGAAGTCGTCCGCGAGGACGTCGCTCAACGAGACCGTGCGCCCGCCCGCCTCCGTCACCGCGATGGTCTGGGCGGCCGCCAGCTGCCGTGACGCCCGGCGGGCCACCGAGCGGAGGGGCCAGCCGATGGGACGGACGGTGCCGAGGTCGGGGCAGGTGGCCACCACCACGGGGGTGCCCAGCCCGACCAGTTCGGCGGTGACCTCGCGCAGCGCCGCCACGGCGTCGTTGGGGCGGACCCGGCGGATGACGTCGTTGGCGCCCACGAAGACCACCGCGATGTCGTAGCGCTTCTCGGGGAGTGCCGCCTCAGCCCGCTCCACCTGGGATGCGAGGTCGGCCGAGGTGGCGCCGGGGCTGGCCGTGCAGCGCAGCCACACCGGGCGGTCGACGGCTGCGGAGATGCCCGCCGCGAGGTGGGCCCCCGGTGTCTGCCGGGACTCGGTGACCGCGAACCCGGCCGCCGTGGAGTCGCCGAGCATCAGCAGGCGCAGCGCCGGGCCCTCGCCCTCGCCGTAGGTGCCGTTGGCCCTCGGCCGGTCCCATTTCGTGTGGCCGATCGCGTTCTGGGCGAGCCGGGCCTGGAGGTAGAGCAGGGCGACGGTGCCGCCGCCCACCAGCGTGAGACCGCCCCCGCCGAACGCGGTGGCGGCGGCGATGCGTCGGGCTCGCGCGGCTCGCAGCATCGGTACCCCCCGAAGCGTCCGACCAGCAGGTTATCCAGTCCGACGTTACCGGCGGGGCCCCTCGGGGTCACGCACCCCGAGGGCACACAATCAGTGCCCGGCGGTCAGCGAAGTCGGTCGTTCCGGTACGGGGTACCGGCCCACTGGTCCGAACCGGTCCACACCGCTCTTGGGCGCCTTGATCCAGGTGAGCGGCGCGAGACCGGTGAAATCGGCTTAGAGTCTGGATGTGGGAGCCGGACCGGTCCCACCTGCCCCGGGCGTCACCGGGGAAACACACGGGCGGGCCGAAGACCCGGTCGCCACGATGCGAAGGAGCGAAGTTGCGGGTACACGACTCACTGATCGACCTGGTCGGAGACACCCCCCTGGTCCGTCTTCGGAAGGTCACCGAGGGGTTGGCCCCGACGATCCTGGCCAAGGTCGAGTACTTCAACCCGGGCGGGTCGGTCAAGGACCGCATCGCGCTGCGCATGGTCGAGGCCGCCGAGAAGAGCGGAGAGCTCAAACCGGGCGGCACGATCGTGGAGCCCACCTCCGGTAACACCGGTATCGGCCTGGCCCTCGTGGCGCAGGAGAAGGGCTACCGCTGCGTCTTCGTCTGCCCCGACAAGGTCGGCCCGGACAAGCTGTCGGTGCTGCGCGCCTACGGGGCCGAGGTCGTGGTGTGCCCGACCACGGTCGCGCCCGAGCACCCCGAGTCCTACTACTCGGTCTCCGACCGCCTGGCCGCCGAGATCCCCGGTGCCTGGAAGCCCAACCAGTACGAGAACGAGAACAACCCGGAGTCCCACTACCACTCCACCGGGCCGGAGATCTGGGACCAGACCGAGGGCCGGATCACGCACTTCGTGGCGGGCATCGGCACCGGCGGCACCATCAGCGGCACCGGCCGGTACCTCAAGGAGGCCTCGAAGGGCGCCGTCCAGGTCGTCGGCGCCGACCCCGAGGGCTCCGTGTACTCCGGCGGCAGCGGCCGTCCGTACCTGGTCGAGGGCGTGGGCGAGGACATCTGGCCCGGCACCTACGACACGGCGATCTGCGACGAGATCGTGCCGATCAGCGACAAGGACTCCTTCTTGATGACCCGCCGCCTGGCCAAGGAGGAGGGCCTGCTGGTGGGCGGCTCCTGCGGTCTGGCGGTCGAGGCGGCCCTGCGCGTGGCCAAGGACGCCGGTCCGGACGACGTCATCGTGGTGCTGCTGCCCGACGGCGGCCGCGGCTACCTCGGCAAGATCTTCAACGACGAGTGGATGGCCGACTACGGCTTCCTGTCCGCAGAGACCGAGGAGGCCACCGCCGGCCAGGTGCTCGCGGACAAGGAGGGCGAGATGCCCGACTTCGTGCACAGCCACCCCGACGAGACGGTCGGTACCGCCGTGGCGATCATGCGCGAGTACGGCGTCTCCCAGCTCCCGGTGATGAAGGAGGAGCCGCCGGTCATGGCGGCCGAGGTGGTCGGCTCCATCGCCGAGCGCGACCTCCTGGACGCCCTGTTCGACGGCCGCGCCGAGCTGGACGACCTGGTCGAGACGCACATGGGCAAGCCGCTGTCCACGGTGGGCACGGGGACGCCGGTCAGCGACTGCGTCCGCCTGCTGCGCACCTCCGGTGCGCTGGTGGTGCTCCGCGACGGCAAGCCGGTGGGCATCCTCACCCGCCAGGACCTGCTGGCCCACCTGTCCGGCTGATCCCCGTTCCCCGGGGACCGAACGACATTCGGGCCCCGGGGTTCACCTTCCGGACACGGTGCCGCATACTCGGACACTGCTAATGTTCGCGTCAGTACGTACTGGCCGGTAATAAGTAGGTGCACCCGTGTCGCGGCTCCTCAACTGGATCATCCGCTCCGCCTGGTCGTACGCGCGGAGCCACGGAGAGATCCGAGCCGACTCCAGGGCGGCCCGCAGGTTCGCGCGCTTCGGCGTCGGTTCGGCGATCGCCTTCCCCACGGCCACTCTCTACGGTGAGCCGTGGATCGAGATCGGCGTGCACACCGTCCTCGGCGGGGACATGACCCTCGCGGCCGGGATGGGCCCCGACTACGACCTCGGTGAGGGCTCCGTCGTGCGTATCGGTTCCGGCTGCGCCATCGGGCGGGGGTCGCACATCGTCGCGCACCGCTCGGTGGACATCGGCGACCACGTGTACACCGGGCCCTACGTCTACATCACGGACCAGAACCACGCCTACGCCAACACCGACATCCCGGTGGGCCTCCAGTGGCCCGTGGACGACCCGGTGAGCATCGGGGACGGGAGCTGGTTGGGCGCCAACAGCGTGATCCTGCCCGGGGTGCACCTGGGGAGGAACTCCGTTGTGGCGGCCGGGACCGTCGTGCGGCCGGGCCGGTACCCGGACCACGCGGTGATCGCGGGCATCCCCGGCAAGGTCGTGCGCTCGTACGACGAGCAGCTCGGCTGGGACCCGCCCCTGCGCGAGACCGGGACCCCCACCCGGGTCCCCACCCCGGTCACCGGGCTGCCCCCCGAGGCGCCCACAGAGCCTCCCGAGCCGGGTTCCCCGACCCGCTTCCCCCCGGCCTGACCGAGGCCTCGCGGGGCGGGCCCCCGTGCCGTCCCGCGCCGCCTGATCATGGCGACCGAAGCCCCGGAACCCTCCAAGTGAGGGCGCCGCGTGTCCGGGATCGGCCCCGGGCGTCGCATACGTCCGGGGGCCGTCGCGGCGGGCCGCCCCGGGGGTGGTCCGTACGGCGACGCGGACGCACGGACCGTGGTGACCACATCCTGAGATATGCCTGTTGACAAAGGGTTCCAGGCCGTTCCGGGGCACTAGGCTGGACCCATGAAGTTCGACGGTTTTGAAACGCTGGCCATCCACGCGGGGCAGGAGCCGGACGCCGGTACCGGCGCCGTGGTTGTGCCGATCTACCAGACGAGTACCTACGCCCAGGACGGCGTTGGCGGGATGCGACAGGGGTACGAGTACTCCCGCACCAAGAACCCCACGCGCACCGCGTTGGAGGAGTGCCTGGCGGCCCTGGAGTCCGGGGCCCGCGGCCTCGCCTTCGCCTCCGGCATGGCGGCCGAGGACACCCTGCTGCGCGCGGTCCTCTCCCCGGGCGACCACGTCCTCATCCCCGGTGACGCCTACGGCGGCACGTTCCGGCTCATCTCCAAGGTGGTCGAGCGCTGGGGCGTCAGCTGGGACGCCGTCGACCAGACCGACGTGGAGGCGGTCCGCGCCGCCATGCGCCCCAACACCAAGGTGGTGTGGACGGAGACGCCCACCAACCCGCTGCTGGGCATCACCGACATCGAGTCGGTCGCGCAGGTCGCCCACGACGCCGGCGCGCTGCACGTCGTGGACAACACCTTCGCCTCTCCCTACCTCCAGCGCCCCCTCACCCTGGGCGCCGACGTGGTCGTGCACTCCACGACCAAGTACATCGGCGGGCACTCCGACGTCGTCGGCGGCGCCCTGGTCGTGGCCGACGCCGAGCTGGGCGAGCGGCTGGCGTTCCACCAGAACACCATGGGCGCCATTCCGGGCCCGTTCGACTCCTGGCTGACGCTGCGCGGGGTCAAGACTCTGGGCGTGCGGATGGACCGCCACAGCGAGAACGCCGAGCGCGTGGTGGCGGCCCTGGAGGGCCATCCCGCGGTGCGCAGGGTCTACTACCCGGGCCTGGACAGCCACCCGGGGCACAAGATCGCCGAGCGGCAGATGCGTTCGTTCGGTGGCATGGTCTCCTTCTCCCTGCGTGACGGGGAGCAGGCCGCCCTGGATCTGTGCGAGCGGACCAGGGTGTTCACCCTGGGGGAGTCGCTGGGCGGGGTGGAGTCCCTGATCGAGCACCCGGGGCGGATGACGCACGCGTCCACCGCGGGTTCCGCGCTGGAGGTCCCGGCCGACCTGGTCCGGATCTCCGTGGGCATCGAGTCCGGTGACGACCTCGTCGCGGACCTGACGCAGGCCCTCGAGGGCTGATACGGCGGCTTGGGGTGCCCGCGCCGAGCCGCGCGGGTCCCCCGGCCGTGTGCCGGGCCCGCCGCGGCCCCTGGTTCGGTGGTGCTCCGCGGACGTGTGTCCGGGTCAGACAGCGGTGGGGGTACGGCCGCGGTCCGGAAGTTCGCCCCGGTCGTCCCGGAAGCGCAGGCCGACGACGGCCCGGCTGGAGCGGGAGAGGGCGCTGTCGTTGCCGTTCCGGCGCAGGGAACGGTAGGTGCGGTTGCGGTCCGCGCGGCGGATGCCGATGGAGACCGCGAGGAGGAATCCCGTGGCGAGTCCCAACAGGAGGAGTCCGGCGAGGATGAGGATGACGAAGGCGATCTGCTGCATGGGGAAGTGGTCCTCTGTGTGGTGGGTGGTCAGATCCTGAGCGGCCCCCTGGTGAGCCGGGGGAGGGTACTGCCGGGATTCATCGGCGGTCGCTTCCTGTGGCGGTATGGGGCGGGTGGTCCTGGAGGGGTCTGCGCATTACGGGGGTCTCCGTCTCGGGCCGGGGGTGCCCTGTACTGAGGGTCACCTTCCTCTAGGATGGGTTCATGTAAACCAGGTAAACCTGTTCGGCTGGTGTAGCACTTAGCTTGTTGGTACAAGCTGTGATGTTGGTCTTTTACCCCTCCTAGGGCGGACTTATGCGGGCAGAGAGCAGATATCGACAGATCGCCCGTGTCCTACGGCGGGAGATCCAGGAGAGGAGCCTGCCCCTGGGCGGGCAGCTCCCCTCGGAGAAGCAGCTGGAGGAGCGCTTCGAGGCCTCCCGCAACACGATCCGCCTCGCCCTGGGCATGCTGCGCAACCAGGGCCTCATCGTGAGCAGACCCGGGCGCGGTCACTTCGTCCAGGACGTGGTCCCCGAGATCTTCTACGCCACCCGCAAGGCGGGCGGCCCCGACGGGCTCAACGAGTTCAACATGAGCGGCCTCACCCTGGAGGAACTCCAGCTGCTCAGCGCCACCCCCGACATCGCCAGCCGACTCCGCGTTCCGGAGGGCGAGATGACGGTGGTCCGGCGCATGCACCGGTTCTCCGGGGAGCGCTCCGGATCGATCAGCTCCGCCTACTACCCGGTCGACCTGGTCCAGGGCACCTCACTGATGCTCCCCGAGAACGTCGAGAGCGCCCTGACCGTCCTCCTCGAGCAAGGGCACCGTCAGGTCGGCTACGTGGACGAGCTGGAGACCCGCATGCCCACCCCGCAGGAGGCGACCGAGCTCGAACTCCCGCCGGGGGTCCCGGTCCTCGACGTCCACCGCACCGACTACTCCGACGACCGCCCCCTCCGGCTGGTGCACACCGTCCACGCGGGGCACAGCATCCGCTACCAGTTCGAGCACGGCAACCTCCAGGCCTACCACCGGGACTGATCCAGCCAATGAGCGCGACGAAGAAGACCGTGGTCGCTGACTACCTCCGCGAGGCCCTGTCCAGGGGCGACTACCGCCCGGGCGACCGGCTGCCCGGCGAGGAGGAACTCGCCGAAGAACTCGACGTCTCCCGTGCCACCGCCCGGCTGGGGATGCGCATCCTCCAGGACGAGGGCCGCGTCTCCATCCGGGTCGGTCGGGGCGCCTTCGTCGCCGACCACCACCCGGTCATGCACAAGGCCACCCCCGACGCCTCGGACGATCCCTCCCGGTTCGACCTCGGCTACCACGAACGGCTGCGGCAGGCCGGGTACAGCAACATCGACGAGAAGGTGAAGGTCAGTCTGGACACCATGCGCCCCAAGGTGGCCAAGCGGCTGATCGACGCCGTCGACGGCAGGGCGGCCAGCGGCGGGCTGGTCGTGATCCGCTCCTCGGAGCACTACGTGGACGGCGGCCTGTGGCAGTCCCACGTCACCTACTTCCCGTTCGGGATCGCCAACAACACCCCGCTCATGTCCCCCGAGTACCTGGAGAACGGCATCGGCACCGTCATGCGCGACCTCGGGTTCCACGAGGACTGGAACTGGGACGTCGTGGGTGCCCGCATGCCCTCCCAGGACGAGGCGGACGCCTTCGGCCTGGGCCCCGGCCTCCCCCTGCTGGTGCAGGAGCGGGTGACCTACGAGGGCCAGCGCCCGCTGCGCTACACCGAGACGCTCATGCCCGCCAACCGCCACCAGCTCCTCTACGCGGGCGGCGACGCCCCCGAGAACCTGCCGGTGATGGACTCCGACGTCAACGTCTTCGACCACTGACCCCGGCTCAGGTACCGGGCCGCCGCCGCAGGTACCGGTCGATCACCGACGGCCCCAGAGCGTCGGCGTCGCTGCTCACCACGCCCACGCCACGGCGGCGTTCGAGCAGCGCCCGGAACTCCCGCAGCCGGGGGTCGTCGGCGAGCAGGAAGAACGTCACCCCGGCTCCCTCGTGCAGCACGGAGTCGAGTTCGGCCGCGGTGACCTCCACCGTGCGCGGCGCGGGCGGCCAGGCGAACCGGGCGTCCCCGTCCTCCTCCAGGTGCGCGGTGGGCTCACCGTCGGTGACCACCAGGACCAGCGGCCGCAGACCCCGGTGACGGCGCAGGTGCCGCCGGGCCAGGTGCAGCGCGTGCTGGAGGTTGGTGCCGGGGACGCGCCGCCAGTCGTGCTCCACCAGGTCGGCGGGGGTCATCTCGCGGGCGCGGTCGCCGAAGCCGATCAGCAGGACCCGGTCCTCGGGGTGCCGGGTGCGCACCAGGGTGTGCAGCGCCAGCGCCGTACGGGTGGCGGCCTCGTGCAGCCCCCGCGTGACCATCGAGTGGGACAGGTCCACCAGCAGGCACACGGCGGCGGCCCCCGCGGGTTCCGTCTCCGTGTACCGGACGTCCTCCGCCCGCAGCGCCGCTCCGGAACCACCGGCGGCGGCCCGGCGCAGCATGGCCTCGCGCAGGGTCGCGACGGCGTCCAGGGTCCGGTCCAGTCCGTCGTGGGGTACGGCGGCCCCGGTGGGTTCGTCCCCGGCCCCGTCCCCGCCCGGGTGGCCCCCGGGAGCGCCCCGTCGCACCGCCTCGATGTCGCCCAGCGCCACCTCCCCGAGTCTGCGCAGCTCACGTGGCGTCAACTCGTGGTCGGCGGCGTCCAGCCGATCCAGCGGGCCGTACGCGGCGGGCCCTAGGGCGCCCCGGAGCGCCCCCGTGTCCAGCCCGACCAGCGCGTCGCGGTCGCCGTCGGCGTAGCGGGTCAGCGCCTCCTCGGCGGCGGCGAGCGCCGCTTCCGGCGAGTCCTCGATGCTCGCCGCGCTCCCGGATTCCCCGGAGCGCGCCCCGGCTATCAGCTCCAGCAGGCCCACGGCGGACCGCACCGCTTCCGCGGGGGGCGGATCGGTCTCGGCCAGGGGGTCGGGGCCACCCATGTACTCCCGGTACCGGAACCTCATCAGAAGCGGTAGACACCCCCGTCGGGCACGGTGTCCTTGGACAGCCGCCGTTCCAGGTACAGGCCCTCCAACGCGAACTCCACCACGGCGGCGGCCAACCCCGGGGTGGGCGGTCCGTCCGCCGACTCCGGCGCGGCCCGCTCCATGAGCCCGGACAACCCGGGCACCGTACCCACACGGCGCAGCAGCTCGGCCGCTCCCACGAGGTCGCCGCTCTCCACCGTCCCGCCGCCCGTGAACCGGTCGCTGAGCGGTTCCAGGTCCGCGTCGCCCAGCCGGGCCCGGAAGGTCTCGGCCACCGCCCGCCGCAACAGTGTCTCCAGGACCGACGCCTCACGCCCCTGGGCCCCGGCCTCGAACTCGACCTTGCCCAGGAGCGGTTCGGCCACCCCCGCCAGGTCGCAGACCCGGGCCACCGGGACCTCCTCGCCGACCAGCGCGGCCCGGCGCAGCGCCGAGGCGGCCAGGGTCTCGGCGGCCGCCACGGAGAAGCGCACGGACACCCCCGACCCGTGGTCCACCCGGTTGGAGGCGCGCACCAGTCGGGTGAAGCGGGCGACCGCCTCCAGCAGGTGCGACGGGACGGTCGTGCCCGGGGGCAGGTCCGCCTCCTGCCGGATCAGTGCCAGCTCGTCGTCGAGTCCGGGTGGATAGTGCGTGCGCACCTGCGCGCCGAACCGGTCCTTGAGCGGGGTGACGATCCGCCCCCGGCTCGTGTAGTCGTCCGGGTTGGCGCTGGCCACCAGGAGCAGGTCCAGGGGGAGGCGCAGGGTGTACCCGCGCACCTGGAGGTCGCGTTCCTCCAGCACGTTGAACAGGGCCACCTGGGCGCGCGCGGGGAGGTCGGGGAGTTCGTTCACGCAGAACACGCCCCGGTTGGCGCGCGGCAGCAGACCGTAGTGGACCGTCTCGGGGTCGCCGAGGGAGCGCCCCTCGGCCAGCCGCGCCGGGTCCACGTCCCCGATCAGCTCCGTGGTGCCGGTGTCGGGTGTGGCCAGCTTCTCCCCGTAGCGGAGGCCGCGGTGGCGCCAGGCCACCGGCAGGTCGTCGCCCTCGGCCGCGCTCCGGCGCAGGCAGGCGGGGCAGACGGGGGCGTAGGGGTGGTCGTTGACCGGGCAGCCCTCCACCACGGGGCTCCACTCGTCGAGGAGACCGGCCACCGTGCGGATCAACCGGGTCTTGCCCTGGCCGCGCTCGCCCAGCAGGACGATGTCGTGCCCGGCGATCAGGGCCCGTTCCAGCTGGGGCAGCACGGTGTCGTCGAACCCGTGCACCCCGGGGAAGCGGGGGCGGCCCGAGGCCATCCGGGCCAGCAGGTTCTCGCGCACCTCCGCCGTGGTGGTGCGGTGGACGTGGCCGGACTCGCGCAGCGCGGCGCGGGTGCGCGGGAGCCCGCTGGGGGCATGTGCGGCATGGGTCACAAGGGGAGTGTAGGGCGTGCCTGACGGGTGCCGCCCGCCCACGGGGAAGGGGATTCGTCGGACACGCGCCGGGGCGGAGGCGTTTGAGGGGCCATCAGGAGGAAAGCTCCTGTTGGGAGTCTGGATGGAAGAATGGGACGGCAAGGTTCCCAGGACCGGTCCGGTGGCCGGTGAAGGCGGGGGTGGCAGCTGGTGGCTAGGTTCGGCGATGCACTGACGACGGGGGCCGACCTCGTGAACGCGGCCGAACGCGCCGTGCTTCAGGCCCTGGAGCAGATGGACGGCCCGGCCGACCTGGTCTGCTTCTTCGTCAGCGGGGCGGACCCGGACGAGGTCACCCTCGCCGGAAGGCGGGTCATGGAGCTGGCCGGTGACGCCCTCACTCTGGGGTGCAGCGCCACCGGAGTGGTCGGCGGCGGCCGGGGCGTGGAGGGCCAGGGCGCGGTCAGCGTGTGGAGCGCCCGCCTGCCCGGGGTCGAGTTGACCCCCTTCCGACTGGACACCGTCGTCGAGGGCGACCAGCTGGCCGTGGTGGGTATGCGCGAACCGTCTCCGCGCGACCGGGCCGGCATCCTGCTCACCAACCCCTACGAGTTCCCCACCCAGGCGTTCGTCCGGGAGACCACGGCCGCGCTCGACGGGCTTCCGCTGATCGGCGGCATGGCCGACGGTCTGCGCGGCGAGGAGTCCGTGCGGCTGTTCTGCGAGGGCGAGGTCGCCGACAACGGCGCCATCGGCGTGCTGATCGGCGGCGAGGGGGTGCTGGGCACGGTGGTCAGCCAGGGCTGTCGCCCGGTGGGGCCGAGCATGACCATCACCAAGGCCGAGGGCAACCTCGTGCTGGAACTGGCCGGGACCAACGCCTACGAGCGGTTGGAGAGCCTGGTCGAGGAGCTCTCCGAGGAGGACCGCGAGCTGGCCGCGCGGGGGCTGCACATCGGGATCGCCATGGACGAGTACGCGGACCACCACGAACAGGGCGACTTCCTGATCCGCGCGCTCAGCGGCGCCGACCCCGAGCTGGGGGCGCTGACCATCGACGAGATGGTGGAGGTGGGCCAGACCGTCCGCTTCCAGGTCCGCGACGCGAGCACCGCGGACGAGGACCTCGCCCGCAAGCTGACGGACTTCGGCACCGAGTACTCCGTGGGCGGGGGTCTGCTGTTCTCGTGCAACGGCCGGGGCGAGGCGCTGTTCACGCAGGCCGACCATGACGTCCTCGCGGTCCGGCGCATCCTCGGTGCGGGCCCGGTGGCGGGTTTCTTCGCTGCAGGGGAGATCGGTCCGGTCGCCGGGGTCAACCACGTCCACGGCTTCACGGCCTGTCTCCTGGCCTTCGCCGCCTGACACCCGGCCAAGTCGGACTTTTACTCTCGGATCACCAACACCCTGACCAACCTGCTTGAGTGTGCGCACACCAGGGTGATTACTAAGAGTGACTGTTTTCATCACTTTGCGTGTTTGGTGAGAGAAGGAACGATGGCCGACTTCCGGCGCACGACCACGTCCCTCGTGGCCCTCGGGGCGTTCGCCCTCCTGGCTCCGTTGGCGACACCCACGCCGGCCCTTGCCGACTCCGCCTGGCTGGAGCAGGACCTGTCCTCGGCGGACCGGATCGGCCTGGCCCTGGACGCCGGGGGACTGCGCCTGAACCCTGGTGACCGCACCCAGCTCGGCGCCTCGCCGCGCCTGGACCCGTCCCAGCGCCACGCGGGGCTGGCGACCTTCCCCGAACAGGAGCTGGGGGAGGCCACGGACACCATCGACGTGGCTGTGCGCGTCTCCGGGGACGCCGAGGAGGTCCTCACCGAGGCCCGGGGCGTGCGCGCCGACGGCATGTGGACCGAGTGGCACCCGACCGGTCCTGGCGGCGGCCGGGTGACCCTCCCGGAGGCGGTCAGTGAGGTCCAGCTGAGGATCGGGGTGGAGTCGGCGCTCGGGTCCGCGTCGCGGGTGCGGGCCGACCGGACCTCCGTCACGGACGTCCGCGTCCGCGCGGTCGAGGGAACCGGAACGCCTCCGTCCCCGGAGCCGGAGGCCGGGGAGACACAGGGGTCCGACGAGGACTCCGGTGAGGAGGCGCGGGGAGACGACGTCCCGCGCCCCTTCTCCGCGCGCCTGTTCGCCACCCGTATCGGCCTGGTCGGAAACACCACCGCCAACGGGCACAAGGTCCGGACCGCCGACCAGTTCGCCGCGCTCCCCTCGCGGCGGGGCCTGTCCAACCGGGGCGGCGGGGAGTACACCGTCCGGGTGTGCAGCACCGGGGCACTGGGTCCCGAGGCCAGCGGCGACACCAGGAACCACGTCCCGCGCTGCGCCTACCTGCCCGTGTGGGACGTCGGGCCTTGGAACATCACCGATGACCACTGGAACGCCGACCGCGAGTCCTGGCGCGACCTGGACCGGGGACGCCCCCAGGCACAGGCGGCCTACACCGAGAACCACAACAACGGCCTGGACGGGTTCGGCCGCAAGGTGCTCAACCCCGCGGGCATCGACCTCGCCGACGGTGCCTTCAACGAAGGGCTCCAGCTCCCCACCAACGGGTGGGTGCGGGTCGACTACCTGTGGACCGCCCAGTACCGGGCCCGCGCCGAGATCACCACGGCTTCCGGTACCGATCCGGTGATCGTGCGGGAGGGGCCCGGCACCGAGTTCGACACCGCGGGCCTGGCCGCGCACAAGGCCAACGTGGACGTGGCCTGCCGCACGACCGGTGACCGGGCCACCGGACCGACCGGGACCTCGGACGTCTGGTACCGCATCGGGGAGGGCCACTACGTTCCGGCGGCCTTCGCCGTGGGCGGCGCGGACGCCCCCAGGTGCGCCAGGAGCTAGGGCACCAGCCCCGCCAGGACCTGGACCAGCAGGCAGGGATACGGGGGCGCGGCACACACACGACAGGGGCGGCCGGAGCCGCCCCTGTCGTTACTTCGTGCCTGGTCCACCCGGTGGCCGCACAGCGATGTCACATGCCGCTGTAGGGGACCGCCCCGATGATCTCCACACCGAGGCTCTTGCCGTTGGGCAGGTTGTAGCTGACCGTCTCGCCGACCGCCTTGCCGTTGATGGCGGAGCCGAGCGGGGACTTGGGGGAGTACACGTCGATGGGGGAGCCGCTCTCCTCGCGCGAGGCGAGCAGGAAGGTGACCTCCTCCTCGTCGCCGTCGAACTTGACGGTGACGGTCATGCCGGGACCGACCACGCCCTCGGTGCGGGGCGCTTCGCCGACCCGCGCAGTGCGCAGGATCTCGGTGAGCTGGAGGATGCGGGCCTCCATCTTGCCCTGTTCCTCCTTGGCGGCGTGGTAGCCACCGTTCTCCTTCAGGTCACCCTCTTCCCGGGCGGCCTCGATCTTCTCCGCGATCTCGATGCGCCCGGGCCCCGAGAGGTGGTCCAGCTCTCCCTTGAGCCGGTCGTACGCCTCCTGGGTGAGCCAGGTGACGTTTTCATCGCGGGTCTGGGTCACGGGAACTCCTTGTGTACTAGTAGCAATGGCCACCAGGCGGCCAGAGCTGAACTCACGAGAATATCACCGTGCGCGATCGCGCACTGGTGACACGACTCTCAGGGGTCCGCTCCAGGTACCTGTGCCGGACAGGGGGAAAGGCTCGGTGGATCAGTCTTGCGAACCTTGTTCCCTGCACGAGGCCACTTCTACCGTGGAAGCCTGACGAACCGTCTCAACGGTCTGGCTCACCATTCGGTTCCCGCCCTCCACCTCGACGCGTTCCGTGCCGACCTCGACCATCTGGCTGTCCAGCGCGCGGAGCAGGCACTCGGCCCCGTTCTTGCTGTTCACCTCGAAGTCGATCCGGGCCTCGCTCCCGGTGGGCGCGGTCACGGCGACCACCTGGTGGTACACGCCCCCGCTGAGCCCGGTGTAGTTCATGACGGAGTAGCCCCAGCCGATGCTGACGGCCACCGCGAAGATGGTCGCGACGACGAAGAAGACGGGCCCGTTGCCGTGGCGCTTGCGTAGCGCTGGCGCGGTGTCGGCACTGTTCACGGCATCATCTTCCGGGGTCGCTGACATTGGGAATCTCCGAGCAAGGGGACGGTGTTGTCTAAGATATCCCCGACCTGACAGCCCCCCTACGCGGCCCGCACGTGAGTCGTCCACGCCGTGACCCGGGGTGGTGTCGGACAGCCGCGTGCAGTGGCCGTCGACCGAGCCAAGGAGAAGCCTTCGTTGTCCGAGCGTCTGCGGCTTATGGCCGTCCATGCCCATCCCGATGACGAGTCCAGCAAGGGCGCCGCGACCATGGCGCGCTACGCGCGCGAGGGCGCGGAAGTGCTGGTCGTCACCATGACCGGTGGCGAACGCGGTGACATCCTCAACCCCGCGATGGAGCGCCCCGAGATCCGCGAGAACATCGCCGAGGTGCGCCGCGAGGAGATGAACCGCGCCCGCGAGATCCTCGGTGTCGAGCAGGAGTTCGCCGGTTTCGTCGACTCCGGCCTGCCCGAGGGCGACCCGCTTCCCCCGCTTCCCGAGGGCAGCTTCGCGACCCTTTCGGTGGAGGAGGGCGCCGAACCCCTCGTGGCCGCGATCCGCCGGTTCCGTCCGCACGTCATCCTCACCTATGACGAGAACGGCGGCTACCCGCACCCCGACCACATCATGACCCACAAGGTGTCGATGCACGCCTTCGACGCCGCCGCGGAGCCGGACGCCTACCCCGACGCCGGTGACCCCTGGCAGCCCCTCAAGCTGTACTACTTCGTCTCGTTCCCGCCCGAGCGGTTCGAGGCCCTGGCGAAGATCCTGGTCGAGCGCGGCCTGGACAACCCCTTCGAGGAGTGGATGGAGCGCCTCAAGGACCGTGAGCGGCCGCGCTGGGAGATCACCACGCGCGTGAGTTGCAGTGAGTACTTCGACACCGCGCACGACGCCCTCCGGGCGCACGCCACCCAGATCGACCCGAACGGCTTCTGGTTCGCCGTGCCCAACGAGGTCGTGGCTGAGGCGTGGCCGACCGAGGACTACCACCTGGTCCGTTCCCTCGTGGACACGGAGGTCCCTGAGCAGGACCTCTTCGCGGGTGTCCGCGAGGCAATGAGAGTATGAGCGACATGAACACCCTTCTCGCGTCCACCACGGTGCTCGCCCAGGACTTCGCGCTGGACAAGGACACCGTCACACCCGGTGTCATGGGCTTCCTCGCGATCTTCGCGATCGGTGTGTGCCTGTACTTCCTGATGCGCAGCCTGATGGGCAAGCTGCGCGGTGTCTCGGCCCGCGCCGAGGCCGAGGAAGCCGAGGAGGCGGCGGAGAGGGACGGCCAGGAGGTGACCTCCGGGGTGGAGGCCGCCGCCGGCGGATCGTCCTCCTCCACGGAGGACCCCTCCGCCAGGGCCTGACCCGGTCCCGCCCCCGCCGCGCACCCGCGGGGGCGGTCTGGGCGGGCACACCCGCCCGGCGGGGGAGTGCCTACCATGGGGGGATGCAGCCCGAGCCCTCCCGAGCCCCCTCCCTGCGCGACCGGGTGCACGACCAGCTCAGGTCGCGCATCATCGACCTCGAACTGCTCCCCGGACACCGGATCACGGAGCGCGAGGCCTCCGCCGAACTCGGCGTCTCCCGGGTCCCGTTGCGCGAGGCGCTGCGGCTGCTCGAGGCCGAGGGACTGGTCGTCCTGGTTCCCCGGCAGGGCGCCATGGTGGCCAGTTGGTCCCGTGAGGACATCGTGCGCCTGTTCGAGGTTCGCGAGGAGCTGGAGACCCTGGCCGCCCGCCTCGCGGCCACTCGTCGCACCGACGCCGACCTGCGTCGGATGCGCGACCTCCTGGACGACGCCGAGCGCGCCCTGAAGGCGGACGACGAGTCCGCCACGGCCGCCGCCAACGCGGGTTTCCACCGGGCTGTGGTGGCTGCCTGCGGCAATCCCCTCCTCCAGCGGATGATGGCCCCGCTGGACTCCCGTGTGCAGTGGCTCTTCCACCTCACCAAGCACCGTGACACCCGCGAGCAGCGCGATGAGCACGTCCGCCTGCTCGAACTGATCGAGGCGGGGGACGGCGACGGGGCCGCCGCGCTCTATCGGGCGCACATCGTGGCCGGCCTCGAACCCACGCTGGCCGTCGCCGACACCTGGGAGCGGTTCGATCCGGTGGACGTCACCCGTACCCGCCAACGGAGGTAGCCCCGCGCGGTGGGGCGCCGTCCGAGGGGTGTCCGAGTGCCCGGATTAGTGGTATACCGCTAATGGACCGCAGTGGACCCACGGAGAAGGCAACGATGACGCTCATCCTCACCCGTTCCGAACTCACCGGACTCGTCACACCGCGCCAGGTGGCCGACGCCGTGGAGACCGCCTTCGCCGACCTCGCCGAGGGCCGGGCCGCGCAGCCCCACGCGGAACCCGCGCGGCTGGCGGGGCACGACGCCCAGTTCGTCCCCATGGTCGGACTCCTCGGGAGCGCGGGCCTGGCCGCGAGCAAACTCCTCAGTGACATCCCGGGCAACCGCGAGCGCGGACTCCCCACCCAGCAGTCGGTGGTGGTCCTGGCCGACGCCGAGACCGGAGGGCCCCTCGCGATCCTGGACGGCGCGGTCCCCACCCGGCTGCGCACCGCGGCCACCACCCGCGTGGCCACCCGACACCTGGCCCGCCGGGGCTGGGACACCCTGGGGATCGTCGGCGCCGGCCCCCTGGCCGCCGCACACGTGGTCGCCCTCGCCGACGAACGCGACCCGGACCGGGTCCTGGTGTGGTCCCGCTCCGCCGCCACCGTCGAGGGGCTCCGCCGCGCGGTGGCCGAGCAGGCGCCCGGCCTGGAGGTGGTCGCCGCCGCCTCACCCCGCGAGGTCGTGGAGGGCGCCGACGTCGTCTGCACGGTGACCCCGTCCCGGGAACCGCTGGTGGAGGGTGCCTGGTTGCGCCCGGGACAGCACCTGAACGTGGTGGGATCGCCGCCCAGGACCGACCACCGCGAGGTGGACGCCGCCGTCCTCGCCGCAGCCCGGGACTCCGGCCTCCTCGTGGTGGACTCCGCCCCGGCCGCCCTGCACGAGTCCGGGGACGTCGCGCACGCCGTGGCCGAGGGTGCGATCACCGCCGAGGACTGCTCCCTCGAACTCGCCGGAGTGGTCGGCGGCCAGCACCCCGGACGCACCTCGGACCGCCAGATCACCGTGTTCAACTCGGTGGGCGTCGGCCTGGAGGACGCCGCCGTCGGCCGTCTCCTGCTCGACGCCGCCCGCGAGCGCGGGCTGGGCACGGAGATCACTCTCTCCTCCTGAGACCGGGGCCCGCGCACCCGGCGCCGGAGTGGCACAGTGGAACCATGTCCAACCGCCTGAGCGACGCGACCAGCCCGTACCTGTTGCAGCACGCCGACAACCCGGTGGAGTGGTGGCCCTGGGGCGAGGAGGCCTTCGCCGAGGCCCGCCGCCGCGAGGTCCCCCTCCTTATCTCCGTGGGCTACGCGGCCTGCCACTGGTGCCACGTCATGGCCCACGAGTCCTTCGAGGACCACGAGACCGCGAACCGGATGAACGAGCTGTTCGTCAACGTCAAGGTCGACCGCGAGGAACGCCCCGACGTCGACGCCGTGTACATGGAAGCCACCCAGGCCATGACCGGCCAGGGCGGCTGGCCCATGACCGTGTTCGCCACCCCCGACGGCGCGCCGTTCTACTGCGGCACCTACTTCCCCCGCGACCACTTCCAGCGGCTGCTCGAGGGCGTCGGCACCGCCTGGCGGGACAAGCGGGCCGACCTCCTCGACCAGGGCCGCCGCGTGGTGGACGCGCTGGCGGCCCCGCGCCGCCTGGCCTCCTCCCCGCCACCGACCGCCGCCGACCTCGACCTGGCCGTGCAGGCCCTGGTCCGCGACTACGACGTGGTCAACGGCGGGTACGGCGACGAGCCCAAGTTCCCGCCGTCCATGCTGCTGTCCTTCCTCACCGCGCAGCACGAGCGCACCTTCCCGTTCCAGAGCGCCGACGAGCCCACGCCCGCCGCCCTCATGGCGGGCGGCACCGCCGTGGCCATGGCCAGGGGCGGCATGTACGACCAGATCGGCGGCGGCTTCGCCCGCTACACGGTCGACGGCGCGTGGGTGGTCCCGCACTTCGAGAAGATGCTCTACGACAACGCCCTCCTGCTGCGCGCCTACGCCCGCCTCTCCCGGCGCCCGGTGGGCACCGACCCGGTCGCGGTGGCCGGGAGGTCCCTCATGCTCAGGGTGGTCCAGGAGACCGCCGACTGGATGCTGCGCGACCTGCGCACCGCCGAGGGCGGGTTCGCGTCGGCCCTGGACGCCGACAGCGAGGGCGAGGAGGGCACCTACTACGTGTGGACCCCCGACCAGCTCACCGAGGTCCTGGGGGAGGAGGACGGGGCCTGGGCCGCCGAACTGTTCGACGTGACCCCGCAGGGCACCTTCGAGCACGGCACGTCGGTGCTCCAGCTCCGCCGGGACCCCGACGACCCCGAGCGCTACGACCGCGTACGCGCCGCCCTGCTCACCGCCCGCGCCGACCGGGTCCCGCCCGCCCGCGACGACAAGGTGGTGGCCGCCTGGAACGGGCTGGCGATCGCCGCGCTGGCCGAGGCGGGCGCCCTGCTGGAGCGCCCCGACTGGATCCGGGCGGCGCGGGAGGCCGCCGACCTTGTCCTCGACACCCACCTGATCCACGGGCGGCTCGTGCGCACGTCCCGGGACGGTCGCCCCGGGCCCAGCGCCGGGGTGCTGGAGGACTACGCCGACCTCGCCGAGGGGTTGATCGCCCTGCACGGTGTGACCGGTGAGGCCCGCTACGTGCATGAGGCCGGGAGCCTGCTCGACACCGTCCTGGACCACTTCGGCGACGACGACGGCGGGTTCTACGACACCGCCGACGACGCCGAGAGGCTGTTCAGCCGCCCCCAGGACCCCACGGACAACGCCACGCCCTCGGGCCGGTTCGCCGCCGCCTCCGCGCTGCTCTCCTACGCGGCCCTGACCGGCGGCGAGCGCCACCGGGCCGCAGCCGAGGGCGCACTGGCCGTGGTGCCGCTGTTGGCCGAGAAGGCCCCGCGCTTCGCCGGTTGGGGCCTGGCCGCCGGTGAGGCGCTGCTCAGCGGGCCGCGCGCCGTCGCCGTGGTGGGGGAGCCGGGTGACCCGGAGACCGAGGAGCTGGTGCGCACGGTGCTGCGGTCGGCGCCCCTGGGCACGGTGCTCTCCCGGGGAGACGGAAACGACAGCGGGGGAGTGCCCCTGCTCGAACAACGCGTACGCGTCGGCGGCAGGGCCACCGCCTATGTCTGCGAGGGTTTCGTCTGCAAACTCCCCGTCACCACTCCGGAGGAACTCAGGGCGCAGCTGACCCTTTAGTCGGCCTCAAGTCCGGCTTTTGGTTGAAATGCGAACCACATTCGTCCGACGCGGCGCATTTCGAGGTGAAGAGGCGGACCCCAAAGGGTCACAGCAGCTCAATGCCCTCGACGATCTCGTCCACGACGTCGGGACGGTAGTCGGGCTGACGGATTTCCAGGTACACGGTCTTGGGGGTGTCCGGCGGGTGCACGGCGACGGAGGCGAAAGCGCCGTTGCCGTTGCACTCGGGCCACTCCCAGACCATGCCCTGCCAGTCGCCGTCGTTGATCGCCCGCTCCTCCGGCTGCCCCGGGCAGGGTTTGGTGTCCGCGACGGTGTCCAGGTTCGGCGCCCCGGGGACCACGGTCGCGTACACCCCGTACGAGGGGACGTCGGTGGAGTGCCAGTCGTCCACGTCGGTGGCGGCCAGCAACCCCTGCCCCGCTCCGGCATCGGTCACGGAGTCGCGGGCGTCGTGGTCGGTGTGGAACTCCCGCGCCCACACCGAGGGCACGTCCACGCGCATCTCCATGGCGGAGTTGCGCACGGTGGTCAGCGCCATGCCGGGCGCCCCCAGGGACGAGGTGACCCCCGCGACGAGCAGCCCGCAGGCCAGGACCAGGGCGCCCGCCCGCTGCCAGGGCATACGGTAGCGGCGCCACCAGGACGAGTCCTCGGGCATGTTGGGCGCCATACGGATGGCACGGACCCGGTCGGTGAAGGTCTTGGCGTCGGCCGGGCGGCTCTCCCGGTCCACGGACAGCGCGGACAGGATCAGTTCGTCCAGCGCCGGAGGCAAACCTGGCCGAATCCGGCCAGGTGCCACCCTCACCGGAGGCCGGGACGGCGGGCGTCCCGTGATGAGCTCGTAGGCGACCGCGCCCAGCGAGTACACGTCGGAGCGCACGTCGAGGTCGCCGCCGGGGATGCTCTGCTCGGGGGACATGTACCCGGGCGTTCCCGCGGCCGCCGTGAAACCGGACGCCTCGTCGATCGCCTTCGCGAAGCCGAGGTCGGCCACGAGCACGCGCTGGCCCACGGGGGAGGACTGGAGGAGCACGTTCGAGGGTTTGATGTCCCGGTGGATCGTGCCATGGCCGTGCAGCACGGTGATGCCCTGACCGATCTCCGTGAGCAGCCGCAGCGCCTCGTCCAGGGGCAGCTGACCTCGGTGGATGAGATCGGCGACACTGCCCTGGTCGGCGTAGGTCATCACCATGTACGGGCGTCCGTCGGGCAGCACGTCGACGTCGTGGACGGCCACCAGCCACGTGGAGTCGGTCTGGCGCAGGATGCGCGCCTCCTCCAGGAAGCGGTGCTGGATGTCCATCTGGTGCGCCCAGTTCTCGGCGAGTACCTTGATGGCCACCGGGTAGTTCAGCAGATCGTCCTGCGCCAGCCAGACTGTGGCGAAGGAACCGGAACCCAGGCGCCTGATGACGCGGTAACGTCCGAAGGCCTCCGGTTGGCTCATCTTCGCCTCGGTCTGTCGGGGGTGAATACGCGGTCGTTGCCCACTAATACACCATCTGCGCCTTCACGTTGACTTCCGTGGATATGATCCCCTCCCCCGGGTATCGTCGACGCCTTCGGGGCATGGAGACTGGAGGTGCCCTTCGAGTTCCGTGCGCCATGTGCACCACGGGGCGGAGATCGTGAGGATTCGTGAGGCGGGAGCCGAACGGGGCTCATAGACGTCCCATTGACGTGTGACCCTCTCATAAGTGGGCGCGTACGCGTTCGTACGGACGATCGGACGTCTGTCGCAAGCCAGGAAGAGAATGAGCCATGCACAGTAGTGACAACTCGGAGAACGAGGAGACCCCCACCCCCCGGCGCCGGGTGGCCAGCAACGTGGACGAGGAACTGGAGGAGCTCGCGCGCCGCGCCAAACACGGTGACGCCGTGGCCCTGGACGACCTCCTGCGTCGCATCCAGCCCGAGGTGCTGCGCCGCTGCGCCCGGTTCCTTCCCTACCGCCAGGACGCCGAGGAGGCCTGCCAGGACGCGCTCCTGCGGGTCGCCCGCAAGATCGACAGCTTCAAGGGCGACTCCCTCTTCACCACGTGGCTCTACACCGTGGTGTCCAACTCCGCCCGCCAGACCTACCGCTCCATGAAGCGTCGTTCCGCCGAGTTCCCCACCGAGGCCGAGCGCATGCCGCACCAGTCGGACCCGCGCACCACCAGCGTCATCGCCGGTTCACGGATCGACCTGCTGGAGGCGCTGGACCAGCTGGAGAAGGACCGCCCCAACCTCGTGGCCCCGCTGGTGCTCCGCGACCTGTGCCAGATGGACTACAACGAGATCGCCTCGGAGCTGAACCTCGCCCTGGGAACGGTGAAGTCCCGCATCCACCAGGGCCGCAAACACGTGCGTAAATCGCTCGCCGTGACGTGACGTCCACGGGCGAACTACTCTGGAGGAATCCCCGTCGGCACATCCGTCACAGGAGTGCGCCGTCCCATGATCCAGCTCTGAGAGGTTTCGCCAATGGGGCTCCGTGACCCCCTGTACTGGCTGTATGAGCGGCGTCTCGAACGCGGCCTGACCAGCCAGGAGATTCCCAGGCACGTCGGTGTGGCCATGGACGGCAACCGGCGCTGGGCCAAGAGCAGCGGTCTCCCGGGCGCCGAGCAAGGTCACCAGGCCGGGGCGAACAAGATCTTCGACGTGCTCGGCTGGTGCAACGAAGTCGGTGTGCAGGTCGTCACGTTGTGGATGCTGTCCACGGACAACCTCACCCGCGACGAGAACGAGCTGGGTCCCCTCGTGCGCATCATCGAGGAGACCATCGCGCGGCTGCGCCAGGAGGGCTGGAACACGCGCCCCGTCGGAGCGCTCGACGTCCTGCCCGATTCCACTGCCCGTGCCCTGAAAGAGGCGGAAGAGGCCACATCCGGCAACCCGGGTCTGGTTGTCAACGTCGCCGTCGGGTATGGAGGTAGACGTGAGATCGCTGATGCGGTTCGGTCCCTCCTCCAGGAGGAGGCGGCCAAGGGCACCGGTATCCAGGAGCTGGCAGAGCGCCTGGACATCGAGGATATCGCCCGGCATCTCTACACGCGCGGACAACCCGACCCGGACCTGCTCATCCGTACCTCCGGCGAGCAGCGTCTCTCGGGTTTCATGCTCTGGCAGAGCGTGCACTCGGAGTTCTACTTCTGCGAGGTCTTCTGGCCCGCGTTCCGCAGAGTGGACTTCCTGCGCGCGCTGCGTGCCTACGGCGCGCGCAACCGGCGCTTCGGCTCCTGAACCCCGGCCCCACGTTCCCACCCGCCCCCGTTCCGCGGGGCGCGCCGTGTCTGTCCACGGCGGGTCCGTAACGCGGAGTTCACCGGTTGGTGGGCAAGGGACCTGGAAAACGGGCTCTCGGCCGCGTAGCGTCGAAAACAGCGGATGGCGTTCGTCCATCCGTTCGGGAGGCCCCGTCTCGTTGATCTTCTCCGCCACGGCGGGATATCGAAGAGGAGGGCCGGAACCGGCCCTCGTGGGCCTGGTCCCGGTCCTCCATGATCCCGTGACAGCAGGGCACCCACGCGGTGCCCAAGGGGAGAACGAGTGGCTAGTTCCTCGACCGATCACCGCGACACCCAGCCCCCCACCGCCCCCGATGTGGAGGCGGTGGAGGGTAAGCGCGTCTACGTGCTCGACACCAGCGTCCTGCTCGCCGACCCGATGGCCATGGCCCGGTTCGCCGAACACGAGGTCGTCATCCCCGTGGTGGTGATCACCGAGCTGGAGAGCAAGCGTCACCACCCGGAACTCGGATACTTCGCTCGCAACGCCCTGCGTCGACTGGACGACCTGAGGGTCGCCCACGGCCGTCTGGACGTGGCCGTCCCGGTGAACGAACAGGGCGGCACGCTCCGGGTGGAGCTCAACCACAGCGATCCGACGATCCTGCCCGCGGGATTCCGGCTCGGTGACAACGACACCCGGATCCTCACGGTGGCCCGCAACCTCCAGGCGGAGGGCGAGGAGGAGAGCTCGGTCGTCCTGGTGAGTAAGGATCTGCCGATGCGGATCAAGGCCTCCTCGATCGGTCTCCCGGCCGACGAGTACCGGGCCGAGCTCGCCATCGAGCACGGGTGGACCGGGATGGCGGAGCTGGACGTGCCCGCCCACAACATCGGCGAACTGTTCTCCGCCGGTGAGAGCGAGATCGAGCAGGCCAGGGACCTGCCCTGCCACACCGGTCTGGTCCTGGTCTCGGAGCAGGGCAAGGCGCTGGGCCGGGTCCAGGCGGACAAGTCGGTCAAGGTGGTGCGCGGGGACCGGGACGTGTTCGGTCTGAAGGGGCGCAGCGCCGAGCAGCGGATCGCCCTGGACCTGCTCACCGACCCGGACGTCGGCATCGTCTCCCTTGGTGGTCGCGCGGGCACCGGGAAGTCGGCGCTGGCGCTGTGCGCCGGTCTGGAGGCCGTCCTGGAGCGCGCCCAGCACCGCAAGGTGATGGTGTTCCGGCCGCTGTACGCGGTGGGCGGCCAGGAGCTCGGCTACCTGCCGGGCAGCGAGAACGACAAGATGACGCCCTGGGGCCAGGCGGTGCACGACACCCTCTCCGCCGTGACCAGCGAGGACGTGATCGAGGAGATCGTGGACCGGGGGATGCTGGAGGTCCTGCCGCTCACGCACATCCGGGGCCGCTCGCTGCACGACGCCTTCGTGATCGTCGACGAGGCGCAGTCCCTGGAACGCAACGTGCTGCTGACCGTGCTGTCCCGGCTGGGTGAGAACTCGCGGGTGGTCCTCACCCACGACATCGCCCAGCGCGACAACCTGCGGGTGGGCCGCCACGACGGGGTCGTCGCGGTGATCGAGAAGCTCAAGGGTCACCCGCTCTTCTCCCACGTGACCCTGACCCGCTCCGAGCGCTCACCCATCGCCGCCCTGGTCACCGAGATGCTGGAGACCTAGGGGTCGTGTTCGGCGGACACACGCCCCGCCGCGCGTCGCCCCGGCGGCACCGGCGCGGCGTTCCCTGCGGTCGACAGCCGAACCGGGGCCGACTCCCTCTTCGGCCCTGCCCCGGCACCACTGGACGCACCGCTCGCAACGGGCAGCATCCACCGGACACGGCCTAGCCGGGTCCGGTGGAACCGGACCGAGCAGTCGGGTGCGCCCGTCCCACTGAACGTGGGGCGGGCGCACCCCTTTCGTCCGGTGCCCGCCGTCCGCCGCCTACCGCAGCTGGGAGAGGTACCTCCCGACCCGGCGCAGGCGGGCGAGACTGGCCTCGTAGCGAGCGCCCACGAACAGCAGCACCGCGCCGATCACCGCGAACGGGAGCCAGTTGGGAGTCAGCTGGCTCAGCTCCCACAGGGGCGGCCCGAAGGCCCGCAGCGACGTGACGAGCAGCGCGAGGCCGCCGAGCACCAGGGCGGCGCTCAGACGCTGCCGCAGTCCCCACACGGTGACGGCCAGCCCCACCGCCAGCACGGCCGGGACCCGCCAGACCATGTCGTCCCCCGTCAGCACCTCCCACACGGTGGGACCCAGGAGCAGCGCCAGCCCGCCGCCGTAGGCGAGCCAGCTCGACGGGGTTCCGGTGGCCTTGCGCGACCACTCCCAGCCGATGACCAGGAAGGCGAGCGCGGGCAGGGCCGTGTACGCCTCCGGAACGGTGACCTCCCAGGACGCCAGGGCCGTCCACAGGGCGAGGAACATCAGCGCGGCTCCGACCCCCGCGTACCAACGCCGGTTCGGCCGGACCGCGCTGGCCAGGCTGATCACCCCGACCACCGCCAGGGCCGTGGCCACCAGTTCCAGCCGTCCGCCGTTCAGGACGGTGAGCAGCAGGGCGACCCCGGCCCACGAGGCGGCGGGGATCTCGGCCGCCGTGACCAGGGGGTGGCCCAGGCGCGGGGCGACCGCCGCCACGGCGGCCACCACGGCGAGAGGGCCGAAGGCCGCGTACTCGACCGGCGCGCCCAGGGCCAGCGGAAGCGCGAGCGCGAACCCGCCGGTGGCCGCCGTGGAGACGGCGGTCGAGGCGATCGCCACGAACCGGGTCCGGGCCAACGCGGTCACCACGGAGAGCACCGCGGCCGCCGCCAGCAGGACCGCCACGGCGCTGTGCCGCTCCGAGAGCGCCCAACCGAACGCCAGGGCCAGTGAGTACAGGCCGCTCGCCCACGGCATCCAGGAGAGACGGTCGTCGCGGATCAGCGCGGCCCCGGCGAGCAGGAGGGCGCCGACCGCGAGGGCCCACACCAGGGCGACGAGGAAGGGCAGGCCCAGCGTCACCGGCAGCGGGAGCAGGGTGAGGGGCACGACCAGCGCGGCGGTCGGCACCAGCATGGTCCGGTCCACGAGGAACACCGCGAGCAGGGCCAGTGCCCCGGCGGCCAGCAGCCCCGCCGAGACGGTGAGCGCGCCCAGGGCGTCGGACGGCCCGGGCACACCGATGAACACGTGCGCGGGCTCCAGCAGCGCGGAGAGCGGGGCCCCGCTGACGGAGTGGGTCCGGGAGAACACGGCCAGGGCCGGGAGCCCGCGCGGGCCGGCCACCAGCGGCACGAGCGCCAGCAACAGCACCCCCGCCCCGCCGAAGGGGACCGGTGCGTCGGTTCGCCCCCGTCTCGCCGCCCGCAGGCGGTCCGTGCGTCCCAGCACCAGGGCGGTCATACCGAGCACGAGGGCGGCGGCGCCCAGCAGCCACCAGGGGACCTGTCCGGGGGCGCCCGCGGTGGCGGACCCGATCAGCAGTCCGCATCCGGAGAACAGGGCGAGGGACCACGCGGCGATGGTCAGCCCGTACACGAACCGCTCGGGGGAGTCCGCCGCCTGCGGGGCCAGGCCGTGGCGCATGCGGGCGGAGATCAGCGTGACGACGGCGATCAGCGGCAGGACGATCAGCGCCGTGTGCTGCTGGGGGAGCGCCCAGCCGAGGGCGAGCAGCATCGCGGCCAGACCGGTCGCCCCGGGGAGCGGGGCGAGGGACGGGCGTACCCGCGAGGTCCAGAGGAAGAGGGCCGCGCCGACCAGCGCCGTCCACACCACGGCCGCGAGGAAGGGCGCCCCCAGCAGCACCGGCACCGGAACCAGGGCCAGCGGGGTTACGAGGGCGATCGCGGGCCGGAACAGGCGGCGATCGAGGAGCAGCGCGGCGCCCAGGGACAGGGACCCGAAGACCAGCAGCCCGGCCGCCATGAGCAGTGCGGTCAGGGTGTCCGACGGGACCGGAAGCCCAACGAGCGTGCTCGCGGGCGAGCCCATGGCCGTGACCGGGGAGGTGAACGCACCGCCCCCGGGGCCGAGCGCCGGGATCGTCGGGAGGCCGTTGGGGCCGACCACGGGCGGTACAGCGGCCAGCAGGACCAGGCCCGCGACACCGAACGCGGACCGCGCCGCCCCGGGCTTCGCGGCCCCGCCGCCCGTCTGACCCAGGACGAGTGCGCAGGAGCCGAGCACCAGGGTGACGGCGCCCAGCAGCCACCAGGCGCCCATGCCGGGAACGCCGAGGGCGGCGGAGGCGAGCAGGGCGGTGAACGACAGGAACAGGAGCGCGCCCCATGCCGAGACCGTCAGTCGGCGCACGGTCCCCGCACTCGAAGCCCTCCCGGTCCGTCCACCGGTTCGGGAGGCCCGCGGGCCCCGGTGCGCCCACGCGGAGACCGCCACCGCCACGGAGGCCGTCAACAGGGCGACCAGGGTGGTGTGCTGCTCGGGCAGGGACCACACCAGCGCCAGCAGCATGGTGGCCAGACCGGCCACCCCGGGGAGCCAGGCGACGGACGCGCCCACCCGCGAGGACCAGAGGAAGAGGGCCGCGCCGACCAGTGCCGTCCACACCACGGCCACGACGAGGGGCGCTCCCAGCAGCACCGGCACCGGAACCAGGGTCGGCGGCGCGACCAGGGCCACACCGGCGGGGAGGCAGCGGCGGTCGACGACGGCCACCAACCCCAGCACCAGGGCGCCCGCCACGAGCACGCCGAGGGCCATCCCCAGAGCGGAGAGCGGATCAGGCTGCGCGGGCGCTCCGAGCGCCGCGTGCGCCGGACCCCACATCGCCCCGACCGGAGCCGACCACGGGACGGTTCCGGGGATCAGGGGCAGGGACGGAGAATCCCCGGGCAGCGCCATGAGCGGGGCCGCGGGCAGCAGCGCCAGACCGACCAGCGTGAACAGCCAGCGCGGGTCGGAACCGGACCGCTCGTGGCCAGGGACGGCCGCGCTCGGGGCCGGAGGAGCGACCCGGCCCAAGGTCAGGGCGGTCGCCCCGGACAGCAGGGCGGCGGCGGTCAGCAGCCACCACTGGGCCTGGACGGTGCCGTCCGCGCCCCGGTTCCCGATCAGGAAGGCGATCCCCGTCAGCAGCGCCAGGGCCCACAGCAGAGTGCCGCCCATGTAGAGGGTCGCGGCCCGACCGCCCGGTTCGGGACGGCCCTCGGCGGCGGAGAACAGGCGGGCCCCGACGGCGCAGACCAGTGCGGTGGCGGCGAGCATCAGCACCGCCGCGAGGGTCATGTACCGCTCCGGCAGGGCCCAGACCAGGCCCGTGACCAGGGTGAGCGTTCCGGCGACCACCGGGACCGCGCCGGTCCACCGGCCCAGAAGGGCGGAGCCCAGCACCAGGCCGCCGCCGACGATGAGGGCCCACACCACCGCCACGACCTGCGGCAGTCCGAGGAGCAGCGGCGGCGCCAGCAGCGCGGCGGGGGCGATGAGGGACAGGACGACGAGCAGGGCGGAGCGACGCAGCAGCCAGACCGCGCCCACGGCCAGCGCGGCGGCCACCAGCACTCCGGCCAGGTACACGAGGTTCAGCGGTGGCAGCGTGCTCGCCCGCTCCAGCTGGAGGAGTTCCACGGCCGGGAGGGTCATCGCGGACGGCTCCAGGCTCCACGGCCAGGCCGTGAGGCGGGGCAGGACCGGCAGGTGCGCGGGACCGGCCACCAGCGGTGCCAGGGTCAGTGAACCCAGGCCGACCACCGTGTACGCGGAGAACGCGTCCGGTGCCGGAACCGTCCCGGACCGGCGCCAGCGGTCGGCCAGCAGACCGGTGACCCCGGCCAGGATCAGGGTGGCCGCCATCGACCACCAGCCCAGCGGGTCGGTACCGGAGTAGCCGGAGGCGGTCAGGACCACCACGAGGGCGACGACCAGGGCGAGAGACCACAGGACCACGGCCGCTGCCCACAGTGTGCGGACCGGAACTCCGGGGCGGGGCGCACCGAGGAGGCGCACGACCGCCAGGTCGGCGAGCGCGGTGGCGGTGACCACGGGCAGCAGCCAGCCGGGGTTGCCGTCGCTGGGCAGCGAGACGACCAGCAGCAGCGGCACGGGCTGCGCGAACAGGACCGCCAGGACGCGCGGCGAGCGCAGCGGCACCAGCGCCGGGTACAGCAGCAGGAGCGCGCTCATGATCGCCAGCGCCGCGGCCGTGTAGCCGGGGCCGTTGCTGATCCGGTCGCTCAGCAGCCACAGGGCGAGGGCGTCCACGCAGAGCAGACCGGCGGCCACGGCGCCGAACGTCTCGGCGGTGGCGTGCAGGCCGCGCCGGTACAGCGGCAGGGCCAGCCCGGCGAAGGTCAGGGTGGTCAGCCCGAGCACGCCGGCGCGGGCGCCGGTGCTCATGTCGCTCCAGGTCCAGATGGCGAAGACCAGGGCGGCGATGCCGATGAGCAGCCCACCGAGGCCGAGGATCACGTTCTGGGCCGAACGCTGGCTCACCTCACCGGTGCGCTCGGCCGGTCCGGCGGCGGATGCGGTACCCGGGGCGGGGCCCGGTGCGGGCTCCTGCCGCGCGGCGGCCGGAACCCCGACGGCCATCGGGGCCTGCTCCCGGGTCCGGGCCCGCGCCGGGACGGCGGGCGGGCGCGGGGGAGCCGGTGCGGGCACCGCCCGGCGTGCGAGTTCCCCGGACTCCCGGCGCAGACGGCCCAGCACGAGGGGGCGCTCCTGGGAGAGCGCGCGCTCGCGTCCGCGCAGGGCGTCCAGTTCGGTGTCGATCCACCACAGGCGCTGCGCCGTCGCCCCGACGAGACTGAGCCCGCAGCGCCCGCACGCCCGACCGGCCGCGCCGAGCGGCGCGGCGCAGTCGGGGCAGTGGCGTGGTGGGCCGGGCGGTGGCTGGGGGAGTCCGTGGGCGTTCATACGGACATGTTCCTCGCGCGTGCGCCTCGGCACATCAGTACGAGTACTCAGTCGGAGTGAGCGGTACGGGGTGCACTCCGGTGACAACCGTCCCTCCGGACCCGAGCCGGAGACGAGGGACACAGCCCGAAGGGACGTGGAGCACCCTGACTCTTTGTGTTCCCTTGCAGGTCACAAGCGCGCAATGCGGGCACATTCCGTGATGTGAGTCAGGACACGGCAAAACTGGCGTTACTTCACCGTGACGATGATGCAGGCTGAGGGCGCTGCACCGAGAATCCCCCCTCCCGTGTGGGAGCCCCGCCCCGTGGACGGTCGAACGGCGACTCCGCCCCCTCCACGGCGCCACGCAGGGCCGCGCGGCCCCCAGCGGCGACCCACACCACGCGAGAGCCCGAACCAGGGCACGCGTGCGTCAACGTGAAAGGGCGATCTTGATAGTCAACCGGATCTCACTGCGTCAGATGAGCGCGGTCGGAGCCGCCGCGCTGGTCGCGGGCGGCATGTTCACCGTTTCGGCCTTCGCGCAGACCGGCGACCTCGACCCCGGTCAGGCCGCTTCGGCGGCCACCCCCCAGCAGCCGAAGGAGCCCCAGGAGGAGTTCTTCGCGAGCCCTCCCGCCGTCGACGACGCCGAGCGCGAGAGCCAGCGGGACCAGGGCCGGGACGACGTACGGACCGCGGCCGAGCAGGCCGTCCAGTCCGCCAGCGGCACCGGCGCGGAGATCGCCGAGCCCGAACCCGAGCCCGAGGAGGAGACCCCCGGCACCGGCTCCTCCGAGGGTTCCGGCTCCTCAGGCGGCTCCGCCCCGGCCGCCCCGGTCCCCGCGGGCTCCGCCAAGGAGATCGCGCTCCAGATGGTCCTCGACCAGGGATGGGAGGCCGACCAGTTCCACAGCTGCCTCGAGCCCCTGTGGGAGAAGGAGAGCAACTGGAACCACACGGCCGAGAACGCGAGTTCCGGTGCCTACGGCATCCCGCAGTCGCTCCCCGGCGACAAGATGGCCTCCCACGGCTCGGACTGGCGGACCAACCCCGCCACCCAGATCTCCTGG
>NZ_QGTF01000005.1:275454-363230 GCF_003182025.1 Nocardiopsis sp. L17-MgMaSL7 | reverse complement strand
TCCGGTGCCTACGGCATCCCGCAGTCGCTCCCCGGCGACAAGATGGCCTCCCACGGCTCGGACTGGCGGACCAACCCCGCCACCCAGATCTCCTGGGGTCTGAGCTACATCAAGGACCGCTACGGGAACCCGTGCGGAGCCTGGTCCCACTCTCAGGCCAACAACTGGTATTAATAGGTTTTTCCCTGCCATTAACCCCCTTTTGGGAAAGGCAATCGTGCTACTCAACCGAATGTCGCTGCGTAGTACCGCGGCGGTCGGTGCGGCGACCCTGGTCGCCGGTGCGACGTTCGCCGTCTCCGCGTTCGCGGACGACGGTGTGGACCCGGACATGGCGGCCAGCGCCGCCGTGCCGAGGTCCGAGGAACCCGCGGCCGACACCGAAACCGAGGGCGACGAGTTCTTCGCGGCCTCGGAACAGTTGACCGAGGACGAACTCCTGGAGCTCCGCGCGCAGGCGCAGGACCAGCGAGACGCTGCCAACGGCCAAGGGGTGCAGTCCACCCAGGCCAGCGGCAGCGACATCGAGGAGGAAGAGGAAGAAGAGGAGGAAGCGGAGGAGGAGCCCGTGTTCTCGGGCGACCCCAAGGGCATCGCCCGCCAGATGGTCGCCGCCGAGGGCTGGGGCGCCGACCAGTTCGACAGTTGCCTCGAGCCCCTGTGGGAGAAGGAGAGCAACTGGAACTACCAGGCGGAGAACTCCAGCTCCGGTGCCTACGGCATCCCGCAGTCGCTCCCCGGCGACAAGATGGCCTCCCACGGCTCGGACTGGCGGACCAACCCCGCCACCCAGATCTCCTGGGGTCTGAGCTACATCAAGGACCGCTACGGCACCCCCTGCGACGCCTGGGCGCACTCCCAGTCCGTCGGCTGGTACTAGGTACCAGGTCCCCCGAACAACGAAAGCGGCCCCGCGCACCTCGCGCGGGGCCGTTTCGCTGTCCGAAACCCTGACGTCTACTTGTGCGGGGTGAAGGACTCGACGACGTCCTCGTGGACGTTGTCGAAGTCACCCGCCTCCTCCCGGGGCACGTTCACGCTCACCAAGTAGAACACCCGGTGGTCGCCCTGCTCCAGGATCACCGCGTAGGCCCAGAGCCGCCGCTCCGACTGGCCCCAGTTGGTGTTGACCAGGTCGGCCTCGACCATGGCGACGTCCAGCCCGGCCAGGCCGCCCTCGAAGTCGTCACGGTCGAAGTCCTCGGTGTCGCGCACCTCGTAGCCGCTGGTGGCGTCCTCGATGTCGGTGCCGCCGTCGGTCTGGGCGAGGAACTGCGCCGCGGTGCCGGTGAACTCGGTCTCCTCCCAGCCCTCCACCATGACCTCGTGCTCCATCCCCGGAGCCACGAACAGCGCGATGGACTCGGAGATCTGGCTGTCGTCGGGGGACCAACCGCCGGGGTAGGAGATCGAGAACCACTCGGAGTCGAAGGGCTGGAGGTCGTCCTCGTCGTACTCGGGGGGAATGCCGTCGACCCGGACTCCGCCGTCCGGTGTGTCCTCGACCTGCTCGCGGCTCTCGGCCCGTCCGGGCTGCTCGACCACCGGGGTGTCGGACACATCGGTGGACGTGCCGGATCGCAGCGCCGTCGCCATCACGATGCCGATGACCAGCAGAACGGCCACGGCCAGCGTTCCCAGCGCCAGTACGGTCCCCCGACCGCAGCCGCGGCGTCGCGCCCGCGGTGCGCTCGCCCCATGGGCCATGGCCATCTGGGGGCCGCTGTGACCGCTTCCGTGCCCGCCGTGCCCGTCGTGGACACCGGGACCACCGTGGCCGTACCCGCTCTGGCCGTATCCGCCCTGGTCGTACCCGACCGAGCCCGCCGCGTGCGCGTAGTGCTCCTGGTCGTGCTGACCGTACTGGTCGTGCCCGGGGTAGGGGCCCTGCCCGTAGTAGCCGTCACCGCTGGGCGGGGAGGCCGGATGGGGGGTCTGCGGCCCGCTCGCGGCGGCGCCCAGGGCGGCACCGGCCACTCCGGCCGCACCAGCCGCGCCCGGCCCCGTGCCACCGGAAGCCGCACCGCCCCCGCCACGGCACCGCTCCAGCAGATCCAGGGCCTGTCCCACGGTGAGCCGCCGGTCCGGGTCGCGTTCCAGCAGACCGGTGATCACCGGCTCCAGCCACGCCGCCCTCGTCATCGGCGGCAGTTGGGCGGAGATGACCGCGGCGATCGCGGCGGTGATGGAGTCTCGGCGGAACGGGGAGCTCCCCTCCACCGCCGCGTACAGCGTCACGCCGATGCTCCACAGGTCGCCACGGTGCTCGGCCGGTCCGCCCTCCAGCCGCTCGGGCGGCATGTACTCGGGCGAACCGATCAGGGCACCGGTCCGCGTGATGCTCGGACCGCCCTCCATGGTGGCGATCCCGAAGTCCGTGAGGATGACCCGCCCGTCGGAGGACATCATGATGTTGCCCGGCTTGATGTCCCGGTGCAGGACACCGGCCGCGTCCGCCGCGCGCACCGCCTTGAGCAGCGACTCGGCGATGTCGGCGACCTCCTCCGGGGGCAGCGGCCCCGAACCGCCGAGCAGGTCCTGGAGCGAACCGCCCTCGACCAGCTCCATGACCACCCACGGGTCGTCCTCGTACTCGAACACGTCGTGGATGGTGATGACCGTGGGGTGGTTGATCCGTGCGGCGGACTGGGCCTCCCGACGGACCCGCGCGTGCGCGTCGGCGCGTTCGGCCTCGGTGAAGTGGCCGGGGAGCAGCACCTGCTTGATCGCCACGACCCGGTTCAGGGCCGTGTCGTGCGCCTCCCAGACGATCCCCATGCCGCCACGGCCGAGTTCTCGGCGCAGGACGTAGCGGTTCGCGATGGTCGGCTGGCTGTTACTCGACATCTGTCGCCCTCTCGGAGCGGGCACTCTGCGGGAAGTTCTGACTACTGGGTCCGACGCCCACGGTAGGGGGAAGGTTCCGGCCTCCGGGCCCTCGGTGCGGCGCCGAGACGGTGACGTCGGTGACGCACGAGGGGGCACCCCGCGTTCGCGAGGTGCCCCGGAGGTCCCGTGGACCGGTGGAGACTACTGCTGCGAGTTGGTCATCTTGAGGACGTCGAGGGCGGAGTCGAGCTGCTCCTCGGTGAGCTTGCCGTCCTGCACGTAGCCGCGCTCCAGCACGACCTCGCGGATGGTCTTCTTCTCGGCCAGCGACTGCTTGGCGACCTTGGCGGCCTCCTCGTAGCCGATGTACCGGTTGAGCGGGGTGACGATCGACGGGGAGGACTCCGCGTACACGCGGCACTGCTCCTCGTTGGCCCTGATCCCGGCCACGCAGCGGTCGGCGAAGACCGTGGAGACGTTGGCCAGCAGGCGGATCGACTCCAGCACGTTGCGCGCGATCATCGGCAGCTGCACGTTGAGCTCGAAGTTGCCGGAGGCGCCGCCGAAGGCCACCGCGGCGTCGTTGCCGACGACCTGCGAGGAGACCTGGAGCATGGCCTCGCACAGGACCGGGTTGACCTTGCCCGGCATGATCGACGAACCCGGCTGGAGGTCCGGGAGGAAGATCTCGGACAGGCCGGTGGTCGGGCCGGAACCCATCCAGCGGATGTCGTTGGCGATCTTGCAGTAGCCGACCGCGATGGTCCGCAGCTGGCCGGACAGCTCGACCAGGGCGTCGCGGGCGCCCTGTGCCTCGAAGTGGTCGCGGGCCTCGGTCAGCGGCAGGCCGGTGTTGGCGGCGATCTCGGCGATGACCCGGGCGGAGAAGCCCTCGGGGGTGTTGATGCCGGTGCCGACGGCGGTGCCGCCCAGGGGCAGCTCGGCCACGCGCGGCAGGACGGCCTCCAGGCGCTCCACGCCGTAGCGGACCTGCGCGGCGAACCCGGCGAACTCCTGGCCCAGGGTCACCGGGGTGGCGTCCATCAGGTGGGTGCGGCCGCTCTTGACGATCGCCGCGAACTCGATCGACTTGCGGGTGAGCTCGCCCTCCAGGTGGCGCAGCGCCGGGATCAGCTCGTTCTGGACGGCCGAGGTGGCGGCGATGTGGATGGAGGAGGGGAACACGTCGTTGGACGACTGCGAGGCGTTCACGTGGTCGTTCGGGTGGACGTCGAGGCCGGTGCGCTCCTTGGCGACGGTCGCCACGACCTCGTTGGTGTTCATGTTGCTGGAGGTGCCCGAACCGGTCTGGAAGACGTCGATCGGGAACTCGTCGTTCCACTTGCCGTCGGCGACCTCCAGGGCGGCCTCGCGCACCGCCTTGCCGAGGTCGTCGGAGATCACGCCGAGCTCGGCGTTGACCTTGGCCGCGGCGGCCTTGATCTGGCCGAGCGCGGCGATGTGGGCGTTCTCCAGCCCCTGGCCCGAGATCGGGAAGTTCTCGACGGCACGCTGGGTCTGGGCCCGCCACTTGGCCTTGGCCGGGACCTGGACCTCACCCATCGAGTCGTGCTCGATACGGAACTCACTCATTGCAACCCATCTCTCCTGGGAAAACCTGTGACCTCAAGCCTGCCAGACGCAGGAGGACACAACGCACCTCACCCTGGGTTCCCGGTGTTGCACGTGTCATGTTGACATCCGTGCAGGTCACCAGCGCTGAGTCGGACGCCCCGTCAGCGTTCGATCCGGCGGCGGGCCCTGCGGCGGCCGAGGAGGAGACGGCGCCTGGGCGCGCGCACCCGCACCGTCCCGAACAGGCAGAAGCCGTCGATCTCCAGGACCGGCGGACGGGACATCGTGCTGTCCCGGGCGTTGGTGCTGCGTCGGCCGAGGAAGGACCACCCGTTGAGCCGCACATCCACGCCCTCGGGGACGTCGATCACGACCCGGCCGAGGAACGTGCTGACCGTCATCCGGTGGTGGTTGTGTGTGAGCAGGGCCTCACGCATGTCGATCTCGGTGCGCCCGCACACGGCCCCCGCCTGCTCGTCGGGGAGCGCCACCCAGCGCCCCCGGCGGGTGAGGGTGGTGAACCAGCTCACCATGGGTTCGGGGTCGAGCTGGATCGGCTGCTCCTCCGCGGGCAGGAGGTCGGAGGTGATCTCCGGCAGTTCCCCGAGGGTCCTGGCCGCCTCGACGCGGTCGAGGCGCTCCTCGAACTCCTCCATGTCGATCCGGCCGTCGGTCACGGCGGAGCGCAGGACCTCACTGACGCGTTCGCGGTCACTGTTGGAGGCCCTCATCCGGGCGGGGGAGACTTCCTCACTCACGCCACTCACCCTAGGCGAGCGACGTTCACGGTGGCGGCGGTCGTGGGGCCGGGCGGGGCCCGACCCCACGACCGATCACTCGATCACTCCTGGTCAGAGGAGTGTCAACGCGCGCCGCGCCGGAGCGGCGGCCGAAAGCGGACGCACCGCGATCCGCACCAGGGCGCGGGCGTTGTCGTCACCCGCGACCCGGTTGGCGCTGAGTTCGCCGCACGCCAGGCAGCGGTGGACGACCAGCCACTCACCGTCCGGGCGGGCGCTGACACCGGCGGCCTCCATCCGGCCACGGCAGTCGGCGGCCCTGTCGCCGGGGACCCGCCCGTCCACGTGCAGGCTGGTCAGGCAGTGCGGGCAGTGGTTGCGGTGCGCCGTGCCCGGCGCCCTCAGCGGGACGTCCAACCGGCACTGCGCGCACCGGAACGACTCCGCGGCCGGGCCGTGGCGCCGCCCCTGTTCGCCCCGGGACCGCAGGACGGTCTTGGGGCGCTGCTCCCTGCGCTGGACGCGCCGGTGGTTACCGCGACCCACGCTCACACCTCCCCGAGCATCTCGAGCGGGAACGGCGGCTCGGCGAGCGGGCGCACGGCGATCCGCATGAGCACCAACGGGTTGTCGTCGGCGGCCACGGCGCTCTCGGAGAGCTCGTCGCAGCGCACGCAGCGGTGGACCAGCCTCCATCGGCCGTCGCGCGCGACGACGACGGAGATCGGGGTCATGCGCCCCTCGCAGTCGCAGACGCCGCCCTCGACCTGGTCGTGGACGTGGAGCGAGGTCAGACAGCTCGGGCAGTGGTCACGCGGAACGCCGTCGGAACCCAGGAGGGAGACGGACAGGCCGCAGAGCACGCAACCGAAGACGGCGCGTGCGGAGTGGTCGGAAACGGTGGTTCTGGGGTCGGGACCGTGATGGGACAACCCGGAGGCTCCTTGCTGGAGAGGTGAAGAGTCGACAGCAAGAGCGCCGAGCGGTTCTCGACGTGGGGCGGGGTCCGTTCAGACGTCCGAAGGGTGTCGGGGCATGCGGAGACCCGCGCGGCTGTGAGGCGCGCTCGGCGCGTTCCGGGGCATGGACCTCAGTCCTTCTTGCGTGGGCTCACGCCCGCGCGTACGTGTTCGGTTCCGACCCCTCCACGGTAGGGAGGCGACCTGAACCCGCGCAACGGGTTTTCCGGGCGCCGGTCCGGCGTCCGGCACGTGCGGATAAACGATGGATTTTCACGCGCTCCGCTGCCTACCGTGTTCCCATGACCACACCAGAGCCCGGTCGGGCCGTCCCCGGGAGTGCCGCCATGACCTCCCGCGAGGCGGACTCCACCGTGCCAGCCCTGCACCTGCGCGGCGTCGTCAAGCGCTTCGGATCGCTGACGGCCGTCGACGGACTCGACCTGGAGGTACCCCAGGGAATCGTCCTCGGACTGCTCGGTCCCAACGGCGCTGGCAAGTCCACCACCATGAAGATGCTCACGGCCCAGTCCATCGCCGACGAGGGAACCATCAGCATCCTCGGTCATGAGATCCCCGCCGAGTCCAAGTGGGCGCGGGCCCGCATGGGCGTCGTCCCCCAGCACGACAACCTCGACGAGGAACTCACCGTCGAGCAGAACCTCCGGATGTTCTCGTTCCTGTACCGGGTCCCCCGGGCCCGCCGCAAGGAGGCCATCGCCCGCACCCTGCGCCTGGCGCAGCTCAGCGACCGCGGCGACACCCCCGTCGACGACCTCTCCGGCGGGATGCGCCGCCGCCTGCTCATCGTCCGCGCGCTCCTGCACCGGCCCGAACTGGTCCTCATGGACGAACCCACCGTCGGCCTGGATCCGCAGGTGCGGCAGGAGCTGTGGGGCGTGATCACCGCCCTGCGCGACGAGGGCGCCACCGTCCTGATGTCCACCCACTACATCGAGGAGGCCGAGCGCCTCTCGGACGAGGTCGCCCTCATGGCGAGGGGGAGGGTCGTCGAGCGGGGAGCCCCCGCCGACCTCGTCGCCAAGTACGCGGGGGCCAGCGTGGAGGAGTACACACCGGGCGCGGACGGGACGGCGGCCCTGGAACGGCTGCTCCGCGGCCACGGCTTCACCACCCGGCGCACCGGCACCACGGTGTCCGTGCTGCGCGCCGAGGAGCTCCCGGAGTCGGTCCGGGAGCAGCTGGGCACCCCCGACCGCAGGGACAGCAACCTGGAGGACGTGTTCGTGACCCTGACCGGGGAGTCCGTCGAATGAGCCTGTCACAGCGTCACGAGGACGCCCGCCCCGAACGGCACGCCCGGCCCGGCCGGTTCGAGGCCGACGCGGTCAGGGGAGTGGTCGCCCGCGAGTGGATCCTCTACGGGCAGTCCTGGCGGGCCACCACCTTCGCCGCCGTGGTCGAACCCACCCTCTACCTGCTCTGCTTCGGCTTCGGCATGGGCGCCCTCATCGGGACCCTCGCCGGGTTCAGCTACATCGACTTCCTCGGCACCGGGATCGTGGCGGTGTCGGTGATGTTCCAGTCGATGATGCCCGCCGTCATCAACACCTTCATCAAACGCCGCTTCCTGCACACCTACGAGGGCATCCTCGCCGCCCCCGTGGACGTGCGCGAACTCGTCACCGGTGAGGCCCTGTGGCTGGCGCTGAGGTCCGGCGTCTACGGCTGCGTGCCGCTGCTGGTGGCGATCGGGTTCGGGCTCAAGCCCGGCCCCGGGATGCTCCTGGTGCCGTTCATCGCCTTCCTCGCCGGGTTCGCCTTCGCGCTCTTCGGCATCTGGATCTCGGCGGTGATCACCTCGGTGCGCTCCATGGACTACGTGTTCAGCGGTCTGTTCACCCCGCTGTTCCTCATGGCGGGCACGTTCTTCCCGCTCACCGAGCTGCCCGACTGGGTCCAGACGGCCGCCATGGTCAACCCGCTCTACCACGCGGTCGAACTCATCCGGGGAGCGGTCTTCGGCGGTCTGGACGTCCTCGCCGCCCTCGGCCACGTCGGCGTCCTGCTGGCCTTCGTGGTGCTGATGTGGAACCTGGCCGCCTTCCAGATGCGGCGCAGGGTCGTCAACTAGCGGGAACGGCGACGGCGCGGGAGGATCCCCTCCCGCGCCGCCGCGCTCACCGGTTCCGCACCGCGGGGATCAGCCCCCGCTGGGCGCCCAGCGCAGTTCGACCACGGCCCGCTGGCCCTCCTCGACCACGCTCACGCCGACACCGACCGCGCCCCACTCGCCGGGCGCCTTCACCTCGCCGCCGACCAGCAGTTCGCGCAGGTCGAAGAAGCCCGCCAATACGGCGTCGTCCATCTCCTGCATGGTCTGCTGGAAGACGGCGTCGTCAGCCAGCTGGCCGGAACCCGCCCTGCCGTGGGTGACGACCACCGTGTCGCCGTCCATGCTCACCTCGGGCTGCTGGGCGGTCGAGTAGGGGCCACCGAAGGCCTCCTCCAGGAAGCCCTCGATCGCCTGCTGGTCCCCGCCGACCGCGTGGTACTGGAAGGACGGCTCCGAGAGCCCGTTCGGGTCGAACGAGGTGAGGCCGAAGGCCGTGGAGCCGCCCAGGAGCGAGGTGAACCCGTCCGGCAGCGGGGCACCGACCGAGTTGAAGAACGACTCCATCTCGGTGCGGTCGCCCTCGTTGAGGAACGGGAGGCCGTCGCTCTCCCAGGCGGTGCTCAGGGACTGGTCCATGCCGCTTCCGGCGAAGGCCGCCACGGTGCCGGAGGGCAGTCCGCCCATGGCCTCCGTGCTGGCGCCGGGGGCGTCGGCCAGCCAGGTCAGGGCCTCGTCCTCCACCTCGAAGCCGAAGACGTCCATCCGGGCCTCGAGGTAGTCGCCGTCCACCCGCATGGAGGCGGTCATGCGCCCCTCGACGGCGGAGTCGAGTCCGGTACCGAACTCGGCCGCGAGCTCCTGGTCCATCCCGGTCAGCTCGCTGAACGCGCCCAGGTCCATCCACGCCAGGGCGATGCTGCCGTTCGGCACGTCGCCGAGGTCGCCGGTGTAGGTGTCGTTGCCCTCCAGGTCGCCGTGGGCCGACATCTGGTCGTTGTACTCGTTGATCTGGGTCTCGTCCTCGGCCATGACCACGAAGTCGTCGACCATCGTGTAGTCGAGGTCACCGTCCTCGCGGAGCCCGTCGAGCGTGGCCTCCGCGGCACCGGCGTCCGTCACGGACAGCGCCAGCGCGAGTGCCATGCCGTCGTCCACCGCGGCCTCGGGGTCGCTGGCGGGCCAGGCGGCGACACCGGCCTTCTGCCCGATCCACTCCTCCACCTCGGACTCCTCGACCTCGAAGGTCTCGGCGAACGCTGCGGCGAAGACACCCGTGGTGTCCTCCTCCACCTCACCGGTCTCCTCGGTGACCTCTGCGGGGAGCTTCTGGGAGAAGCTGATGAGGTCCATGATCTGGGAGCCGTCGATGTCCAGGTCGACCTTGCCGAAGGCCACGGAGTTGCCGGGCAGGACGGACTCGGGCTGCGGTCCGCCGAAGTCGACCAGGGAGACGGCCGCCCACAGGGTGCCGCCCATGACCACGACGGCCACACCTGCCGCGGCGGGGATCAGCCACTTGCGGCCGCCGCGCGAGGGCGGGACCTGACCGCCCGAGTACTGGCCGCCGTGGGGCGGCTGACCGGGTCCACCGGGACCCATGGGGGCACCGGGTCCACCGGGACCGCCCGGGCCCATCGGGGCGCCCGGCCCCTGAGGCGGCGGTCCGCCCGCACCCGGGTACTGCTGGCCCGGGAACTGCTGCCCCGGGTACTGGCCGCCGGGAGGCTGCGGAGCGGGCTGCTGGGGCGGGGCGAAGTGCGGCTGGCCGGGGCCCTGCTGCTGGGGGAACCCCTGGCCCGGCTGCTGCGGCGGCTGCCACTGGGGCTGCTGTGGGGGATCTGGGTAGGACATCGGACCTCCGACGAGGGTGTTCGGGACAGGCGCGGGCGCTGGGCCAACAACGGGTCTGATGCGGGGAAACACCGAGTTGTTCACACACGACCGCGAGAGCACGACGGCGGTGCCCCGTCCACGAGGACGAGGCACCGCCGTCGCGCGGTGACTACTCCGGGGCGGAGGTGAGGTCCACGCCGCTGTAGGCCGAGAGCTTGCTCAGCCGGTGCTCGCTCCGGACCTGGCGCACGGTGCCGCTGCGGCCGCGCATGACGAGGGAGTCGGTGGTCACACCGGTCGACTCGTAGCGGACCCCGCCCACCAGCTCGCCGTCGGTGATGCCCGTCGCGGCGAAGAACACGTCGTCCGAGGAGACGAGGTCGTCGGTGAGCAGTACGCGGTCCAGGTCGTGGCCCGCGTCGATCGCCTTCTGGCGCTCCTGGTCGTCCTTGGGCCACAGACGGCCCTGGATGACCCCGCCGAGGCACTTCATGGCGCACGCGGTGATGATGCCCTCCGGCGTGCCGCCGATGCCCAGCATGAGGTCCACGCCGGTACCCCGGCGCGCCGCCATGATGGCGCCCGCGACGTCGCCGTCACTGATGAACTTGATCCGGGCGCCCGCGTCGCGCACGTCCTGGACCAGCTGCTTGTGGCGCGGACGGTCCAGGATCACGACCGTCACGTCCTGCGGCGACTTGCCCTTGGCACGGGCCACCGCGCGGATGTTCTCGGCGGGCGACGCGGCGATGTCCACCACGTCGGCGGCCTCGGCGCCCGTGGCCAGCTTCTCCATGTAGAACACGGCGGACGGGTCGAACATGGTGTTGCGCGGGCTCATCGCGATCACCGCGATGGCGTTGGGCATGCCCATGGCGGTCAGGGTGGTGCCGTCGATCGGGTCGACCGCGACGTCCCAGTCGGTGCCGCCGCCGTCGCCGACCCGCTCACCGTTGTAGAGCATGGGGGCGTTGTCCTTCTCGCCCTCGCCGATCACCACGGTGCCGTTCATCGACACGGTGCTGATCATGTGGCGCATGCCGCGCACGGCCGCGCCGTCGGCGCCGAGCTTGTCGCCCTTGCCGACCCAACGGGCCGCGGCCAGCGCGGCGGTCTCGGTGACGCGGACCAGTTCCAGCGCGAGGTTACGGTCGGGCGCCGAGTGCTGCGCGGACGGGCTACTGGACTGCGACATGGACGTGACACCTTCCGTCAGGAAACAGGGTGGGGTTCTCTCTTAGGGTAGTCACCCGACGTGACCTCCGTTTATCGCGGTCCCCGGGGAGGGCGGCGCGCGTGTCGGACGCCACCCGGCCGGACGAACGCCCGAGCGGGGGCCGATCACGGGCGCGCCCGGGTGATCCGGGTGCGGGTGGTCGGGTATCACCGAGCGCGACGAGGCCCGTAACATCGTGCACCTGAACCCGGATCGGCCACGCCGTGGCGGTCCCGGCTGCCGGGAGAGCAGTCGTCAGGCGCGCCGGTCGCGTCAAGCCCGCCGCCGCGAGGCAGGGGGGAGTTCCCGGGGTCTCCCAGGGGAACGCTCCAGGCTCGTGGGGACCCGGACAGGAGTGAGGGCGTGACAGTGGACAAGACGGACAAGCCCGCGCGGGTCTCGCCGCGCGGCGCGGCCACCCGCAGTGCCCTGCTGCAGGCGGCGGCCCAGGTGTTCCGCACGGTGGGGTTCGCCAGGGCCGGAGTGAGCGAGGTCGTCTCGGTCGCCGGGGCCAGCGTCGGCAGCCTCTACCACCACTTCACCGGCAAGGCGGACCTGTACGTCGCCCTGTACGAGGAGTTCCAGCAGCGCCAGCAGGAACGCACCCACCAGGCGGTCCGGGACGCCCGGTCCGACGGTGAGAGTGATCCCACACGGCTGATGAACATCGCCGCGCACGCCTACCTCCTCGGGTGCATCGAGGAGCGCGACACCGCGCGGCTGTTCTTCAGCGGCGACGGCCCGCCCGGGTTCGACTACCAGCTGCGGTCCCGGCTCACCCAGTGGACCGACCGCAACGTGGCCCTGTTCCGCAAGGCGGACGAGCCCGTCGACGAGGCCCTGCTGATCGTCGTGAGCGGTTCCATGCTCCTCGCCGTGGCCGAGGTCGTGCGCCGCGACGACGCCGACGCCCACCGGCTCGCGGACGAGATCACCGGGCTGCTCACCGAACTCGAACCGCGCCACCGCCAGCGGGACTAGGGCGGTCTTCGGGTCACTCCGCCCACGCGTCAACGGACGCCTGCGGCGCGGTGCCCTCGCGTCACCACCAGGCTGCCTCTCGACGCACCGATGAAGCCCGCACAGCCGACCCCGGCTCCCGTCAGGGGCCCGGTCGCCGCTCACACCCGCTAACCGCACCCCAGGTCGAAGTGGCCCGAGAGCTGGGGCAAGCTGGTCATGTCATGAGTTCATACAGCCGGGCCAACGCCACCTTCAAGAACTACGCCATCTCCCTCGGGGTCGTCGTCGCGATCATCCTGGTGATGGCGTTCGTGGTCTCCACACGATCGGGTGAACGCATCCCCGAAGTCCAGTTCCGCCCGGACATCGAGGTGCTCAGGAGCAGCGCCGAGTATCCGGTGACCGCCCCTGCCGAGGATCTCCCCGAGGGCTGGACGCCCACCAGCTCCACCCTGGACCTGAACGGCCCGGTCGAGTGGACGGTGGGGTTCGCCACCCCGAAGGACAGCCACGCCAGGCTGGTCCAGAGTGACGACGACCCCGACACGGTGGTGCGCGACAGCGTCAAGGACGCCGAGCCGGTGGGCACCGTCATGGTGGGCGACCAGGAGTGGGAGCACCTGGAGTCCGATGACTGGGGCGCGCTCGTGCTGCGCGGCGACGATCGGACCCTGGTCGTCGCCGGCAGCGCCGGTGTCGACGAGTTCGCCGAGCTGGCCGAGCACCTGGAGACCTTCCCCGTCCCTGAACCCGAGGACACCGAGGAGGGCGACGGCGCCGAGGCCTCCGAGGCAGCGGACGCCGACTCCTAGGGCGAGTCTTTGGTGCTTTCGCCGGTGGCGGCGGAGCCCATCGCTGCGAGCGGCCGTGTCCCCTCCAGCCCAGCGGTCCGCCCGGCACACACGAAGGGCCCCGTCGAACCGTCCGGTTCGGCGGGGCCCTCGACGTCGGGAGGCGCCTACTCGGCGCGCAGGTCCCGGCGGAGCTCCTTGGGCAGCGAGAAGGTCAGGGTCTCGTCCGCGGTCGTCACCGCGCTCACCGAACCGAAACCGTGCCCGGCCAGCTTGTCGAGCAGCTCACGGACCAGGATGTCGGGCACCGAGGCGCCGCTGGTCACGCCCACCGTGGTGACGCCCTCCAGCCAGGCCTCGTCCATCAGGGTGGCGTTGTCGATCAGGTAGGAGGCGTTCGCCCCGGCGTCCAGGGCGACCTCGACCAGGCGCACGGAGTTCGAGGAGTTGTCGGAGCCCACCACGATGACCAGCTCGCACTCGGGCGCCATGGCCTTGACGGCGTCCTGGCGGTTGGAGGTGGCGTAGCAGATGTCGTCGCTGGGCGGGTCGAGCAGGTTCGGGAACCGCTCGCGGAGGGCGTCGACGGTCTGGTTGGTCTCGTCCACCGAGAGGGTGGTCTGGGACAGCCAGGACACGTTGTCGGGGTCGCGGACCTCGACCTTGTGGACCTCGTCGGGGCTCTCCACGATCTGGATGTGGTCCGGGGCCTCACCGCTGGTGCCCTCGACCTCCTCGTGGCCGATGTGGCCGATGAGGATGATGTCGCGGTCCTCGGAGGCGAAGCGCTGGGCCTCCTTGTGCACCTTGGTGACCAGGGGGCACGTGGCGTCGATCGTCTTGAGCTGGCGGCGCTGGGCCTGCTCGTGGACGGCGGGCGAGACACCGTGAGCGGAGAAGACCACGATGGCGCCCTCGGGCACCTCCTCGGTCTCCTCGACGAAGATCGCGCCGCGTTCCTCCAGCGTGCGCACGACGTGCGTGTTGTGCACGATCTGTTTGCGCACGTAGATCGGGGCGCCATACTGTTCCAGTGCCTTCTCGACGGTGATGACCGCCCGGTCGACTCCGGCGCAGTACCCCCGCGGGTTGGCGAGAAGCACACGGCGTTGGTTCGTGGCAGTCGTCATCGCACTCATGGGACACATCCTAGGTGTGATCCGGCGCCGTGGGTCCGGGTGTGGGAAAGGGCACCGACGTGGGTACATCCACGGCGGGACCGCAGGCAGGTGACGTCGGTGCGACCGAACGCACACGATCCGGCGTCGAAGTGGCGAAATCGTTCACTTCCAGCCCGCTCATGCTGTTACTCCCTCCTCTATCCTGGTTCACCATCGCATCTGTATGAGGCGGTTCGCCCTCAACTCGGCCTTGCCTTGTTCGCTGGACGCGCGCCGCCGGCCCAACGCCGAGAGCATCAGGAGCCCCCGTCCTATGTCGAACCCGACCATCGTCACGAAGCTGACCACCCTCGTCAGGGGCATCTTCGGGCGCAAGGACCCGGTCGTCACGACCGTGCAGGACAAGAAGGACGAGACCCCCGCCGCCACGGACGTGACGTCCGAGGACACGGTCAAGCAGGCCGAGAAGGCCGAGGAGAAGGCCGAGACCGCCCCCGCGGCGGCCGCCGAGACCCCCGCGGACGCCGTCACGGAGACCCCCGCGGAGACCTCTTCGGAGACCGCTGCGGAGGCAGCCCCGGAGGCCGCCCCGAAGACCCCCGCCGAGACCACCTCCGACGCCGCCCCGTTGGTCGAGGAGCCCACGGACGAGCCCTCCGTACCGGCCACCGCCGACCTCCCCGAGGACGGCCCCGCCCTGGCCGAGGAGCTCGAGGCCGCCGAGGCCCACACCACGGTCGCCAGCGACGACGTCCTGGAGCGCGTCCGCAAGGAGGCCGCGCCCGCCGCAGAGGACCTGGCCGTGCCCACCTACGACGAACTCAGCCTGCCGTCCATCCGGGCGCGCCTGCGCAAGCTCACCATCGAGCAGGTCCGCGACCTGCGCGCCTACGAGGTCGCGCACGAGGCCCGCCCCGAGTTCATCAAGATGTACGACAACCGGATCGCCAAGCTGGAGTCCGAGGCCTGAGCGGGGTCGCGTCCGTGGGCGCGTCCCGAACCACCCCCGCCGTGCGGGCCCCGGAGGCCGACGCCCGGACACACGTCCGGGAACGCGCCGTCTCCGGGGCCGCGCGTCCCCTCCTTCACCGAAGTGTCCGCACCCTGGCCTAGGCTCTGGAGCCATGGGCATGGAGAGTTCGGCGGAGTCCCCGCAGCCGGTCAGGACCGTACTCCAGGCGGTGGGTGGCTGGATCGACCGGCTGGGCGCCATCTGGGTCGAGGGGCAGATCGCCGAGCTCAACTCGCGCGGCCGCATGTCCTACATGACCCTGCGCGACCCCGTCGCCAACGCCTCCATCCGCGTCCTCTGCGAGACCTCCGTCCTACGCCGCCAGGAACCGGCCCCCGGGCCCGGCGACCGCGTGGTCATCCACGCCAAGCCGGACTTCTACCAGCTCAAGGGCACCTTCTCCCTGCGTGCCCGGGAGATCCGACACGTCGGGATCGGTGAACTCCTGGCCCGGCTGGAGCAGCTGCGCCGGACCCTGACCGCGGAGGGCGTGTTCGACCCCGCCCGCAAGCGCCCGCTGCCCTTCCTCCCCAACACCGTCGGCCTGATCTGCGGACGCGACTCCGCCGCCGAACGCGACGTGCTGGAGAACGGCCGCCGCCGCTGGCCCGCCGTGCGCTTCGAGGTGCGCCAGGTCGCGGTCCAGGGGGACCGGGCCACCCGCGAGGTGATCGAGGCCCTGCACGACCTGGACACCCGCCCCGAGGTCGACGTCATCGTCATCGCCCGAGGCGGCGGCTCCATGGAGGACCTGCTGCCCTTCTCCGACGAGGCCATGGTCCGGGCCGTGGCGGCGGCGGGCACCCCGGTGGTCAGCGCGATCGGCCACGAACAGGACGCGCCGCTGCTCGACCACGTGGCCGACGTGCGCGCCTCCACTCCCACGGACGCCGCCAAGCGCACCGTCCCGGACGTCGGGGAGCAGCTGGAGATCATCCGCCAGCTCCGCGACCGGGCCCGCCGCGTCATCCGGGGCGGCGTCGACCGTGAACTGGCCTGGCTCGCGAGCGTGCGCTCCCGCCCGGTCCTGGCCGATCCGGTCCGGGAGACCGAGCGCCTCACCGAACAGGTGCTGGAGCTGCGCGACCGCGCCCGCCGCAGCCTCACCGCCTCGCTGGACCGCGCGGCCGACACCCTGGTCCACACCGAGGCCCGGCTGCACGCGCTCTCACCGGCCACCACACTGGCGCGCGGCTACGCGATCGTGCAGCGCGAGGACGGCTCCGTGGTCCGCTCCGCCGCCGAACCCGCGCTGGGGGAGACCCTGCGCGTGCGGTTCGCCGAGGACGGCCTGAGGGCCACCGTCGACGCCCTGGACGGCGAGGGGGATCCCGAACCGCGCCCGGCAGGGAAGAAGCCGGCCACGGGCGGCTCGCGCGGCAGGAAGAAGAAGGCGGCGCCCGCCGCCGAGGACACCACGGACAACGCAGCCACCACAGAGGGGGAGTAGGCATGGCCGACCAGAGCGAGGCCCCGGAACTGAGCTACGAGGAGAGCCGGGAGGAGCTGAACAACGTCGTCCGCAGACTGGAGTCGGGCGGCCTCACCCTCCAGGAGTCCCTGGAGCTGTGGGAGCGCGGCGAGAAGCTGGCGCGTGTCTGCGAGCACTGGCTGGAGGGGGCCCGCGCCAAGCTCGCCGCGGCCATGGACGAACGCCGCGCCGACGAGCCCGGGGACGACGACACCCCGTTCTGAGGTCCGTTCCGCCGCTGGTCCCGGGGCGGGGTCCCGGCCTCGCGAGCGGCGCACCGGTGCCGTGCCGCCTCCGGCCTCCGCGGGCGTCGGAGGTCCGGGCGGAATCTACTTGCGGCCGTTGAGTTCGTCGCCGAGGTTACGCAGGTTGCCGGGCAGGCCGCGGAAGACCGCGACCACGAGCACCAGCGCCGTGCCGAGGAACAGCCACGGGGCGACGTCGGCCAGCCGGGAGGCCAGACCGAGGATGAGGACCCGGGCGAACCCCTCGTTGCCCAGGGCCAGCAGACTCTCGGCGGCGACCACGGCGACGAAGTAGGCGATGGGCGGGCTCACCGACAGCGACAGCAGGTCGCCGGGTCTGACCAGGGCCGCCGTGACCACGCAGGCGAGGGTGAAGGCCAGCCCGGGGGCCGCGGGGATCGACACCAGGTGGGCGATCATGGTCCCGGCGAAGCTGAACACGACGATGAGCAGCACCCCGCCCCGGCCGGTCAGCCGTGGCGGGCGCCAGGGGGCGGCCGTCGTCTTCGGGTGACTGCGCGCTGTCCTGTCCGGGTTCGGGTGGCTGCGCGCGGACCTGTCCGCGCCCGCCGCCTCCCGACCGCGACCGTTGGACCGCACGAAGTACGGGGCCTGTCCGGATTCCGGACCGTCCGACTTGCGCGGGGGCATGGTCGTGCGCCTCCCCAGTTTGTTACTCACGGTGTTCAGTGTGTCACTTCTCGTGAAAGTTCGGGGGTCATTCCTGGGATCGTGTCGCCATTTCGGCCACTTGCCCCTTCCGGGGGGATCGTGGCTTCCACCCCTTGGACGCCGAGATCTCCCCTCCTGGTTCCGGCCGGTTCCCGAGAGGTGGCCGGAAAGTCACTCGCCGCGAACGACTCCCTCTGACGGTTTTTGGGTCGAACCGTTGTAGCCGTTATCCGCATGCCGAATACCGCCGTACTCGGCCGCGCTCGCGACCTTCAGGTCCGACACGTCCGTGCCGCGCGCCTCCGGCTCCGCGATCCCCGCCGACGCCTCCGTCAGCTCCGGTGCCGCCACCGTACGCGGCCGCTCCTCCACCCCGGAGAGCCGGTCCAGGTCACCGTCGACCAGCCCCAGCTCACCGAACCGCCGCGCGGTCACCAGCACCCTGCTCTCCAACGACCCCACGGTCTGGTTGTAGGCGCCCACCGTCCGGTTCAGCGCCCGGCCCAGCCCCTCCACGTGACCACCCAGTGTGGCCAGCCGCGAGTACAGCTGCTTGCCCAGGTCGAACACCTCACGGGCGTTCTCGCTCAGCGCCTCCTGCTGCCACGCGTACTGCGCGGTCCGCAGGAGCGAGATCAGCGTCGTCGGGGTCGCGATGTGCACCCGTCGCCCCATCGCGTGCTCCAGCAGTCCGGGGTCGTACTCCAGAGCCGGGGCCAGGAAGGCCTCACCCGGGATGAACAGCACCACGAATTCCGGCGCCGGGGTGAACGCCGACCAGTACGACTTCGCCGCCAACTGGTCCACGTGGGTGCGCACGTGCTTGGCGTGCGCCCGCAGCCGCTGCTCCGAGGCCGCCCCCTCCCCGGCCTCCACGGCGTCCAGGTAGGCCGCCAGCGGCACCTTGGAGTCGACCACGATGTTCTTGCCGCCCGCCAGCCGCACCACCATGTCCGGCCGCTGCGCCCCCGACACCGCCTGCTCCTCGAAGTCGCAGTACGCGGACATCCCGGCCAGCTCCGCCACCCGCCGCAGCTGGAGCTCACCCCACCGGCCGCGTGCCTCGGGCCTGCGCAACGCCGTCACCAGAGACTGCGTCTGGTCCCGCAGCCGCTCCGAGCCCTCCCGCACGAACTCGACCTGCTTGGCCAGCTCCGCGTGCGCGGCGGCCCGACCGGCGTCCACCTCCCGGAGCTGGGTCTCCACCCGGTTCAGGGTCGCGGTCAGGGGCTCCACCATCCGCTCCACGGCACGGCGCCGCTCGTCCAGGTCGCCCCCGGCCTCGGCGCTGACCGCACGCAGCCGCCCCTCGGCGAGTTCGAGGAAACGCTGGTTGGTCTGGTCCAGGGCCTGCGCGGACAGCGCGCGGAACCGGTCCGCGAGCTGCTCCTCCACGTAGGCGGCGCGCTCCTCCGCCGCCCGGGCGTCCGCGCGGGCCTCGGCGTCGCGACCGCGTGCGAGCAGCCAGCCCACGGCGGCGCCGATGACCAGACCGATGACGAGAACGAGTACGAGTGCGAGGGCGTCCATGGCGCCATGCTCTCAACCCCCGGGGGTCGTGTGCCCGCCAACGCGCAGGACCGCAACCGTGCGGTGATCCACGGCACGCCTCCACGGACGGGGCGCCGAACCCGAGGCCCGACCACCGGCGGGCCCTGACCGGAACCGGCCACGGGCGGGGGTTGTCGGAGGGGGAGCCAACACCCACGCTTGGAACCCCGGTGACGTCGGGGGCGCGACACCGGTGGAAACCGCGCGCACCACGCGGCGCCCCGAGAAAGGTCACCACATGCGCCTCGCCACCCACACCAGCGGAACTGGGGAGCGCCTCGCCCTCCTCGTGCACGGCGGCACGTCCCTCCACCGGACCTGGCACGCGGTCGAGGACCGGCTCGTCCGGCGCGGCTACCGGGTGACCGGGGTGGACCTGCGGGGCCACGGCGACAGCCCGCGCGGCGAGTACACTACCGAGGCGTTGCGCCAGGACCTGATCGACACCCTTCCGACAGCGGCCGAACTGGTCGTGGGTCACGCCATCGGCTGTCTCGCGCTGTCCCTGGCCCTGGACCACCTGCGCCCGGCGCGGGCCGTCTACGTCGACCCGGCCTTCCGCGTCCCGCCACAGCCCGAGGGCGCCAGTGATCGGCTGCGCGCGGTCCTGTCCAGCGCCGACGCCGACCAGGTGCGCGAACTCCACCCGGGGTGGAGCGACGAGGACGTGCGGATCGAGCTGGCGGGCTTCGCCGCCGCCGACCCCGACTTCCACGCGTGGGTGACCGACCACCTGGCGGGTGTGGACAACTTCCCCAAGGCCGCGGAGGTGCCCTCCCTCGCGGTGATCGCGGGCGTGGGCTCGCCGATCGGTCCCGAGGGCGCCCGCACCCTGGCCGAACGCGGATTCACCGTCCGCACCGTGGAGGACGCCGGGCACAACGTCCACCGCGACGACCTCCCGGGACTGTTCGCGGCCCTGGACGGCTGGATCTGAGCGGCGGTCTCACCGGTCCGCGGGGGCTCCCCGGCACGACCCGAGGGCCGTGCGCCACACGGTGACGGCGTCCCAGAATTCGCTGGGCGGCTCCTCGGGCGCGAACATCCACATCCGCTCCCACGCGGGGGAGGCCCGGCCGGAGATCTCGGAGCGCGCCTCGTAGGGAGGGTCGCCGCTGATCGGGAACCACAGGTACTCCAGCGGGTCCATGAGCGCCATCAGCCGCTCCTCCACGCCCCGGTCCGGGCGCACCTTGGTCATCACCCAGGGCCGGAAGCGGCGCAGCACCTCCAGCCCCCCGGCGATCACGTCCGGCTCGGTTCCGGAGGTGTCGATCTTGACCACCGTCGGGAAGGTCGCCGCCGTCTCGTTCCACCGCGACAGGGTGGCCGTGCGCACGGTGATGTGCGAGAGCCCCATCCGGGTCGAGTTCACCAGCCGGTTGCACATGTCGTTGTGCAGGGCGCGGCGCAGGTGCCCGCTGCCGTTGTGGTTGCTCAGGGCCAGGTCGACGACGCCGAAACCGAGGTCGCCGGAGGCGGAGACGGCGCGCGCGGCGGCGGCCAGCTCCGGGGTGGGCTCGAACGCGAAGACCGGTCGGGGCGTGCGCGCGGCCGCGAGCATCGAGTACACACCGACCCCCGCGCCGACGTCGAGGACGGCGCCGGGGCGGGTGTGGTCGAGGATCGCCATGAAGCTGGCGAGGCTGTCGGGTTCGTGTCCGGACAGGCCCGAGGCGGCGAGGCGGCGGGGGACCGTGAGGTCGCCGGACAGCTGGAGGGTGATCGTGTCCGCTCCCACCCTGCGCCGGTCGTCCTCGGGGCGCGGCAGGTCCAGGGTGAACCTGCGGTTGCGCGGCGGTACCCGGGCCGGGTCCAGACCGCCGAACCGCCTGGGCAGGTGCACGCGGAGCTGTCGGGTGGCGAAGCGCACGAGCGGATACCGGTGAACGAGTGCGCGCAACTGGTCCTGGACCACGGTGTCTTCCCCCCAAGAGAACGGAGCCGTGATGACTGCTGCCGGGAGCTGCTCGACGCTGTCCTGTCGGCTCGATCCCTGCTCGTGGTGCCCGGCCGCACCTCGAACCTACTCTTCGTGTCCGCCCCAGCGCACTCTGTTTCCATGATTGGCCGCACGTGCCCGGGTCGGCCCACCCGCCGGTCCGCATAGACTCTGACCTTGTGAGTCTGTCTATCGGGATCGTCGGCCTGCCCAACGTTGGCAAGTCCACCCTCTTCAACGCGCTGACCAAGAACGACGCTCTGGCGGCGAACTACCCGTTCGCCACCATCGAGCCCAATGTCGGAGTCGTGGGCGTGCCCGATGCCCGGCTCGGGAAGCTGGCCGAGATCTTCGGGTCGGCGAAGATCCTGCCCGCCACGGTGGACTTCGTCGACATCGCGGGCATCGTGCGCGGCGCCTCCACCGGTGAGGGCCTGGGCAACAAGTTCCTCGCCAACATCCGCGAGAGCGACGCGATCTGCCAGGTCATCCGGGCCTTCGAGGACGCCGACGTCACCCACGTCGACGGTGACGTCGAGCCCTCCCGCGACATCGAGACCATCAACACCGAGCTGATCCTCGCCGACCTCCAGACCCTGGAGAAGGCGATCCCGCGCCTGGAGAAGGACGCCAAGCGCAACGCCAAGGACAAGGACTCCCAGGAGCTCCTCAAGGCCGCCCGGGCGGCGCAGGAGATCCTCGACGAGGGCGTCTCGCTGTCCCAGGCCAAGGACGTGGACCTGGACCGGCTGCGCGAGCTGAGCCTGCTCACCGTGAAGCCGTTCATCTACGTGTTCAACCTCGACACCGACGAGCTCGCGGACGAGGCCCTGCGCACCAAGCTCCAGGACCTGGTCGCCCCGGCCGAGGCCATCTTCCTCGACGCCAAGATCGAGGCGGAGCTGGCCGAGCTGGACGACGACGAGGCCCAGGAGCTGCTGGAGTCCCTCGGCCAGACCGAGTCGGGTCTGGCCCAGCTGGCGCGGGTGGGCTTCGCCACCCTCGGCCTCCAGACCTATCTGACCGCAGGGCCCAAGGAGGCCCGCGCCTGGACGATCAGGAAGGGTGACACCGCCCCCGAGGCGGCCGGGGTCATCCACACGGACTTCCAGCGCGGCTTCATCAAGGCCGAGGTCGTCTCCTTCGGCGACCTGGTCGCGGCCGGGGACATGCAGTCCGCCCGCGCCGCGGGCAAGGTCCGCATGGAGGGCAAGGAGTACGTGATGGCTGACGGCGACGTGGTGGAGTTCCGCTTCAACGTCTGACCCGCACGAGCCCCGAGGGGGCGGGCCGAGTCCTCTCGGCCCGCCCCCTTCGTGCTTGCCCCCGGTCTCGTCGGGGTGTGAGCGGTGCCGTTGGTCCGGGCCACGGCCCGACGCGTCGAAGCTGACGAACGGGAGAAGCGCGGCCCGCCCCAGGGGAGCGTGTGGGATTATCGCGCCATCCCGGGCAGCGGGGTGGGACCCGGTTCCTCCGGCCCTCGGCAGTCGGCGGACGCGTGGGGCCCGAGTGTCGCTGGTTACATCCGGTCAACGGTTTCCTGACCACTCAGGACACATCTTGCTCACCAAGCGGTGACCAATCCCTTTACGGTCCGGCCAGAAAGGCTCTGACGTGCACATCCTTAGGAAGTGGTCAGTGGTGAATTGCCGTACTCTGCACCTTTTAGGTGGTTCCTTCGCACGGGTCATTGTGATCCGGGACAGGAAACGCGGACTCGTCCTGGCCGCTCCCAACCCGCACAATGCCTCACTATAGGGATGGGGTAGACAAGGGCATGGCGGAAGGCGTCGGCGACGGCGCGCGGAAGTCCGAGCGTCGGCACAATGGCCGACGCGTCACTGTGTGCAGGACCAGGAGGCGGGGATGGCCAAGACGGCGCGGCGCGACACCGCGGTGCGTGACCGGGTGGACGACGTCGAGCACGAGCTCGACGCTCCGCGCCCCCGAAGGCCCCGCGCCGGGGCGGGCGGCCGCTGGTGGGTCGGCGTCGGCCGCGTGCTGCTCTGGGCGTTCATCGTCGTCGTCGTCTTCAACGGCATCTGGTTCCCCATCCGCAACGGCTTCTCCCTTCCCAGCAGCAGCGCCGAACCCGAGGTGAGCGACAGCCTCGACTTCCCCGAGGCCTCCGCCGCGGCCTTCGCCCTCCGCTTCGCCGAGTCCTACCTCGACACCTCCGACCCCGAGGTCCGACTCACCTCCCTCGCGGCCTTCGTCCCCGACGGACAGGTCAGCCAGCTCAACCTCCCCGCGGACAGCCTCGCCGGTGAGAACCTCACCGTGATCGCCGTGGACGTGCGCGACGAGCACAACGCCGTCGTGGCCATCCGCGCCGACGTCAACGACGAGGCCATGAGCCTGGAGGTGCCCGTGTACAGCGACGGAGCCTCCCTGGTGCTCTCCGGACGCCCCGCCCTGCTCGCCGCGCCCAGTCAGGCGGAACTGCCCCCGGGCCCCTCCTTCGACGCCGACCCCCAGGCCGCCGAGCAGCTCGGCGACGTGCTCACCGGCTTCTTCGAGGCCTACGCCGAGGAAGCCGGCCACCTCGACCGCTACGTGGAACCGGGTGCCACAGTCACCCCACTTCCGGCGAACAGTGTCGAATTCAGCGAACTGTCCGTTATGCCGGTGCCATCCCAGTCCTCGACCGGGGATGATGACGTACGACAGGTGGCGACCACCGTGGTCTGGGGCCTCCCCTCCGCCGACGCCGACGACGGCGCGGGGGAAGCCGGACAGATGGTGCAGAACTACCTGGTCACGGTCGTGAACTCCGGAAACGAGTGGTACGTGCGTGACATCCAGGGCGCCCCGCACTCGTTCGGTGACTGACCGACGACGGGGCCTGTAGGCAAGGAGACCAGACGAACCATGCGCACACCAGTAACGACAGCGGAGGAAGGCACCTGACATGCTCCCCCTGTTGTCCGCCACCGCCGACACCATGACGGTCCTCGGCGCCGCCGACCCGATCTCCCTCGCGGTCGAGGCCACCCCCGCGCAGAACGCCCCCGACACCGGCGGGCTCGCGGACTTCCTGCGTGGCTTCTTCGGGCCGCTGTTCCTCGTCATCGTGTCCATCGTGGCGATCTTCTTCCTGTTCACCAGGGAGATCACCCGCTTCATGCAGTTCATCATCCTGGCGATCTTCATCGGGATCGTGTTCTACGTGCCCGGCATCATCGAGGTCATCGCGGTGGCGCTCGCCCGAGCGATGGGCGTATCGACGGAATAGGCGAGGGAGGCCGGAATCGTGGATCTGCCCACGTACACCAACATCTGGCGTATCGAGAAGCGGCTGTACAAGCTCTACGATTTCCGGCTGCCCATGCCGCTCCCGGTGGGGACCTTCGGGGTCGCCCTGGGCGTGTTCGCGCTGTGGGTGGTGCTGCTCAGCATCCTCAACGCCCCGTTCGACTTCGGCAACGGCTGGCACCTGGTGCTCTGGGTCGTCCCGCCGGGAGTGATCACCGTGCTGGCCACCCGGCCGGTGATCGAGGGCAAGCGCCTCACGGAGCTGCTCATCTCGCAGGCCCGGTTCCTCACCGAGGCCCGCGTGTTCACCCGGCTCGCACCCGAGTACGAGCCCGCCGAGATCAGGGTCTCGGTGCGCGTGTGGCACCGGGACCCCGAGGCCGGGCCGCTGCCGCTGACCCGGAGCGCGGCCCGCAGGGCCCAGGCCGAGGAGGCCGCCGTCCAGGAGGCCGAGCCGGCGACCGGGGTCGAGGAGACGCCGGTCCAGGAGAGTGACCGTCGCGCCGCGCCTCCCCTGCGAGGCGTGCCCGTACGCCAGCCCGCCCCCGTCGTCGAACACGACGACTCCGTCGAGTACACCCCCGCGCGGAAGGTTCCGGTCGCCGTCGCCGCGGGACTCGGACCCGACACCGCCTCGACCCAGGAGGACGACGCCGTGGCGGAGCACGGGGACCGGTCCGAGCACCATGCGATGGCCAGTGACACCTCGGAGGAGCCCCACCGGGGCGTCGGCCGCCGTGTCCTCAACTACTTCGGCTTCGGCCTGTCCGCGACACCCGTCGAGGAGGAACCGCGCTCCGACCAGGGGCGGCCGGACGAACCCGGCGACTCCTTCGACGAGCCCCTGTACGTCACCGAGGAGGACGAGCAGCGCGACCGCGACGAGTGGTTCGCCCGTCTGCGCGCCTCCTCCGGGGAGACACCCCTGGGACTGACCTCCAAGAGCGCCTACTCCGACAGCGACACCGGTGCCATGAGCAGCGCCGAGCTCTCCGACGCGGTCAGCCCCCGCGAGCCCGACCACTCCCGGCGTCGCGCGGAGGAGATGATGGCCGCGCCACCGGAGCAGGAGTCGCCCGCGGCCCGCCGCCTGCGCGGCCGGACCCAGGGCATCCAGGTGGCCAGGGACCACGCCGACCGCCGCGTTCGGGACGAGCCCGAGCCCGCCCGCGAGCGTGCCCAGCAGGCCCCGCCCGCGAGGCCCGAGCGCGCCCGGGGGACCGCTCTGCCGGACACCGCCGGCACCGAGGACGACCGCCCGGCCAGGCAGCGCCGCGAGGGTAGGCCCCACGCCACCCCGTGGGCGCTCGAATCCGAGGGCGGGAGCAGCACCGACTACCCGGACCTGTCCGACTACGCGGCCCGCTTCGCCGCCGCGACGGGCCGCCCCTCGTCGGCTGGGAGCGTGTCGGCCGCCCCGTGGCTGCCGCCGGCCGCGGCGACCCCCGATGAGCCCGAGAGCCCCGAGGAGCAGGAGCCGATCGGCCGTTCCGAGGCGGGCCCGCAGGTTTCCCACGCCACCCACGGCCTGGTGCGTCCGGCCGCCGAGGACGCGCCCAAGCCGCCGTTGCAGCTGGACCACGGCACCGGTGAGCACGAGGCGATGCCGGTGGAGAGCGGCGGGCAGGCGGCCGAGCACGGGACCCGGTGGAACGAGCACATGTCCGTGCTCGACCGCCACCTGATCAAGGCCGACACCCCGGCTCCGCCACGGCCCAAGTTCGCCGACGCCGTGCCGAGCAAGGAGCGGGACAACGAGCGCCGCGATCCGGCGGACTGGTTCGACGACGGCAAGCGCCGCCACCCGGACCAGCCCAAGGTGGGGGACCGCGACAACCCGGTGATCGTGGTCAGCGAGCTCCGCGAGGAGCGCCGCGCCGCCGCCGAGGCCCGCCAGGAGGCCAGGCGCAAGGAAGCAGAGAAGCAGGCGCCCGAGGGGCCCCAGGAGCCGGAGAAGGCTTCTGTGACTCCGGAGGTTCGGGTTGCCCAGGCGGCTGAAGAGGTTCTGGAGTCTCGCACCGAGCACGACACCTCGATGGCCGGAGAGGCCGAACGAACTCTGGGGACAGAGGGAACGCCCAAGCAGACTGGGCCCGATAGCTTCCAGGACTCCCAGGGAGCGGCAGGAACCCAGGAGGCCAAGAAGGCACCCGAGCGGGCTGGGAGTGCGGAGGCCCGTGAGGTCAAGGCCACCAGGGAGATCGGGGAGCTCCGGGAGACGGAGACGGCTTCTGCGGGTGACACAGCGCCGAACGTTCTGAATCCCCATGGTGCTGATGGGGTTCAGGAATCCCAGGATGTGGGGGAGTCTCAGGGGGCGGAGAAGGCCTTTGGGACTTCGGAGGTTCAGGTTGCCCAGGCGGCTGAAGAGGCTCCGGAGTCTCGCACCGAGCACGACGCCTCGATGGCCCGAGAGGCCGAACGAACTCTGGGGACAGAGGGAACGCCAGAGCGGGCTGGGAGTGCGGAGGCCGGTGAGGCCGCGGTGTCCCAGGGCGCGGAGACGGCTCCTGCTGCTGACGCGGCACAGGATGCCCGGGTTCAGGAGACCTCCGGGCAGAGCGAGCCCGGCGCCCCCAGCGCGTCTACGGAGTCCCGGGGGGCAGTGGGGACCCAGGCGGCCCGGAGGGAGCCGGAGCAGGCTGGGAGCGCCGAGGCCAACGAGGACTACGCCGCCGGTGAGGCTGCGGAGTTCCAGGGCGCGGAGAAGGCTCCCGTGGCTGACGCGGCGCGGGCTGCCCAGGGAGTTCCTGAGACCTCCGGGCAGGCTGACCGTGCGGGGGCCGAGGCTGCCACCGGGGTGGGGGAGGCTCCTCACGGGGATCGGGAGACCGAGACGCGGGAGCAGCCCGAACCACTCGCTGTGGTCGTTGCCGAGGGACCCAAGCCGCCGACCCAGCTGGACCACGGCACCGGTGAACTCGTGAGCTTCGTGGAGGTCCGCAAGGACCCCCGCAGCGCGACTCCCCGGCCCTCGGCGAAGGACTCCGCCGCCAGGCCCACCGAGACCGAACTGGCCGAGGCGGAGGCGGCCGCGCTGCGGGCTCGCCGCGCCCGGGCTGCCCAGGACGACCCTGTCGAGGCGGAGTCGACCCCGGAGCCGTCAACGCGGGAGGACGAGGCAGCCGGTGACTCGGAGACCCACGACCCCCACGACGGGGTCTTCCACCGGGTCGCCCAGAACGCTCGTCGGATCGGTCAGCTCTTCGGTCAGCCCACCCCGGGTGAGGAGCCCGAACCACCCGCGAGCGCGGACCCCGGATCCCCTGCGGACACCACGAGACCCGACCTCGAACTGGACCACGGCACCGGCGAACAGGCCCGGCTGGGAGACACCCCCCAAGGGGTGCCCTCCCAACGGCCCCAGCCCGCACCGGCCCCGCGTGAGGAGGAGGTGGACCCCAGCTCCGGCGACCCCAGCACCTCCGGCGGCACCCGGGGCTGGCGCCGGCTGGCCAAGGTCGTCACCGGGGGCGCGGCTCCGGTCCGATCGGACCTGCCCACCAGCGACATCGAGCGGTTGCGCACCCCGCTGGCCGAACCCAGGTCCCTGGTCGTCCTCGGCTGCACGGGTGGCGCGGGGCAGACGGTCACCGCCCTGATGATCGGACACACCCTCGCCGCGCACCGCGACGACCGGGTGGTGGCGGTCGACGTCAACCCCGGCCCCAACGGCCTGTCCCGCAGGGTCGGCGCCCAGGCCCCGGAGACCCTGACCGCGCTGCTGGCCAACGCCGACTCCGTGGACGAGTACGACCGGATGCGCGCCTACGCGGGCCGCGCCGGGACGGGACTGGAGGTCGTGCAGACCCTGGACGACCCCTACGTCCAGACCCTGGACGACCGCGACTACGGGCAGCTCGCCGGTCTGCTCGGCGGGTTCTACGGTGTGACGCTGCTGGACCCGGCCGCCACCGGCGTGGCCCGGGCCCTGCCGGTCGCCGACGGCCTCGTCCTGGTCGCTCCGGCCAGCGCGGACGCCGAGCGCGCGGTGTCGATGACCTTCGAGTGGTTGGACGGCAACGGGTACGCGACGCTGCGGGCCAACTCCATCCTGGTGGTCAACGGGGTCAGCAAGCGCAGCCTCCAGGACGTGGACGCCGCCGAGCGGGTGGCGCGCGGCCGTTGCCGGGCCATCGTCCGCATTCCGTGGGACGACCACCTGGGTTCCTCGTACACGAAGATCGACGTCGGAGCGCTGCGTCCCGCCACCAAGCGGGCCCACGGCGCCCTGGGCGGTGTCCTGGTCAACGCCCTCGCACCCGCCACCTGACACCGTGGCCCGCATCCGTTGTCGGGTGCGGGCCACGGTGTCGCCCCGGGGTCAGCGTCCGGCGGGGGTGGTCTCCCTGGCGGCGAGGAACTCCGGGCGGGCCCGGCTGGCGCTGAACGGCTTCGTGCACGCGTTGTCCACGCTGTTGAACACGACGAACACGTTGGAGCGCGGGTAGGGCGTGATGTTGCCGCCCGACCCGTGCATGCAGTTGGAGTCGAACACGGTGACGTCGCCCGCCGAGCCGGTGAGCACGTCGATGCCGTGCCGGTCGGCCAGCAGGTTGAGTGACGCCTGGTCGGGTGTGCCCACGTGCTGGCTCCTGAGCGAGGAGCGGTGGTGGTCGTCCGGGGTCCGGCCCACGCAGGAGACGAAGGTCCGGTGGGACCCGGGCATGATCATCAGGGCGCCGTTGTGCGTGTAGTTGTCGGTGAGCGCCACGGAGAAGCTGACCGCGCGCATCCGGGGCATGCCGTCCTCCGCGTGCCACGTCTCGAAGTCGGAGTGCCAGTAGAACGAGCCGCCGCCGAAGCCGGGCTTGTAGTTGACGCGACTCTGGTGCACGTACACGTCCGAGCCGAGAATCTGTCGGGCGCGGTCGACGAGACGGGGGTCGTTCACGAGGTCGTGGAAGACCCGGCTCACCTTGTGCACCTCGAACACCGAGCGCACTTGGTCGGAGGTCGGTTCGACGACGACGCGCTCGTCGTCCCTCAGGGCGGGGTCGGCGCTGAGGCGTCGCAGTTCGGCGCGGTAGGCCTCGATCTCCACCGGGTTGACGATCGACTCGACCTGCGTGTAGCCGCGGCGGTCGTAGCCGTCGAGTTGTTCGGTCGTGAAGGGGCCGTCGGCCGCACCGGGCCAGACGACGGGGTCCCGGCGGTAGAGCAGCGCGGGCTCGGGTGCCTTACGGGTGGGGTAGTCGTCCGCTGTCGGAAGTTCCATTTGCAGAGTCATGGCGCTCCCCTCGGCGGGGGTGCTCCTCTCGGCTTGGGTTCCTCGTACGACATGTGAACCTAACAAACCCGGATTTCACGAAGGGGGTGGACTCCTTCTCGTCGTGTTTACACGTTCATTATCTGGGTATTACTCGTCTACTATATGGGCGAAAAACGGGAAGCCGAGGATTTCGCTTTCGGGCTCCGAATCGCCGGTTCGTTCCTACTTGGGTGTTCACCTGCGCCATCCCCCGCCTGGGCCGCGCGTCGCCGAGTTTCCCTCACGGAGCGACATCATTGCAGCTCATCGCCTTGCGTGATGAATCGCCCAACCCTTTGTGTGTCGGGCGAGCCGAGATCGTGTGATCTATTTCACGATCATTTGACGCAGGGCTCGGTGCAACGTAACACGGCCGCGCTCCGGTCGTTATTCCCAAGTGACCTCCGATTCACCCGGAATTCTCGCGAGGGGGCTGGCGTGCGGGCTTTCGTTACTCCACAGTAGTGGGGTCCGGATTTCCTCGACCCGCTCAAGAGGAGAAACACAGTGCCCCCCTTCCCCCGTGTGCTCGCACGCACCGCCGCGACCGTCTCGGCCGCCGCCGTGGCCATGGTCCTGGTCTGGGCCGCACCCGCCGCCGCCGACACCCTGCCCCCGAACATCCCCAGCGACTCCGCGGCCCAGACCCAGCTCAACTCGCTCACCGTCGCCCCCAAGGGCCCGCAGTCCGGCTACGACCGAAGCCTCTTCCCGCACTGGAACGTGGTCGACAGCCCCTGCACCGCCCGCCAGGTCGTGCTCAAGCGCGACGGACAGGACGTCGTCACCGACTCCAACTGCCAGCCCACCGCGGGCAGCTGGTGGAGCGCCTTCGACGACGAGTGGGTGAACGACGTCCCCGGCGACATCAGCGTCGACCACCTGGTCCCGCTCAGCGAGGCCTGGAAGACCGGCGCCGCCGACTGGTCCACGAGCCAGCGCACCGACTTCGCCAACGACGTCACCAGCTCCCAGCTGTGGCTGGCCACCCCCTCCAGCAACAGCGCCAAGGGCGACAAGGACCCCTCGGAGTGGATGCCCACCAACACGGCCGTCCACTGCGACTACGTGAAGTCCTGGATCAACGTGAAGCACGTCTACGACCTCACGATCACCTCGACCGAGGAGTCCACCCTCCAGAGCACCCTCGACACCGCCTGCTAACGGCGACGTCGGCTGACCTCCGCGGACACGACGGAGAGTGACGCGGCCCGGCACCCGTGAGGGGCCGGGCCGCGTCCGCGCTCCCGCCCGCGCAGCGCCTCCGGTTTCTGGCACACCGACGCCTCCGCTTCTCACCCCCCGGCCTCATGCAGCACTATGGGTGATGGCTAAGGGCGGAACTCGTCAGCGCCGTCACGAGGAAGGGCTAGCAGATGACCGGTACCAGGGGCACCCGGGGCGCGACCCGTCTCGCGGTTCGCTACTTCGACGACCGAGTGCTCTTCAGCGACAACGAGGCCTGGGCCTACTTCCGGCTCCCCACGGTGTCCTACGAGTTCACGACTCCCGAGGAGCGCCAGGCGCTGGCCACCAACATCACCATCGCCCTCGCCGCCATCCGCATGAACGACGCCGAGGTGCACCTGCGCGTCGCCCACCGCACCTACCCGGCCGCCCAGTGGGCCACCAGACTGGACGAGACCGCCGACGCCGGGCCCGGCTGGTACGACTACCTCGAAGAGATGTACCGGCACGTGTGGGCCAAGGACTTCTGGACCAAGGAGGTCTACCTCGGCGTGCGCCTGGGGCTGCGCAACGCCGGCGCGGGCCTGGGGCTGTTCTCCCAGCTCTTCGGCGCCTACCAGCGCACCGAGCAGGTCCTGGGGATCAACGACGACGCGATCGACGACAAGGAGATCGCGCGCTGGACCGACCAGTCCGAGCGCCTCGGCCGCGCCCTGGCCGCCAGCTCCCTGCACGCCCGGCACGCCACCTCCGACGAGATCGCCTGGCTCATCCGGCACGCCGTGAGCGGCACCGCCGAGGAGATCCACCCCTCGGCCACGGGCCGCCGCACCTGGGGCCGGGGCGAGATCGAGCAGCTCGTGGACGGGGTCATCCACAACGGCCGCTCCACGCTCCGCCTCGAACAGCCCGCGGGCTCCACCCACGTGGCGTTCCTGTCGTTCGCGCGCTTCCCGGACCTCATGCCCTTCCCCGACGGCGAACCCTGGCTGCACCACGCGGACGCGCTGCCGTTCCCCGTGGAGATCTCCCTGCGGATGAAGCTCATCCCGCCCGCGAAGGCCTCCAAGGACGTCGGCCGCAAGCTCGCGCACGCCCGCGACATGGACGCCCACATCCGCGAGGCCGGGGTGGAGGCGCCCATCGCGCTGGCCGAGCAGATCGACGCCGCCCGCATGCTGGAGCACGGCATCACCAAGGAGCGCCTGCCGTTCGTCTACGGGTGGCACCGGCTCATGGTGTCCGCGCCCACCGAACGCCTCCTGGGCCAGCACGTCGAGGCCGTGGTGGAGCACTACCGCGACATCGGCATCGACGTCATCAACTCCACCGGCGACCAGTTCTCCCTCTTCAACGAGTCGCTGCCCGGCGACCGCATCCGCCTCAACGCCTACGCCCAGCGCCAGCCGCTGCGCACCATCGCGGGCGGCATGCCCACCGCGACCGTGGACGTCGGCGACCGCACGGACCACCACGGCGGCGGCTGGGTCGGCCCGTACGTGGGGGAGACCATCGGCCGGGCCCGGTCCATCGTGCACTTCGACCCCATGGTCGCCGCGGCCCGCAACCGCCCCACCGCCATCGCCATCACCGGTGAGCCCGGCGGCGGCAAGACCACCCTCGCGCTGCTGATGATCTACCAGCTGGCCCTGCGCGGGGTCACCGTGGCCGCCATCGACCCCAAGGGCGACGCCGAGTCCCTCGTGGAGCTGCTCAAGCACCGGGGTCGCAAGGCCCGCGTCATGTCGCTCGGATCGGCCCAGCCCGGCCTGCTCGACCCCTTCGCCTTCGGGGACGACCTCGCCGCGAAGAAGACCATGGCCACCGAGACGCTGCGGCTCCTGCTGCCCCGCATGAGCGAGGAGCGCGAGTCGGCCATGATCCAGGCGGTCGCCACCGTCGCCAACCAGCCTCAGCCGTCCCTGGCCAAGGTGGTCGACCACCTCGTCTCCGCCGAGGACGCCGCCTCGCGCAACCTGGGCGCCGTCCTGGGCTCCATGGCGGAGATGCGGCTGGCGTCGCTGTGCTTCGACCCCCAGGGGGAGGCGCGCATCGACACCGAGGGGTGGACCACCGTGTTCACCCTGGGCGGTCTCACCCTGCCCGACTCCGGGGTCAACCGCGACGACTACTCCTACGAACAGCGCCTGTCCGTCGCGCTCCTCTACCTGGTGTCCCAGTTCGCCCGGCGCCTGATGAACGGCCTGGACCGGCGCCTGCCCAAGGCGATCTTCCTCGACGAGGCGTGGGCGGTCACCTCCACCCCCGAGGGGGCCAAGCTCGTCCCCGAGGTCTCCAGGATGGGCCGCTCCCGCAACACCGCGCTCATCCTCGTGTCCCAGAACGCGGGCGACATGCTCAACGAGCAGGTCACCAACTGTCTGTCCTCGGTGTTCGCCTTCCGTTCCAGCGAGGCGCACGAGGTCGCCGACGTCATGGCGCTGCTCGGGGTGGACGTCAACGAGGACCACATGGCGGTGCTGCGCAACCTCGGCAACGGTGAGTGCCTCTTCCGCGACCTCGACGGCCGCTCCGGGCGGATCGGCGTCGACCTGGTCTCCGAGGGGCTGCTGCGCTGGCTGGACACCAACCCCACCCGCGAGCGGCCCGCCGGGGACCCGCTGGTGTCCGCTAACGGCCGCGAGCAGTAACGCGCGGTTCCGGAGCAGGTCAGCGGCGGCGTCCGCGGCCACGGGCGGACATCGGATGACAAAGGGTGCGGGGAAGTCGGGTTCGGGCATGACGAGGATGGGGATCAAGGAGATTACCCCCGGCCCTCCGATCCCGGCCCGCTGAACCCCGCCTCCCCGCACCCCCCGACCGACACTCACGAGGGACCGCCCATGAGTGAGGACGTCATCCGGCCGCGCCCCGTCGTCGACACCACCCTGCCCGAGGAACTTCGTGAGGACCTCCTCCGGGAGGCCGTCGCCCCGGAGTCGAGACACGCGCGCGACGACGGGCAGGCCGCCAGCCGGGCCCTGCGCCTGCGTGAGGGCGGGGTGCAACTGCTGGGGGTCGGCTTCACCCTCGTCCTGGCCCTGCTCACCGCCGGGTGGTACCTCGGCATGGTGATCGTCAGCATCGGCCTGATCGCCTACGTGGGCGCGCTGGCCGTGCGCAAGGAGGCCGACCCGCTGGTGCGGGCCGTCGGCGGCGCGATCGGCGCGGGCGCCTTCGCGGCCGCGCCCCTGTGGTTGTTCGACCTGCTCCCGCAGGACCCGCCGGGCGGCGTCCCGTGGCTGCTGTTCGGTCTCCTGGTGGGCCTGGTCACCGCCGACACGCTCACGGCCCAGGTACCGGAAACCCCCGAGGAGCACCACCGGGACCGCGTCCTGTTACCGGACGACATCAGCGCGGCCGACCACGGCCTCCTCGTGGCGGTCCAGCAGACCATAGACAGGGTCACCGACGCCCGCGTGGAACTGGGCTCCTCCGACACCCTGGACACCGCGCGGGGCCTCTCGGTCCTGCGGGAACAGGAGTGGCGGATCGCGTCCCTGCTGGCTCGCCAGCGCGAACTGCGGCGGGGCTACGTCCGGCGCTGGCAGCAGGCGTCCTCACCCCGGGTGCGGGAGGTCCTGCGCCCCCAGCGGGAACACCTCACCGCGGTGGAGGGGCACATCCGCGCCAGGGTCGACCAGATCGTCGAGTACGGGCGCCTGGTGGACGAGTCGGTCCTGGCCCACCGGGAGTGGGAACAGTGCCAGGAGGCCCTGGCCGCCACGGACGACTACGCGGATCTGCGGGCCGAGGCCTCCCTGATGTCCCTCCCGTCGCCGGAGGTGGCCGACCTCGCCGACACCGCCGAGGTGGCGCGCCGGGTGCGCGACGACAGCGTCGCCAGGGTCCACGCCGCCACCACCGGCCTCGCTGAACTCCCCGAGCACTAGCCGAGGCCGAAGTAGGCCCGCGACCTGGCCGGGACGAGCAGCAGCCCACCGATCGTCAGGGTGTAGATCAGCATCAACGCGTAGATGACCATCAGTTCGGGCGTGTAGATGAACACCGTGAACATGCTCATCGCCAGCGTCACCGCGCCGATCCCCTGCACGACCACCACCAGACCGAACACCAGGCGTGACCTCGTGAGGAGACCGAAGGCGGCGAAGGCCGACAGCACGCCCCACACCGCGAGGTACACCACGGTGCCCCAGCCCGTGGCGGCGTCATCGTCCCCCACCCGCCCCAGGTTCACCGCCGTGAGCACGAACAACACCAGGGCGTTGAGCGCCAGCATGGCCATGACGGTGAGGACGGCGGTGGGCTTCTCCCGGCTGTTCCCCCCGGCAGGGCGGGCGCCGGTGTGCCCGGTGCCCGGTACGAACCGGGCGCTCGCGTCCTGCGCGGGCGCGGCGGCCGTCGATCCCGGATACCCCACCATCGGGGGCCCGACAGGGTGCGGCCGAGGTCCGGAGGAGGCACCGTTCGCCGGTCGTACCGGGTTCGGGGTGGGACGGCCCCCACCGGCCGTCCCGCTCCGCGGGTACGCGGCCTGGGTACCACCGGTGGGACGGAACGAGGGCCGTGCCCCCGAGGCCTCCGGGCCCGGCGACGGACCCCGGTGCGTCTCCACGAGCCCCTGCGTCGCGTGACGCTCCCGCTCCAACAGTTCCAGGGCCTCCCGCGGGCTCGGCCGTGCCGCGGCGTCCCGGGTGAGCAGAGCCGCTATGAGGGCGAGCAGGGCCAGGCTCCTCGGGGAGTTCGCGGCCTCGTTCCTCGACGGCCTCGGCACCGGGGCGGTCATCACCGCGCTGATCATCCCCGTGATGCTGTCCCGCCTGAACGGTGAACGCCCTTCCATGAGGCAGTACAGGGTCACCCCGAGGCTCCACAGGTCCGAGGCCGGCAGGGCCCGTTCGCCCTCGAACCGTTCCGGGGCCATGTACTCGGGAGAGCCGATGAACACACCGGTCTGGGTGAGTGCCGTGCCGCCGTCCACGTTCGCGATCCCGAAGTCCGTGAGGACCGTCCGGTCGTCCGCGGTGAACATGATGTTGGCGGGCTTGACGTCCCGGTGGGTGACCCCCGCCGCGTGCGCCGCCGCCAACCCGCCCAGAAGTGAGCGGGCGGCCTGTTCGACCCGCTCGACCGGCATCGGCCCGCCGGCGTCGATGTGGTGCTGCAACGAGGTCCCGCTCAGCAGCTCCATCACGATCCACGGGCTGGCGTCGTGCTCCAGCACGTCGTGGATGGTCACCACCGCCGTGTGGCTGATGCGCGCGGTCGCCTGGGCCTCCCGGAGCGTGCGGGCGTGCGCCTCGGCCCTGTCCTCGGCGGACATCCCCTGGGGGAGGAGGACCTCCTTGACCGCCACGTCCCTTTGCAGGGCGGGGTCCCAGGCGTGCCAGACCGTGCCCATGCCGCCCGCGCCCAACCTCTCGCGCAACTCGTAGCGGCCGATGGAGGTACGCCCGGGGGTCGGCATGGGGGTGCTTCCCTTCTGGCGGTGTGGGGGAACCGTTCCGCCGTGCGGAAAGGGGACGCCGTGGGTACGAACCGGACCTGCGGGGGGCCGATCGATGAGGATGGTCCGGCGAACTCCAAGAGTAAGCCTGCCCACAACCCCTCGTACCAGAGCCGGAGAAGGTGACCGATAGCGGTCAAAGCCCACTGCGACCCTCGGAGAAACGGCACCGAGTCCGCAGGCGGGGACGGAGAGGAACGCCTTTAGTGCCGAGAGTCACAAACCGTCCGGGCGCTTTCCCGCGCGGGTCGGTTTCCGGGGATCTCCACAGAGGACCTCGCTCCGATTCCGGGAGAAGTTCCGGGAGCCCGGGGGGGGGCTTGGTCGGACCTGATCGGACCTGGTTGGGCCTGGTGGGACTGGTGGGACCCGGTGTGGCCCGGTGGGTGCCAGACGGGTCTGGTGGAGGAGGGTTCGTCGGTGTGAGGTGGCTGTTCCCGTGGCCCCGCCACGTCACTCCCAGGTGGCCGTCTCAGGGTCGACGCCGTGCGTGCGGGCGTTGGCGTCGATGGCGTCGCGCAGCCACACGGACAGGCCGGGTTCGATGGCCTCGTAGTTGGACCGGAACCCGGGGTCGTCCACGTTCGTGCGGCCGAGGATCACGTGCATGGAGTGGGTGCAGTCGAAGTACTCACTCATGGCCTCCCGGTGCCGTTCGGCCAGGGCGTCGGCCCTTCGGCTCCCCGGCTCGACACCCTCCCGCACCGCCTGGGCCAGGTCCGCGTGCAGGGCCTCGACCCCCGCCGCGATCCGTCGCCAGTCCTCGGCCGTGCGGTCGGCCGCGCGCTCGGCGAACTCCGCCCACTGGGCGGTGTCACCCCACTGCTCGCGGGCCTGCGCGGCCCAGGAGGGCCGCCAGGTGTCACCGAAGATCTCGACCTGCTCCTCTGGCGGAAGCAGGACGCCCTCCCGTCTGGCCTCGGCGAGGCGGTCCAGGGCGTCGGCCATGCGCTCCAGCCTGCGGATGCGTGCGCGCAGCTGGTCGCGTTGGTTGATCAGGGAGTCGGCGGCCTCGTCGGCGTCCGCCTCCAGGAGCTTCGCGGTCTCCTCAAGCGAGACGCCGAGCTCGCGGTAGACCAGCACCCTCTGGATGCGGGCGACGTCCGAGGCGGTGTAGAGCCGGTAACCGGCGGCGGAACGCTCGCTCGGACCGGCCAGACCGATCTCGTCCCAGTGGTGCAGGGTCCTGACGGTGACCCCGACGAACGCGGCCACCGCGCCGACCGTCCTCGCGCCGTAGTTCATTGATCCACGCTATCCACAGACCGAAGCAGGCCCCTGAGGACCCGTCGGGCCGGGTTCCTGGTTCCGGAAGGCTGGGAACCAGGAACCCGGAACCCGGCTCTCGGTCCTTGGTCCTAGTTCTCGCGGCTCCGGACCTCGGGGCCCTCGATCCCGTTCTCCCGCAGGTACCGGGCGGTCTCCGGGTCCTGGGGGTCGTACGGGCGGGCCGCGGTCATGATCACCCGGGCGTTCTCAGGGGTGCGGACCTCGACCTCCACCGAGTTCCACGGCATCCGCCGAGGACCGGTGGTGGACCCGGGCAGCCGCTCCTCGCAGGCCGCCACGATGTCGTCGATCTGGTTCAGCACGCAGGAGAAGCTCACGCTCGTCGAGGGAGTCTGCTCGGGGCGCTCACCCGGTACGAGCAGGACGTCCTGGAACGCCCAGCGCCGCAGGTGGACGATCTGGCCGGGGACGGAGAAGAGGTCGAAGAACCCGAGGCCGCTGATCCAGAACTCCTTGGAGGCCTCGAGGTCGTGCGTGGGCACGGTCACGAACATCGGCATCCCGTAGATGCCCCGGAACAGTTCCGGGGGTGCCGTGTCGGGGCCGGGCTGGGGTACGGGGCTGACGCTGAACGCGTGGAAGGTTTCGCTCATGAGGCTGATCGTGGAGCCTCACGCCGCGTGAGGGTCAAGCCGCTGGGGCTCGGGGGCAGGAAGGGCTCGTGGACCGCGCTCCGTTTCGGTCCTCCTCCAATAGGGACTGCGGGTTCCGCGTAAGACCGGGCTGGTACCGGGTCTCAGTCCGCTTGGTTGTCGTATGTCCACTTTTGGCTGCGAAAGGTTCTGTGACGCCCCTCATAGTCCACATCTGGTGAGGAAATTGTGGCCTTGAGGATTTTGGGTGTTACGGCCGCCCCGAGAAGCCCGCTACCTGCACAAATGAGGGGAACACCCGCATTTGGCCATGAGTCTCCGGCCCGTTCGGGGACGACGACCGAAAAACCGGTCGCGTTGCAGCCATCTCCCAACCCCGTGATGACGCACCATAGAGGATGGGGTAAAGACATGCGGGGGCCTTGTGTCCGTGTGCGGTCGCGCGCCAGGTGGTGTCGCGGCGGGCGTGCGGTCGGGAGGCCCTGGTGTCTGCCAACGATTTCCCCGCACGAACCACGACGCAGGAGCTCAGCAGATGACTCATCAGCACGTCCACCGGCGGGGTTGGCGACGCATCCTGATGACGTTCCTGATGTTGTGTGGACTCATCCTCATCCCGCTGAGCTCCGCGCAGGCGAACCCGATGTGTCCCGGCAACCCGGCACCGCTCCCGGAGTCCGCGGGCAGTGGTTCGGACGGGCTCCTGGTGCCGCCGCAGTCCCAGTCGGCGATCGAGGGTGCGCCTGACTCGATGCCACCCGATGCCAGCATGTACGGCCAGTACGGAACTGCCGGACAACAGTGGCACATGATCACAGAGTCCTGTGTGGACAAGATGGGGCTGGGCGCTCAGGCCACCATCGCGAATTCCGCCTGGGACCTGTCGAAGACCATCAACCAGTCGACCATCACTGTCTATCAGGCCGCGACTTCAGACGGCCTCCTGGCCAGCTTCACTGAAGCAGTCGAAAGCGTGATTGTCGCGCTGCGAGAGGGTATTTGGCGGCCTCTTATCCCGACGATGGTCATCTTGGGAGCGATCTGGCTGGGCTGGTATGGACTCATCCGTAAGAGGATGACTCTAACGCTCGAGTCTTCGGTTTGGATGATTGCCGCCACGGCGATCGGTATGTGGATTCTTGTGAACCCTGCTCAAGTAATGGGCATGGGCAGTGCCCTCGTCAATTCCGGTACCCAGCTGGTCACCAGTGCTGTTGGGCAGGTTCCCTACGGCGGGGGATCGGGGGCGTGTCCTGCTGGCGCTGAACCCCCCGAGCGTGCCAGTTGGGAATCCGAGGCTGATTTCCAGGTTCGCCGGAACGCCGACATGCTTTGGTCGAGCCTGGTTTGCCAGCCTTGGGTGGCTGGGCAGTTTGGTAGTTCGAGTCTGGCTGAAGACGCCTCGATCGACCATTCGATGGATCTGATTTCGGCCCAAGGTATCAGCCGAATCGAGCAACAGCAGATCTCTGATGGGGAACTCGACCCCAGTGCGCTCGCCGCTGAGAAGCAAGAGTCCTATGAGGCGATTGCGGCAGACGTTGAATCCACGTACCCAAGCGTGTATCCGCTCTTTGCGGGGGATGATCAGGGTAGTCGCTTGGGTGTGGCGACCCTGGCTCTCTTTGCATCTATTTTTGCGGGGGGTTTGATCCTTGCCGCCGCAGTGGCGCTCATCGTTCTGAAGATCGCTTTTATTCTGCTTTTCATGCTCGCCCCGGTGTTCCTGCTGATCGGTATCCACCCTGGTTACGGGCGGATGGTTTTGCTGCGTTGGGTCGAGCTGATGGTCGGGTTCCTGCTTAAACAGATTTTCATCGTCCTTTTGATGGCTCTACTTGTCATGAGCTATGGAATCGTGATGTCCACCAGTCTTGGGTGGGGGTTGCAGATGATTCTGCTTGCCCTGTTCACTGTGGCAATCTTCATCTACCGCAAGACGTTCGCCTACCTCTTCGCCTCGGTCAACGCGAACACGTTCACCTCGCGCATCGTGACCGACGCGGCTCGTAGCCAGGCACTGGACAAGAGCGCGATGGTTCTTCCTCCGGTCGCCTACCTCAAGACGCAGAACTGGGGTCGCCGTCGCGGGGCCATGATCGCCGGTGCGGCCGCAGGGGTTCCCGCTGGCGGAGGCGCTTCCGCAGGCGCCACCGAAACCGCGGAAGAGGTTCCGGAGAGCGGTGGCAGCACCCGTGCCGAGGGCGCCCGTGTCCGAGGGACTGCGGGCTACGGACGGGTCCGAGGAAACGACAACGCTCCGCCGCTCAACGTCAGTCGGAGCGGTGGGCCCGGTTCGCAGCGCCCCACCACCGGTGCTCGGAACGGCGACCAGGCGCCGAGTCTTTCTGGGAACGGCGGCACGGGTACCGGCGGTGGTGCAGCCAGCAGCGGACCCATTCCGCCCCGGCCTGCTGGCGGCTACACCGGCACTGGCGACAGTGGATGGGCGGGCGTCTTCGGTACCGGCGGTGGAGGTAACGGCCCGAACCGCAACGACGGCGCCGGCTCCGGCACACGCTCCGGTGGCGGCGTGTTCGGTGGCGGAACGAGCAACTCCCGAGCGGCGAGCGCTGATCGCGCCGAGCCCAGCACGGGGCGCGGCATCTTCAACGGCCGCGAGGACACCCCGGCACACGGAAACCTCGGCCGGGGTTCGCGCTGGGGCGGTCCGAAGGAGAAGCGTGAGCGGCCCGCTCCGCAGCGCCCCGCACGACCGGCCCCCGCTGATCGCGGAAGGCGCGACGGCGGTGAGGGCGGCTGGCTGACCGGGTCCGGCAAGAGCAAGGACAACGCTCCCATCACCCCCTTCTGGGGGGAGGGCGGCTCCTCCAGCACACGGGACCGTAAGCGAGACGTCCCCTTCTGGCTGAACGACGACTAGTGACCCGGTCACTGAGCAGACGACAAGGCAACCGACCACCATGCCCAACCCTCTCCCCGAACGCACCCAGCGACTGGTCGTCATCGGCCTGATCGCCACTCTGGCCGGGTTCGGGATCTACTTCAGCCTCGGCGGGTTCGGAGGCGACCAGACGGAGGACCCCGCTGGTCCACCGCGTGAACCCGGGACCGCCCAGGGGGAGGCCGAGCCACCCTCCTCCAATTCGGGAGGCCTGGCCACCGTCCCGCCCAGTCCGATTCCGACCACCGCAGCAGAGGACCTGGAGGTCCTTGCCTGGCTTCCGTTCGCCGAAGAGGAGCTCCAGGCGGCGGGGGCGACCGCGCAGGCCTTCGCCGAGGCCTACGGAACCATCGACTACTCACAGGACCCCGAGACCTACTACGCGTCCATGGAGGCGCTGGCGACCGACGAGTACGCGGAGGTGCTCTCCGACGCGAACCGGGTGGGCGCCTTCTGGGCTGAGATGAGCGAGGCCGAGGCGGTCGCGGAGGGACGCGCGGAGGTTCAGGAGATCCGCACCTTCGGCACTGACTCGGTCACCTTCGTGGTCACCACGCAGTCCATCACCGAGACCGGTGACTCCGAGTTCGACGAGGACCTCGGCGACTTCGCCGTCACCGTGGTTCGCGACGGCGGAACCTGGGCGGTCTTCGACTTCCAGCCAGCCGACGCCGGACAGTTCGGGGAGGAGTGACCGCTTGATCTCCGCTTTTCGCACCGCCGCCCCCAACGGACGGACGGGTTCCTGCCTGACCAGGGTCGCCGTACTGGCCGCCATCGGTGTGGCAGGTCTGGTGTTCCTGACGCTCATGGTGATTCCAGCCCTCACCAACAACACCCAGGTGGCCTCCTGGTTGGCTTCGGGAGTGGTCTGCGCACCCAACGCCGACGCAGACCAGCCCGACAGCAGTGCCTACGCCATGGACACCATCCCGGAGAACTACCTGGAGCTGTACCAGGAGGCGGGGGAGGACCGGGGGGTTCCGTGGAACATCCTCGCGGGCATCGGGCAGGTGGAGTCCCATCACGGACGTTGGGAGGGGCCGGGGATCACCGAGGGCCACAACGACTGGGGAGCCTCCGGGCCCATGCAGTTCGGGTCGCTGGACGGTTCCGCGGCGGGGAACAGTTGGGGCGGCGAGCCGATCCAGCCGGTCGAGGAGCGGCCGGAGGTGGGCTACGGAGTGGACGGCAACGACGACGGGGTCGTCAATGTCTACGACCCCGCCGACGCCATTCCCGCAGCCGCCGACTACCTCCTGGCGCACGGCCTGGAGGACGACGTTCGCCAGGCGATCTTCGGTTACAACCATGCCTGGTGGTACGTGGATGATGTGATGGAGTGGGCGGAACGGTATGCCGACGGCGACTTCAACACCTCGGACTCCATTCGGACCGCGGTTCTCTGTGAGCTGGACGAGGACGGAGTGCCGATCGGACGGGCACCCGACGACCTGACCCAGGCGGTTGTGGACTGGGCGCTTGACCAGCGTGGAAAGCCATACATCTGGGGAGGGACCGGGCCGGACGGATACGACTGTTCCGGTCTGACGATGAAGGCCTACGAGAGCATCGGTGTGACGGTTCCACGTGTTTCCCAGGACCAGTGGAACTTCGGACCGAAGATTCCCCCGGGTGAGGAACAACCCGGTGACCTGGTCTTCTTTGACGTGACCCGAGCCGGAGAACCGCCTGGGCCCGGCCACATGGCAATGGTGATCGGGGACGGCCTGATGGTCGAGGCCTGGTGCACCAACTGTGGACCGATCGCGGTGCGCGAGTACGATGACCCCAATCGTGCGGACATCGTGGGGTTCACCCGTCCGCTTGAGCACCCCGAAGTGAAGGCTCAGCTGGAGGCGCAGGCGTAATCGTGGTGGAGACCGAGGAAACGGATTCGAAGCGCGGGAAGCCAGCGAAGAAGGGCCTACACGGCTGGAGGGCGACGCTCACGGTCTTCGGATGCGGCACGCTCGCGGCCTTCGGTGTGTTCGGTGTGGTCGTCGGAGTTCTGAGTCTGCTCGTCAGTTCCGTTTCTTCCGGAATTTCAGGAGACACTCCTGAGGCCCCGGTCGCTGTTGAACAGCGGGGGAATCCTCGAGCTGAACTGGATCCGGGCGGGCTCGAGGTCTGCGGTGACTACATGGCTCTGCCCAGCATGAGGGATATCCATGTAGAAGAGACGATCTCCATTGTTCATTCGGATCCTGCCGAGGACGCGGGTTTCGAGCAGGATTCTCAGCGCTTGGTTTCGGGTGAGTGCAGTTTCACTGTACGGCCACAGTTCGGCACGACTGCGCTCTGGTACTTCGATTTTGACTTCGAAGCTGTTGTTCATGATCCAAACGAGAACAAGGATCAGCTTGCTTCAGGGATCTTTGAAAAAGCTCTCGAAACTGTCCCGGAAGAATTCTCCCAGATTGAGTCTCAGTCCACCCCTAACTGGGCAGACGCCGCGCAGTCCTACTTTGGCGAGAACTCCAGCGGAGTTTCCCAGTACCTGGTTGTGGCGCGGACCCGAAGCGCGGTATACACGATCACTTTCTCAGGGGACCCTGAGGGAATCGAAAGCGGTCGGGTGCCAGATTTTGACTTTGAAAGGCAGGCCGATGCCCTTGGGTCGCGGTTGCATGACAGGTTCTTCAGTCTCATTCCGGAGTAGATTCCCGAAGAGGATTTCTCGGCTTCCCAGAGGGATGCCCTAGGCCACGCCTGCCATGAAGTGGTGGCGGCACAGGGTCGTGTACGACTCGTTCCCGCCGATGTGGACCTGCTCGCCCTCGTAGATCATGACTCCGTCGACCACACGGGCGTTGTGCGTGGCGCGGTTCCCGCACCAGCAGCGCGCATAGACCGGCAGGATCTCTATCTTGTCCGCGAGTTCCACCAGACGCTTCGACCCCGGGAACAGGGCGCCCTGGAAGTCGGTCAGGATGCCGTAGCAGTACACATCGATGCCCATGCCGTCCACGACGCCCGCCAGCTGCCCCACCTGCTTGAACGACAGGAACTGGGCCTCGTCGCAGATGACGTAGGACGCCTTGCGCTCGGCGACGTCGTCGTACAGGTCCAGGGAGTCGCCGACCTCGACGGCCGGTGAGGTCAGGCCCAGCCGGGAGGAGATGATCCCCGAACCCGCGCGGTCCTGTTTCGTGTACAGGACGCCCTCACCCCCGCGGGAGTGGTGCTCCTGGAGCGCCATGGTGCTCTTGCCCGAGTTCATCGAACCGGTGAAGTACTTCAGCTCCGCCATGTCTCTTCCTCGGTCGCGGGCGCTGCTTGGGGGAGGCCCGGACTGCCGCCGAGGCCAGCAGCGAAGATACCAGCGGGGAGCAGGGGCCGTTCACACCCGTCCGGGCTCCTCCTGCCCGTGATCGCGGTTTCGGTGTGGGGTTCACGGGCTGTTGCGGGGCTTGTGCGGTCCGGCTTGGGGCCGGTCCGAAACCGGCTGACTCTGCTTGTGGGAAGTAGCACGCGCGGGTGCGCGTCCGCGGTTATGGGTTCGTGACGACGCGGGAGGCGGGGGAGCGTACCGTCTTGGGGTGCGCGGTTCCCTTGTGGGCCCGATCGGTCACCTCCGGCGCTCCCTGGTTGTGGTGGTTCGGGAATCCGCGCCAAGTATGGACGCGCTTGGAAGCGTCCGAAACGGCTTCGATATATTTGGGTGCGCCTGGTACTCATTCAAGGTGCCGGTGTGAGGGGGAAAGTGACGTTGCGGCGGGATCAGGTCACCCAGTTCGTGGAAAGCCGTGGGTTCTCCAACGCCATGCTTGCCGTGATTCTGGTCAATGCCGTCATATTGGGTTGGGCAACCTATGGGGGTTCTGCCCTTCCGTATCTCGAAGGCGTCGAGTGGTTCGTGATCGGCCTGTTCGTGGTCGAGATGTTCCTCAAGTTGTACGCCTGGCGCGGGGGCTTCTGGCGGGACGGCTGGAACTGGTTCGACTTCGCGGTGGTCGTGATCTCGTTGATTCCGGCGGCCGGTCCCTTCGCGGTGCTGCGCATCCTCCGGGTCCTGCGCGTGCTGCGCGTGGTCACCGCGGTCCCGCAGATGCGCCAGATCATAGGCGCGCTCTTCAAGGCCGTCCCTGGCATGGGCACGGTGATCGGGCTGCTGCTCATCGTCGTCTACACGTCCGCGATCCTCGCCCAGCAGATGTTCGGTGAGACCGTCCCGGAGTTCTTCGGGAACCTCGGCACGACCCTGTACACGATGTTCCTGCTCATGACCACGGAGAACTGGCCGGACGTCTCGGACGCGGTGCTGGAGCACCATCCGTCCGCCTGGATCTTCTTCGTCATCTACATCGTGCTCACCGCGTTCATCATCCTGAACCTGGTGATCGGTGTGATCGTCACGTCGATGGAGCAGGAGTTCAGCAAGGGCCGTTGGGCGGAGGACCAGGAACTCGAACTGGTCCAGCACAACGCGGTCATGGACCGCCTGGTCGAGCTGAGCGAACAGGTGCGCCGACTCGAGGACCGGCTCGGGGCAGAGGGTGGCGACGCTCAGGACGGGGACGACGCCACCGCGAAGGTCTCCGTCGGGGACGGCGGGGATCCACCGTCCGGCCAGGAGTCTTCGGGTGGCGGCTCGGGCTGACTCGGCTCCGCTCCCGGTGAAGTCAGGGCGGCGGTTCGTGTTGGCACCCTCGCCCTGAGCGGTGGAGAGCCGGAGCGTCAGGGGAGATCCCGAGGGGGTCCATCCCGATCTCCCTTCGCTCCCTCACCTCCTGAAGCTGTCAGTCGCGAGGGAGGACAAAGGCTCCCTTGCCGTTGACGATGCGAACATAGCCGCGTTCCTCAAGAAAGCCGGTCGTCTTTCGGACGGTCCCTCGTGCCAGGCCGAACTCCTGGACGAGCCCGGTGATGCTCGGGATCTGCCTGTTGGGTGGATAGTCGCCACGTTCGATCCGCGCGATCAGTACGGCGGCCAGCTGTAGCCACACAGGATCTGGGCCTTCGTAGTCCAACTCGCTATCGGCGTTGTAACCAGCGGGAATGCTCGCTTCTGCCATGTACCCGAGGCTGGCATGCAGTGGTCAAGCTAGTTTGTCTGGGGCAGGCTATGGCCAGGCATGGCATGGTCAAGTTATGGTTACATGCACCTGAACGAGAAACCCCGGCGACGTGCTGGAACACGCCCCGGGGCCATGGCCGACCTGAAGAAAGCAGGACGACATGCAGATCCTACTGGGCCTCCTGGCCGTGCTCGCCGTACCCGTGCGGCTCGCACGCCCGGCGCGCGGCCTCCACACCTCCCCCTACGGCTTCACCCGGGGACTGGTCGCGGAACTCCGACGACGCTCCCGCAGGGTGCGTCGGTACGCGGACACCCTCCCCGAGGCCGTGAGGGTGTGCTGCGCGTGAACGCCCCCACCCCGTTCGAGTCCGGTACCCGTCACCGTCTCCCGCAGCGCACCGCCTCCAAGTACCACTCTCGGCAGTCACTCCGCTCCGGATCCGGCCCCAGCGCCGACGATCTGGTCGCGGAGATCCAATGGGTCCTCGACAACCCGGGGCGGCCCGCGCACGCGACCCGCACCCTCGCGCGGGCGGATCTGCTGTTCTCCGAACTGGATCGCCTGGTCGTCTCCGGTGGGTTCCTGCCGAGTACCTGGCGGGCGTCCTCGCACCCCATCGAGGCCCGCGTACGTCACGGGATCGCCCACGAGTACGCGACCCAGTGCTACGACGCGGTCAGCGAGGAGTTGAGGGAGACAGGGGGAGTGGTCGTCGCGTGGCGGGCGCTCCGTGCGGCGGCCCGGGCCTGGGAGCGGCTGGACAGGGCCCTGACGGAACGCGCTCCGCTCCCCGAACCCTGGAACCGCGAATAGCCCACGTCCCGGGGTGAACCGCCCGGGCACACCGCGACCCGCGCCGGGTCAGGGGCCGGTCAGGACGACCAGCTGCCGGGTCGCCCGGGTCATCGCGACGTAGCGGTCGACGGCCCCCTCCACACCTTCCCCGAAGCGTTCCGGGTCGACGAGGACGACCAGGTCGAACTCGAGCCCCTTGGCGAGTTGCGGGGTGAGGGAGCGGACCCTCGCCGTGGCTCGGAACGCGGGGTCGCCGATGACACAGGCGGTTCCCTCGGCGTTCTCGGCGAGCCAGGAGTCGAGGACCGCGTCCAGTTCCGTGCGCCGCCCGTACTGGACGGGCACTCCGCCGCTGCGGATGGAGGTCGGGACGTTGGCGTCCGGCAGTACGGCGCGGATGACCGGCTCGGCCTCCGCCATGACCTCCTCCGGCGTCCGGTAGTTGACGCTCAGGGACGCGAGGGTGACCCGGTCGAAGCCCACGCGCTCCAGGCGTTCGCGCCACGACTCCGCGCGGCCCTGGCCGTCGGTGAAACCGTGCCGGGCCTGGGCCCGGTCGCCGACGACGGTGAAGCTCCTGGACGGGCACCGGAGCAGCAGCATCCGCCACTCCGCGTCAGTCAGCTCCTGGGCCTCGTCCACCACGATGTGCGCGAACGGACCGGCGAGAAGGTCGGGGTCCGTGCCGGGCAGCCCGTCCTCGTCGATGAGGGTGTCCTGGAGGTCCCGGTGGTTCAGCATCGTCACCAGCCCCTCGCCGTCGTCGTCGGCCTCCAGCAGGTTCTCGATCACGGAGGACCTGCGCTCGTGCTCGGCGGCGACGGAGGCCTCTCGGCGGCGCCTGCGTTCGGAGGCCCTCGGGTCGCCGAGGCGCTGCCGCGCCGCGTCGAGGAAGGGGAGGTCGGAGACCGTCCAGGCCTGGGCTTCCTCGCGCTGGAGCCTTCTGACCTGGTCAGTCTCCAGCCAGGACGCGCACAGCCGCAGGTAGGCGGGGACGGACCACAGGTCCCCGACGAGGTCGGTCGGCTCCAGCAGCGGCCAGGCCCGGTGCAGGGTGTCGAGCAGCTCCGCGTCCCGCAGCAGCGTCCCCTTCAGCATCGGCGGGCTGATCTCCTCGTCGTGCCGGTCGGCCAGCTGGTCCGAGAGGATCTCCACCAGCTCGTCGAGGATGTGCTCCCGGGCGTCGTTGTGCGCGACGCCCGGGTCCACCGACCCGAACGCCTCGGCCCAGTCGGCGGCGCTCAGCCAGAGGTCGCACCAGGGGGTCGAGACCGTCATCCCCTCCTTGGGCGGCCGTTCGTAGAACCGGACCGCCGGTTCGATCGCGCCCACCAGGTCCACGGACTCCTTCAGCCGCGCGGCCTCGGGATCGGTCTCGGTCCTCGTGGTGCGGCCCTCGGGCACGAGGTCGCGCACCGTGCAGGTCTGGACGCCCTCCTCGCCGAGACTGGGCAGGACGTCGGCGACGTAGGCCAGGTACGGCTGGTGGGGGCCGACGAACAGGACCCCGCCCCGGCGGTGGCCCAGACGCGAGTCCGAGTAGAGCAGGTGGGCGGTGCGGTGCAGGGCGACCACGGTCTTGCCCGTCCCCGGGCCGCCGTCGACCACGAGGGCGCCGCCGGCCCCGGCGCGGACGATGGCGTCCTGGTCGGCCTGGATGGTGCTGAGCACGTCGCGCATCCGGCCCGAACGGTTGGCGCCCAGGCTGGCGATGAAGGCGGACTGGTCGTCGAGTGCGGCGTGGCCCTCGAAGCCGTCCTCCGTGAACACCTCGTCCCAGTAGTCGCTGACGCGGCCGAGGTTCCAGCGGTACCGGCGGCGGCTGGCCAGGCCCATCGGGTTGGCGTGGGTGGCCGCGAAGAAGGGTTCGGCGGCGGGGGAGCGCCAGTCGATCAGGAGGCGGTCGCCCTCGTCGTCGGTGAGGCCGAGCCGCCCGACGTACACGGGTTCGAGGTCGTCCGCACGGACCATGCGTCCCAGGCACAGGTCCGACCCGAACCGCCGCAGCGTGCGCAGGCGGGCGGAGAGCCGGTGCACCTCCATGTCCCGGTCCATGACCTCGCGCACCTTGCCCGTGGGCGCCCTGCGTCGCTCGTCCAGTCGGGCGGAGAGGTCGCTGACGGACCGTTCGAGGGTGTCCCGGATGGCCGCCAGGTGCCGTTCGTCGTCGGAGACCAGGGCCGGGTCGGCTTTGGGAGAGAGGTGTTCGGGAAGCTCGAAGACGCTTCTGGCCTGCTGTTTCACAACGTCCCCCGTGTCGTTGGTTCTGCTCACGGTCGACCATTCTGAGGGGCGAGGGGGGTCTTGCGGCAAGCCCCGGGGTGAGCTATAAGTTAAGGGTGGCAGGGAGTGTCCTTGGACCCCCGAAGCCCTTCTGAACCGTCCTCCGCCGGTCGCACGGCGTGGCAGGACGCGACCCCCTGGTGAGTTCGCGCTCCGGCGCGCCCGTGGGCAACGGGCCCGCCCGAGCGCGCCCGAAACGGCGCGAGGTCCGGCCCGTCATGGGCCCTGGCGGGCGGCCCCAGCTCCGGACCGCCCGCCCGGACCGAGCCCGAGAACGGGCTCACTGAGCGCTCTCGGACAGAGCCCGTACCGGTTCGTAGAGGGGGCGGCCGAACGTAGTGTCCGTTTGTGGTGGGAACATCCTCTGTGTCGCTGGGTGTCTGTTTGGTGGCGAGAAGGTTCTGGGTCGGCCTCGATCTTGGGTTTTCTCTGTTCTCCGAGGCGAAAGCGGTATAGGAACGACGGGGACGGAAGGCCAGCGGGGCGCCGCGTGCCCCCTGCTTAGGAGAGAGCGACATCGATGGACGTTGAGCCCGAAAACGACGGCCGGACCCCCAGGCAGCGGGACCGGGACCGCAAGTACCGGGAGCACGTCGCCAGAGTCCAGCGCCGGGACCGGCTCGACAGCTGTGTCACCGACGTGCGGCTGATCTACCAGGGCCTGCGGCACCGCGCCGAGCGCGGCTCCCTGGAGTGGAGCGAGTTCGACCGGCTCTGGCGCTACCACGGAGAGGTCGAGAAGACCGTCTCCCAGTTCACCGCCGCCGAACAGGACCAGATCCTGGAGGAGTACCCGAGGCTCGCCGCGCAGCTGCGGTCCGAGTACCGGCTCTGAGCCAGCCGAGCCCGTGTCGCCCGGGGAAACGCGGAGGGCACGTCGGTAGTGTGCCGTCCATGACCTTCGCGAACGTCGGCACCCTGGAGACCGCCCCGGGCAGGCGGGACGAGGTCGTGGCCGTCCTGACCCGACCCAACCCCGAGCTGCGTGCGGCCGGTTGCCTGTCGTACGAGGTGGGCGTCGACGACGGCGCCCCCGACAAGGTGTTCGTCATCGAACTCTGGGAGTCGGAGCGCGCGCACCGCGCCTCCCTCGAACTCTCCAGCGTCCGGGCCGCGATCGCCGAGGCCCGGCCCCTGCTGAGCGGCCGGACCGGCGGGGAGCGCTTCACCGTGGTCGGTTCGCCCCTGCACGACTGACCGGGCTCAGATCCAGGACTGGTTGAGGGCCTGCGGTCCGGTGGGTTCGTCGTTGGGGCCGACCTCGTGGTTGCCTCCGTTTCCGTTCGTCCCGTCCTCGCGCGCGCCGCTGTCGTCGGGATCGCGGTCACCGGGGTGGCTTCGCGCGCGGGAACGCAGCTCGCGGCGCAACCTCTCCAGCTGACGCAGGCTGGACAGGGTGTCGGGGTGTTCGGGCCCCTGCACGCGGCGGCGGTCCGCCACCAGGTCCTCCAGGGCGCGGACGGCGCCGTCCGTGTCGTGCGCGCGCGCCTGCCAGCACGCCAGGTTGTGCCTGCTGGTCAGAGTGCCGGGATGGTCCGCGCCCAGCACCTCCTCCTGGACCTCGACGAGTTCGCGGAGCTCGCTCACCGCGCCCTCCGGATCCCCCGCGACGCCGCGCCAGTGGGCGAGGTTGTGCAGGGTACTGAGGGTGTTCGGGTGGTCGGGTCCCAGGTGCTCGCGCTGGTCGGCCAGGAGCGAGCGGGAGGCGTGGACCGCCGTGGGCAGGTCGCCGGACTCGGCCTGGCACACCGCCAGGTTGCCCCGGGTGCTCAGGGTCTCCACCCGGTCCGCGCCCACCACGCGGTCCAGGTCCGCGAGGAGTCTCCGGTAGAGGGTGATCGCCCCGGAGGTGTCCCCCGCCTGCGCGCGGAGGTAGGCCAGCCCGTGGCGGGTGCGCAGCGTGTCCAGGTGGTCGGGGCCCAGGACCCGGAGCTGGCGTTCGTACAGCTCCTCGAAGGCGCGTTGGGCCTGTGAGAGGTCGGCGGTCGCCCCCGTCCAGTACGCGAGGGGGTCGCCGGTGACGGGTGTCCCTCCCCGGACGCCGTGCCGGAGGAAGTTCCCCGTCTGCTCGGCGCGGTTGACCGGTCCGGGTTCCAGGGTGTGCGCGACCGCCTCGGTCAGCACCTCCCAGTACGTCACGGCCCACTCCACCTGCCGGGACGAGTCGAGGCCGCTCCCGGCGCGGAACAGCACCGGGTGGATGCCCTCCTCCCACAGCCAGCTCCACACCCGGACCCGTCCCGTGGTGCGTTCGCGCAGCACGGCGGTGTTCGAGCGCAGACGGCGGCCCAGGGCGGAGTCCCGGGCGGTGTCCGGCCACACGTCCACCAGCCCGTCGGCGATGGCGCGGACCGCCTCCCTGGTGGGCCTCGTGCGGGTGTGTTCGAGGGTGGCGCGCTGGGTGAGGTGATGGGCACCGATCACCAGAGGCGTGTCCCGGGCCACGAGGTTGAGGCGCTCCAGGGAGGCCAGCGCGAGCCGGACCTCGTGGCGGGTCAGGGTGCGCGCGGGGAAGGTGCGCCGCCCCAGATAGGTGCGGACGGGGCGGGAGACGGCGACCTGCTCCGGAGTGGCGGCGGAGTCCAGGAGGGCGATCAGCCCCATGAGGGGTCGGGCCACCCCCTCGGGGCGGTGGGCGTCGGCGCGTTCCACGGCCAGCTCCCACGTGGCGGAGACCGGGGAGTCGGTGTCCCAGTGGGGGAAGGACTCCCGGCGCTCGGCCGCGCGCCGGTGGAACAGGGCCAGGTAGGCGGAGGGGGAGAGCTGGAGGTCGGCCATGTACGCGGTCGCCTGGGAGAGGGCCAGGGGCAGGTGGTCGAGGGCGGCCGCGAGCTGGCGCAGTTCGCCGTCGGTCTGCGCGATCCCGGCTTCCACGAGTGCGGCGCGAAGGTAGCCGCCCGCCTCCGCCTCGGAGAACCCCGGGACGGTGTGCGGGGGGTGTCCGTGCGGGGCGAGGTCGTGGCGGGTGGTGACGAGCATCCGGCCGTGGGCGCGCTCCGGCGGCGGCCACAGGTCCTCGACCTCGTCCGGGTCGGTGAGGTCGTCCCACACCACCAGCCAGCGGTGCCCCTCGGCGTCCACGGGGTCGTGCAGCCAGGACAGGAATTGCCCGGCGGCGAGCTCGGGGTCGTCGGGGACCCGGGCGAACAGCTGCCGTGCGGCCTGGGCGTAGGCGAACACGACCCCGTCCCGGGTGGTGGCGTCCGCCCACAGCAGGACCTCGGGACGCTGCTTCGGCACCGCGTGCCCGCTGAGGAATCGTGCGTGGTGGGCGGCGAGCTGGGTCTTGCCGACCCCGCTCCCACCGGACAGCACCTGGTGCGGGGCGGGGGAGCCGAACCCGCCCAGGGCCTCGTCGAGGGTGTCGGACAGGGCGCGTCGCCGGTGGTGTTCGGCGGGTTCCGGTACCAACCCCACGCTGATCGGCCAGTTCACCGGGTTTCGGCTGGTGTGGAAGTCAGTTCCAGAGGTTGGCGTGCCCGTGGGGACGGGGTGGTCGGGGCGTGGGCCGAGGTGGTGGTCCTCCGCGGCCTTGCCGTTGCCGTGTTCGTGGCCAGAGCTCAACAGCCACACCCTTCCCGGGGTCCGAGGGAGTCGCGCGCCCAGCGTGCTTACGTGTCGTATGCCCCGATCGGGACTCGGGAACCCCGGGGGCAAAGGGGTTTCGGTCGATCCAGTTCCCATCACGGAGGGGAGTCAACCCCGTCGTTTGCGCTATCCCAGGTCAGTGGTTCGAAGGAGGCTCGCGGTGACCGTTGGGGTTTCGGGGAACTCTTCGTGAACGAGGGCGTCCGCCCGCCTCCCCTGGGTGCTCCGTGGGCTCAGCCCCGGAGGACCTCCTCGATCAGGGCGTCGCGTTCACCGGCCGTCTCGGCGCGCAGGGCGTTGGCCACGGCGAACAGCTGTTCCGGTGCGACGGCGCCGTGGGGATGCACGCTCGCGATGGCCCCGTCGTCCAGGCGTGTGCGGACCTCGCTCAGGTGGGGGCCGCACCCGTTGTCCGTGCCACGGTGGACGACCACCATCGAGTCCTGTTCGGAGCACTCCACCCCTGGGAAGCCGCAGCCGTCGTGGATGCCCGACGCCCGCTGCTCCGGGGTCCAGCTCAGCACGTGCAGGGCCTTCGGCGAGTTCTCCTCGGGCCGGTCGGCGCCCACGCCCGGGCCCGCCGCCACCTCCCTGGTGGCCGACGACCCGTCGGGGCCGTCCGGGGCCGGGGCCGCGCCGTCCTCCGGCTGCGGCGGGACCTTGCGCTCCGGTTCGGTTCCGAGGGGGTCGGCCTCCTCCCCGGCCACGTAGGTCATCCGCAGGCCGCCGTGCACCTCGTGGACCCGGACCGGCGACCACTTCGGGTGGTCCAGGACCGCGATCGTGTGCCCGAACCCGCTGATCTGGCTGATCGAGCGCCGTTCGGTGGACCGGTCACGCGTGTGCTCGGCAGCCATGGGCAGCAGCAGGAGTGCTGCCGCGGCGACCGCCACTCCGGGCAGGACACCGTGCCGGTGGCGTCTGCGGCCGAACACGACGCACGCACCGAGCGCGGCCGTGGCCACGACCGCGCTCACCACGGCGCCGTTCACCTGGGAGTCGCCCGGTACGGGGGCGAACGTGGGCGAAAGGAGCGCCATCACCAGGGGAGTGGCCAGGGAGGTCCCCGCCACCAGACAGGCGCACAAGGCAGGCTGACGCACCCCGGCCCCTCCGAGCAGGCACGCGGCGATCAGCACCATCAGCACCGTGCCGCCGACCGCCACCGGTGTGACCAGCAGGGTCTCCAGTTCCGGCCGTCCCAGACCTAAGCCGAGGGCCAGATCCCAGACGGCGACGGGGAACAGTGACATCAGCGGCGCGCCCACCAGGCACACGAAGAGGATCGCGCCGACCGCGGCGACCCGGGGTCGGCCCGTTGGCGTTCGTGTGAGCACGCCCTCCATCAGACCCGAACCATCCTCCTGCGCGGGGACGCCACGTTACGCCTGTCGTCGCTCGGACACCAGGGGCGAGAACCAGGTTTGGTCCCCGCAGGCGGTTCGTCCGGTCTCAGTGCCCCAGTTTGCGTACGTACGGACGCCGGGCCTGGTCGAACTGCTGCCACCTGGGGTCCATCTGGGTGCGCAGCTGCACCTTGCCCTCGGGCCATTCCATGAGGAGGTTCTCGAACTCGGGCAGCACCCCGGAGTCCGGGTCGAGGTAGTAGACGTACATCCGCTGCCCGGCGACGGTCTGCTGCATGAACAGCGCGCCGTTGTCACCCAGCAGGCCGGACAACCGGGCCTCCAGGTCGGCGAGCGACACGAGGGAGGTCTCCTGGGGGAGCCGGTCGGCGTCGGCGTCCGCGTACGGAACCAGGACCTGCACGAACAGGGACAGGGCGGGGAAGTCGCGGCGGGTCACGGGGTGCCGGACCAGGACCTCGATCGGGCCCTGCAACGGGAGTCTGCCGTGCAGCGTCACCCAGCCGTCGGTCCCGCCGAGGAGGTCGCCCATCTGCTTGGCCACGGCCGGCATGGAGGTCGGCGGGAGCGGGTCCATCGGCCGCTCGTCCAGCGACGTCACCTTCCCGACCCAGCGCACGAACTGGTCCTCGCCCAGGGCCAGCAGCGTGACGTGCTCGGCGACCGCCTGACGGGTCTCGCCGGACAGGAACATGTTGTCCGGGTGGTAGACGCCCACCTCGATCCTGCTCGTGCCCTGGTTGACGCGCATGGACACGGACACGTGGGACAGGTCCAGTTCGTGGTCGTCCCAGCGCACCGTGTTGCCGAGCTGGTCGTGGTCGGCGGGGCGGACCGGCAGGAACCGCCACTCGGAGTCCTCGGGGGCGGACCGGGACCAGCGCTCGGACTGGACGCGCGCCTCCTCGGAGACGCCGGGGCGCAGGGTCAGCGCGTAGGAGGGCGCGTCGGTGAGTTTGGAGGGGTCGTCCAGGGCCGCGAGCTGTTCCAGGAGCTTGGCCGGGTCGACGTCGGCCGACAGGTCGAGGTCCTCCAGCCCGCCCTGCGGCTGGGGCGCGGGTCCCACCTCCCAGTCCAGATCCGGATGGATCGCCTTCACCAGTGCGGAGACCCGCTCGGCCACCTCGGCGGGGGCCGGGGCGTCGGACTCGACGGACTCGGCCAAGGGCGAGCGCACGGTGGGCCAGGCGTCCCAGAAGGCCGTGACGGCGGCCGTGGACGCGGTGGAGTCGGAGGAGTCGGCGGAGCGGCGACGACGGAACAGAGCCATGCCCATGATTTTCGCAGAACCAGACGACCACCCTCGCCCCGCCCCGGGGCGGGCGCGTCCCAGAGCACACCGCCGGACGGGCCCGGGCGTGGCACCCTCCTCCGCGGGGCGCATAGGCTGGAGGGCGTTATGACTTTGCGTGTACTGGCCGCCATGTCCGGCGGGGTCGATTCCGCGGTAGCCGCGGCCCGTGTGGCCGAGGCGGGGTACGACGTCACCGGCGTTCACCTGGCCCTCTCCAAGAACCCACAGTCCTACCGCACCGGCGCCCGGGGCTGCTGCACGGTGGAGGACTCCCACGACGCCCGCCGCGCGGCGGACGTCATCGGCATCCCCTTCTACGTGTGGGACATGTCGGAGGAGTTCGACCGCGAGGTGGTCCAGGACTTCGTCGCCGAGTACGAGGCGGGCAACACCCCGAACCCGTGCCTGCGCTGCAACGAGAAGATCAAGTTCGAGGCGGTGCTGGACCGGGCCGTCGCGCTGGGCTTCGACGCCGTCGCCACCGGGCACCACGTCCGCAAGGTCGACGGCCGTCTGGTGCGCAGCGTCGACGAGGGCAAGGACCAGTCGTACGTGCTGGGCGTGCTCAACGCCGAACAGCTCGACCACGCGATGTTCCCGCTCGGCGACTGCACCAAGGACGAGGTGCGGGCCGAGGCCGAGCGCCGTGGGCTCTCGGTGGCGGACAAGCCGGACAGCCACGACATCTGCTTCATCGCCGACGGCGACACCGCCGGGTTCCTGAACCGGCGCCTGGGCGAGAAGCCGGGTCCGATCCAGGACGAGGACGGCAACGTGGTGGGCACCCACCAGGGGTCGCACGCGTTCACGATCGGCCAGCGCAAGGGCCTCGGGCTGGGCGGAGCCCCGAACCCGCGGTACGTGCTGTCCATCGAGCCGGTGAACAACACGGTGACCGTGGGTCCGCGCGAGGCCCTGCGGGTCGACGAGATCGTCGGGACGCGGCCGGTCTGGAGCGGCGGCGGTCCGCTGACCGAGCCCACCGACTGCCACGTCCAGCTGCGGGCGCACGGCGAGGTGTACGCGGCCACGGTCGTGCAGCGAGAGGCCGAGGACGGTCCGGAGCTGCTGGTCCGGCTGGCCGAGCCCGCGCGCGGCGTCGCGGCCGGGCAGGCCGTGGTGGTCTACGACGGCGACACCGTGCTGGGGTCGGCGACCATCCGGTCGACCGCGCGTTCGGAGGAGGCCCGGGGAGCCGCGTCGGCGTGACGTTCGGTGATCGAACACCGGTGAAACCGTCACAGTAGGACACACAACACGCGCTTTCTCGCCTGCGACCCTTGCCGAAGTTAGGTAAGGCAATGCAAAGTTGTGGGGTCAAGGTGTAAGGGGTCCGGTCCATGCCGCAGTTCGCGTTTCTCGAGGGTCAGCCCTTCTGGGTCATCTACTGCACCCTGCTCGTGGTGATCCTGCTGCGCGCCCCCGCGACCTACTGGATCGGCCGGGGGCTGGGCGCCGGGGTCACGCGCAGCCGCATGGGTGAGCGCCTCGGCCCGAAGCTCGACTCCGCCAAGCGGCGCATCGACCGCTACGGCGCGCCCGTGGTCACCCTCAGCTTCTTCACCGTGGGCATGCAGACGGCGATCAACTTCTCCGCCGGTGCCGTGCGAATGCGCTTCCCGCGCTACTTCGCCGCCGTGTTCGTGGGCGGTCTGGCCTGGGCGGGCCTGTGGGGCGTGGTGATCGCCGGACTGGTCGGCACCTGGCTGGAACTCTTCCTCAAGTCCCCGTGGACGGCGGTGGGCGTGGTCGTGGCCGCCGCCGTGGCGGTGACCGTGCTGGTGGTGCGCTCGCGCGTGGCCAGCCGCTCCCGTGACACCGAGGGGGCGCCGGACGCGGAGCCGGTCCGCGTCGGTGAGGGCACCGAGCCCGCCGACCCGGACTCCCCCCGCATCTGAGCCCCCCGGCCCCGCGAACACGTCCGGGCGGAGCGCGCGACCGAGTTCGCTGACCCCCGCGCACGGCGAACACGGTCCGGGTGGAACACGGAACCGGGATCGCTGTCTCCCGGGCGTGGCGAAACCCTCCGGCCCCCGCGCACCGTGAACACGTCCGGGCGGAACGCGAGACCGAGTTCGCTGACCCCCGCGCACGGCGAACACTCCGTGGGGGACCGAGCCGCCCCCGCGACTCCCGCGCCCTCTAGCGTGGGGGCATGCGTATCTCTGTTGACGCCGTCCTCTTCGACATCGACGGCACACTCGTGGACTCCACCGGCGCCGTCGAGCGGACCTGGCGCCTGTGGGGCGAGGCCCACGGCATCGACCCGGACGAGATCCTCGCCGTCTCCCACGGCAGGCGCTCCGAGGACACCATCGCGATGTTCCTCCCCCAGGACCAGGTGGCGGACGCCACCGCCGAACTGGAGGAGCTGGAGCTGGCCGACCTCGACGGCGTGACCGCCCTGCCCGCCACCCGCGAACTCCTCACCTCGCTGCCCGTCGAGCGCTGGGCCGCCGTCACCTCGGGCTCACGCAGGCTCATGCGCACCCGCCTGGAGGCCGCGGGCCTGCCCGTCCCCGAGGTGCTCGTCACCGCCGACGACGTCACCGAGGGCAAACCCCACCCCCAGGGCTACCTCCGGGCCGCCGCCCGGCTCGGCTTCGACCCCGCCCGCTGCCTCGTGGTGGAGGACGCCCCCGCCGGGGTGCGCGCGGGCCTGGCCTCCGGCGCCGCCGTACTGGCGGTGGCCACCTCCCACAGCCGCACCGACCTGGAGGGGATCGGCGCCACCGAGCTCGTCGACAACCTCACCTTCTGCACGCTGGAGACCACCCGCGGCGAACTGGTCCTGAGCACCCCCTGAGTCCACCGGCGAGCCGAGACGGGCCGGTTGCCCTAACCTTGGGCAACGTGAGTCAACAGCAGCCCCAACCCTGGCCCGTCGCGTCCGCAACCGGAGTCGGTTCCTGGCCGGGGGAGGACCCCGACGAGGCCATGAGGACCATCGTCGGCGAGCTCCCCGACCTCCCCCACCTGCCCGAGCTCCCCGCGCGGGGAGTCGGCGCCGACATGATCGGGCGCGCCGCGGGCCTCCTCGTCGACCTGCCCGTCGAGGTCCAGCCCACCGGATGGCGGGTGGTGGACACCCCCGGCCGCGACCTCGCCCGCGCCGGAAGCTTCCTCTCCTACGACCTGGACGCGCTCACCGAGCACCTCCACGCCTACGAGGGTCCGCTCAAGGTGCAGGTGGCCGGACCCTGGACCCTGGCCGCCGCGATCGAGCTCCGCAACGGGCAGCGCGTGGTCTCCGACCCCGGCGCCCACCGCGACCTCGCCGAGTCCCACCTGGAGGGGGTCCTCGCGCACGTCGCCGACGTGCGCCGCCGCGTCCCCGGTGCCCGGGTCGTCGTCCAGGTGGACGAACCCACCCTGCCCGCCGTGCTGACGGGCAGCCTGCCGACCGCCAGCGGTCTCAGTGTCCTGCCCGCCGTGGACCGCGTCCGGGTCGAGGCGGTCCTGCGCACCCTGTTCGCCGCGATCGACAACGCCGGCGCCGTGCCCGCCGCACACTGCTGCGCGGCCGGGGTGCCCGTCGACCTCCTGCGCCGCAGCGGTGCTCGGGCCCTGAGCGTGAACGCGCGCCTGCTCGGGCGGGCGCACGACGAGATGGTCGGCGACGCCGTCGAGTCGGGTGTCGGCCTCCTCCTCGGCGTCGTCCCCTCGACGGACCAGCCCGAACCGCACCCCTCCGGGGCCTCCGGAACCGCCGCCGACGCCGCCACGGCCGCCGCCCGCAGGTCCCCCGGAATGTCGGACCCGGCGACTATCGTCGACCCCGTAAGAGAGCTCTGGAACCGGTTGGGATTCAGCCCTGACCTGCTGTCCCGGGTGGTCGTCACCACGCCCACCTGCGGGCTGGCGGGGGCCTCCCCCCGGCACGCCAGGGCCGCCCTGGAAGCGGCCCGGGGCGGGGCACGGGTCCTGCGGGACGAACCCCGCAGGTAGCGACAGCGGAACTCGGACCCGGCCGCCCCGACCTCCGAAGAGCCCCCCGGTCCCGTCCGACACCCCCCGATCCGGCCCCGTGAGAGCGACAAGAAAGGCAGCCGTGAGCGCGCCCGACAACACCACCGTCCCCGACGAGGTACGCGCCCGCCACGCCGAGCTGTGCCGTGAGCTGGACGACCACAGCTACCGGTACTACCTGGGCAACCCGATCGTCTCCGACGCCGAGTACGACCAGCTCATGCTCGAACTGCGCGGCATCGAGGAGCGCCACCCGATCCTCGTCAGCCAGGACTCGCCCACCCAGAAGGTCGGCGCGCCCATCAGCGTCGACTTCGCCGAGGTCGAGCACCTCGTCCGGATGGAGAGCCTGGGCAACGCCTTCGACTCCGAGGAGCTGTCCGCCTGGGCCGACCGCGCCTCCGCCGAGGTACCGGTCGACGCCTACCTGTGCGAACTCAAGATCGACGGTCTGGCGGTGGACCTCGTCTACGAGCGCGGGCGCCTGATCCGGGCCGCCACCCGTGGCGACGGCCGGGTCGGCGAGGACATCACGCTCAACGTCCGCACCATCGGCGTGGTCCCCGAACAGCTCGACGAGAGCGCCCGCCCCGCCCCCGAGCTGCTGGAGGTGCGCGGCGAGGTCTTCCTCCCGGTGGAGGACTTCGAGAAGCTCAACCAGCGCATCGCCGCCGACGGCAGCCACGCCCCGTTCGCCAACCCCCGCAACGCCGCCGCCGGTTCGCTGCGACAGAAGGATCCGAGGGTCACCGCGACCCGGCCGCTGTCGATGATCGTGCACGGCGTCGGCGCGTACACGCCCGCCGAAGGGGGCGAGGGGACGGCCTTCACCAGCCAGTCGCAGGCCTACACCCTCCTCGGCGAGTGGGGGCTGCCGCTCAGCGACCGCTACAAGGTCGTGGGCACCATGGACGAGGTCCGCGAGTACGTCGCGCACTACCAGGAGCACCGGCACGACCCCGCCTACGAGATCGACGGCATCGTGGTCAAGGTGGACGACTTCTCCCTCCAGCGTCGGCTGGGCTCCACCAGTCGCGCGCCCCGGTGGGCGATCGCCTACAAGTACCCGCCGGAGGAGGTCACCACCAAGCTGGTGGACATCAAGGTGGGGGTGGGCCGCACCGGCCGCGTCACCCCGTACGGCGTGATGGAGCCGGTCCTGGTGGCCGGGTCCGAGGTCGAGTTCGCGACCCTGCACAACGCCCAGGAGGTGGCCCGCAAGGGCGTGCGCATCGGCGACACCATCGTCCTGCGCAAGGCGGGCGACGTCATCCCCGAGATCGTCGGCCCGGTGCTCGACCTGCGCGACGGCACCGAACGCGAGTTCGTCATGCCCGAGCGCTGCCCCGAGTGCGGCACCGAACTCGGTCAGCAGAAGGAGGGCGACGTCGACCTGCGCTGCCCGAACGCCCGCTCCTGCCCGGGACAGCTGCGCGAGCGGGTGGCGTTCATCGCCGGACGCCGGGCCCTGGACATCGAGGCGCTGGGCTACGTCGCGGCCACCGCGCTCACGCAGCCGCTGGAGCCCGTCGAACCCGCGCTCAGGGACGAGGGCGACCTGTTCGACCTCACCGTCGAGCAGCTGCTGCCGATCCGTACGCACGTCCTGGACCCGGACACCACCGAGCCCAAGACCGATCCCAAGACCGGCGAACCCAAGGTGGTCTCCTTCTTCGCCAACATGAAGGGCGAGCCGAAGAAGACGGTCGAGAAGCTGTTCGAGCAGTTGGAGGAGGCCAAGGACAAGCCGCTGTGGCGCGTGCTGGTCTCCCTGTCCATCCGGCACGTGGGCCCGCGTGCCGCCGAGGACCTGGCCCGCCACTTCCGGTCCATGGACGCGATCCGCGCCGCCTCCGAGGAGGAATTGGCGTCGGTGGACGGGGTCGGCCCGACCATCGCCCGGTCCATCCACGAGTGGTTCGCCGTGGACTGGCACGCCGACATCGTCCGAAAGTGGGCGGCTGCGGGTGTCCGTATGGAGGACGAGGGCCAGGAACCGGGCTCCCGGGTCCTGGAGGGTGTCACCGTCGTGGTCACCGGTTCCCTTGAGGGCTTCTCGCGGGACGGCGCCAAGGAAGCCGTCGCCGAGTGCGGCGGCCGGGCCACCGCCTCGGTCTCCAAGAAGACCGGTTTCGTGGTGGTCGGGGACGCCCCCGGTTCCAAGTACGACAAGGCCGTGAAGCTCGGCGTCCCGGTGCTCGACGAGGCCGGGTTCCGCGTCCTGCTGGAGGACGGCCCCGAGGCCGCCGCGAGTCTGCGGATCAACCCCGTGGAGGAGGCTCCGGAGGGGTAGGCTCCGCCTCACGCTCCCGGCACGGGGGCTGGCGCGCCACGCGCGCACCCGGTGCCGCGGACCTGATCACGAGCGCCCCTCCGGGGCGCGGGCAGGGACCCGAGACGGGTCCCTGCCCTTTGTGGCTCGCGAATCTCTTCACGGATAGTTCATGCGATGCGACAGTTGGTGACGAAACCCCGTAAGCTGTGCGACAACACCACCGGATACGGACAGAGCCCTATCCGGGATAACGGTCATCAGTCACGAGGACACCGATGAAGGACCCCATCAGTACCCGGGACATCGGCCCCCGGGTCGGGACGCCGCTGTGGCTCTACATGGCGGCCGCCACCGCCGCGGGCGCGGCGCTGCTCGCTGTGTCCAGCGTCGAACTGGGCCTCGACCAGCTGACCAACCTGGCCAGGGAACCGCTGGTCTGGGTCCTGCTGTGCATGGTGATCCTCGGTGAGCTCAGACCCATCGCCATGCCCGGCCAGGCGCCGGGCAGCGGTGCGCCCACCTCACTGCCCTTCACCTTCGCGCTGGTCATCTTCTACGGTCTGCCGGTCGCGGCTCTCATCCAGTGCGTCGCCACCGTCGTCGCCGGTGTGGCCCGGGGCCACGCGCCCCACCGCACCGCCTTCAACGGCGCCCAGTACGTCCTCTCCCTCGGCGTGGCCGACGCCGTCCTGCGCCTGACACTCCCCGGGATCGTCACCTCCCCGTGGGTCCCGGCCGGGGGAGAACTGGTCGGGGTCGCCCTCGCAGGCGCCGCCTCGTTCCTGGTCAACCGGGTCCTGGTGCTCTGCGCGGTGGCCATGCACGAACGCGTGCCGCTGCGCCAGGTGATGTTCAAGGGCCTGGGCCAGCAGGTGTACGTGAACGCGGTCCTGTTGAGCCTGTCGCCGCTCATCGTCATCGCGATGACCCACTCGGTGCTCTACGTGCCACTGTTCGCCTTCCCCCTCGGGGCCCTCTACTCGAGCGCCCTGCTGTTGGTGAAGCGCGACCACCAGGCCAACCACGACGAACTCACCGGGCTCGCCAACCGCAAGCTCCTCACCGTCCGCGCCCGTCGCGAGGTCGACCAGGCCCGCCAGCGCGGCAACCGCGTCGGTCTGCTCCTGCTCGACCTGGACCGGTTCAAGGAGGTCAACGACACCCTCGGCCACCCGACCGGCGACCGCCTCCTCCAGACCCTCGCCCGACGGCTCATCCACAGCGTGCGCCCGAGCGACCTCGTGGCCCGCCTTGGCGGCGACGAGTTCGCCATCCTCCTCCCTCAGGTCCGCGACGCCGCCGCCGCGCGTGAGGTGGCGCTGCGCCTCAAGGGCGCCCTGGCCGAACCCGTACGGCTGGACGGCATGGACTTCGACCTCCAGGTCAGCACCGGTATCGCCCTGTACCCGGACGACGCCCCCGACTTCGAGCTCCTCATGCAGCGCGCCGACGTCGCCATGTACGTGGCCAAGGCCGACCGCACCGGCGTGGAGAGCTACGACCCCGGCAAGGACCGCAACTCCACCGCCCGGCTGAGCATGTACAGCGAGCTGCGCCGAGGGCTGGCGGAGGGCGCGCTGGAGATGTACTACCAGCCCAAGGTGGACCTGGCCGACGAGCGGCCCGTGGGCCTGGAGGCGCTGGCCCGCTGGCGGCACCCGGTCCGCGGCCTGCTCACCCCGGACGAGTTCATGCCGGTGGTCGAGCACTCCAACCTGTTCCGGGCCTTCACCGGGCAGGTCCTCGACATCACCCTGGCGCGGGCGGCCCTGTGGCGGAAGCAGGGCCAGACCCTTCCGGTGGCGATCAACCTGGGCGTGCGCGAACTCCTGGACCCGGACCTGCCCGAGACCGTCGCCGCCGCCCTGCGCGAACACGGTGTCCCGCCGAACCAGTTGGTCCTGGAGATCAGCGAGCGCACCCTCATCGAGGACCCCGACGCCGCCACGGCGGCCGTCGGACGCCTGCGCGCCCTTGGCGTGGGGCTGACGCTGGACGACTTCGGCACCGGCCACTTCACCCTCGCCCAGCTGGCCGGTCTGCCGCTGGACGAGGTGAAGATCCACGAGTCCTTCACCGCCCGCCTGGTGGACGGAACGGCCAACGGTCACACGGTGGTGCGCGGGGCGATCGCCCTGGTCCGCGCCCTGGGCATGCGGGCCGTAGCCGAGGGGGTGCAGTCGCGCGAACTGGCCGAGGCCGCGCTGGACACCGGCTGCCAGTCCGCGCAGGGCCACTACTTCGCCCGGCCGATGATCGCGCGTGACGTGATGACCTGGGTGGCCGCCCACGACACCGGCACCCCCGTCTGACGCCCGGAGTCCGGCACCCGAACCGTGTCATGGGCCTCAGGTGACGGAGAGCGGCACCGGGACCGGCGGCGGGACAATAGGATTGTCCTGATCACCCGTCCGCCGAAGAAACGGTTCTCACCTGATGACCGCCATCACCCGTGATGAGGTCGCGCACCTCGCCCGGTTGTCGCGGCTGGCGCTCGACGAGAGCGAGCTCGACACGCTCGCCGCCCAGCTCGGTGACATCCTCACCGCCGTGGCCAAGGTGCAGGAGGTCGCCCAGGGCGACATCCCGCCGAGCTCGCACGCCCTGCCGCTGACCAACGTCTACCGCCCCGACGAGGCCCGGACCGGCCTCACCCCCGAGCAGGCCCTGGCCGGCGCCCCCGCGGTGGAGAACCAGCGCTTCCGGGTGCCGCGCATCCTTGGGGAGGAAGAGTAGATGAGCGACGTCATCGGGCTCAGCGCCGCCGACCTCGGCGCGGCCATCAAGGCGGGTGAGGTCTCCGCCGAGGAGGCCACCACCGCCTACCTCGACCGCATCGAGTCGGTCGACGGCGACATCAACGCCTTCCTGCACGTGCGCCGGGAGACCGCGCTCACCCAGGCCCGCGACGTGGACGCCAGGCGCTCCGCCGGAGCGGACCTCGGCCCCCTCGCGGGCGTGCCGGTCGCGCACAAGGACGTGTTCACCACCAAGGACATGCCCACCACGGCCGCGTCGAAGATCCTGGAGGGCTGGCAGCCCCCCTACGACGCCACCGTCACCGAGCGCCTGCGCGAGGCCGGTCTGGTCATCCTCGGCAAGACCAACATGGACGAGTTCGCCATGGGCTCCTCCACCGAGAACTCGGCCTACCAGATCACCCGCAACCCCTGGGACACCGACCGCATCCCCGGTGGTTCCTCGGGTGGTTCGTCCGCCGCGGTGGCCGCCTTCGAGGCGCCCCTGGCCACCGGCACCGACACCGGCGGCTCCATCCGCCAGCCCGCGGCCGTGTGCGGCCTGGTCGGCGGCAAGCCCACCTACGGCGGCTCCTCCCGGTACGGGATGATCGCCTTCGCCTCGTCCCTGGACACCCCGGGCCCGTTCGCGCGCAACGTGCTGGACGCCGCCCTGCTCCAGGAGGCCTTCTCCGGCCACGACCCGCGCGACTCCACCTCGATCGACGCCCCCGTGCCGCCGGTGGTCGACGCCGCCAGGATCGGTGACGTCGAGGGCCTGCGCGTCGGCGTGGTCAAGGAACTGGACAACGACGGCTTCCAGCCCGGCGTGCGCCAGCGCTTCCGCGAGACCGTGGAACTGCTGGAGTCCCTGGGCGCCAAGGTCGTCGAGGTCTCCTGCCCGAGCTTCGACGCCGCCCTGTCGGCCTACTACCTCATCGCGCCCAGCGAGGCCTCCTCGAACCTGGCCCGCTTCGACGCCATGCGGTACGGCCTGCGGGTGGGCGACGACGGCACGCGCAGTGCCGAGGAGGTCATGTCGCTGACCCGCGCCCAGGGCTTCGGCCCGGAGGTCAAGCGCCGGATCATGCTGGGCACCTACGCCCTTTCGAGCGGCTACTACGACGCCTACTACGGCAGCGCCCAGCAGGTGCGCACGCTGATCAAGCGCGACTTCGACGCCGCCTTCGAGAACGTGGACGTGCTGGTCTCGCCGACCACCCCGACCACCGCGTTCCCGATCGGTGAGCGCGCCGAGGACCCCATGGCCATGTACCTGGCCGACCTGTGCACGATCCCGTCCAACCTGGCCGGGAACGCGTCGCTGTCGGTGCCGTGCGGCCTGGCCCCGGAGGACGACCTCCCGGTCGGCTTCCAGATCATGGCCCCGCCGCTGGCCGACGACCGCACCTACCGGGTCGCGGCCGCCGTCGAGCGCGCCCTGAACGAGCGGGACGGCGCGCTGATCGCGCGCAGCCCCTACGCGGTCTCCTAGAGACCGCACGACGCCCTCCGTTCCCCAGTGGGGAGCGGAGGGCGTTCGCGTTCGCTGGCTAACCGATCAGTTTCGTGATCTCCTCATGCAGGCCCTCGGGGACGTCGACGCCCCACCGCTCCCCGGCCTCCCGGGCCAGCTCACGACTCCAGGCCCAGCTGCTCGCCAGCGCCCGGTGGACCTCCGCCGGGGCGGCCGTACCGGTTGTCGCGGTGTGGCGCGCCACGTCCGGGGCGGGCAGGTCCGCCTCCAGGGCCCGGCTCGGGGTGAGCCAGTGCGCGGTGGAGCCGCGCAGCAGCCGCACCAGCTTGAGCTGGGGCGGGGAGACCATCGTGGCCAGCGCCGCGTGGGCGCGGGCGGTCTCGCCGCGGGCCAGCACGTGGGCGGCCATGAGCGTCCAGTTGGCCAGCTCGCCCATGAGCTGTTCGGCGGTCGGGGCCGGGTCCGGCGGGACGAACCCGGCCAGCGGGCGCACGGCCTCGGCGAGTCGGCCGGTACGGTCCACCAGCACTGCGGCACCGGTGTCGGGCAGGTGGATCATGCCCTTCCAGGTACTGATCTCCGCGATGGCGGGCCCGGCGGGCTCGAAGTGGAACTCGCCGCGCATGAGGTCGTCGAAGACCACCGCGAGGATGCCGAAGAGGTTGGTGTAGGCCAGCCGGAGCGGGCCGAGGCGGGACACGAACTCCCGGCCGTCGAGGTCCCCGGCGTGCTCGTCGGCGACGTACACGTAGGCGTCCAGGTCGGAGAGGGCGTCGGCCTCTCCCGTGCTCCAGGACCCGTAGAGCAGGACCGCCTCCACGCGGGGGTCGGCCTCGGCGACCTCGCGCAGGCGCTCGACGCGCCGTTCCAGGGCGGTGGGCGGGGTTCGGTGGTGGTTGTGCACGGATACTCCGTCGTCTCGGGGTGTTCCGGGCAGCACGAAGGCACCGCCCGGGAGGGAACCGTTCGGGCGGCGGGCCCTGGTGGGGTACTCCGCCGTCCCTAGGAGGGACGGCGCTCGGTCACCGCGATCGCGCACATGGAGGGCATTCTAGTGCCAGCGGCTGGTGGGCTACTCACCGGTCCCGGCGGCGGCCCTGCGGCGTCGGACGAGGAGGAGAAGGGCGCCGCCACCGGCGACGGTGACCAGCGCCGCGACGACCAGGGCGACCACGGCACCGCCCGTGACGGCCAGTCCGCCGCTCTCGGACACGGAGGCCCGGTCCGCGACCGGGGAGGGAGTGGGCTCCTCGGTCGGCTCCACGACGGGCGGGGTGCCGCCCGCCGCGTCCCAGGCCACCGTGGCGACCTCGGACACGACGATCTCGCTGTCCTGGGCCGTGATGAGCGTCTGCGTGGGCTCGTCGGGGTCCTCGCCCTTGAACAGGCGGCCGATCTCCACGGCGGCCGTGGTCTCCAACACGAGGGTGGCCTCACCCGCGTCGGCGTCGGCCGGGACGGAGAAGGCGACGGTGTCGCCGCTGCTCACCTCGTCGACGCCCCGGCCGCTCCCGATGTCCACCAGCTCCACGCCGTCGGGCGCCTCCAGCCGCACGGGGATACTCTCGGCGCTGGTCTCGACGGTGAACGCGCCGATCTCCTCACCGGCCAGGCCGGACCCCTGCCCCGGGGTGACGGTGAGCGCGGAGGCGGGTTCGTTGGCCAGTTTTCCGGCGTCGCGGACGAGGTGGTCGTACAGGTGGGTGACGTTGCCCGCGTTGACGTTGTCGTCGAGTTCGGGGCTCTGCTCCACCCGCTCCAGGTGCAGGCCGTTGCTGTAGTGCCAGATGGCGGCCTGGGTGGCGGTGAGCGCCTCGGACTCGGTCAGGCGCGCCATCCCGGCGCGCTCCTCCAGCTCCCCGACCCCGACCACCGGGTAGGAGTTGCGCAGGATCCAGTTCACCTTGCCGGGCTCGGCGAAGTCGCCCTGCCCCGGGTAGTTCTCCCACTGGTCCTCGCGGTACAGGGCCTCCTCGACCAGCCCGGTGCGGAAGTCGATGCAGTACGTGGTGAGCCTCTGGTCGCTGTCGTCCAGGTGCACGTTGAAGGTGGCCGTCGTGGTGAAGGGCTCGCCCCGCATGGTGACCGAGTGGCCGTGTTCGGCGACGCCGGTGTACTGGCCGCGCACGGACCCCTGGTAGGGCGCGGGATCGGCCGCGGACGGGGCCGCGAGCCCGAACACGAGTAGGGCCGTGGTCGCGGCGGCGAGGGCCGAACGCCCTGAGGGGGAGCGGAGGGACACGTGCGTCACTTCTCTTCCTGAGGTGTTCCGCCCGGGGCGACGGGAAACAGTGCGATTCAGGTGGTGAAGGAGGGCATTGGGGGGTGGTGCGTCCGTCCGCCGAGGTTTTCACGGTGCCACGGACCGCACAACGGAGTCCTTTGTATCTGGCCGACATCAGCCATGTGCGGGATCGCATGTAAACCATTCGGCGTAATGCGCGTGGTGGGGTCGGAAAAAGGACTTCCGTTTTGTTCACGCATGACAAAGGGCCCGCCCCGCGAGTGAATCGCGAGACGGGCCCCTGTACGGGTGGTGCGGCTACCTAGGCGTCCGTGCCGGCGGCGCTGCCGCTGCGGCGCTTACGGGCCAGGTAGAGGGCGCCGCCACCGGCACCCAGGGCGGCCACACCGGCGGCCACGAGGCCGAGCAGCGCGCCACCGGTGACGGGGAGGCTGGGCTCGTCGTCCTTGCCCGGGGCGGGCTTGTCGTCCTCGGAGGGAGCGTCGGTCGGGGTGGGCTTGGGCTCCGGCTCGTCGGTCGGCTCCGGGCTCGGGTTCTCCGAGGGCTCCTCGGACGGCTCCGGCTCCGGCGTCGGGGTGGGCTGGTCGGCCTCGGCCCACTCCGCGGAGGCGGCGGCGTTGACGGTGACGTCGCTGTCCTCGGCGGTGATCAGGGTCTGGGTCGCCTTGTCGGGGTTCTCGCCCTTGAACAGACGGCCCTGCTTGATGGTGGCGTTGGCCTGAAGGCTGAAGGACGCCTCGCCCGCGTCGGCGTCGGCGGGGACGGAGAACCCGACCTTGTCGCCGTTCTCGACGGTGGTGACGGCCTCGCCGGACTCCAGGTCCACCAGCTGGACGCCCTCGGGGGCGGTCAGGTCGACGGGGACGGTGGCCGCGTTGGTCGAGATCTCGAACTCGCCGACGGTCTCACCGGCCTTGCCGGCGGCGCTGTTCGGGTTCACGCTCAGGGTCGGCGCGGGCTCCTGGGGGAGCTCCTCGGCGTTGGCGACCAGGTAGTCGTAGATCCCCTTGACGTTGCCCTGGCCACGGGTGAGGGAGGCGCCGTTGCTGTAGTGCCAGATGGCGGCCTGGGTGGCGGCCAGCGCCTCCTTCTCGGTGACGCGGGCGGCGTTGGCGCCATCGGCGGCCTCGGCCAGGTCCTCGGCACTGACCGTCGGGTAGCCGTTCTGGAGGATCCAGTGGACCTTGCCGGGCTCGGCGAAGGACCCCTTGCCCGGGTAGTTCGCCCAGCTGTCCTCCTGGTACCAGGCGCTCGAGCGGATGCCCGTCTCGATGTCGATGCAGTAGGTGATCAGCTCGCTGCCGTCCTCAAGGCGGAGCTTGAAGAGGTTGGTGCCGATCGTGCCGGCGCTCATGGTGACGGTCTCGCCGGACTGGTGGTTGCCCACGTACTGGGCGCGCACCGAGCCCTCGTAGGTCTCCACGGGCTCCGCGGCGGCCGGGGCGGCCAGGCCGAAGGTCAGCAGCGCCGCGGCCGAGACCGTGAGACCCGCGCGACCGGTGCTCCGGAGGTTGGGGGAGTGCTTCACGTCGTGTCCTGTCATGAGGTGCCGCGCCACACGGGCCCTGGGGCGTGCGGCGGCGGGAGGAGGAAGAGGGGCGCGTCCGGGAGGGGCCGGCGCGGCTTCGGGCTTCGAGAGAGCCCGGAGGCACACGAGAAGAGGTTTGTGCCTGTCCGATATTAGCGATCTGTCGGGGTACCTCCAAGCCGAACCGGAGGGAATTCTTGGCGCCCCCGCCCTGAACTGCGGCTTCTCCGTAAAAGACGGAGGGCCCGCCCCCGTGATCTCTCACGCGGACGGGCCCTCGTGCGGTTCGCTCCCCGGCCGTGCCGTGTCCGGTGTCCGGATCCACGGTGCGGCCGGGGTCACCGGCTCAGGGGGCGACCCCTCAGGCGTCGGTGTCCTCACCGTTGGCCGCCTTGCGCTTGCGGCTCAGGTACAGGGCGGCGCCACCGGCGCCCAGGGCGGCCACACCGGCCGCGACCAGACCAGTGAGCGCGCCACCGGTCACCGGGAGGCTCGGGCTGTCGTCCTCCCTGGGCGGGGTCGGCTTCTCCTCGGCCGGCTCGCTGGGCTTCTCAGCGGGCTCAGAGGGGGACTCGCTGGGCGAGGGGGTCTCGCTCGGCTCGTCGGTCGGCGGGACCGGGGTCTCGCCCTTGGCCCAGGTCGCCGAGGCCGAGGCCGTGGCGTTGGTGGGCTCACCGTCGACGGTGATCAGCGTCTGGGTGGGCTTCTTCGGGTCCTTGCCCTGGAAGAGGCGCCCGGTCTCGACGGTCGAGGTGGCCTCCAGGCTGAAGGACGCCTCACCCGCCTCGGCGTCCTCGGGGACCGCGAAGCCCACCTTGTCGCCGTTCTCGACGGTGGTGACGGCCTCACCGGACTCCACGTCGACCAGCTGGACGCCCTCGGGGGCGGTCAGGTCGACGGGGATCTCGGTGGCGTTGGTCTCGATGACGAACTCGCCGACGGTCTCACCGGCCTTGCCCTCGGCGGAGGACGGGGTGACGCTCAGCGCGGCGCCGGGCTCGCGCTCGGTCTCCTCGGCGTTCTCGACGAGGTACGCGTAGACCTTCTCGACGGCCTCGCTGTTGCCCTCGCTGAGGTCCATGTCGTTGCTGAAGTGCCAGATGGCGGCCTGGGTGCCCGCGAGGGCGTCGCCGTTGCTCAGGCCCTCGACGCCGGCCGCCTCACCGAGCGCGGCGGCGTCGGTGCGCGGGTAGGAGTTCTGGAGGATCCACAGGACCTTGCCGGGCTGGGCGAAGGAGCCCTCGCCCGGGTAGTTGGCCCAGTCGTCCTCCTTGTACTCGGCGCCGCCGACGATGTTGGTGCGGAAGTCGATGCAGTACGTCGTGAGGACGCTGCCGTCGGTCAGCTCCAGGTTGAAGAGGCTGGGCCGGACCTCCTCGCCGTCCATGTGGACGTTCGGGCCGTTCTCGGCGTTGCCGGTGTACCGGCCTTCGAGGGAACCCTCGTAGGTCTCCACCTCGTCGGCGGCCGCGGGGGCGGCCAGACCGAGGGCTAGGAACGCCGCGGCGCTGGCGGCGAGACCAGCGCGTCCGGCGGTGCGGGGGAGGGAGAAGTTACTCAAGTTGTGTCCCGGTGTCTTCTAGGGGTAACCGGATGGAATCCGCCCAGGTCGATGGGGAGCCGTGTGCGGAGGGCGCGGTCGCCACGGATGGCACCCTCGATAGTGAGGGAGGGCCGCTGAGGTGCGCCCGGCGGGCGTCGCACCATGTCGGGGGCAGGGGCGCGGTGGCCGTTCGGGCCGGGCACGGTCTTTCCGGTTGGGGCTCGCTGACGCGGGAACGGGCCGCGTGCGCCGTGGGAAAGCCGACCGCCCGCTTGATACTAGCGATCGGATTCACCACTTCCAACCCGCTCCGGAGAAAATGTGACTCATAACGGGTCGCAAAAAACTCCCGCAGGGAGAAGTCGCATTATGTTCTGGTGTTATGGAACGTGAGTTCGGAGAAGAGTGAGTTCCCCGGTTCTCAGTCCCGTCGCTTTCTGCCCAGAACCAGGATGAGCAGGCCGGACACGACCAGCGCCCCGGCGATCACCAGCAGGCCGGACAGCCACGTGCCGGTGAGGGCCAGGCCGCTCTCGGTGTTCCGGTCCTGCGCCTCCGGGGTCGGTGTGTCCTCCACCACGGGCTCGGGCGAGGGCAGCTCACGGACCTCCGGGGCCTCGGGCCCGGCCGTCTCGGGCTCGGGCTCCTCGGTGGTCTCGCCCCTCGGCTCCTCGCCGCGCCAGGTGAACGTCGCGCTGGTCGAACTCGTCGCCGAACCCGGCTCGGCGGTGATCAGCGGCTGCGTCCGCACCCCCTCGCGGCCGGTGAACAGCCGCCCCTCCTCCAGGGGCACATCGCTGCCGCGGAGATGGAGGGTGACCACCCCGGCCGGGACGGACGGGTCGACGTCGAGGTAGACCTCGTCTCCGTCGTGGGCCTGTGAGATCTCCTCCCCCTCCGCGTCGACCAGCCACGACGCCGGGGCGCCGCGCAGCGAGAGCCGCACCGGCCCCTCGCCCGCGCTGGAGACCGTCAGGGGGCCCAGCGGTTCCTCCGGGGCGACCGCCTCGGTCTGGGCCGGGGAGACCTCCACGGAAGGGGAGGTGGTCCCGCTTTCGGCGTCCGCGCTGCCCTCCACCAGGTACGCGTAGAGGGTCATGACGTCGGGGTGGTTGGTGTCCGGGTCCAGCTCCACCCCGTCCAGCACGTTCCACAGGGCGGCCTGGGTCGCCGCGATCGCGTGCGTCTCCTCCAGGAACAGCACCCCGGAGGCGGCGCCCAGTACGGGCAGGGGCACGTTCGGGTAGGAGTTGGACACCACCCAGTTGGCCCGGTGCGCGGGGGCCGAATCCCCGGGGGTTACGGTCCACTCCGGACGGTCAGCCCACGCCGACTCCACGTAGGCGGTGCGCGGCCGCACCTCCTCGTCCACGACCAGCGCGTAGGCGCGTACGGAGTCCTCGTCTGCCACGCGCAGACTGAACAGCGCCGTGTCCACCTCGTCGCCGTCAGTGAGCACGACGGGCAGGCCCGCGACCGGATCTCGGTCAAGACGGGAGAAGTCGTCGGCCGCCGCGGGGGCGGTGGTCAGGGTGCCGATCAGCGCGGAGGCGGAAAGCAGCGCGGCGCACCGAAGCAGGATGCCGGACATGCGCGGGCGCTCCTGTTGTGACATGCGGAAGGGGTCGAACGCCCCTACCGGCGAAATCGTTTTCCTGGGCAGTAAAGACTAACCGTCCGGCACCCGTCACAGCGGGAGATCATCTCTACAGCGGCCCAATCGTGTGCTCGCCGTGACATCCGTCAGCGGCACCCCGCCCGGGGACGGGACCGCCGGACCTCTCAGCCTCGGTAGGCTGACCTGGAAGGTATGTCCTCTACTGAAACGGGTTTGCGGCGATGGCCCACGCGGTGACTCCCAGCTTTGAACAGGCGCTGAACACGTACGAACCCGTGCTCGGCCTGGAGACCCACATCGAGCTGGGTACCGCCTCGAAGATGTTCTGCCCCTGCCCCACCGCCTTCGGCGCCGAGCCCAACACCCAGGTGTGCCCGGTCTGCCTCGCGTTCCCCGGCTCCCTGCCGGTGGTCAACGAGAAGGCCGTCGAGGGCGCGATCCGGCTCGGACTGGCGCTCGACTGCTCCATCGCCCCCTGGGGCCGGTTCGCGCGGAAGAACTACTTCTACCCGGACATGCCGAAGAACTACCAGATCTCGCAGTACGACGAGCCGATCTGCGTGGACGGGCACCTCGACGTCACGGTCGACACCCCCGAGGGGCCGCGCGTGTTCCGCGTGGAGATCGAGCGCGTTCACATGGAGGAGGACACCGGCAAGTCCTCGCACGTCGGTGGTTCCACCGGCCGCATCCACGGCGCCAGCCACTCCAACGTCGACTACAACCGCGCCGGTATCCCGCTGCTGGAGATCGTCACCAAGCCGATCACCGGCACCGGTGAGCTCGCCCCGCTGGTCGCCCGCGCCTACGCCGCCGAACTGCGCGACCTGGTCCGCTCGCTCGGCATCTCCGACGTCCGCATGGAGGAGGGCTCCATGCGCTGCGACGTCAACGTCTCCATCAACGAGCGCGGCGCCGACAAGTGGGGCACCCGCAGCGAGACCAAGAACGTCAACTCCCTGCGTTCCGTCGAGCGGTCCGTCCGCTCGGAGATCGAGCGCCAGGCCGGTGTCCTCGACGCCGGGGAGCGGGTCGTGCAGGAGACCCGCCACTTCCAGGAGCACCTCGGCCGCAGCACCTCCGGCCGCTCCAAGGAGGAGGCACAGGACTACCGCTACTTCCCGGACCCCGACCTCGTCCCGGTCGCCCCGTCCGAGGAGTGGATCGAGGAGCTGCGCGCCACCCTGCCCGAGCTCCCCGCCGCCCAGCGCGCCCGGGTCACGTCCGAGTGGGACCTCTCCGACACCGAGCTGCGCGACCTGGTCAACGCCGACGCCATCGGCCTGGTCGAGGCGACCGTCACCGAGGGAGCGCCCTCGGCCGAGGCCCGCAAACTGTGGCTGAACGAGCTCTCCCGCCGCGCCACCGAGCAGGAGGTCGAGCTCTCCTCCCTGCCGATCACCCCGGCGCAGGTCGCCCGGGTCATCGCGCTCGTCGCCGAGGGCACGCTCACCAACAAGCTGGCACGCCAGGTCGTCGAGGGCGTCCTCGCGGGTGAGGGCGAGCCCGACGCCGTGGTGGAGGCCCGTGGCCTGAAGGTCGTCAGCGACGACGGCGCGCTGGGCGCGGCCGTCGACGAGGCCATCGCCAGCAACCCCGACGCCGCCGACAAGGTGCGCGGGGGCAAGGTGGCCGCGGCCGGCGCCCTGGTCGGCGCCGTCATGAAGGCCACCCGGGGCCAGGCCGACGCGGGCCGTGCGCGGGAGCTCATCCTGGAGAGGCTCTCCGGCCAGTAGGGGGCGGGCGGACCGCCCGTCGGCGCCGGGGTGTGAGGTAGGGCTCCTCCGTTCGGCCCGGGTGGGCGGAACCGCCGTCGGTCCCGGTTCGTTGCCCGGTGCGTGAGCGGCGTCGGGGGGACTCGGTCCCCTCGGCGCCGCCGTCGCTTCCGGGGAGGGGAGCACCGGGCGACACTCACTCTGGGTGATGGTTCTGTCGTCATCTCTCGTCCGCTCCTCAATCGCTGTGTGACCTTGGTTGCGTAGGGTGTCCACGCACGGGGGTGTGTCCGGCCCGTCCGGTCCATCCCGCCACCGTTCGTCCCGGTCCCGTGGGAACCCGGGCGGCAACCCGCGGTGCGGCACGGCGCCGCGTCCTGATGCGAGTGATCACGAGGTGGGTGCTCCATGTCCGAGGAGAGAGCGCGACGGCGGCCGGGGGCCGCCCGGGTCGCCGCGCACCCGCTGGGAGGCCGGTGATGGGAACGAGGGCACGCCGCCTGGGGCTGTTCGGGTTGGGCGCGCTTTTCCTGCTCTACCTCGCGGGGACAGTCATCCCTTCGGGAGAGGCCACGCTGACCGCGTCCCTGGGGCAGTGGCCCACCGCAGTGGTGGCCGGAGCCGCTGGTGGCTCCCTGCTCTACGCCTCGCGGCGCTGGGCCCGGACCGGTGCGGACCGGGAGGCCCACGTGGACGGGGCGGACGGTCCCGCCGCGCTGCGCTTCCTCGGGCTGGCCGCGCTCGCCTGGTGCGCGGGTGGTCTCACTCACGCCATCACCCGCTCCTTCAGCGGAGCGTCGGTCCTCTCGCTCACCCTGGGTGACCTCTTCGCGCTCGCCGCACTGCCACTCTTCGTGATCGGCTTCACGCGGTTCGCTCCCTGGCCCGGCGGCCTGCGCACGGCCGTGCGGCACATCACCGACAGCTACGTGTGCGCCGCCGCGGTCTTCTCCGTGGTGTGGATCCTGCTGTTCTCCCCGCTCTACGAGGAGCTGGGCGAGGGGGCCGGGTTCCTCGGGTTCGCGCTGGTCTACCCGGTCGCCGACATCGTGGTGCTGTGCCTGCTCATTCCCCTGGTGTTCATGTCGCCGCACAGCACCCGGCGCGCGGTGCTGGTGGCGATCGGCGCGCTGGTCGTCATCGCGGCCTCGGACATGGTCGGCGCGGTGACGCGCCTGACCGGCCCCCCGGTGGCGGGCGGCGTCGAGCAGCCGGTGCGCTTCCTCGGGTTCGCCCTGCTGGGCGCGCTGCCGTGGCTGGTGGAGCACCGTCCGGGCGCGGCTCCCCGGAGGATCACCGGCCGGGGGCTCTACCGCTTCGCGCCGGAGATCGCCGCCGTGGCTTCGGTGTTCGTGGCCACCGTCGTGCTCACTGTCGCGGCGCTGCGCCTGCCGGACGTCGCCCCCGTACTGCCGCTGGCGGCGGGGACGGCGGTGCTGGTCCTGCTGCTGCGGGTCGTGGGGATGCTGGAGGAGAACTCCACGCTCGCCCGCATGGTCCGCAACCGCGAGGGGCACTTCAACGAACTGGCGCGCAACAGCGGCGACGTCATCCTGGTCCTGGACCGGGACGGCGGTGTCCACTACATGAGCCCGGGCACGGCGGAGGCGTTCGGCTACCGGCTGGACGACGTCCTGGCCGCGCCGGTGACCACGCTCATCCACCCCGAGGACCTGGCGCGGACCAAGGCCGTCACGAGACTGTTCACCGAGCGGTCGAGCCAGGGGGTGCACCTGCGGCTGCGGGTGCGCGCCGCGGACGGCACCTGGCGGCACACGTCGTCGACGATCTCCCTGTACGAACAGCCGGGTGAGCCCGACCGCCTGCTGGTCACCACCAGCGACATCAGCGCCCAGGTCGCCCTCCAGGACGAGGTCGAGCACCTGACCTTCCACGACGGCGTCACGGGCCTGCCCAACCGCGCCTACCTGGAGGAGCGGGCCAGCGACGTCCTGGCACACCGGGCGATCAGTGACGACCCCTCCGGGGACGTCGCGGTCATCTTCCTGGACCTGGACGGGTTCACCGCGGTCAACGACTCCGCCGGGCACGTGCGCGGCGACCACATGCTGGGACAGGCGGCCCGGCGCCTGCGCGGAGAGCTGGGCGCCAACGCCACACTGGCCCGCTGGGGCGGGGACGAGTTCGCGGTCCTGGTGGAGGACGTGCCCAAGGCGCAGCGGGTGGTCGACCTCGCCGAGCGGCTGGGCCGGGTGATCGCCTCCGAGCCCTTCCAGGTGGCGGACCGGGACATCCTGCTGACCGCCAGCATCGGGGTGGCCTTCGCCGACGAGGCCACCGACAGCGGGGAGCTGCTGCGCAACGCCGACGTCGCGATGACCCGGGCCAAGGAGCGCGGGGCCGGGAACGTGGAGGTCTACGCCGCCCACATGCACGAGATGGTCGTGTCCCGGCTGGAGCTCCAGATCCGGTTGCGGCAGGCGCTGGCCAACGGCGAGTTCTTCCTGGAGTACCAGCCGGTCGTCGACCTGGGCACCTCGCAGGTGAACGCGGTGGAGGCGCTGGTGCGGTGGGACCGTGACGGTGAGGCGGTGGGCCCGGGCGAGTTCCTGGGCGCCGCCGAGGAGTCGGGTCTGATCGTGCCCCTCGGGGAGTGGATACTGCGAGAGGCCTGCGAGAAGGTCGCGGTGTGGCGGGTCTCCGACTGGGACATCGGCCTGTCCGTGAACCTGTCGGTGAAGCAGGTGCTGTCGCCGAGGTTCGTGGAGACGGTCGAGGGCGTGCTCGCCGAGACCGGTCTGCCCGCCGAGGTGCTGACCCTGGAGGTGGACGAGGAGGTCCTCCTCGACGACCGGGGCGACGCCGTGGCACGCCTGGGCGAACTCCGCGAGCTCGGGGTGCGCCTGGCCATCGACGACTACGGCATGGGCTACGCCTCGCTGGCGCACCTGCGCGAGCTGAGCGTGGACGCGATCAAGATCGACCCGTCCTTCATCGCGGACCTGGGTCGCGACGACACGGTCACCCTGCTCACCCACACGATCATCCAGCTCGGCCGCGACCTGGGCGTCCAGGTGGTCGCCGAGGGCATCGAGCGACCGGAGCAGCTGGAGCAGCTGCGGGTGATGGGCTGCGACCACGGTCAGGGCTTCCTGGTCGCCCGTCCGATGCCCGCGAGCGGTGTGGAGGCCCTGGTGGGCGGGGAGGCCGGGGCCAACCTGTAGCCGTCCGGAATCGGGTGGCCTGGGATGTTAAGTCCGGCTTACGAACGATGGTTCGAGCCCCTGTCGCGTGTTCTGCGTTACACGCGACAGGGGCTTTGGCCTTGTCCTCGCAGGTCAGAGGGGTGGGGTCGGTTCCCGTGCGGCCGTATTCTGACATTTTCGTCTCACATAATGAGACAAACTTCAGTTCTGGTTGACGCGCGACCGTTCCGTCGGCCAATGTTGTCAACGTGCAGAACAACTCCCTGATTCTCGTACTTGGTCGGCGCGCAGCCCACTGAGTTTCCTCTGCTGCGCGCCACCCTCGACCGCCACCCGGCGGTGGGGGTTTTTTTATTGCCGCACCAGGCCGAGAACCGGCAACCACCACCGCCAGAGCCGCAGCACCGCTCTGGACCCTCGCTGAAGGATCTTGAGATGACCGAGCAGATGACCGGCGCCCAATCGCTGATCAGGTCGCTGGAGCACGTCGGCGTTGACACTGTCTTCGGGATTCCCGGCGGCGCCATCCTCCCGGCCTACGACCCGCTCTACGACTCGGTGAAGGTGCGCCACATCCTGATGCGCCACGAGCAGGGCGCCGGGCACGCGGCCGAGGGCTACGCCTACGCCACCGGCCGACCCGGGGTGTGCATGGCCACCAGCGGGCCCGGGGCCACCAACCTCGTCACGCCGCTGGCCGACGCCCACATGGACTCGGTCCCGATGGTCGCCATCACCGGGCAGGTCGCCGCCCCGATGATCGGTACCGACGCCTTCCAGGAAGCCGACATCTGCGGCATCACGATGCCGATCACCAAGCACAACTTCCTGGTCAAGGACGTCCGCGACATTCCCCGCACCATCGCCGAGGCCTTCCACATCGCCTCCAGCGGCCGCCCCGGCCCGGTGCTCGTCGACATCTCCAAGGACGCCCTCCAGAACAGCGCCGACTTCGTCTGGCCCGAGCGCCTGGACCTGCCCGGCTACCGGCCGGTCACCAAGCCCCACGGCAAGCAGGTCCGCGAGGCCGCCCGGCTGATCGCCGACGCCAAGCGCCCGGTCCTCTACGTGGGCGGCGGCGTCCTGCGCGCCGGGGCCTCCGCCGAACTGCGGGTCCTCGCCGAACTCACCGGGGTCCCCGTCGTCACCACGCTGATGGCCCGGGGCGTCTTCCCCGACAGCCACCCGCTGTACGTGGGCATGCCCGGCATGCACGGCGACGTCACCGCCGTCGGCGCACTCCAGAAGGCCGACCTGATCGTCGCCCTCGGCGCCCGGTTCGACGACCGTGTCACCGGTCGCCTGGACAGCTTCGCGCCCGACGCGAAGATCGTCCACGCCGACATCGACCCGGCCGAGATCTCCAAGAACCGCCACGCGGACGTGCCCATCGTCGGCGACTGCCGCGAGGTCCTCGCCGACCTCGTCGTGGCCGTCCGCGCCGACCAGGAGAAGGGCCGCCAGGGCGACTACGAGGCCTGGTGGCACCGGCTCAAGCAGCTGCGCACCACCTACCCCAAGGGCTTCGACGCCCCCACCGACGGCAGCCTGTCACCCCAGGCGGTCATCCAGCGCCTGGGACAGGTCGTCGGCCCCGAGGCCACCTACGTGGCGGGCGTCGGACAGCACCAGATGTGGGCCGCGCAGTTCATCGACTACGAGCGCCCCGGCTCCTTCGTCAACTCCGGCGGCCTCGGCACCATGGGCTTCTCCGTCCCGGCCGCCCTGGGCGCGAAGGTCGGCGACCCCGACCGCGTGGTCTGGTCGGTGGACGGCGACGGCTGCTTCCAGATGACCAACCAGGAGCTGGCCACCTGCGCGATCGAGGGCATCCCGATCAAGGTCGCCGTGGTCAACAACGGCAACCTGGGCATGGTGCGCCAGTGGCAGACCCTCTACTACGAGGGCCGCTACTCCAACACCGACCTCCAGACCTCGCCGCTGGACGAGAAGGTCCGCATCCCGGACTTCGTCCGCCTGGCCGAGGCCTACGGCTGTGTGGGCCTGCGGTGCGAGCGACCCGAGGACATCGACGCGACCATCGAGAAGGCGATGTCGATCAACGACCGCCCCGTGGTCGTCGACTTCACCGTCAACCACGACGCCATGGTCTGGCCCATGGTCGGCCCCGGCGTCAGCAACGACAACATCCAGTACGCGCGCGACATGGCGCCCAACTGGGAACACCAGGACTAGGAGTAGGGCCGAACCACCATGAGCCGTCACACGCTTTCCGTTCTGGTCGAGGACACCCCGGGCATCCTGGCCCGGGCCTCCGCCCTCTTCTCCCGTCGTGGGTTCAACATCGACTCGCTCAGTGTGAGCACCACTGAGTACACCGGACTGTCCCGGATGACGATCGCGGTCAACTGCGACCTCCACCCTTTGGAGCAGGTGACCAAACAGCTCAACAAGCTGGTCAACGTCGTCAAGATCGTGGAGATGGACACCACCGCGTCGGTGCAGCGCGAGCTGCTCCTGGTCAAGGTCAAGGCCGACGCGTCGAGCCGCACCCATGTGCTTCAGACGGCCGAGCTGTTCCGCGCGCACGTCGTGGACGTCAGCCCGGACGTCGTCGTCATCGAGGCCACCGGCGACCCCGAGAAGCTCGATGCCCTGGTCAGGAACCTGGAACCCTTCGGGATCCGGGAACTCGTGAAGTCAGGGCTGGTCGCCCTGGGGCGGGGGCCCCGTTCGATCACCGACCGCTCCCTGAGGGCGGTCGACCGCAGCGCCTGAGCCGTCACCGGCGAATCGGCACCCGGCGGAGCTCGAACTGAAAGGCTGTCCGGACACGGCCGGACGGCTCACCCCGCCCCCAAAGAACGTGAGAAACAAGGAGCAACCCCAAGTGGCAGCACAGATGTACTACGACGACGCCGCCGACCTCGCGCTCATCCAGAGCAAGAAGGTCGCCGTGATCGGTTACGGCAGCCAGGGCCACGCGCACGCGCTGTCGCTGCGGGACTCGGGCGTGGACGTCCGGGTCGGTCTGGCCGAGGGCTCCAAGAGCCGCGCCAAGGCCGAGGAGGAGGGCCTGCGGGTCGTCAGCCCCGCGGAGGCCACCCGCGAGGCCGACGTGATCATGATCCTGGTCCCGGACCACATCCACCGTGACCTGTACGCCCAGGAGATCGAGCCCAACCTGGAGGCGGGCAACGCCCTCTTCTTCGGGCACGGCTTCAGCATCCGCTACGGCCTGATCAAGGCCCCCGAGGGCGTCGACGTCGCCATGGTCGCCCCCAAGGGCCCGGGCCACCTGGTCCGCCGCCAGTACGAGGCCGGGCGCGGCGTGCCCTGTCTGGTCGCGGTCGAGAAGGACGCCAGCGGGCAGGCCTGGGACCTGGCGCTGTCGTGGGCCAAGGGCATCGGCGGCACCAAGGCCGGTGTCATCCGGACCACCTTCACCGAGGAGACCGAGACCGACCTCTTCGGCGAGCAGGCCGTCCTGTGCGGTGGCACCGAGGAGCTGGTCAAGGCCGGTTTCGCCACCCTGGTCGAGGCGGGCTACCAGCCGGAGATCGCCTACTTCGAGTGCCTGCACGAGCTCAAGCTGATCGTCGACCTCATGTACGAGGGCGGCATCTCCAAGATGAACTGGTCCGTCTCGGACAACGCCGAGTACGGCGGCTACACCCGCGGCCCGCGCCTCGTCACCGAGCAGACCCGCGAGGAGATGCGCAAGATCCTGGGCGAGATCCAGGACGGCACGTACGCCAAGGAGCTCATGGACGAGTTCGACGCCGGTCAGCCGACCTTCGGCAAGCGCCGTGAGGCCGAGCAGAACGAGCAGATCGAGAAGGTGGGCGCCGAGCTGCGTCCGCTGATGAGCTGGCTCAAGGGGTAACAACGCCTCTCGTAACTCGAAATCCCCACCGGGGGCGGGGCGGTCGCTCCGCCCCCGGTGGCGTTCGCGGGGGAGGGTGACTCTTCTTTCGTCGGCGGTTCCGCCATCCGCCCGACGGGCTTCCCTACCCCGCTAGTAGACTTTGGACCGGCCGTCACACCCGACTCGGGCAGCGCCTCCACCTGCGCGATCGGGTCGCACCACCCGAAAAGGAACAGTTGTGACCAAACCCGTCGTACTCGTCGCGGAAAAGCTTTCGCCTGCCGGAATCGCGCTTCTTGAGGAAGACTTCGAAGTACGCCATGTGGACGGTGCCGACCGGTCCCTGCTGCTTCCCGCCCTGTCCGGTGTCGACGCCCTGATCGTGCGCAGCGCCACCCAGGTGGACGCCGAGGCCGTCGCCGCGGCCAACCGCCTCCAGGTCGTCGCCCGCGCCGGTGTCGGCCTGGACAACGTGGACGTGGACGCCGCCACCAAGGCCGGCGTCCTGGTGGTCAACGCCCCCACCTCCAACATCATCAGCGCCGCCGAGCAGGCCATCAACCTGCTGCTCGCCAGCGCCCGCAACACCGCCCCCGCCCACAACGCGCTCATCAACGGTGAGTGGAAGCGGTCCAAGTACACGGGTGTGGAGCTCTACGAGAAGGTCGTCGGCGTGGTCGGCCTCGGCCGGATCGGCGCCCTGGTCGCCCAGCGCCTGCTGGCCTTCGGTACCCGGGTCATCGCCTTCGACCCCTTCGTGCAGCCTGCCCGCGCCGCCCAGATCGGCGTGGAGATGGTGACCCTGGACGAGCTGCTGGAGCGCTCGGACTTCATCACCATCCACCTGCCCAAGAACAAGGACACGGTGGGCCTGATCGGCGACGAGGCGCTGAGCAAGGTCAAGCCCTCCGTGCGGGTCATCAACGCCGCGCGCGGCGGCATCCTCGACGAGGAGGCCCTGTACCGGGCGCTCAAGGACGGCCGCGTGGCCGGTGCGGGCATCGACGTGTTCGCCAAGGAGCCCACCACGGACAGCCCGCTGTTCGAGTTCGAGAACGTCGTGGTCGCCCCGCACCTGGGCGCGAGCACCGCCGAGGCGCAGGAGAAGGCGGGCACCCAGGTGGCCCGCTCGGTGAAGCTGGCCCTGTCCGGCGAGTTCGTTCCGGACGCGGTGAACGTGCAGGGCACCGGGGTCGCGGAGGAGATCAAGCCGGGTCTGCCGCTCACCGAGAAGCTCGGCCGGGTGTTCACCTCGCTGGCCGGGGCGCTCGCCGCGAGGATCGACGTCGAGGTGCGCGGCGAGATCGCCCAGCACGACGTCAAGGTCCTGGAGCTGGCCGCGCTCAAGGGCGTCTTCACCGACGTGGTCGAGGACACCGTGACCTTCGTGAACGCGCCGCTGCTCGCCAAGGAGCGCGGTGTCGAGGTCAACCTGATCACCAGTGACGACAGCACCGACTGGCGCAACCTGATCTCCGTGCGCGGTGTGCTGGCGGACGGCACCCGGGTGTCGGTCTCGGGCACGCTGACCGGTCCCCGCCAGTCCGAGAAGCTGGTGGAGATCAACAACTACACGATGGAGATCGGCCTCGACGAGCACATGGTGTTCCTCTCCTACGAGGACCGCCCGGGCATCGTCGGCAAGGTCGGCGCGCTGCTCGGCGACGCCGAGGTCAACATCGCTGGCATGCAGGTCATCCGGGACCAGGAGGGCGGCAAGGCGCTGATCGCCCTGACCGTGGACTCCGCCGTGCCGGACGAGATCCTGACGTCGATCGCGGGGGAGATCGACGCCGAGATCGCCCGCCAGATCGACCTGGAGGACTGACCGGAGCCGGTCGGCTCGGGGGCCGTTCCGCACGGATGTCGACATTCGATATCCGCGCGGAACGGCCCCTTCTTTTCGTGTCACATGAATTTCCTATTTATGCCGCTATGAGGATTGATTTTCTCCTTTGTAATGCGGTCCAAAGAGTGTGTCTGTGGTTGGCAAACATCGTGACACGCCCGCCAGCCTGGTTCTTCGTCTCCGTGGTGCGGATGTAAGCGTGGCCGAGGGTCGGCTGCGGGTGGTCATTCCTCGTCGGTCGGTTCTCGGGAAATCCGGTGTTCCGCGCGAATGGGGTCTGAATTGCGTTTTCTGCGGCGGCGTCTCGTTCTCATGTCCTTTCTTTCGGTGCTCGCGGTCTCCGCGGCACTCGGATCGCTGTTCTTCGTGGGGTTGGTCGACCTGTGGTCGGCCGTGCAGATCACGGTCCTGGCCGGGCTCACCGGCCTGGTCGCACTGCTCGTGGTCCAGACACGGCGGACCGCCGCCCAGATCCGCCACCTCCGTCGGGGCCTCGACCGACAGGTCCGCGAGGTGGCCGAGATCGCGGGCGAGAACCGTGCCGAGATGTTCGGCCGCGCAGACGACCTGACCGACCGCCTGGACTCGGTGGCCGAGTCCGTGTCCGAGCTGCGCACGGAGATGAGCGGTCGGCTGTCCGAGGTACAGGTGATCAAGACCGCCCCCGTGCACAGCCGGGCGGTGTCGTGAGGGAAGGGGCCCTGACCGAGGCCCTCCGGGGGCGCGGGCCGGGGCGCCTGGTGCTGTGCCACATCGGTGAGGGAACCGATCCGGGCCCCGCCCGGCCCGGGGACGGGCTGGAGGTCGTCGACCTCCGGAAGGCGGGCGGGCGTGAGTTCGACGAACCGGTCGAACGCGTCGTGGTCCTCGCGGCCACCACGGCGGACCTGCGTGCGGCGGTCCCGCTGAGCACGGGGCTGCCCTCGGCCGCCGACCTTCGGGTGGTGGTCGCCGCCTCGGCCCGGCACACCGGCCCGCCCCTCCCCACCCCACCGGGCCTGGGGCAGTGGGAGGGCCTGCTCCACTTCCAGGTGGGCCGCCTCCAGGGCCGGGGGTGGTCGTGCTCGTTCGCCTTCACCGATCCGGTCGACTCGGGGGTGGTCCTGCGGGCGGTCGCGCAGGCGATGGTGGGTGGGCGGCGAGGCCAGGCCCCGCCGCGAAGGGAGAGCCCGGACGTCGTTCCGGCCACGGGTCCCACCTGGGCCGTACTGGGCCGTCCCGGCGCGCTGTCGGCCCGCCCGACGATCCGGGAGCTGTCGGTGGACGACGTTCCGGTGGTGGACGAGCGGGTGGTGAACCCGATGGGTTTCACCCGGGGCTCCACCTCCCGTGTGGGCCGGTTGGTCTCGCGTGGCGGGCGTTGGGTGCTGGTCGCCGGGAACGGTGTGCGTTGGCGGGTGCCCGAGGACGGCTCCGTCTCGGACGTGGACGTGGCGGGTCTGCGTGACCTGCGCGCGGTGCGTGTCGAGTGGGGGCGGCACAGCGGCCCGTTGGCGGCGGTACGCGCGGTGGCCGGACTCGCTGCAGCGGGGATTCCGCTGGTGAGCGGCCCGGTGCCCGGATGGGCGCGGTGCCTGGGCGGGGAACTCTCGGACCTCCTCACCTCCGTGGAGGAACGGGTGATGGTGGACCCGCAGGCGCGTGAGGAGCACAGTGTCCGGTTGCGGCGGGCGGCGCTGCGGGCGCACGGGTCGTATGGTCGGGCTCGCCGCCTCGCTGAGTCGGGCGGTCCTGCGGTGCCGGCGGAGCCCTCGGTGTCGGTGGTGCTGTGCACGCGGCGACCGGAGATGGTGCGGTTCGCGCTGCGGCAGGTGGCCCGTCAGCGGGGCGTGGGCGTGGAGGTCGTGCTGGCCCTGCACGGGTTTGCGGTGGACGCTCCGGGGGTGGCGGAAGCGGTCGCGGAGTTCCGGCGGGGCGGCCGCTCGCTCGTGGTCTGGGAGGCGCCGGAGGACCTGGTCTTCGGTTCGGTGCTCAACGGTGCGATCGCGCGGGCCAGCGGAACCCTGGTGGCGAAGATGGACGACGACGACTGGTACGGGCCGGAGCACCTCTCGGACCTGCTGGAGGCGCGCCGCTACTCCGGGGCCGACCTCGTCGGGAGCATCGTCTCCTTCGTCTACCTGGAATCCCTCGACCGCACGGTACGTCTGGCCGGGAAGACCGACGCCCTGTGGCACAGGGCGGCCGGAGGCACCCTGATGACGGACCGCAGGACGCTGGAGGAGGCGGGCGGATTCGCCCGGGTGTCGACCGCCGAGGACACGCACCTGCTGGCGGCGATCGAGCGGATGGGCGCCCGTATCCACCGGGGGCACGGCTGCAACTACGTACTGCGGCGCAAGGCGGACGGCCACACCTGGGGCGTCGGCGCGGGCTACTTCCTGCGGCTGTGCGGCGAACAGCAGCTTCCGGGGTGGCGGCCCAGCGCCCTCCTGGAACCGGATCCGGAGGACCTGCCGACCACCGTCCTGGCCGGTACCTGGACGGATCTGGCCGAGTCGGAGGAGGAGCGGATCCGCTTCGCGGGGACGACCCGGTGATCGAGGCGCTGTTGACCCGTGCGCGACGGGCGCACGGCGCGCGGACGGTCCTGATCGCCCACACCGGCGCGGGCGCCGCCGGAACCGCCGCGACGCTGGCCGGGGAGACCGGGGGCCGGCTCGTCGACCTGGGACGGGGCGGGGGCGGAACGGGCGGACGGACGAAGCCCCCGGTCGACCTGCTCGTACTCGTCGCCGTGACCGCCGCGGACCTGCGCGCCGCCGTCCCGCGCGCCGAGCGGCTGCCCGCCGCGACCGGGTTCGGTATCGCGGTCCAGGGCACGGCGCCGCGCCAGTCCCCGCCGCTGCCCTCCCCGCCGGGGCTGGGGCAGTGGTCCGGTCTGCTGTACTCGCGGACACGACGACTGCCGGACCAGGGCTGGCTGTGGGAGTTCTCCTTCGCCGACCCGGTCGAGGCGGCACTGGTGCTGGAGGCCGTCGCCCGGGGACTGGCGGGCAATCGGCGCGGGCCCGGCTGGGCCACGCCGACCAGTGCGCGGAACCGGTCGGCGACCGATCCGTCCTGGCTTCACCTGGGCGGACGGGGGGCGGTGGCTCGGGCGGCCGAGGCCGCCCGTCTTTCGGTGGACGATGTTCCGGTGGTGGATGAGCGGGTGGTGAACCCGATGGGTTTCACTCGGGGGTCCACTCCGCGTGTGGGGCGGTTGGTCTCGCGTGGTGGGCGTTGGGTGCTGGTCGCCGGGAACGTGCGTTGGCGGGTTCCCGAGGACGGCGCTGTGTCGGACGTGGACGTGGCGGGTCTGCGTGACCTGCGCGCGGTGCGGGTGGAGTGGGGGCGGCACAGCGGCCCGTTGGCGGCGGTGCGGGCGGTGGCCGGACTGGCCGCGGCGGGCATCCCCCTCGTGGGTTCCCGCCCGCCGCTCTGGGCGCGCCCCCTGGGGAAGGAGCTGCACGACCTGCTCGCGCACTCGCCCGAGGAGGGGCTCGCCGACGAGCTCTTCCGTGAGGAGCACAGTGTCCGGTTGCGGCGGGCGGCGCTGCGGGCGCACGGTTCGTATGGTCGGGCCCGCCTTCTCGCTGAGTCGGGCGGTCCTGCGGTGCCGGCGGAACCCACGGTGTCGGTGGTGCTGTGCACACGGCGGCCCGAGATGGTGCGGTTCGCGCTGCGGCAGGTGGCCCGTCAGCGGGGAGTGGACGTGGAGGTCGTGCTCGCGCTGCACGGGTTCGCGGTGGACGTTCCGGGCGTCGCGGCCGCGATCGCGGAGTACCGGAGGGGCGGCCGATCCCTCCTGGTCTGGGAACCCCCGGGCGACCTGGTCTTCGGTTCGGTGCTCAACGGTGCGATCGCGCGGGCCAGCGGAACCCTGGTGGCGAAGATGGACGACGACGACTGGTACGGGCCGGATCACCTCTCCGACCTCGTGCTGGCCCGCTGCTACTCCGGTGCCGAACTGGTGGGATGCGCGGCCGAGTACCACCACCTGGAGCACCTCGGCCTGACCGTGCGGCGTCTGGTCCCGTCCGAAGTCTTCGGCCAGCACGTCACCGGCGCCTCGATCCTCACCGACCGCACCACCCTGGAGGAGGTGGGCGGCTTCCGACCCCTACGGGTCAACGAGGACGCCGGACTCCTCGACGACGTGCGGGACGCGGGCGGTTCCACCTACCGGACCCACGGCCTGGGATGCGTCATCCGGCGCCGGGGAACCGGCCACACCTGGCGTGAGACCTCCGGCTACTTCCTGCGCGAACCCCTGCGCCAGTGGCGCGGTTGGCGTCCCAGCGCACTGCTGGAGTCCAGCCCGGAGGACGCCCCGGCACCGACGACCGAGACGACGACACCCGACTCTCCGACAGCTGGGAGCGACCGATGACACTTGTCCAGGGCGGTCCGGCGGAGGCGCCGTCGACGCCCCGTCCGTTCATCCGCCGCAACGACTACTCGGTGCTGGAACCGCCGCCGCTGGGGGAGTGGGAGCCGGACCTGTCGGTGTGCGTGGTCGTCCCGGCGTACGGAGGGCAGGT